>CADECY010000178.1 GCA_902825945.1 uncultured Acidobacteriota bacterium
TGGCGATGGACACGCCGAAGTACGACGGCGTGGTGGGCATCTGGTATGGCAAGGGCCCCGGCGTGGACCGTTCGGGCGACATTTTGCGTCACGCCAACCTGGCGGGCTCGGGCGGCAAATGCGCGGCGCTGGTGCTGGCGGGCGATGACCATCCGTGCAAAAGCTCCTCGATTCCCCACCAGAGCGATTTCAGCCTGATGAACGTGGGCATCCCGCTGCTGTTTCCGGGCAACACGCAGGAGATTCTCGATTACGGCCTCTACGCGATTGCGCTCTCGCGATTCTCCGGCGCCTGGAGCGCGATGAAGTTGCTCACTCAGACCTGCGATGGCGGTGGCACCGTCTCAATCGATCTCGATCGATACTCGTTCCAGCACCCGGCCGGATATCGCAAGTTCTCTGAGCCGCGGCTCGTTCCGGGAATCGCCAACGCGCTCGAGATCGAGACCAACCACCGGCGGCTCGCCGCAGTCCACGAATTCGTCAAACTGAATCCGATCAACCGGAGCTTCGGCGCGCGGGAGGGCGCCCGGCTCGGCATTGCGACGGCGGGCAAATACTACTTCGATCTCATGCAGGCGCTCGCGGACTTCGGTATCCGCGAAAGCGATCTCGCGGCTCTCGGGCTCCGCGTTGCGAAGTTCGGCATGACGTATCCGCTCGAGCAGCGATTCGTCGAGGAGTTCGCGGCCGGACTAGATGACCTCCTCGTCATCGAAGAGAAGCGCAGCTTTCTCGAGCTGCAGATCCGCGAGGCGCTCTACAACTCGGACCACCGTCCGCGTGTGACCGGCAAGAAGGACGCGAATGGCGCGATGTTGCTGCGGCCGGACAACGAACTCGATCCCGACGAGATCGCGAAGGCGATCGGTCCGGTGCTGCTCGGGCTGCGGGATCTGCCGAGGGTCCGCGAGCGCCTCGACCATCTGAAGAAGATCTCCGCCCGGCCGGCCGAACTTACCGTGTTGCGAAAGCCGATGTACTGTCCAGGCTGTCCGCACAATCGCAGTACGCTGCTGTTCGAAGGACAACTGGCGGGAGGATGCATCGGATGCGCGGGCATGGGCTTCCTGCTCGACGATAATCGCGGCTACGCCTTCGCCGCCCACATGGGCAGCGAAGGCGCGCCGTGGTTCGGCATCGCGCCGTTCAGCCACCGCAAGCACATGTTCCAGAACATCGGCGATGGGACCTACTTCCACTCGGGCTCGCTGGCGGTGCAGGCGGCGATCGCCTCGGGTGCGAACATCACGTACAAGATCCTCTACAACGGGCACGTCGCGATGACCGGCGGACAGGATGCGGTCGGCGCGATCCCGATTCCCGCGCTGACGCGCAAGCTCGAGGCCGAGGGTGTGAAGCGCGTGGTGGTGCTCGCCGAGGATCCGTCGAAGTACGAAGATCCGGGGCAGCTCGGCGCGAATACCGAGGTCCGCGATCGCACCGCACTCGAAGAGACGATGCGCGAGCTCGAAAAAGAGCCGGGCGTCACCGCGATCATCTATGACCAGGAGTGCGCCGCCGAGAAGCGCCGCGCCCGATCGCGCGGCCGCTATCAGGATCCGGCGCGCCGTCTCTTCATTCATCCGCGTGTCTGCGAGGGCTGCGGCGATTGCATCGCTCAGTCCAACTGCATGGCGCTGCAGCCGGTCGCCACGCCGTTCGGTGAGAAGATGAGCATCCATCAGGCGTCGTGCAACAAGGACTACTCGTGCGCGCTCGGCGACTGTCCATCGTTCCTCTCCGTGAATCTCGTACCCGGCACCGGTTTGAAAAAGAAGGCCACGCCGGAACTTCCCGCGCACGACATCTCCGCACCCGCGCGCATGGCGAGCACGGCGCAACCATATCGGATTCTCGCACCGGGAATCGGCGGTACAGGCGTGGTCACGGTGAACGCCGTGCTGGCTGCGGCGGCCTCAATGGACGGCCTCCATTGCACGACGCTCGACCAGACCGGGCTCGCGCAGAAGGGCGGGGCAGTGGTCTCCCACCTGATTCTGTCGAGCCAGCCCATCCAGGCGAGCGTCAAGATCAACACGGCCAACGCCGATGTGATCATCGGCTTCGACCTGTTGGGCGTGATGAATCCGGACAACTTCAAATGCGCGCATCCGGATCGCACGGTCGCGGTGCTGAACACCCATCTCACGCCGACTTCGGAGACCTTGCGCGGCAAGGCTCCGCTCGGCTCGGCCGAAGAGAGAATCGCGCGGATCGAGGCCGCCACACGCCGCGGCCACAACGTTCACATGGATGCCTCCGCGTTGTCGGACGGACTGTTCGGGTCGCACATGATGTCGAATGTGCTGCTGCTCGGCGCCGCGTGGCAAGCCGGACTGGTACCCATCACGCTCGCGAGCATCGAAGGCGCGATTCAGTTGAACGGCGTGGATGTTCGCAAGAATCTACAAGCCTTCCAATACGGCCGTCTGTACTATGTGGATGCGGCCCGCGTGGAAACGGTGGCGGGCCTGAAGAAGGAACGACAGGTTGAGACGCCGGATTATCGCGCGGAATTGACCGCTTATCAGAATGCGGCCTACGCGGAGGAGCATGCCTGCTTCGTCGAGTCGATTCGGAGCCGCAGGCCCGAACTGGCGGAGACGGTGGCGAAGAATCTGTTCAAGCTGATGGCGTACAAGGACGAGTACGAGGTCGCGCGGCTGCTCACCGATCCGAAGCAGTTGCGCGAGATCGAGGAGACGTTCGAGTCGGCGGAAAGCATCGGCTTCCACCTCCATCCGCCGATGTTGCGGCGCTTCGGACTGAAACAGAAGATCACCTTGGGCCCGTGGGCGCGGCCTGTGTTGAAACTGCTCGCCGCGATGAAGCCGCTACGCGGTGGTCCGCTGGACATCTTCGGATACAGTGCGCACCGTCGGCTCGAACGTTCGCTGATCGCCTGGTATCGCGATCTCGTCGAGCAGGCCGCGGGTCTGGACGACCCGGCCCGAGTCCGCGAACTCTGCGCGCTTCCCGAGCGCATCAAGGGGTACGAAAGCATCAAGGAAGCATCGATCGCGGCTGCGAAAAGGACCGCCGCGACGCTGCTCGGTTCCGCTCCGCATGCAACTGCCCCCTGAACTGCGTGCCGCCGCGGATGAGTACGCGGCCGGACCGCCCTTCGCCGATCTGCGGCGCACAGCGATGCTGATGTTGGAGCGTTACCGCCTCGGCGCGACGACGGCTTCGATCCAGTTGCGTCGGCGTTTCGTGTCGCGGCCTACATGGCGACGCGATTCCCCGCGACTTACGGCGCGACAACCGCGGTGCTGCGAAACGCTCCGTGGAGCAACGTGGAATCCCTGCTCGACTTGGGCGGACGGGCCGGAGCTGCCACATGGGCCGCGCCCGGCCCGCTGGCCGGGAATGGCGCGGCTGACGAGTCCGACGCTGCGTTCGTCGATGCGGGTCGGCATGGCTTCCGGATGCCGAATGGCGTAACGATGATCTACGCAAGTTCGAGTCGGTGCCGTCGGCCGATGTCGTCATCTCGAGCCATGCGCTCAGCGAACTCGGTGCAGGATTCTCATTGATCCGCCGCCTGCGCAAACTCGGTGGGACCATCGCCGCACCGTCCCCGCACGACGCTCCATCACCGGCTGAAGGAAGGCACGCACGGGTACGAGGACGAGAAGTTTTCGTACGTGATTCTGAGCAAAAGGTCCGTGGATCACTCTCGTGGCGCTCGCGTGATCCGTCATCCGCTCCATCATCCGGGATGGATCGATCTGCGTGTTTGCGATAGCGGCGGGGCACACGACCTGCGCGTGACCAAACTCGACAAGCTCCGCTTCCGCGCCGCGCGCAAGGCCGAATGGGGCGATCTACTTCTTCTCGACGGCCAGATTGTTGACCACCTGGAAGACGCCTGATACGCCGTTGGCCCGAATGTTGGCCATGTTCTTGTCGCCTTCGTTGGCCACCACACCCTCGAGCGTCACGTTGCCGTTCTTGACGATGATGTGGATCGGCGGAACGGCCTGCAGCGCGTAACGGTCGAGCGGCGCCCGGCCGTAGATCGCACGATACACGCGCAGGCGCAGGCGGTCGTCGTTCGGCGACAGCGGCAACACTTCGATCTGGTTATCGACTTTCTCGACTCCTTCGATCGACTTCACCACCCGTTCGGCATCGCTCTTGAGCGTGGGCCTCGTCACCTGTCCCAACAGCGTGACGTTGTAGCCGTCCAGCTTGTACGACAGGTTGTCGAAGACGCCATAGTAGGGCAGCATCACGAGTTCGTGACGCACCTCGCGGATCAATCTTTCGCGGCCCCGCTCCGACACCGGCTGGGCTTGTGCGAGCATCGTGGCGGCGAATAGCAGCAGGATCGTAGTTCTCATGAGTCTCCTCGTTTCACGGTCCAGACGCCCCCTTCTCACGCCGGACTACTTGCTATCTTAACTCCTATGCAACGCCGGACTTTTCTCGGAAGTTTCGCCGCTTCCGCCCTCGCGCAGCGCGCCGATCGCCCGAACATCATCTTCCTGCTCACCGACGATCAACGCTGGGATTCGCTCGGCTGCATGGGCAACCGGATTGTCCGCTCGCCGAATATCGACAAGCTCGCCGAACAGGGTGTCACGTTCGAGAACCACTTCGTAACGACCGCGATCTGCATGACCTCTCGCGCCTCGATCTTCACCGGACAGTGGGCTCGCAAGCACGGCGTCAACGCGTTCGCGACCGCCTTCACCGAACAACAGTATGCGCGCACCTGTCCGATGCTGCTGCGCGCCGCGGGCTACCACACGGGTTTCATCGGAAAGTGGGGAGTCGGCAACGCCATGCCGCGTGACCGCTTCGACTATTGGAAGGGCTTCCCGGGCCAAGGCAAGTACTTCCCGGACGGCGAACCCGGCAAACATCTCACCGAGTTGATGGGCGATCAGGCGCTCGAGTTCCTCGGCGGCGCTCCCAGGGACAAGCGGTTCTGCCTCTCGGTGAGCTTCAAGGCCGCGCACGTGCAGGACGAGGATCCGCGCCAGTTCCTGCCATCGCCCGCGACCGGGCACACCTACGACGGCGTCACGATACCGGTTCCGAAAACCGCCAGTCCACGGTACATCGCAATGCTCCCGCCGGAGATCCAACGAAGCGAGAATCGCCGCCGCTGGGCGGTTCGCTTCGGCACGCCCGAGCTCTATCAGGCTTCGGTGAAGAACTACTATCGTCTCATTACTGAAGTCGATATGGTGGTGGAGCGGATCCGAAAGCAACTCGCGGCGATCGGCGCCTATCACAACACGGTCATCGTCTTCAGCGGCGACAACGGCTTCTATCTCGGCGAGCATGGACTCGCCGGTAAGTGGTTCGCGCACGAGGAGTCGATTCGCGTGCCGATGATTGTCTACGATCCGCGCTGGGGCGCGGGCGTTCGTGGATCGCGCCGCAAGGAGATGACGCTTAACGTCGACATCGCGCCGACGCTCCTCGAGGCAGCGGGTATCGCGCCGCCGGTCGAAATGCAGGGGCGGAGCCTCTATCCGCTCGCCGAAGGCAAGTCCGCCGCGCGGCGCAAGGACTGGTATTACGAACACGAGTTCACCGCGGCCGGCTGGATTCCGCCGAGCGAAGGCGTCCGGTCTGAGCGCTGGAAATACGCGCGATACACCGCGACGAAGCCCGAGTTCGAGGAGCTTTATGATTTGGGGGCCGATCCGCTCGAGGAGCGTAATCTCGCCAAGTCCGCCGCGCACGCGGCGCAACTCGCGGAGATGCGTAAGCGGCGAGATACATGGGTGAAAGGGCTTGACGCTTGGGATGGCCGCACGCCATGGCGTGATCCCGCTTAGTGGCGCCACGGATCGAGAGGGTCAGCCCGCGGCGAAGGGAATTACGATTCGTACTCGGGAGACCATCTGGCGGTGGTTCATGTCCTCCGAGTACAACTGCTCCGCTCCCAAGCGAGCTGCGGCAGGGACCACCAGCCCGTCCCAGAACGAGATGCGCGCACCTCGCGGCGAGCGCCGCTTCGCGGACGGCGTCGGGGTCGACTCGGAAGACAGGCCAAGCGAGACATTCGAGCAAGCTCACCGCCTTCTCGGCGGAAATACCACCCTTTCGCGTCCCGACGAGTTGTGAGACGCCTCCCTGGAAGCGCACAGGGCGCGAATGCGCGGCTCCGGAAGTTCAGGAACATGTAGCGGGTGGGGCACCGTGGCGAGTTCCATTGTGCGCGTGTTCCTCAAAGCGGCCCCGCTCCAAAGGCGGGTAGGGCCGCTGGACGAATTGGGGTCAAATGCCGCCAGCCGCCAGGACTCCATCCTGGCGGTGCCGCTCCGGTCCGGTCAGAACCAGTAGCGCCGGTAGCACTGACCGCAGCGCCAGGCGGTCAGGCCAATCCAGGAGAGCACGCGTTCGACACGTGATTTCGGCGCCGAACGGTGCGAGTGCGTCGAAAGGCATCGGGGACAGATCGCCGGTGCTTGCATGGGAATGTCACCTCATTCAATAAGTAGGTTGAAGGCGGAAAAATTCTCACGAAATCCGCATCAGCCGCTTCAGATTTCTGGGCGTACGTCCCGGCGGTAGGATAGAGGTTTACCCTCCATGAAGATCACCCGAATATCCACCGCCGTTATCGAGTCCAACTTCGACTGGACCATCGTCAAAGTCGAAACAGATGAGCGGATTACGGGCTACGGTGAAGCGTTCGCCGCGCCAGGAATCACCGCGACCATCCGCGAGTTCAACTCGATCCTCGCCGGCGAAGATCCCACCTCGATCGATCGCATCGTCCGGCGAATGAAGGCCAGTGTGGTGCATTGCGCGCCTGGCCAAGCATGGCATGCGATCTACGGGATCGAGGCCGCGCTGCTCGACGTGATCGGCAAGAAGCATCAGATGCCGGTATGGCGAATCCTCGGCGGGAAGTATCGCGATAGGGTTACGGTGTACGCCGATTGCCACGCGGGAGATGCGCTGTCGAGCATCACGCCGCTACTGAAGCCCCGGACGCCGGCCTGGATGCGCGCGTCCGGCATTTCCGAAGAGAACACGCGGATCAGCGTCAAGCATCACGGCTGGGACGCCAACTCGGCCGAGGAGGCGCTGACGCCTGAGTCCTACGGCGCGCGGGCCAAGGCGATGGCCGATCGCGGATTCCGCATTATCAAATTCGACGTGGACGTGCCGACACCGTATGAGACCGACGAGTACAACCGCGACCTGAGTCGGCTCGAGATCGAGTTCGCCGCGGCGCTTGTGGAAGGGGTTCGTAAGGCCGTGGGTTGGGGTGTCGGCTTGGCAATCGATTGTCATTGGAACTATGGCGTGCAAGCCGCGGTGGAACTGGCGCGGGCGCTCGAGCCCTACAAGCTGCTGTGGCTCGAGGATCCGGTGCCGCCGGACAACATCCGCGCGATCGGCGACGTTCAGCGCGGCACAACGACTCCGATTTCGACCGGAGAGAATCACTATCTCCGCACGGACTTCGAGCGGTTGATCGTCGAGGCGGGCCTGCGCGTGCTCGCGCCCGACGTGCAAAAGATCGGACTTTGGGAAGGCCGGAAGGTGGCCGACTTATGCGACATGCACTATGTGAACCTGACGATGCACAACATAGCAGGCCCGCTCGGGACCATGGCCGGAGCCCACTTGGCGGCGGCCATCCCGAACTTGCTCGCGCTCGAATGGCACGCGGCGAGCATCCCGTTCCATGACGCCTTGGTTCGTGGACTCGATGGTCCGATGGTCGCGGGCGGCGTGGTGAAGGTGCCGGACTCTCCCGGATTCGGCATCGAGATGAACGAGGACGTGATGTACGAGTACCGGAAGCCGGGCGAAGACTTCTTCGAATAGAGAGGTGAGGTGATGGCTGACTTGCATCGAATCGAGGATCGCGGTCTGCTGGAACTGGTCGCTGGAGTCAGTGTGGGTTTCCATTCTCCGGAATCTGCGTTGTACGGGCTCACAGGCGAAGAGGCGACTGCGAAGCCAGCGGGTGCGCCCCATTCGATCGCCGAGATCGTGGCGCACATGTGCTTCTGGCAGGACTGCTTCAACCAGATCGCCCTGCACGGATTCACAGGATTCCCGGAGCACGCCGAGGGCGGGTGGCCACCCTGTACTTCCGCCGAGTGGCCGGCGCTCCACCACCGTTATCTGGCCGTCGTTGGCGAGAGCCAGCGGATTGCACGCGAGGCCCCGGATCTCGAGGCGAAGCTACTGCCCGAGGGCGTTCCGATTCCTTTCCTCGATCGCGACACTCGTGGGTCCGGTGTGCTGCATGGCGCCATCCACGCAGCGCATCACTTGGGGCAAGTGGTGCTCCTCCGGCAGATGATGGGGCTGTGGCCACCTGCCGCTGGTTCGATGACTTGGTGAGGCGCACCGCACGAGGGCCGGCCCCCAGTAGGTCCGAACAGGACCGGAGCGCATGCTTGAAGGTTGGGAGTGTGCCAGGCGCCGCGATCGCTTCACCGCCGAAGCCGCTGCTACTACGTCGCGGGGAAGCCGTGACTCGCTCGCTTCCGTCGCGCACGAGTACAAGGATGGTGCATCCTGATAGTCGATCCGCTCGAATCAGCGATCAGGTACTATCTCGACAACCGCCCGATCACCGCACGAACTCCGCCAACACCGCCTTGCGCAACAGGGCCGGCGGCAACAGCCCCTGATCGAGCACGAAATCGTGGAACCGCAACGCAACGAACTTTGGCCCGAGCTTCGACTCGATCTCGCGCCGTAGATCCATCAGCTTCACGTATCCGTGGAAGTACGATGTCGCCTGACCTGGCGCTCGGAAGGTGTAGCGGTCAGTCTCCTGTTTCGCCATCGCCTTCGATTGCACCACGTCCTCTTCGAGAAGGCGCTTGGCTTCCTCTGCCGTGATCTTGCCCATCTGTAGCTCGGGATCGAGGAACGCTCGCGCGGCCCGGAGTGCGCGCATTTGAAGCGAAACCAGTTGTCCTTCGAGCGGCATATGCGGCAGCAGGATCGCCTCCGAATAGAGTCCCCAGCCTTCGACATTGGTTGAGTTGAACGCGAAGATGCCGCGCGCGTTTGAGACTCCGCGCTCAACCATCTTGGCGAACTGCATCTCGTGGCCTGGGCGCAACTCATGCGCGGCGAGAGTCCACGAGGCCGCGGCGAAAGTGAAGTCGTCGTAGTGCAACGATTCCTTGCCTTCGCCAGGAACGTTCAACGGCAGAACGAATTCTCCCATCTCGCCGGTGTTGCCGATCAGCCGTGGCGGGCGCATGTTGGGCGCGGGAGACGCAGCGGTCTCGGCGGCGGTCGCGATCCGTATCCGTGCATCGCGCGATGGCAGCGACACCAGCTTCTGCCGCCGCGCGATCTCCTCGATCTGCTTCAGGCGCTCGCGATAGTGCGGCAGAATCGCTTCGCCCACGATCTGCTCGCGCTTCAACTGACGAATCACCTGACGATAATCGGTGAAGCTCCAGCCTTTCTCCTTCGCCAAACGGCCGGCCGCCTCTTGCATCTGCCGCTGGAGATCCTGAAACGCCGCGCGAGCCATGCGCACCAGGGCGGCGGGCGGGATATCGACACCGTACTCTTCGAGCCCCAGCGAGTAGACGGCAAGCGGCTGGCGAAAGTCCGGGCGGCTGCGGGGCAACACTTCCCTCCTGACGAATTCGTTGTACTTGCCAACCTGTCCGCGGAGGGCCTGCAAGGCGTCGTCCGCGCCCACGATCTTGTACTTGGCGAACAACTGGCCGATGCCGTCGAGGAACGAATCCGACTGTGCGAGATCCTGCTCCACTTCGCCCCGATACGGGCCCGTGAGTGCTTTGTCCCGCAACTTGACGCGCGTGCGCTGCTCGGCCAATCGCGCGACCGGCTCGTATCCGGACTCCATTCCCGCGTATCGCCTCAGCCGGACCAGAGCCGCTTTTCGCCGCTCCGGTTTTATCTGATCGTCCAGCAATCCGCGGAGTCCGAAGAAGACCTGCCGCGCAACGAACGAGTAGGGCAGCATGAGTCTTTCGTCGAGATCGCGCGAACGAAGGTCGCGGTCCGCGGCTTGGATCATGATTTCCAGATCCTGCTTCACCAACGGATCGGACTCTGTCCTCAGCCGGTGGCGCAATTCCGTCAGCGCTTGTGCCGTTCGCTCGCGCGCGGCTTTGCGGCCCGCCTCGGTGAAGTCGGTGATCTGCTCGTCGAGCCCATCCACGCCGATGTTTCCGGCGCCTTCCGGCGAGTTCTTCGCCGTGGCTTCGAGCAGGATTTTTGCGTGCTCGTTGCTCTTGGCAACCCACGCGGGGGCAGCGGCCAGCACCATCGCGCCCGCCGCGAACCATGCGAACGCGCGGACTACCATTGCACCGTTTGCCCCGGCTCCAGCGCCCACACCTGCGTCCCGGGCTGATCCTTGATCAGATCCGCGAGATGTTCGGGCCGTCCGGTCAATGGCGGGAATGTTCCCCAGTGCATCGGGATCACTTTCTTCGCCCCAATCATCTTGCAGGCCAATGCCGCCTCCACTGGATCCATCGTGAACAGGTCGCCGATCGGAAGAATCGCAAGTTCGGGATGGTAGAGTTCCTTGATCAACGCCATCTCGGCGAACACCGCGGTGTCGCCCGCGAAGTAGAGCGCCCGGCCATCGGCGAACCGCAACACGAAACCAGCGGGATCTCCCGCGTAGACCATGTTGCCGTTCTCATCCTCGACGCCAGAACTGTGCAGCGCGTGCGTCATGGTCACCTTCACGGGACCGGCCTGCTGCGATCCGCCCTTGTTCATGGGCGAAATGTTCTCGACGCCACGCGCCTTCACGAACAGGCAGACCTCGTAGATTCCCACGACCTTCGCGCCGAACTGCTTGGCGAGCGGCACGACGCTCGCAGTGTGATCGAAGTGGCCATGCGACACGAGAATCACGTCCACGCGAGAGAACGAGTGTCCGGCGGGGAACTTCGGATTGTCGAGCCACGGATCGGTCAGCAAGACCTCTCCGGTCTCGAGCGTGATCTGGAAAGTGGAATGTCCGAGCCAGGTGATTGCGGGCATGACCTTCAGTGTAGCGTTGGCCACGCCCGCCGATCATTTCAGTTCGTCAGCGAAATTCCGAGCCGGAACGCGACTTGGCGAATCAGCGTTTCCAGGCGATTGATGGTGGGCGCGGCCATGCGCGAGTGCCATTCGGCGGTGTTCTGCAATTGACCGCGAATGAACCCGCTGGGGCTCGACTCCGTATGCAAGTTCGCGTAGAACGCCGCCGGGTCGGCCATGATTTCGCGCAACGTCGCCAACCCTTCCGCGCTCGTGACGGGCACTTGATAGAACAGGGTTTGCGAACCGGCGGTTCCATCGACCGTTCCGCGCAATCCCGAGTTCACGACCACCGGACCAGCGACGCCTTCCGCGCCCTTGTGAATATGGAGTCCGGTGAACTTCTCGGCGCGCGCTAGCCAGGCGGAGATGTGGAAGTCGACATAGCCCGACTCGACTCCGTCCGCGCTCTTGTTGAGAATCACTTCGATCCGGCAGGTTCCGTTCGCGGTCGCAGTGACCGCTGGCGTTTCCTTGGAAGGGCTCATCACGCATTCGAGCGTTCGAACCTGCGCAAAAGAGATGGCGGCAAAGGCGCTCATGGTGAGCAGCCTGACGATCTTGTTCATTTGGTCTCTCCGAGTTGGAATTACGCCCGAAGCAAACCGCCCACGCTGACTCCGAGAATACAGCAGTACTGTTCGTTTGAAGCCGCGAAAAGTGTAAATCTTTCACCGAGCCGAAATGGCGCGAAGCCCAGGACCGGCGTATGCTGAGAGACGATGTTCCGCTACTTCCTGCTCTGCTTCGCCGCCACGGGCGGCTTCCTCGCACTGTCGCAAACCGCGGCGGGCGACTCGATCCCGCAATGGCGCGACCTGTTCAACGGTAGGGATCTTTCCGGCTGGGTCAATGTCAACACCGAGCCCGATACATGGAAAGTGAAAGATGGTTTGCTCGTATGCAGCGGACAGCCGATCGGCGTGATGCGCTCTGATCGCATGTACGAGAACTTCGTCCTCCACATCGAGTGGATGCATCGCGAGCCCGGCGGAAACTCGGGCGTCTTCGCGTGGAGTTCGGCTCGGCCCGGGAACAATCGCCTGCCGGACGGCGTCGAGATTCAGATGCTCGAGCTCGACTGGCCGAAGCTCCATATGAGGGATGGCGTGATGCCTCCGCTTGCGTACGTGCATGGAGAACTGTTCGGAGTCGGAGGTGTGAAGATCATTCCCGAGAATCCGCGAGGTCCGCGGAGCATCTCGGTCGAGAATCGCTGCAAGCCGCGCGGCGAGTGGAACACCTACGATGTCGTCGCGATCAACGGCACGATTCGTCTGTCGGTGAACGGCAAGTTCGTCAATTCGATCAGCGGGTCGACTCAGCGCAAGGGTTACCTCTGCCTGGAATCGGAAGGCGCCGAGATCTGGTTCCGCAACATCAAGATCATGGAGTTGCCGCCGGGTGTGACCACGCCGGACCAGATCGCACCCGCGTTGTGAGGCGGCGCCGCGATGAGCGGCTGCTAGCATGGAAGTTTACGAGGGACATGACAACTGGACCGCTGCTCGTGGTTGAGGACGATAGCTCCGTCCGCAACACGCTGATTACTTTTCTCGAACTCGAAGGATACACCGTCGACGCGGTTTCCACCACGCGCGAGGCGATCGAGCGCCTCGACAGCCGTCAGTATCCAATCGTGATCTCCGACATCTATCTCGACGAGAAGACCGGGCTCGACGTGCTGTATGCCGCGCGGCGCACCAATCCCAAGTGCTCGGTGATTCTGATGACCGGACGCGGTTCGATGGAGACCGTCATGAAGGCGACTGAAGGCGGCGCCTTCGACTATGTCGCCAAGCCGTTTCAACTCGACGACCTGCTCGACACCATCAAACGCGCCGAGAAGAGCCTCGAGCCGCAATCGGACGACGGTGAGACGGACATCGACGATCTGCCGGAAACGGACCTGATCGGAAGCTCGCCGGCGATGATCGAACTCTACAAGCAGTTGGCGAAGGTGGCGCAGACCGACGCCACTGTGTTCATCGAGGGCGAAACCGGAACTGGCAAGGAGATTGTCGCGCGCAAGATCCACGACATGAGCCCGCGGCGGTCGCAGCCGTACCAGCCGGTGGATTGCGCGGCCATCGCGCCGTCTCTCCTCGAGGCCGAACTGTTCGGCGCGGTGCGCGGTGCCTACACCGGAGCCGATCGCGATCGCACGGGCTTGTTTGAGGCGGCCAATCGCGGCACTGTGTTTCTCGACGAGATCGGCGAAATCGACGCGGCGTTCCAGACGCGTCTGTTGCGTTTTCTGGAGGAGCGCACGGTGAGGCCCGTCGGTGCGAACCGCTCGACGAAGGTCGACGTGCGCATCATCGCCGCCACCAATCGCGACATTCCCAAGATGGTGGAGGACGAGAAGTTCCGCGAGGATCTCTGGTTCCGCCTCAATGTCGTGAGCGTCGCGCTTCCGCCGTTGCGTGAGCGCGCGGGCGATGTCCGCCTGTTGGCTCATTTCTTCCTGAAGAAGTACAACGAGCGCTACCACACGGGCGCCCGGCTGACCGAGTCCGGCGAGAAGGAACTCGAGTCTTACACCTGGCCCGGAAACGTCCGTCAGCTCCAGCACATGATGGAGCGGCTCGTGATTCTCGCGCCGAATGGACGGGTCGATTCCACCGCCGTGCGCGACGCGATCGAAGCGATGGACTCGCGCGAGCATGCCACCGAGACGCTTGCCGACGCCGAGGCAGAGCAGATTCGCAAGGTTCTGGCCGCCACGAACGGTAACAAGTCGCGCGCGGCGCGTATTCTGGGAATCGAGCGGAAGACGCTGTACCGGAAGCTCGAGCGGATGGGGATCAGCTAGTCACGTCAGAACCGGAAGGACAGCGTGATGTTCATGAGCCCCTGTCCACCTGCATTGGCGGTGGTGCCCTCGTCCGAAGTGCTCGTCGATACTTTTCCGAACGTCGCCGGATTGGTGAAGTTCACGGTCGTGTTCGGGGCCGATAGGTTGTACCACTTGAACGGATTCTGGAAGTCGAAGCGGAACTCGGCGGTGGCGCGCTCGCGGAACTTCCATTCCTTCGATGCCGAGAACTGCGAGTCGATGAAACGCTGCCGGTCGAATGTGTTCCGGCCAACATTGCCGAAGGTGAATGCCGCCGGATACGAGAAGTAGTTCATCGACTCGATCAGTCCGTTCTGATTCGCTTGCACGAAGCGGTCGCCTCCGATGTCGGTCCAGTTGTCACGCAGGCGCGCGCGTTGTCCGTTGGAGTTCGGACGTCCGGTCCGAGTGGCCACGGTGCCGGGCATGTATTGGAACGGGCTTCCCGCGAATCCGAACGTGAGCGCATCGCCACTTTGGATGCGATAGAGCCACACCATGTCGAAGCCGCCGAACAAGTGGTTGATCCAGCCTCCACGATTGAGCCACTTGCGGCCCTTTCCGAATGGAAGCTCGTAGTTCATGCTGCCCGTGTATTGATGCGTGCGATTGTTGCTCGCCTCCGCTCGATCGAGCGCGCGCGACAGCAGGTTGTTCGAACTGCTTGCGTCGATCAGTTTGGAATACGTGTAGAACGTCAGAAGCGACAGTCCGTGCGAGAAACGCTTGTCGAGCTTCACCGTTCCCGCATGGTAGTTCGAACGCGCGCCGTTGGTGCGGAAGATGATGCTGCCGAAATTCGGGTACGGACGAGAGATCTGCGTGTTGCTTTGGAACGCGCTGAAGGCGGTGGGATTCGTGAGCCGGAGGTTGTTCGCCCATTCGTACGGCAGCGTGTTGATCTCACGGTTTTCGAATCCGTTGACCGATGAATTGCCCGTGTAGGTGACTTCGACGAGGTAGTTCGTCGCGAAGCCGTGCTGGATTCCGAAGTTCCAATTCATCGTGTACGGCGACACGCGGCGCGGATCGACCCAAGTCGCGCTGCGCCCGCCGAAGTTGGTTCCCACGAAGGGAATCGAGCCGTCGGACCGGATCGCTGGGAACTGCAGTAGAGAAGCCACTGGACCTTGGCTCAACTGGAATCGCGGACGGAAGTCGCCGTTCGGGGTATCGATGCGCCCTGTGGTCGAGCCGAACTCTTCCGAGGGCGCGACTGGCAGCCGCTCATCCACGGTCGACACGGCGAAACCGGTGCGGACCACGAGCCGGCGCGGCAGCGTCCATGCCAATCCCACACGCGGCTGGAAGTTGTTCCAGTCGCGGCGGTGGAGCTGCTTCGGATGGGTGATCACGCCGCGGGCGCCGCTTACGATGTTGTCGACGCCGGTGGGATCGAAGCTCGACACCTGTCCGTACTTGTTGTTCTGCGCGCTCTGGAACTGGTAGCGCACACCGATGTTCAATGTGATGTTCGGGCGCAGCTTCCAGTCATCTTGCAGGTACCAGGATTGAATCCAGTTGCGCGGCAGGGAGCTCAACAGGTTGGAGGTGATCGTGTAGCTCGAGACCGCGCCCGCCATCAACTGGCTCAACGCGTTTCCACCGGTGTTCGGAATGCTCGTGCCATTCGGATTCAGTCCGCCCGTGCCCGCGAGATTGAACGTGCCAGCGTTGTTGTCGCGCGTATAGCTGTTGCGGCGCAAGCGCATCAGGTCGTAGCCGAACTTGAAAGCGTGCTTGCCCGAGAGGCGGCTCACGTCTTCCTTGAAGTTGATCGTCTCCTCGACGTTGAGGCTCGGATTGGCAACGTTCGGAATGCCGGTGATGACCGGCATGCTTCCCGATCCCACGTTCGGGATGCCGAGCATCTTGCCGAAATCGGTGCCGAATCCCGGCCATGTGGTGTCGTTGCGGAAGCGGTAGTAGTTGAGGCGCGTCTCGCTCAATGTCGACGGGCTGACGGTGTATGTGGCGCCGATGCCGGTGGTGGTCTGCGCGTCCTTCGAGGTCCGTTGCGAGGCGTTGTAGAGCAGGTTGACCACGTCGAGATTCGGCGTGAAGGCGGTCCGCGTGTTGAAGCTCCAGTTG
>CADECY010000179.1 GCA_902825945.1 uncultured Acidobacteriota bacterium
GTACCACTTCGTGTGGTGCAAACCGATCCGGAACTCGGCCAGCCGGACAAGGCTGCTTTGGGCCGCCGTGCTCGCGGCCACGGAGAACGGAACTGCGACGCCGATCGGTCCATTATTCTGGTTGACCGATTGCGCGGACGGTTGCTCAACTACGCAGCTTGTGCCGATGGTATCGATGAGCTTGGTGGCGTATTCGGGATTGGGCGCCGCGGCGGCGGGGTGCCGCGTCAGCGCGGTGGCACCCGCCACAAGCCCGCAAAAGACACGTCTTTTCATGTATTGGCTCCTGATTTTGAACGAGAGAGAGTTGTGCTCGCCGTACCCCCAGCATCAGTCTGGAAGCCCGGGCTTGCGTTGCTCGAAGCGCGCTCACCAATACGAGCGGAAATCGGCCCCACGATTTCTCATTCGTGAACGTGAGAAATTCAGGCCGCCGTTTCCGCTTGTTCATGGGCCGCCGCGGGTGCTGTTCGTGCCCGTTCGAAACGGCCTCGCCCACCGTGATGAGCGAAGGAGCCTATCGGATGTTCATTCCGCGAACTTCAGCGAATAGAGATCGGCATCACGAAGTTCGATGCGCACGCGCACGGGCTTGTCCGCGAGCGCGGAAACGTCGCCGCCGGACTTCCACTCCACCTGCTGCGAGAGCGAATCGCCGTACAGCTCGGCGCTGCCGGCGAACGAGAAGCCTTCATATGCATGCCCGCTCGGATCCTCGAGCTGCACACGGATCGTGCCGGCGGCTGAGGTCGAATAGTTGAGCAACAGCCGGCGTCCGCGGAAGCGAACGGGCTTGGTCAGAACTTCTCCGCCGCTCAACGGCGCGTTGAGCGACACGAAGCCATCCACGCGGATCGTGTATCGGCGCAGGTAGGCGGTGCGTTCCTGCATCGTATTCTCGGTGACGTAAATCGAGATCTCATCGGGCGCGTCGGCAATCGCGGATTTCGTTTCGACCAGTCCCCAGTTCTGATAAGCATCGCCGTAGAACCACATGTCGGTCTTGCGCAGTCCTGGGCGAATGAACGACTCGGGCCACACCTCGAAGTGCAATCGATCGCGGCCCGACATGAACATGCCGTCGGTCACCGCCGTGCCCTCGCGGCGCGACTTGGCCCCACGTAGCTTGCGGTATTCGGGCCTCGGGAGCGCTTCGGCGGACTTGGTCCAGCCGCGATCGATGTAACGCGTCGGGAAGCCGAGGAACAAGTGCGGCGCGCGATAGTAGGGGATGATCTGATTCGTGTAGAGCTCGCTGACGCGGCCCGGAGAATACTCGAGGAAGACGGGCTCGGTCCAGGTGACGAAGTCCTTCGAGACGCCGGTCATGATGTCGCGGCCTCTGAGGGACCCGCGATGATACTCGCGATACTCGCCGCGTTCGGAGTCCCAGAAGGCGAGATTCTGCGAATCGAACTTGCCGTTGGTGATCACCGGCTTGTCCGTGATCAGCGACCAGTGGATCGCGTCCGGCGAGCGGAAGACATAGAGTCCAGCGGGCTTGTCCGCCGTCTTTTCGCCGAAGCCGATCGCCTTGTAGCGCGCGTTGGCTGGCGCGGCTGGGTTCGGGTCGCGAAACGGAGTGAAGTTGTGCCGGCCCACGCCATCCCAGACGATGTTGTTCGCCTTCGATCCGTTGAACTCGAAGAGCCCGAGATTGGGGCGGGTCCAATGGATGCCGTCCTTGCTCTCGGCATAACAGGTCACTTCGCGGTGCGATTCGGTGTAGCCGTCCTGTTTGTAGACCACGTCAGCGCCGCGATAGTAGAGGCGGTAGACGTCGCCGTCGCGGAATGCCGTCATATAGTTCACAGCGTTGCCTTCCCAGGGCTTGTCCATCGTGAGCGAGATCTCGCGGGGGATGGGCTGATGGAGTTGACGGCGTGCGTCGCGCTGGATGGACTCGATGAGATGGGAGTCCGTGAAGAGTTCGAGGCGTGAGCCGATGTCGATGGGCTCGGCGGCTGGGAGGGAGAGGGCGAGCGAGAGCGCCAAGGTGGCCGGACGGATGATCATGCTTTGTCATTCTACTGGGAATTGGGGGGAGCCGAACGATGGTCCCTCCATGCCCGGCTCCTCCCCGGTGAGATCCCTCCGCCGGCCCCTTTCGAGACGAGGCACTACTGAGCGAGCTTCCATACCGCCCTCAGTGGGACGATGCGTGACGTTCTTGTGACTCCCCAAGTTCATTTGTAAATCGCTGATAGAAATCGGAATCAGCGGTAGGACGCGCTAACCGCCTCCCAGGCCGAGATATTCAGTTGTGAAAGAACGACGAGCCGGGCATTTGCCGAGCCCCCAGTAGAGCATGCCGTGTCAAGCTTTTCGGGGTGTTCGCGGGGTCCACGGGAGCGGTTGGCTGGGCAGGGGCGCGGACGTGGTTGATGGTGCGGTACTTAAAGACTTGACAACGTTGTCTTCAACCGTTGTGACTCGGGCCGAGATCTTCCGGGAGGGTCCGCTAGCCATAGATTCGATTGAACGTTGCCTCACACCGAGCAAACCAGTTGCTGCACGGCCGGCGAACGGCAAGCCTTGTCGGCGACGGTGCGGGCAAAATTGGCGGCTCTTCGGATCCCGCCTTTCGCATTGGCGCTCACCACGGCAGCTTGTCACCGTGCGCAACCAGACGGCCGCCGTCCAGCGCGACTCACCGGCCGGCGTAGGTTCTGCGGCGTCATCCCGGCCCGAGCGCCGCAACAGAAACGTCCGCGCATGTTCGGGCCCGAGCACCCACCGGACAGATCTCGCAATGTGCAGCCTCGAGTTTGCCGGCTCCGCTTCGGTGAGCTGAAACATGAGGCAGTGCGTGCAAGCTCGGGCCCACTACGCTGTTGGTATACTGTCGAACGTTCATGCGCGGGACATCCAGACGCGGATTCGTTTCCACTACTGCCCCGATCGTACCCCTGGGCTGGCTGGCCATGCAGGCTGGCGCCTCCTACTCCGCGACAGCGGAGCCGGACTGGGTTCGCAAGGCACGCGCCGAGATTCCAGCGTCCACCACAGCGGCGAATTTTCAGACGGGCGGAATCGGTCCTTCGCCGGTTTCGGTTCTGGACGAGGTGGCGCGGAACCTGCATCGGGAGAATCGCGGTCCTGCGGACACGCGATTCCGGCTGGAACGAGTGGAACCGGACCTGCGCACTCGGCTGGCGCGGACCTTCCGCGCCGATCCGAGCGAGGTTGCGCTGACGCACAGCACCACGGAGGGGATCTGCATCGCGGCGTGGTCGGTCGACTGGCGGCGCGGCGACGAAGTGGTGATCAGCAATCAGGAGCATCCGGCGAACGTGTTCCCGTGGTACCAGATTCGCGACCGCTTCGGCGTGAGGATTCGCGAGATCAACCTGGACACGGGCACGGACCTGCTGAAAGAGGTGCAAGCCGCCCTGCGTCCATCGACGCGAATGGTGAGTATCTCGCATGTGTCCCGTAACAATGGGCGGCGCATCGTGACGGCCGAGTCGGCGAAGCTGGCGGCGCTTCTTCGTCCGCGAGGGATTCGGTACCTGCTCGATGGTGCGCAGGGTCCGGGTTGTGTGCCGGTGAATTTCGGGGAGTTGGGAGCAGACTACTACGCGGCGTGCGGCCACAAGTGGCTGCTGGGACCGAAAGGCACTGGCGCGCTGTTCGTGCGCAAGGCGATGCTCGACCAGACGCTGATTTCGTGGGCGGGCTCGCACAGCACCGAGTCGATGGATTACGCGAGTAACTTCAAGCTACTGCCTTCGGCGGCGCGATTCGAGTTCGGCACGCGGGCGCTGGCGGAATTCTCGGGCTTCGACGCGGCGTTGCGGTGGATGGAGCGGGTGGGATGGCAGCGGATCCACTCGCGGATCGATGAATTGGCCGAGTTCGCGATCGGACGGGCGCGCGGCACCGGGCGGTTGACGCTGGTGTCGCCGGAGAACACGGCGGAACGATCCGGTGTGTTCGTGGTCCGGCTTCCGCGCGGGGCGGACGTGATGAAACTCTATCAGCGGCTGGGCACGGAGAAACGGATACTGGGATCGCCGGTGCGGCGCGACGGGGATTTCCGGCTGGCGATCCACTTCTTCAACACGCGGAGCGAGATCACGGCGGCGATCCAGGCGATCGATGAGGGCCCGCGATCCGGCTGAGTCCCAACGACGCTTGTCGAAACTACGCCAGGATCTCTCGAATCACGTTGCCGTGCACGTCGGTCAACCTGCGGTCGATGCCGTTGTTGCGATAGGTCAGCCGCGCATGATCGATTCCCAAAAGATGCAGCATGGTCGCATGGATATCGTATCCGTAGGCCGGTTTTTCGACCGCCTTATAGGACCACTCATCGGTCGCGCCGTACGAGGTACCGCCGCGAATTCCTCCGCCCGCGAGCCACGTGGTGAAGCCGAACGGATTGTGATCGCGGCCCTTGCTGCCTTGGCTGCACGGCATGCGGCCGAACTCGGTGGCCCAGTGCACGATCGTGGACGAAAGCAATCCGCGCGATTTCAAATCACGCAACAGCGCGGCCACCGGACGGTCGAGCGAGAAGCCCAGTTCGCCGTGGTCTTTGGCAAGATTTTCGTGACTGTCCCAGTTGCGGCGCGGGAATCCATTGTCGGCGCCACTCCACAACTGCACGAAGCGGACACCGCGCTCGACGAGGCGGCGCGCGATCAGGCAGCGGCGGCCCATGTCGGCGGTCCGCTCGTCATCGATTCCGTAGAGCTTGCGCGTGGTTTCGGATTCACCGGTGAGGTCGAGCACTTCGGGCGCGCTGAGTTGAAGGCGCGCGGCCATTTCATATGACGCGATGCGGGCATCGAGGCGCGAGTCACCCTCGCGTCCCTGGCGGTGCGAGCGATTCAGCTTCTCGAGCAACGCGAGCCCGTCACGGTCGCTTTCGGGCGTGATGAAGGAGCCCTTGGGCGGATTCAAGTCCTGGATCGGTTCGGGCGTACCCGCGCGGATCGAGGTGCCTTGATGGGAGGCGGGCAGGAATCCCGCGCCCCAGTTCGCGGGCCCGTTCGGCGGGACTCCGCGCGGGTCGGGCAGAACGACGAAGTCGGGCAGGTTCTTGTTCATGCTTCCGAGCGCGTAGGAGATCCAGGCGCCGGCGCTGGGGAATCCGGGCAGGATGAAGCCTGTGGTCTGGAGGAACGTCGCGGGCCCGTGGATATTGGACTTCGAGATGAGCGAATGCACGAACGCCATGTCGTCCGCGCAAGTTCCGATCTCGGGCACCATGTCGCTGATCCACTTGCCGCACGCGCCATGACGCCGCCATTTCCACGGGCTCGGCATCACCACGCCGGGGTTGCTCTGGAAGAGTTCGACCTTTTCGCCCGGGTCCCACTTTTCGCCGGCTTTCGAGATGAGGAGCGGCTTGTAGTCGAACGTGTCGCATTGGCTGGCTGCGCCGGAAAGGAAGATCTGAATCACGCTCTTGGCGCTGGCCGCGGGTGGGGGCGCGCCGTGCAGTAGGCTCGCGAGCGCGATGCCACCGAGTCCGCCGCCCGATTGAAAGAGAAAGTCGCGCCGGGTGGAGGTCATGTGGGTCAGTCCGCGAAGAGGAATTCGTTCGAGTTGAAGAGTAGCCGCGCCAAGTTTTCGAGCCCGTGCCGGTTGGTGTAGTTCGCCAGGGCCGCTTGTTCATCGGGGCGAGGCGTGCGTTGATAGACGAGGTCCGCCGCCAGCCGGACCTGCGCTTCGATATCCGCGCCCGCCTCCTTGCGCAAGCGATCGGCGAGCGCGCCCGACATGCGCACCATGAAGGGATTGTTCAACAGCGCGAGCGCCTGAATCGCGGTGAGCGTCGTGTTGCGCTTGGGCGCGAGCAGCGAGGGGTCAGGGCAATCGAGCCGCTCCATGAAGGGATCCTGCACGCTGCGCACGATGAATCGATAGATCGACCTGCGATTCGCTCCCGGGGTGTGCGGATCGAAGCGCGCATAGTCGTAGACGGGCGAGTGATCGTCTTTGAAGTAGAACATGCGGACCGCGGGCCCGCCGCGCGCGGGATCGAGTTGACCAGCCGAGAGCAGCACGTTGTCGCGGATCGCTTCGGCTTCGAGCCGCGCGCGATTCATGCGCCACAGCAGCCGGTTCGAGGCGTCGGCGCGGGCGCCGTCCGCGCGATCGGCGGAGGACTGTCGATACGCCGCGCTGGTCACGATCGCGCGGTGGAGTTGCTTGAGCGATCCGCGTGCTTCGTCGCGGAACCAGACGGCGAGCCAATCGAGCAGTTCTGGATGCGAGGGCTGCGAGCCCATGCGGCCGAAGTCGTTCGGCGTGTCGACGAGTCCGGCGCCGAAGTGATAATGCCAGACACGATTGACGATCGATCGCCACGTGAGCATGTTCGCGGGCGAGGAGATCCATTTGGCGAGAGCGGCGCGCCGGCCCGCTTCGCCTTGCCGCCCGAGCGCCGGATCGAAGGGCAGATCGAGCATCGAGAGCGCGCCTGCTTCAACCGGATCTTGCGGGTTCTTCACGTCGCCCCGCGTCAGCAGGGCGATTGGCCGAGGCTCGACCGAGGGCCGGAAGTTGCCCATGCGCGTGAACCAGGCAGATGGCGCGTAGACCAAGCTCGGTTTCGGCAGCGCGGCGATCTCGGTATCGAGCTTTTTCGCCTCGGCCTGCAAACGTTCGAGCTCGGCCTTCGCCTGCGCGCCCACGATCGCATCGACGAGTTGTTGGCGGCGTTCCCGATCGCGATCTCGCCGTGCCGCGAGCATCTTCTTCTCTTCCGCTTCGGCCGGAGTCTTCGGCTCTCCGATGTGCGCGATCAGCAGGCCCGCGTCCTGAATCCGGATGTCGAGATCGACGATTTCGGGGCTGGTGGCGAATTCGATCTTGTCGGCGAGCGGCTGCATGCGAAGCTGCGCTTGGCGGCGCTTCTCCATCAAGTCGCGGCGCCGCGCGAAGGTGGCGGGGTCGAGATCGAATGGACGATCGGCGCGATCGACTCCGGCGAAGACCGCCTGGAGCCTGTAGTAGTCCTTCTGCGGTATCGGGTCGAACTTGTGATTGTGGCAACGCGCGCAATGGGCGGTGGTGCTGGTGAACGCCGACATCACCTGCGAGACGATGTCATCGCGGTCGAGCACGCGAGTGAGGTTCTTGTCGACCGTGCCCTCTTTCAGCTCTTGGTGGCCGACGAAATCCCACGGGCCCGCGGCGAGGAATCCGGTGGCGATCAGCGCGTTCGGATCCGAGGGGTGGAGCGCATCACCCGCGATCTGCTCTTCGATGAACCGGCCATAGGGCTTGTCGCTGTTGAGTGCTTCGATCACCCAATCGCGATAGGGCCAAGCGTTCGCGCGTGGCTTGTCTTTGTCGTAGCCGTGCGAATCGCCGTAGTGTGCGATGTCGAGCCAGTGACGCGCCCAGCGCTCGCCGTATTGGGACGATGCGAGCAGGCGATCGACGAGGTTCGCGTAGGCTTCTGGCGACGGGTCGGCTTCGAAGCGGCGGACCGCGTCCGGCGTGGGCATGAGTCCGGTGAGATCGAGCGAGACGCGGCGGATCAACGTGCGGCGGTCTGCTCGCGGGCTCTCGGCGAGTCCGGCCTGTTGGCGCTTGGCGGCGAGGAATGCGTCGATCGATTGCTTCGGATCGGCGCGTGCGGGCAGCGGACGCAGCGACCACCAGCGTTCATCGCCCGCGTCGTTCTTCGCGCCTTGTTCGACCCAGGCGCGGAGCAGTTCCACTTCCTTCGGTTCGAGCGGCGCGAGACCCTTGGGCATTCGCGGCTGGGCTCCGGAGACGGCCGCGACGAGTTTCGCGGCAACGGCCTTGACGCCGGCGAATTTCGATAGGTCGATTGCGGCGGCGGCTGTCGAGCCTTGGTGACAAGCCTGACAACGCCGGCCGAGGATGGGCCTGACTTGGCGGTCGTAGCTGACGGGTTCGTTAGCAAGGAGGCCGAGCGCAAGCAGAAGTCCGGCCGGGAGGAAACGCCTCAGCATGAGTTCATTCTGGATGAGTTGCGGTGGGGTTCGCAATGCGGTTGACGGCGGCGCGCGAGTCACCGCACCAGATGCACCTTCATGAACTGGATGTAGACATCGAAGTCCGATGGGACGGTGCCGTGTCCGCCATCGTGCATGATGTAGCCGATATCGTGCAGGATGGCTTCGCCCGGCGCTGGAAGCTTCGTTGTTCCGAGTGCCTTCTTGCCGAAGAGTTCGTAGACCGGAGCAGCCGCGACAGCGGCGAGGAACTCGCCATAGGGGTCCGACCAACGGTCCGTATTGCCGGTCTGCAGGAGCAGCGGCCTCGGTGCGATCATCGCGATCAGCAGGTTCGCGTCGACGGGCCACTCGTTGACCTTGTTTCCATACTTCGCGTAGTTGCCCGCGAATTGATACGGGTATCGCGTGGGCGCGGACATGTGCGCAAGGGTCTCACCGTAGTTGCGGCGTGCGATGGCAGCGCCACCTTCACCCGAGCAACTCGCGATTACCATGGCGAAGCGCTCATCGGCGGCGCCCCCCCACAGCGCTGTCTTGCCGAGCCGCGAAACGCCGTGGATCGCGACGCGCTTCGCGTCCACGCCCTTGTCGGTTTCGAGATAGTCGAGCGCGCGGCTAGCGCCCCAAGCCCAGGCGGCGATCGCGCCCCATTCATCGGGCGCGGGCTTGGTTTGTCCGGGCTTCAGGTAGAGTTCCTTGACTCCCATGCCCTCGGTACTGGTGAAGTCCGGCGCGAGATCGTCTTTGGTGAAGGTGGCGATGCCGATGCCCGCTTCGAGGAACTGCTCCACGCGCAGTCCGCGTGGAGGCCGGCGGTTCGCGGCGCTGTTGGCGGCAGCCGGTGGCGGAACCGCGGGAACCTGTTTGCGCGATTCGCGATCCCAGCGGCTACCGGTGCGGATCTCCGGATCGGCCACCGCGAGGTTGTTGGCGAAGAAGCTCATGTTGAGGAAGACCGGCACCGGACCTTTTGCGGCGGACGGAAGGTAGAGCAGCAGCTCCATCTTGGGACCAGATCGGTCTTTGGTGAAATAGATGGTCACCTGGCGGCGGATCGCCTTGCCGTCGAACGCCGGCGCGCCCTTCTCGAATACGTCGAAGGACATCTCTTTCGGGCGTCCGGGCGCGCGGCCGAACCAGT
Organism: uncultured Acidobacteriota bacterium; assembly: GCA_902825945.1. GTDB lineage: Bacteria > Acidobacteriota > Terriglobia > Bryobacterales > Bryobacteraceae > SYLY01. The sequence goes on from CADECY010000179.1 coordinate 9,088, forward strand.
GATCTTCGATCAATTTGCGGATCTCGGGGCGGCGCTTGGTGGTCCAGGTGCGCGCATCTTTGACCGGCGTACCGTTGTTCAACTTCAGTGCGTCCGGCACGGTGTATTCGCCGGACTTGGCCTCCGTGTAGTTGACCGGGATTCCCGCCACGAGGCCCGGCTCGGCGTCCGCGATTTGGGCGGATGCGGCGCGAATGAGCGCGAGGACGAGCAGAAGTCGAAGCGGCGGAGTCATGCGGCCATGGTAGCGGATTGCGCTCGGCTTCCCCTGATTGCGTGGGATCAGTAAAGACTGCGAACGCTCGCCGGGGTCAATCTCACGGACGCGAAACGACCGATGTTCATCGATAGGCTGTAAATGGCGTAGTCCAGCGAAACCGTTGCAGACGAGTAGGCTTGTGATTCACGAGGGAAAGCCGACCCACCGTGACAGATGAGGGGCGAGAGGGACCCCGCCTCCCAACAGAATTGGCCTGATGGAAACCTCCGCCGTGTCCACCGTTCCCGCTCCGGAGAGGCCGCTTGCCACCGCCGAATAGCCAGATGTGTTTGGCCAGCCGAATCGCACGTGATTCGTATTCACGAGATTCAAGCCCGTGCCGCCCGCCTTCAACGACAGCACGAAAACCGGCGGACCGTTGCGCCATGCCTTCGGTTCCGGTGAGTCCGGCGCGAGATCGTTTTTCGTGACAGCGGCGATGCCGATCCCTGCCTCGAGGAACTGCTCCACTCAGAGTCCACGTGGCGGACGCGGAGAATTGGTTATCGAGAGTTCACCTGGTCAAAGCGACAACCAGTAGGTCAGCCAGTCCAATGCCAGCCCGGAAGCCTCCGGCGTTGGGGTGTGGCCCTTGCGGTGATTGAAGTATCCGATTCGATCGGGGCGCCCGAGCAGTTCGTAGACGGGCTTGGCGGCGTTGATGTAGTACCAGCTCTTGTCGTTGTCGGCGGAGTCGCCGCCGATCACGAGCACGGGCCTCGGGGCGATGAGCCCGAGCAGTTCGTGCTGATCGGTTCCGGGTTCGAGCTTTCCCCGGCGCTCGCCGAGATACCAGAAGTCCTCGTAGTTCGAAAAGCTCAGGCCGATGCCCGCTTCCGAAACCACCGCTGCGCTGATGCGCGTATCCATTGCGGCTGCGTAGAGCGACATCTTGCCGCCGAGCGATTGGCCCACGATTCCGATGCGATCGCGATCGACCGTGGGGAGCGTGTAGAGGTAGTCGACCAACCGTTGCGCGTCCCACACCCACTTGCCGAGCCCTGTGCAATCGGGATGACGGAGCTTCAGGTTCGCGACCGCCTCCGTGTATCCTTCACCATAACTTTCGCCGAACCAGCGGACGCCCACGGCCATGTGTCCGCGCTGCACGGCGAGCAAACCGAACGAGCGGATGCTCGGTGGAAGGTAGTTGCGTCCGCTCAAATGGCGTCCGGCAGGTGTATCGACATCGTAGTAAGGCGTGATCACGACAGGCAACGGCTTGTCGCTCGCGTGGCGAGGAACCATCACGTAGATGCGCTCCCAGAAGTCCGGCTCCACTTGCAGCAGCATCAGTTTGCCCGTGTAGGTAGGCTCTTCGAACGTGGCGAGCAGTTTCGCGTTCGGTGCGGGAACGGCCGTATTCGGAGCACCGAGGATCTTCGTCCACTTCGCTTGGATGGGCTCGCGGAGCTTTGCCCAGTCGCGATCCACAGGGCGCACGAGCGGCTTCAACTCTCCACTGTTCCCGAGGAAGGCGGGCGGCGGCTGATACACCTTCGACATCCACTCGGGCGGATCGGTGAGGGTGACGTTTGGAACGGTGCGCGCGAGGCGGAAGCCGGTGAAGCGGCTCTTATGATCCGGCGGCATCGAAGTGCGGAATCCGCGCGCCCAACTGGTCACGGTGGTGATGTAGGATCCGCCCCGCAGGACGCGCTGATGGCCAGTGGCGGGTCCATGCGGATCGGTGGTTTGGTGGATCGCGCCGGCGATCGGGTCGAACCAGTCCTCACACCATTCCCACACATTGCCGGACATGTCGTGGAGCCCGAACTGATTCGCGGGGAAGCTGCCTGCCTTGCGCGTTCCGCTCTGCTCGAGTTCGCGCGCGAGCACTTCGGAGCTCTTGATGTTGCTCGATCCGAGATTGGCACGGCGCTCGGCTGGCGGGGTGCCGTACGCGGCTTGCCACTCCGCATCGGTGGGAAGACGATAACCGTTACGGCGATGATCGGCGGCTCCGGTGGCGAGATCGTAGACGGGCTCGAGACGCTCCCGAATGCTGCGGAGATTGGCGTAGCGGATTGCGTCCCACCAGGTGACGTTTTCGACCGGCAGGTCCGGACCCTTGTGAAACGCCGGGTTCGATCCCATCACTTCGGCGAATTCGGCCTGCGTCACTTCGGCGGTTCCCATCAGGAACTCGTTGACCACGACGCGTGCGGGCACCGCGGTGATGGCATCGGTAGCGGTGCGGACCGAACGTGGAATGCGGACCATCTTGGCATCGGCGCCCGCGAGCAAGGTTGCGGCGAGCAACGCCCCGAGCGCGTGGCGGATCATTGTGCCAGCCTGTAGAAGCCGGCGTGAGCCACGGGTCCGCGAAGACGCTTTTCGACCGCGCCCTCTTCGATGACACCTTTCAAGAGCGCGAACACCTCGCGGACAGTCGCGAGGTAGCGATCGATGATCTCGTCCGTGTGAGCCACCATCGCGTAGAAGGAGTTCGAGGCGAGATAACCGAGGTCGAGCATTTCCTGCGTGAAGAGAGTGCGCACCGCCTGCGCGTTCGGATAGTTCAACGTAAAACGGGCGAGCGGATCCATGCCGGCGATGGTGATGTCGAGTCCGGCGGTCCGGGCGGCTTCGGCCCAACCCTTCTTGACGCGAGCGCCCGCGGCTGCCAAGCGCGGGCCGGCATCCAAGGCTCGATGCTTGCGGATAGTGGCGAGCGCGGCGGTGGGTCCGATGCGCTCGGTCCAATAGGTGGAGCTCACGAAGGTCTCCTGCGCGGCCTGCATCGTGTCGCCGGTGCCAATGATCGCCGACATGGGGTATCCGTTGCTGATTGCCTTGGCGAAGACGGCGATATCGGGAGTCACTGCCAGACGCAGATGAATGCCGCCGGTGTTCAGGCGCCAACCCGCGGTCACTTCGTCGAACACCAGCGGGACTCCGCGTGCGCGCGTGACGTTGCGAATCGTTTCGAGAAATCCGGGCGCGGGATCGACACCGCGCGTAGGCTCCATCACCACCGCGCCGAAGTCATTGCCTGCTTTCGCGACGGCGGCGTGGAACCCCGCTAGATCGTTGTAGTGGAACGGAATAGCGGTGCCCGCCAGTTGCGCGGGAACGCCCGCGGGATCAAGCCCGGGAAGCAGGTGCCCGACGAGAGCATCGGAGGTTCCCACATTCGCGGCGAGATACCAATCCTGCCAGCCGTGATAGCCGCAGAAGACCACCGTGCCCTTGCGTGAACGGGCGCGCGCGATGCGCACCGCCGCCGCCATCGCTTCGCCGCCGCAGCGTGTGTAGCGGACCATCTCCGCCCATGGATGCAGTTCGCAGAGCAGGTCCGCGAGTTCGGCCTCTTCGGGGCAATTGAGCGTCGCCATCGATCCGCGATCGACTGCGGATTTCACGGCCGCGTTCACATCCGGATCGGCGTAGCCCAAGATGCACGATCCGACGGCGCTGAATGACATGTCGACGAAGCGGCGCCCGTCGAGGTCCACGAGTTCGACGCCGCGTGCTTCCGAGTAGTAGGCGGGCCACTCGTCCGGCAGGAACATTTCGGGGCGCTTGGAAAGTAGTTGCGTGCCGCCAGGAATGCGCTTCTTGGCGCGGCGGTAGAGTTCGGGTCCGGTCATTTATCTGGCGCGAACGTCCGCGTCCGCTTCAGCCTTTTGAGAGATCTTGCCGCGCGCATGGCTCAGCGTTCCCACGATGAACGAGATGCCGTTATAGAGGTGGTAGAGCAGGTGGAAAGGGACGGCGGCGATAGCGAAGGCGTGGCCGCGCTTTTCGGCGAGAAACAGGTAGAACTGATTGTTCAACGCCACCGCGGCCGCAAGCAGCAGGAAACAGCCGTAGATCAGCGGATCGGAGGGCAACTGCCAGAGCGCGAACGCGGCGCCGCAGCCAGCGACCGCTCCGAGCGCCAATCGCACGAGATTACGTTCGAGCGAAGTCTTGTAGTGATATCGATGGCGCAAGATCGATAAAAGGCCCGCCACCGCCAGAAGCGGGACCAGTTCGACGAATCCGGCGAGCCACGCCTGTCCCAACACGAGAGCGAACGCACCGGTCGAGGCCAGCTTGGCGGTCTTCGATCCGGTTCCGGAGCTGAACTCGGCCCAATAATGGCCGACCACGAGGAACAGAAGCGCGAACGCGGGCACCAGAAAATATTGGCCGTGACGGAACGCGGCAAACAGCGCGAGGGCCACCAGCAGGAACATCACGGCGACGCTCACGCGCTGCGAGATCTGGATGTTCAGATCGTCGGGCATATGACGGTCGCGAAGGATGAGTTCGGTCCAGGGGATTCCGCGGTCGAAGATATCGGTCTTGATGAGGCCCCAGAACGTCCAGCGCTTGAGATGCTTGACCTGCAGGTCCGGGTCGAGCATCACGATGCGGCCCTGCATCATCAGCCGGTAGCCGAGTTCGATGTCTTCAATGCAGGGGCGCTCGTAGGTTTCGTCGAAACCCTTCATCTCGTGGAACAGTTCGCGGCGGATGGCACCGCAGCCGCTCCAGAAGGTGGAGGACTTGCGGCGGCCGTTCTGATGCACGTAACAGTGCATCAGGTTCTTGTATTGGGAGATGAAGTCGCGGGAGCCGGGTTCATCGTCGTAGGAGCCGATGAGCCCGTCGAGCTTCGGGTCCGATTCAAAGGCTTCGGCGACGCGTTCGATCGTATCCGGCTTCACCAGCACGTCGGAGTCGATGAAGAAGAGGATGTCGCCGGTCGCTTGGAGAGCGCCCTGGTTGCGAGCCTTCGCCGGTCCGGCATTTTCGCCCAGCGAAACAACTCTCGCGCCGGCCTTGTGCGCGACATCAGGCGTCGCGTCGGTGGACGCGTCGTCTACGACAATACACTCCCAGCAGGGTTTGTGTTCAGTGACCGCCAGCGCAGCCAGACACTTTTCCAAATCGATGGGGGCATTTCGTACCGGTATGATAACCGAAACCCTCATAGCCCATATAGAGTGTAATTCAATCGAGGACCTTCAGGGAAACCACCACGAAGACCGCGGACTCGTCGTCGAGGCCGGAGACTTTTCCCAGCACCGACTTCTGGCCCTCCTTGAAGTCGCCGGCCGTGTTCAGGCCGACGTCGATGAACTGGAAGTTGTTGGCTCCCACTCGCACGGGCATCTTGAAACCGATGCTCATCCGGTCGAAGCGCACGTAGCGTCCCGCGTCGCGGCGGAACACGGACTCCGGGTACAGCTTGACCTGGGTCGTCGCGCCCACGCCCTCGGCGAAGGGTCCTGGTAGCCGCGTCGATTGCTCCGTGGTCCGGCCCTCTTGAAGATGGAGCGGAATGACGTCCCAGAGCTGGATGTCCTTGTACTGAGTCAGGGCGCGGAGTTGCTTGGCGACCGGTTCCAGGTCCGCTGGCAGTGGCGTGGCTTCCGAGGAGGTCTTGGTCGAGCAGCGGAGGAATGTCAATGTCGCTTCCATGTTGCGGCCGATGGCGGCTTCGCTGCCCGGCCTGTCGAGCTCCGCGACCACGCGCTTGATCTCGGCGGTCTGTTCCTTGTCGCCGTAGACGACGATGGTGCGAAGTCTGCTGTCGGACCGCATTTTGACACCGAAGACGTCCAACAGCTTGACCAACCGGTCGAACGAGTCTCCGCTCAGTGTCTTGATAGGGATGATCGTGGCCTCGAGTTTGCTCTTTTCCTGGGCTGTCATCAGCCCACTCGTGACGACGAGCATTGCGGCGATTCTAATGGCTTTCATGGCTTCACCTCTCATTCGGCAATCAACATGATGACGACGTCCGGATCCTCGGTTTCGATCCGGACCATTGGCGCCGGCGCTGGCTGGCGTTCGATTCGAACCTCGGCCGGTTGCGTTGCGTGGCGCGGCTCAGGGGCACTCGGTCTCGCGGCGCGCGGCCTCGTTACCGGTGGGGCGGTGGCGATTTGGACCGCGGGTTGCGGCTTCGGCGGTACTGGCACCGGTTCCCGCCGCGCCAGGATCAGAAGGAAGAACGACAACACTGGCAGCGGAACTACAATCGCCGCTTTCCACCAAAGGCTGAATCCGCGCGGGCGTGTCCGCTCCTCGACTCTCGCGCGCACTCTGGCGAGTGAATCCGCGGGAATGGGCTCGTCGCGAAGTTCGCGCAGCAGGTTCTGGATTTCGTTCTCGTTCATACGTTGGTCAGGATCTCTCGCAGATGTCCGATCGCGCGCGACACCTGGCTTCGGATGGTGCTTTCGGTGGAGCCGAGAATCGCGGCAACTTCGCTGGTTTCCAACCCCTCGATTTCACGCAACACCACGGCGGCTCGCTCGCGTTCCGGCAGCGATTGCAGCGCGACTTCGAGGCGGCGCTTCCGTTCGCTTGCCAGCGTGGCGGCTTCGGGTGTGTCATCGGGCGAGGTCATATCGGGAAGCTCTTCCGTGGGCTTCTCGGCTCGGGCGCGATCGAGGCACAGATTCG
>CADECY010000180.1 GCA_902825945.1 uncultured Acidobacteriota bacterium
CGTAATCGCGCACCGGTTGTCTACGATCCGCAGCGCCGACCAGATCCTGGTGCTCGAGCACGGCGAAATCGTCGAACGTGGTACGCACTCCGAACTCATGACGCTGAACGGACGCTATCGCAGCCTTTACGACCGGCAGTATCAGTTCGAGTTGAATCAGTACATCAATCCCGGCGAGGACTTCACGCCCGAGCCGGTTACCGTTTCCGCATAGAGGGGTCAATCCATGGAAAATTCAGGGCAATCTTTATCGAATCACACGCGGAACCATCCGCCGTTCCACTTCTTTCTTCTCCCGGTGGTGTTTCTCCACCTGGTCTGGTCGGGAATCAAGTTGTACCGGTCACCTTCGTTCGATACGGTCGAGGGATTGCTGTTGGCACTGGGTCTGGTGGTGATGGCGGTACTCACACGCGTGAATCCGCTCAAGGCGCAGGACCGGTTGATCCGGCTCGAGGAACGCGTGCGTTACCAGAAGGTACTGCCGGCGGCGCTCGCGGAGAAGGCTTCGGCGCAGTTGACCGAAGGCCAGATCGTTGCGCTCCGGTTTGCCTCCGATGGCGAGTTGGCGGGCTTGGTGCAACAGGTTCTCGATGGCAAACTGGTAAAGGGCGGGGACATAAAGAAGGCCATCCAGCAATGGCGGGGCGACTACTTCCGGGTTTGACCCTGGCATGACGGATTCGCGGGTTCTTCTCATCGAAGTCTCCGGGCCTGACCGGGCCGGAGTGACACACTCACTGACGACGATTCTGGGAACGAACGGCGCCCGAGTGCTCGACATCGGGCAGGCGGTGATCCACTCGTCGCTCGCGCTCGGAATCCTGGTCGAACTGACGCCAGAGATGCGTCCGTCCGGCATGCTCACCGACCTGCTGCTGAAGGCGCACGAACTCGGAATGCAGATCCGGTTCACGGCGATATCAGCGGACGAGTATGGCGGCTGGGTTGCCGGACAGACGAAGAAGCGGTTCGTGGTCACGCTGCTCGGCCCGTCGATCGCGGCGCAACATTTGGCCGATGTCAGTGGGACGCTTGCCCGGCACGGGCTCAACATCGACCGGATCGACCGTTTGTCAGGCCGCACGCCGCTCGATTCGGACACCGCGCCCGGGCGCGTTTGCATCGAGCTCGCGACCTCCGGAGGGCTCGAAGATGAGGACGCCATTCGTGAGGAATTGCTCGCACTGACGGCGGAGTTCGACATCGACATCGCCTTCCAGCACGACAATGTCTATCGCCGTAACCGGCGGCTGGTGGCGTTCGATATGGACTCGACGCTGATTCAGGCCGAGGTGATCGATGAACTGGCGGCGGAAGCGGGCGTTGGCGAGCAAGTGCGCGCGATCACGGAGGCGGCGATGCGCGGTGAGCTCGACTTTCAGGCGAGTTTCCGAAAGCGCGTGTCGTTGCTGAAGGGATTGCCAGAGAGTGCACTCGACCGGGTGGTGGAACGGATTCCGCTCATGGACGGCGCGGAGAGGCTCGTCTCGACACTGCGGAAGCTCGGCTACAAGACGGCGATTCTGTCTGGCGGATTCACGTTCTTCGGGCTGCGGCTGCAGCAGCGGCTCGGAATCGACTACTTGCATGCAAACGAACTCGAGATCCGCGACGGAATCGTCACCGGCAACGTGATTCCACCCATCGTGGATGGTGCCCGGAAGGCAGCGATGCTCGAACAAATCGCGGCGAGCGAAGGGATCAGCCTCGAGCAGGCGATCGCGGTGGGCGATGGCGCGAACGATTTGCCGATGCTGCGCCTGGCCGGACTCGGAATCGCGTTTCGCGCCAAGCCCGTGGTACGGCAAACAGCACGACAGGCGCTGTCGACTCTAGGCTTGGACGGAATCCTGTATCTGCTCGGCGTGCGCGATCGCGAATCGGCTGTGTAGCGTCAATGGCGCGTCAGCTTGTGAACCAGAGCGAACAGCCAGAGCGTCCATAATCCGAGGAAAGTTCCGGCGAGCGCGGTCAATGCCGGCGCCTGACCGGAAGCCGGAAGCCCCCCCATTCCAAGGAACAGCACGGCGAGGGCCCAAATTCCTGCCACGGTAAGCGCGCGAACTCGAAGTCCAGAATTCTTGTCGGGATGAGCTTTGAAGTCGGCGCGGATGCGAAGCTGGCGCCGCTCAAACTGACTCAGGGCGTTGATCAGGGGCGCGGGTCCGGCTTCGAGCCAGAGCGTCAGATCGGTGAGCAGAGCAAGCGCGCCTCCGCTCGACAGAACCTTCTGGCGTGCCTCGCGTGCGAGGTAGTCTTCGGTGACATCGCGCAGCAGCTTCGCGAGGTCGACTTCGCGCGCCAGGCGGTTCACCAAGCCGTCAGCGAGAATCGTGGAGCGGATGTACTTGATCATTTCGCGATCGACGAGAATGCCGTAGTTCTGGCAGACCGTCAGCAGGTCCATCATCGCCTTGGTGACGGTGACTTTGAACCGGACCTTTCCGCCAATCGCGGGTTCGGCGTACCAGCCTGACGCAAGCACCTCGATCCGCCCCCGAATCGCGTTGAGGTCGGCTTCGGGCCCAAGCATGCATATGTTCATGAAGCCGTCGTAGATCGCCTGGGGATCACCGGTGGAAAAGGCCATGGTCAGCTCGATCTGTTTGCGGCGCGCTTCCGGAGTGAGGACGGCGACGATGCCGAAGTCGACGTATCCGACGACGTTATCCGGCAAGATGAGGAGATTGGCGGGATGCAGGTCGGCATGGAACACACCGAAGCGGAAGGCATCGCTCGAGAAGTTCGAGATGACATTGCCGACGAAGATGGCGGGATCGAATCCACGGCGCTCGAGTTCTGCGATGGCCTCCCGGTCGCCGTGTTCGATCATTCTGAGGTAGGTCGAAACGCTCGGCCCGTCGAGGAACTCCATCGTGAGGACGCGAGCCGAGGTGAGATCCCAGAAGACCTTGGGAACGCGCTCGGTGGGCGTTTCCGTGGCATTGTCGCCGAGAAGCTGACAGTAGGATGCCTCGCGGCGGTAGTCGAGTTCGTCAGCGGTCCACGCTCCGAGTTCACGAACGGGATCGCGCATGAAGTAGAGCTGGCGGATGCGGAACAGGAAGATCAGCGAGACGAAGCTGCGCAGGAGCAGGATGTCGCGTTCGAACTCGCGCCGGACGCCGGGCCGCTGCACCTTGACGGCGGCTCGCGTGCCATCCTTCAGTTGCGCGCGATGGACTTGGCCGATCGAAGCCGACGCGATCGCGGTGTAGTCGAATTCGGCGTAGATCTCCGAGGGGGTCTGGCCGAACTCCTCGCGAAACACCGTGTCGACGAGGGCGCGCGAGGTTGGCGGCACGCGGTCAAGCAGCGACAGGAGCGCGTCGCAATATTCGCGGGGCAGCGTGTCGATTTGGAGGGACAGGATCTGGCCGAACTTGACGAACGAGCCGCCCATGGTCTCGAACATTCCGCGAACGAGGGCCGGCCCCTGCATCTCCTCCCGGCGGATCCAGCGGCCGGCGGCGGTTATCGCCACACGCGCGAGGATCAACGAGACTCCGGCGACGCGGCTCGCGTAGTCGAACAGGTTCCTCAGGCGGCTTGGCGCGGCTTCACTTGGACTCGTCAGTGAACTTGGCTCCAGCGCTTCTCAGCGCCACTACCCACTCGTTGGCCTTGATCATGACGTTGCCGGCGATCGCCTGCGCGCGGGCCTGGATGTCCTTTGGAGTGTCGTCCGGGATCTCGATCAATCCCTTCGCCTCACCGACCACATCCTTCATGCAGGAGGCCGGCTGCTTCATCCCTTCCATCGTCTTGAAGGCAGCGCCCAGCCAGATCTGGAAAGCATCCTGCAGAAACGACGGCATCACTTTCCGGTCGAGTTCATCCGCCATGATTCTCTTATGATAAGTCAGCCGAGAAGTGCGCGGATGAAGGCGCCGTCCGCCACGCGATCGCCCAGTTGCTCGAAGGCTCGCTCGTCGCCGGGCGGCGGGTGCAGTCCGGTGTCTGGCGTGCCTGGGCCCGAGAGGGCGATCGGCAGGCGGACGTAGCGGCTGACCAAATCATAGACGCCAAAGACCACACCGAGCGGCGAGTCTTCGCGATCGGCGAGTTCCTGCTTCAGGCTGAATGCCGCCCATGCCGCGTTGAGCACGACCGTGAGTTCGACGAGCGAGGCCCGATAGCCGGGGCGATCCGTGACATCCGGACCGTGGACTCGGCGCAGCGCGAGCACCGCTCCGCGAACGGCTGGCGAGATTCGGTTCACGATCGACTGGATCGGATAGTTGGTGGCGAAGGCGAGGTACTTGCCGGGCTGCATGTAGAGGTCGACCGCCGCGGTAACCGCGCCGCAGTGCAGGTGTCCGATGACGGCGATCAGCTTCAACGAGTGAAAGTGATGCACGGCGTAGCTGAGGCTGCCGAGGCACTCGCTGCCGACGACATTGCCGGCGACGCGCACCACGAACAAATCGTTGCACCCTTGCTCGAAGACGATCTCGGTGGGGACGCGCGCATCGGCGCAACCGAGAATCGCCGCAAACGGCTCCTGCGCGGGAGCCTTGTCATCGGTACCGCCGAGACCGAAGTCGCGGGGATCGAGCGGGAGCACGCGGCGGCTCTGTTCGGTGAGAGAGGGGACATCGAGAAGCGTGGCGAAGTGGTGATTGCCGCGCTCGAGCCAGGCCATTGCTTCCGCCGGAGTTTGTGGAACCGGCTCGTGAGGAAATGCGGGGTCGTAGCGATAAACGATTTCGAACATGCGTTCTCGTTAGCGTACCCGATACGACTGGACGCGACCGGGGAGTGAATCGCCGCGGTTGTTGCGGACGCGCGAAAGATCGCGCTCATCACGGCTCAGACGCGCGTTGGCGCCGCGATAATCCTCCTGATCGAAGACCTCCACCTCACGGACACGGCCGAAGACGCGCATCGACTGATAGCTGGCCGAGCGGACACGGCCCATGTTCGGGCGGTCTTCGCCGAGACGGCTGCAATCGGCGTCGCCACGGAAATCGCGTCCGGGATAGAAGCAGACGCCGTCGCCATCCATGCGCCAGGTGCGGTCGCGATCGTCGAAGTAGCGTCCGGAACTGTCGCGGCTCGGGGAATCGTTACGCCGCCCGGAGTCGCGGCCCGAGCCCGAACCGCCGCGGCCGGCGCCGTACTGGGTCCACGTATTCTTCCAATTCAGTCTGAAGTGATGTTCTTCGCCGCCGCCCTTGGGGTCGCGAATCCGGACCCAGGCCTTGTAGCGATTGCGCGGGCCCGGATCCTCGATCAGGCGGACCTCACCGCGTCCATCGATTCCGCGGAACTGGAAATCGCTGAGAGCATTGCCGCGCGGAAGGGGTTGCGAGCACTCTGAACCGGCATCGCGGGCCGGGCGGCCACGAACCGTTTCGAAGATCACGCGGCCCTCCTCGATGAAGATGTTCACCTCATCATCGACCCAGACGCGGATCGAACACCAGCCTTGATTGGCGCGCTCGTCGTAGTCGCGCGTGCGCCGGGGAGTGATTTCGACGATCTCGCCAAGTGTGGGCAGGGCGAGGACGATGAAGATTGCGTATCGCATGGACGTTCCTGATATTGTCGTTGACGCGCGCGTCCGCCGTTCGGCCTCGGCGCTACTTCAACTGGCGCGACTTTTCGAAGAACCGCGTTTCCACTTTGAAGGCCTCGAGCGAGTTGTAGACGATGGGGCAGTACGTAGCGCGATCGATCATCTCCCACATGCGGCTGGGAATCGAGCCGGCACCACGGACCAGATGCGGAAAGTCATGGCACATCGACGGGCGATCCTCGTAGATCGAGCAGAGGTTGCCGGAAAGGAACGTGCAGCCCGTTTCGGTGCGCTTGAGGATGTAGCCCTCGTCCGGTGTTTCATCGCAGTACTGCTGAATGAACTTTTGGGGCGGAATTCGCATCGACTTGGCCATCTTGGTGATGTCTCGCTCGAGCAACCGGACCGTCGCGACGCGGCAGCAATTGGCGCATTGGGTGCAGTCGATCTGGCCTTCGATCTCTTCGGCGATATGCCGCAGATTGCGTTCCACGAAGTCATGCCGCTTGAGGTGCTTGCGGAACGATTCGTTCTCGGCGCGCTTCTTTTCGCCGAGGCGGCGGATCTCGATGAGGTCAGTGACCATTGTCTTAGAGTACAATCTCCCCATGGAACGCTCCCGCCGAGACTTTTTCCGAACGATACCGCAGACCGCCGCGCGCATGGCCGGATGGGCCGCGATGGTGCAAGCGATTCAGGCCGCGCCGGGTTCGGCGTCGCCCGCCCACGAGGACTATTGGAAGCTGGTCAAGCGGCAGTTTCCGCTCGATGACAGCGTGCTCTACCTGAACGCCGCGAATGTGTGTCCGGCGTCACGCGGCGTGCTCGACCGCCATCTCGAGTACCTGCGAGACTTCCAGTCGAATCCCTCTTTCCAGAACCGGCTAAAGTACGAACCGCTCGCCGAACGGGCACGCGCCAAGGCCGGGTCGCTGTTAGGAGTGGAGGCCGATGAGATCGCTTTCGTGCGCAACACGAGCGAAGGCGCCTGCACGATTGTCAAGGGCATCGACCTAAAGGCGGGCGACGAGGTCATCCTGACCACGCACAACCATCCGTCGAATCTCGACTCGTGGAAGATCCGCGCGCGGCGTGACGGAATCGTGGTCAAGGCGGTGCCGACGCCCATACCGCCCAAATCAAAGCAGGAATTGATCGACTCCATCGCCCAGGCAGTGACCCCGAAGACGCGCGTGATTTCGGTGACGCACGTGACGAGCACGACCGGTGTGGAGTACCCGGCGAAGGAGATTGTCGAGATCGCCCGGAAGGCGAACGCCTGGATGCACCTTGACGGCGCTCAGACGCTCGGGGCGCTCGACGTGAATCTCCGCGAGATCGGCTGCGATTCCTACGCGGGCAGCGCGCACAAGTGGCCAATGGGTCCCCTCGAGGCCGGAGTGCTCTACGTGAAGCGTGACCGCATTCCGCAGGTGTGGCCATCGATCGTGACGGCGGGTTGGTCCGATTCGCTGGTGGGCGCCCGGAAGCTCGAAGTGTTCGGACAGCGGGACAATCCGCGGCTGGTGGCGCTCGAAGCGGCGTTCGATTTCTTGATGCTGATCGGCATGCCGAATGTCGAGGCGCGGATGCGCGCACTGGCACAACGCGCGATCCAGGGCCTGGCCGAGATGGGCGGCGTGAAGGTGAAGACGAGCCTCGATCCGAAGCTCGCGGCCGGCGTTGTCAAGTTCGAGTTGAACAAGATGGCGGTCAAGCCCGCCTACGATCTGCTCTACTCGCGGCACAAGATGGCGATCGCATCGACTCCCACCGGTGACGCAAGCGGACTCCGCATCTCTCCGCACATCTATAACACAATGGAGGAAGTGGACCGGGCAATCGCGGCGGTGAAGGAGATCGCGGGTTGACGCTTTTCGCGCTGCTGTTGCTGCAACAGGAGCGCAGCCGGCTGGAGCAATACCTGGCGGGCTCTGTCAGCGATCCGGTGGTGCTCGGCACAGCGCTGGTGCTTGCGTTCTTTCTGGGCGCGGCGCACGCGCTGACTCCGGGACACGGCAAAACGATCGTCGCGGCGTATCTGGTTGGTTCGCGCGGGCGGATCGCCGATGCGATCTATCTCGGCGCGGTGGTGACGGCAACGCACACCGCGTCGGTGTTCGTGTTGGGCCTAGTGACACTCTACGCTTCGACGCGAATCGCGATCGACCGGATCCTGCCGTGGTTGTCGCTGCTGAGCGGCGCGCTGGTGGCGGGGATCGGGTTGTGGCTGCTCCGTCAGCGATGGTCTGGCGGTGAGGCTGAGGATGATAGTGGCGGGCACGGCCACGATGGGCATCACCATTCGCACTCTCACCATCATCACCACTCGCATTCCCATTCGCACTCCCACTCTCACGGCGCGCCGTCGAAGGGGACGCTCTTGTCGCTCGGGATCTCCGGTGGCTTGGTTCCCTGCCCGGAGGCACTGGTGGTGCTGCTGGTTTCGATTTCGCTCAACCGCCTGCTGTTCGGGCTCGGGCTGCTCGTGATGTTCAGCCTGGGCTTGGCGGCGGTCCTGATCGCGATCGGCTGCGCAATGGTAATCGCCGGCCCGAAGCTTCAAAAGATGACCGGTGGCGGGTGGACCGCCAAACTCTCGATTGCCAGCGCGGTGGTGGTCTCGCTCGCCGGGCTCGTGATGGTCGTCCAAGCCGTGCGATCCTTTTAGGAGCCGATGGCCGATCAGGTTTTCCTTTCGATGTGGCTGCGAGGCTTCCACTCGCGGAACGCACTCGCCTATTTTCAGAAGGCGCTGCAGCGCTTCCCCTTCTCGAAGCTCGCGCCCGTGGCGACACTTCGCCTCTACGCGCTCGAGTATCGCGAACCGCCGGTCATGGAGCAACGGTTCGAGGAAGAGTTGGATGCCTCGGAAATCATCGCAGCGGCCCGGCACTTCCAGAATCCGGACGTCGCCTACCTGGTGGAAACGTTCTGGGAGACGATGCAGGAGATCAAGGGCGAGTGGCGGCTTTGGCCGGCGCGGGTGACGCTCGCGTGCTTCGGCCCGGACTTCGATAGCGACCTCGGCGACCATATCCGTATCGAGTTGGGCACCGACGGCCAGTTTCTGCCCGGCGAAGAGTCGAACTTGGTGGCGATCCGCGCCAACGTTCGCAGCATCCTTTATCTGACCAAGGATTTTCGCGACCACCTGCCGGTGGACAAGATCACCATTTGGTCGGACTCGGGGGAGAACCTCGCCGAGGCGCTGGATCTGGCGCTCGGTGAGCATTCCGGATAGCCGGAAACGGGCGTCAAAACCGGGTGCGTGGGATGCACTTTTTCCCAGTAACACGAAACCCACATTTATTTCTCCTTCGTTATTAGCAACTTGCGGACGAAGGGTGCGGTTGGTCCGATTGTCCTCCGGCACACTTGAAACCGGGCGAGAGAGTCATGCTCGCCACGATATGACGGACGACAAAACGACGCGGCGGACGAAGAAAGACGGACGCGCGCGACGCCGGGTGGATCCCGGCGCACAATCCGAGAAAGAGTTCGTGGGAAGGGCCAGCGGCCGTGTCGCGAAGGGTCTCGTTGACACCGACGATTCGGGCTCCGCCGCGGATCTCTTACGGTTGAAACAAATCGCGAAACAGGACCGTGGCGTTTCTCCAGCGGAGGTCACGGTTCGATGGGTCGAGACAGAGGACGAATAGAGCGCAGGATTCTGTACAGGAGCCTGCCCTCTCAGAAGCTGTTTCACAGGGCAAAGGAACGATTTAAAGGTTACTCCGGGCCGATCGGTTCGGGCAAGAGCGTGGCTCTTTGCCAGGAAGCGGTCCGGATGACCTATTTGAATCCGGGGCGCGTTGGCCTGCTGGGCGCACCGACGTATCGGATGCTTGCCGATGCGACGGCGCGGAGTCTCAAAGAGATCCTGGCGGCCAACGCGCTTCCGTTCGAATGGCACCAATCGGAGGCAACAGTGACGTTGACGGATACCGGTTCGAAGATCTTGTTGCGGTCGCTGCACGAGGCGGACAGCCTGCGCGGCACCAACCTGGCATGGTTCGGAGTGGACGAATTGACGTACTGCGACGAATCCGCGTGGGTGCGCCTCGAGGGACGTCTGCGGGATCCGAAGGCTTCCGCGCTCTCGGGTTTCGCGGTCTGGACTCCGAAGGCGCACGACTGGGTTTTCGGACGGTTCGTGAGCGATGAATCCGGACAGTACCGGACCATCTTCGCGAAGCCGCGCGAGAACGTGCACCTGTTAGCCGCAGTTCCGGATTTCTATGAGCGGCTGAAGAAGAGCTACGACGAGCAGTTCTACCGGCAGGAAGTCCTGGGCGAGTACATCGCGGCGGCGACGTCGCGCGTGTATCACTGTTTCGACCGGAAGGTCCATGTGTCGAAGATCGAGCGGCGGCCAGACCTGCCTCTGCTGTGGGCGCTCGACTTCAACGTCGATCCAATGTGTTCGGTGGTGGCGCAGGTGGACGGCGACCGCGTGATGGTGCTGGGCGAAATCGTGTTGCGGCGAGCGAGCACGCTGCAAGCCTGCGAGAAGTTCCGGGAACGGTTTCTTCCGCACCATCGCGGCGTCACCGTGTATGGCGACGCCTCGGGTTCGCGGATGCAGACGACTGGAGCTTCCGACTACCAGATGGTGCGGGATTACTTCTCGCGAAATCAGTGGGGTCCGTTCCAATACAAGATTCCGCGGTCGAATCCGGCAGTGCGCGATCGGGTGGCGCTGGTGAATTCGCGACTGATGGACGCGACTGGCGACGTTCGGCTGAAGGTCAACGAAGGCTGTCCGGAACTGGTGCGGGATCTCGAGGAAGTGAGCTACGCGGAGGAGTCATCCGCGATCGACAAGGATCGCGACAAGAACCGGACGCATCTTTCCGATGCGCTCGGCTACCTGTTGTGGGAAGAGTTCGGGCCGAAGCCGCGCGTTGGCGAGCAAAACCGGCCGCTTTTATAGGAGAGCAACGATGAAACCAATCGAGCTGGAACATCCGGATTACACCGCGCGCAAACACGTCTGGCGGCGGTACCGGGATCTGTACGTGGGCGGTGAGCAACTGAAAGCGAACGCTGCCGAGTACCTGATGCGGCGGCAGAAAGAGCCGTTCGGCGTCTGGGGCGAGCGGCTGGAACGGGTCTACTACGAGAACTTCGTGGGATCGATCGTCGACTGGTATGTCGCGACGCTGTTCCGCCGGGAGCCGCTGCTGTTGACCGAAGGCGAGGACCGGCGGGGAACCACGTTCTTCCACGAGTTCGCCGAAGACTGCGACTTGCGGGGAACGACGATCACCGACTTCTTTCGCAAGCAGGTACTCGAGGCGCTGGTGACCGGGTCGAGCTACACGCTGGCCGATTTTCCGCGTGCGTGGCCGCTTCCGGAGAACCTGGCGGAAGAGGATCGTGCGGGAGCCTCACGCGCCTATCTGACACCGTGTCAGGCGGAGAACCTGATCAACTGGAGTCTCGATGAACACGGCGGGTACGAGTGGGTGGTGCTGCGCAACACCTACCTGCGCAAGCCCGGTGTGGACTCCGAGAAGTGGACTCGCGAGACGCGGTGGATCTACTACGACCGCGAGCATTTCCAGGTCTGGAAGCGCGAAGGCGATGTCTTCGGACAGGAGAGCGTCGTCATGGTGGACGAGGGCTGCCATTCGTTCTCGAAGGTCAAGCAGGTTCCGCTGTTCCCGCTCCGGCTGGACGACGGACTCTGGTTGATGAATCGAGCGGCGCTGTTGCAGCTCGAGCACTTCAACAAGTCGAACGCGCTCTCGTGGGCGCTCACGCAAGGTCTGTTCGCGATGCCGGTGGTTTACTCCGAGCGCGACTGGAATCAGATCGTGGGCGACTCCTACTACATCCAACTGGGTCCGAACGACCGGTTCGGATGGACGGAACCCGAGGGCCGGGTGTTCAGCATCGCGGCTCAGAATCTCGACCGGCTGAAGGAAGAGATCTACCGTGTGTGCTACGTGCTTTCGCAGGCGGGCGGGCCGGTTTCCACCGGCGTGACGTCCGGCGTGGCGAAGCAGCGCGATTTCGCGATCACGCAGGAGATGCTGCGCGCCCTGGGTGATCAGGTCAAGGACACGATGAAGCGCGTGATGCGGTCGATCGCGGCGGTTCGCGAGGACGGCGTGACGATCGACGTGTCCGGGCTGGACGAGTTCGACATCGGCGACTTCACCAACGAGCTGGCGGACGCGAAAGAGCTGCTGGCCATGGGCGTGGATTCACCGACGTTGAAGAGACAGGTACTGAAGAAGCTCGCCTTCAAGTATCTGTGCGACGTGCGGCAAGAGCTGAAGGACCGCATCGGGCGAGAAATCGACGAGGCGGTTCAACCGCTGGAGAGGTAAACAGAGGATGGATGAAAAAGAGAAGAATGAAGCCGGATCAGGCGAAGACTCGATGCGCTCGGTGATCCGCGAGGTCATCGGAGAGTTCATGGAACTGCAGCGTTCCAAGTCCGAGCCGGCTCACCGGGCCGAACTGGCCGAGGAGCGGCGGCGCCGGGAACAGCTCGAGCGGCGGCTGAACGAGTTGGCCGAGGAGAACCGGAAAGCGCGCGCGCAGGCCGAAGAGGCCGAGCGAACGGCGGCGATCCGGACCGAACTCCAAAAGCTGGGCGTTCAGAAACTGGATCTCGCCTTCAAGGCGGTCAAGGACGACGTGGCTCGCGCCGAGGACGGCCGTCTGGTGGCGCGGGACGGGGCGGGAGAAGTGGGGTTGCGGGATTACCTGACGAAGTTCGTGCAGGAGAATCCGGAGCTGCTTCCTCCGCGGACGACGGGAGGATCGGGCGCCACGCTGCAACGCGGCAGCGCGCCCGCGCGTTCGGGCGTCGACATCGAACGCATCAAGCCGGGAATGGACCCGGATGAGATGGAGCGAGTACGGCGCGAGATCGCCGAAGTTGCTCTTCAGTCGCTCAGAGGCAACTGAGCTGAGAACTCACCTTCATTAAGGAGAAAAGACATGCCTGCAATTACTTCGGCCAATTTGGCTCAGGCGATCGTTAAGCTGGTGGCGGCCGACGCGCTGCCCGCGCTGATGGGTAACCTCGTCATGGGCAACCTGGTGAACCGCGACTACGAGCCCGTTCTGGCTCAGGCCGGCGACACGATTAACGTTCCGGTGCCGCCGACGATGGTGGCCAACAACATTTCAGAGGGCGGTTCCGTCGTGACCCAGGCTCCGAACGCCGGCAACGCGCAAATCGTGCTCAGCACGCACACCGAAGCCACGTTCCAGATTCCGGACGTGACCAAGGTGATCGCTGTTCCCGACCTGCTGCGGCTCTACATGCAGCCCGCGGTGGTGGCCCTGGCGGAGCGTATCGAATCCGACCTGCTGGCCGCCTACTCGTCGTTCACGGCCAACACGCCCGTGGGCACCGCGGGTTCGGCGTTGACCGAAGCTTCGATCGACGCGGCGGAAACCGCGTTGTTCAACGCGAAGGTTCCGGCCGCCGAATCGAAGTATCTGGTCTGCTCGAGCGACGCATACTCGCAGTTGCGCCAGAATCCACGCTTCAGCGAGTACCGCACCGCCGGTGAAGCGGGTCTCCGGGCGCTCGTCGACGGCTCGATCGGCAAGCTCAAGGACTTCTACGTCTTCCGGTCGCAGTTCGTTCCGAAAACCGGCAGCGCGCCGGTTACGACCAACAACCTGGCGTTCTCCCGCAACGCGCTCGGGCTCGTGGTCCGCAAGCTGTCGACTCCGCTGCCCGGCACCGGCGCCATCGCCGAGTATTCCGAACTCGGAAACTTCGGCATGCGCGTGGTCATGAGCTACCAGCCGAACACGCTGTCGCAACAGTTCACCGTCGATGTGCTCTACGGCATCGGCGTACTGCGCAACAACCACGGCGTGCAGGTGCGGAGCTAACCGGCTCCCAACCAGCCGCGTGAGACACGAGGGGAGGCGCTCCGGCGCCTCCCTTTGCATTGGAACGGATGAAGGAGAACGGAATGGACTTGAAAGATTACTACAAGAGAATTCGCGACATGGAAGCGGGAATCGAGGAAGCGTTCCCGCTGATCGTGAGCTTCTCGACCACCGATGGCGGTAAGGCCGGCGTGATCGCGGAGGTGAACCGGTACTGCGCGGCGCGAAGCATCGTCGAAGGCAAGGCGCGTCTGGCCACTCCCGAAGAGGCTGACGCGCATCGGGCCAGCGCGGCCCGCGAACGCCTGGCCTTTCAGGAAGAAGAGGCCAAGCACAAGCTTTCCGTCACCGTGATCTCCGCGGAAGACCTCCGCGAGATCAAGGGTGCGGTGGGCAAGAAGTGAGGTAAGACCAAATGGCACTGCTGACCGACGGGCCGGTGGCTGAAGTCGCCGACCTGCAAGCATACGACAGCTCGATCCTCGACACCGCGCGCAACGAGGGGATCGGCCTCGACAAGAAGATCGAGGTGGCGCAGCGCAAGCTCGAACTGGAGATCTCCATGTTTCTGTTGCGCACGGGCGGCGAAGAGTCGATCTCGCTCAATGGGCAAGCGGAACTCCGCAAGGTGGTGATCACCGCCGGCCTCGAGCGGTGGCATGTGCTGGAGACGCTGGCGGCGGTCTACTGCGACGCCTACAACAGCCAGCTCAACGACCGGTATCTCGGCCGTTGGAAAGAGTACGCTCGTCTGGCCGATCAGACCGCCGAGATGGTGCGGGAAGTGGGCGTGGGGGTGGTCCGCGATCCGCTTCCCCGCCCCGAGGCCCCGCAGGTAACAGCTTCGGGCGCTCCCGGAGCTGATGTCACCTACGCGATTCAGGTCGCATGGCGGTCTGCGTCCAGTGCGTCGAGCGCCGCGAGTCCGGTTGCGCTCTATTCGGCGACGGAAGGAATCCAACCGGCCGTTTCCGCGGAAGGCGCTCCCGCGAATGCCGCGGGTTGGGACGTCTACGTGAGCGTAGCCGGCAGCCTTCCAGTCAAACAGAACCTCGGCGCGATTCCAGTGGGATCGACGTGGACCATGCCTGGCACCGGGTTGGTTCCGGGCCTGCCCGCCGGTTCCGGACAATCGCCGGACTACTACGTTCGCCGCAGCCGCGTGCTGCCGAGAGGATAATCCGATGGCGAGAGCATCGAGTGTCGCATTGACGGCGATCGCGGACTTGCTTCGCGGTCAGATTGGCGTTCCGAAGCAACTGGCGGAATTGCGCGCGCGGCTCCAGTCCGACTGGACCGAAATACCCGACCCGGCCATGCTGGTGTTGCATGCGGGCGTGGACCTCGAGGATCGCGCGCTCGGAACGAAGTATCCGCAGATCCTGATCCATTGTTCCAAGACTAGGAACCTGTTGACGGAGAAATTCCGGAAGTTCTCCGGAGTCGTGGACGTGGCGGTCGAGATCCGCGTGTCGCACGACCGGTTGAGCGAAGTGGACCGCTTGACGCAGATCTACACCGATTCGGTCACCGCGGTTCTCGAGGATTGCCGCGGCGAGCTCGGCGAGTGCGTCTTCTTCAGCGGACGCTACGAGATCGAGTTCGGGCCAGCGAAGAAGGGCGGACGCCACTTCGTTCAGATCACCAAGGTCCACGTTCCGGTGGAAGCCGCTTTGGGATGAGAGGATTCACATGGCTTGCTATATTGCATCGAACGACAATCGCCACTACGTGGCGCAAGAGACGACATTCGCAACCGCCGCCGCGGTGACGGCGGAGAACCGGATTCCGTCAGTGAAACTGGGAATCCGGCAGGTGGCGCAAGCTCCGCGCCGCCGCGACAAAACGGGCACTCGCACGTTTCCAGGACTGCCCTCCGGGATCCGGCAGCGGACCACGTGGGATCTGACGACGTACCTGACCAGTTGGCCCGATCCACAGGTGGATCCTTGCTACGGCCCACTGGTGCGCGCGGCCCTGGGCGCCGCGCCCGCCGTATTCAACGGCGCCACCGTGCAGGGTGTCACGAACGAAACCACGATCACGACCGTCGCCGCGCACGGACTCGAGCCGTTTCAGGCGATTCGCTTCGGCGACGAGATCCGTTTCGTGGCATCGGTGATCGACACGGCTTCGTTCACAATCAACGCTCCGTTCTCGACCGAGCCCGCGCCGAATGAGGCATTGGGCGGGGCGATCACGTATCGTCCGGCAACTGCGCTTCCTGGCGTCAGCATCTACGATTACTGGAGTCCGGCGGACGCGGTTCAGCGATTGCTGGCCGGCGCCGCCGTGGA
>CADECY010000181.1 GCA_902825945.1 uncultured Acidobacteriota bacterium
TCTGGCTCACCGCCGCTGTGGCCCGCTCCCTCGCGCTGGCCGTGAAGTCCGGTGTCAAGGTCGACCCGAAGGTATTGACCGGCGCTTATCATCACCTCGCGAAGTTCACGGACAGCGTGGACGAGCCGTACTTGTTGGCCCGCTTCGTTTCCGCGGTTCTCGACTCCGGCGATCGTGCGCTCGCGGCCAACGCCGCGGCACGGCTGCAAGCCCTGGCCCGCGAGGAACGCGGCGCCACTTACTGGGACCTGCAAACCAACACTCCGTTCTACGGGTGGGGAACCGCCGGCCGCGTCGAGACCACTGGAGCCGTGGTGAGCGCGCTCGCGGCTTGGCGCGCCGCAAATCCCGATGATCGCGCGCTGGACCCGTTGCTGCGCCGCGCCATCGTCTTCCTCGTTCGCCAGCGGAGATCCGGCTACTGGCCGTCCACGCAATCGACTCTGCTCGCCATGCGGGCGATTGCCGATGCCGCGCCGGTGCTCGGCTTCGGGGACCGCAACCAGTCAGGACCGGCCCTCGCGATTCGCCTGGACGGCAAGGTGCTGAAATCGATCGGCGTTCCACGTGGCGCGGCCGCCTCCGATCCGATCTTGATTCCTTGGGATGGGGGATTGTCCGCTGGTGAACACCAAGCCGTGGTCGAAGCGCCTCAACTCGCCCTCGTGTCGCTGACGTCTGCCCACTCGGTCGCCTGGACGGGAACTGCGGCGCCGCCCTCGCCCGATCTCCGCTTCTCGGTGGAGTTCAATCGGTTGGACCCGCTCGTGGGGGAGAGCGTCCGCTGCAAGGTCCGAGCCGAGCGGGTGGGGTTCCGCGGCTACGGGATGCTCATCGCCGAAGTGGGCCTCCCGCCGGGAGCCGAGGTGGACCGCGCGTCGCTCGAAAAGGTCGCGGACCGCTACGAGATCCTGCCCGATCGCGTGGTATTCTACCTTTGGCCGAGCGCGGGCGACGTCACTTTCGAATTCGACCTCGGCGTGCGCTTCCCGATGACGGCAAAGTCCGCCGCTTCGGTCCTGTACGATTACAACAATCCCGAGGCCCGCTCTGTCGTACCTCCGTCTCTATGGCGCGTCAGCCGTTGAGCCGGTTTGACTAATCGTGATGAGAATTCGAACCAAGATCAGTTTCGGCATGGTAGTGCCCCTGGTTGCTTGGGTGTGCTCGGTTCTCTGCCTGCTTGCCGAGGCGCCAAAGAATCTGGTCCTGGTTGCGACGCACGCCGACCCGAATAGTGGTCTTCGGTTTGGGGCCGCCCTCGTGGACATCACTGGCGAGGGCGAAGCGAAACTTGGTCGTGAGTTGATCAGTCAGGAGGTTGGCGCAAATTGGTCCGTAATGGCCCGTGAACTTGGAACGATGGTATTTGTCACAAGATCATCGGCGGCGGAACCGCGCGGCGAGATTCTAGTGCTCGATTTGGCGCGAGCGGAGATTGTGAGCCGTTGCGCAGTGCCGCCGTACGGGGATGGCTGGTTCGGAGAGTGGGTAACCGCCGCACCATGGCGCGGCCCCTCATTGAGTAGACTTGTAGTTAGTCCAACGAGCCGCCAGGTAAGACTCGAGTCTGTCTCGCTCGTCGATTGTGCCACAAAGACGGATCAAGGCAACCTGGACGTCTTTTCACATGCGATCGTCACCGGGCTCGCTGGAGCGGCGGTGAATCACCATCCGGATGTAGTCCGCGGCGTGGAGGTCGCAGGCGATGGCAAGTTGTATCTAAACTTGGGCCGTGGAGCCGCTGACTTTGGAGCCGTGTTCGGTGCGATTTCCCCGGCGGTCCTGCGGCCGGAGAGAGCAAATTGCGACCCAGTTGGCCACATATTGCTTAATTCCAGCCAAGCCATGGTATTGCAGGAAAAGTGCGCCGGCAAAAAGCCACCGCCGGCATATTACATACTCGTTAAGAGCCGCGGCGCTTGGCGCCGGTTTCCGGCAACTCATTTGATTGCGTTTCGCGATTTCGGGAGGTTCCTGGCTGGAGTTGAGACAAGGGAGCGCCCACCGGGGTTTCGGACAGTGCGCTCCAAGGAGAGGCGGGGCCGCACCAAATACGGCCCAGACCCAGTGGAGGCAATGGCCGTCTTCGACGGTGTTGATGGTATGGCCCTGCCCACGGGAAAGCTGCTCGTCTACGACGTTCGGACCGAGGCGACCTACAGGATCAACACCGGGGAGCCAGACAGCGAGATTTTGCTGATCGAAGGGTCCAAGGTGTACTACCGCGTGAATGATGAGCTGTTCCAGGGTGACCTGGTGGGTGGTCCCGGTCGCGAGTCCGTTACGGGCGTTTCCAGAATCGCCAAAGGCGATCTGATTCAGGACTGCCACTGGGCGTTCATCCGGGAGTAGATGCACTCTTCGACTCGGCCAAAGGGCTTCTGGTGCTGGCGTCCGAGAGCACGAACCGGCCAGCGCCCCTTCAGCTCCCCGAAGTTCTCGGCTGCAACATGACAGCGATTTGACAGCGAGCGACCGATTCGGCTACCCTAAGGTACTGTAGAACTCTCACGGAGATCGTCTGTCTATGAAAACCTTCATTCCGTCGGCCCAGGAAGATTCGCGCTCCTGGTTTATTTTGGACGCCGACGGGGCTGTGCTCGGCCGGCTCGCTTCAAAAGCCGCCAAAATGTTGATGGGAAAGCACAAGCCCACCTACACTCCTTTCCTCGACACGGGTGACCACATCATCGTGGTGAACGCGGAGAAAGTCCGCCTGACCGGGGCCAAGGAAAACGACAAAATGTATCGCCGCCACTCGGGCTATCCGGGCGGCTTGAAGGAGTCCGCCGCTTTCAAGGTTCGCGCCGAACGGCCGGTGCGGATGGTGGAACTGGCAATCGCGGGGATGCTGCCGAAAACCAAGCTCGGCAAGCAGATGTACCGCAAGCTCAAAGTATACGCCGGACCGAAGCACCCCCACGCTGCCCAGCAGCCCACCGCGACCGCGGTTTGAGGAGATTCGACCTACAGTGCCAGTTTCAAGTCAACATTTGGGAACCGGACGCCGCAAGACCGCGGTGGCCCGCGTGTTCCTGCGCCCCGGTACGGGCAGCATCAAGATCAATCAGCGTGAGCTGAACCACTACTTCGCCAACGAGACGTCGCGCGCGGTGGTGAAGCAGCCCCTCCTCGCCACCGAAATGGCCGACAAGTTCGACGTGTTCATCACCACCAACGGTGGCGGCATGATCGGGCAGGCTGGCGCCATCCGCCTGGGTATCGCCCGCGCGTTGTGCGAATTCAATGCCGAACTCCGCGGTAAGCTGAAGCAACTCGGCTACCTCACCCGCGATCCTCGCGCTCACGAGCGCAAGAAGTACGGACAGAAGGGCGCCCGCAAGCGCTTCCAGTTCTCCAAGCGCTAGTGCTGTCCCGTTGTTCCATGAAGTTTTCCAAGAGGGCGCCGGAAACGGCGCCCTTTCCGTGTTTCCGTTGAACCTCCCCTCCGCGCCAGCCGCAAATCCCGCTTGAGACGCGGCCTTCCCGGCGCATGCCCCCAGGACAAACCGACCAATCAAGATCCGACAAGGAGCTCATTTACTTGCCCTCGATTTCCATGAAGGAATTGCTCGAAGCTGGCGTTCACTTCGGGCACCAGACCAAGCGCTGGAATCCGAAGATGAAGGAATACATCTTCGGCGAACGTAACGGGATCTACATCATCGATCTCCAGAAGACCCTCAAATTGTTCAAGGACGCAATGCGTTTCGTGGCCGAGCAGGCCTCGCAAGGCAAAAACGTTTTGTTCGTCGGCACCAAGCGCCAAGCCCAGGAAGCCATTTCCGAGGAGGCCACGCGCTGCAACATGTTCTATGTGAATCAGCGCTGGCTGGGCGGACTGCTGACCAACTTCACCACCGTGCAGAAGTCGATCAAGCGCCTCAAGGAACTCGACGCGATGGCCACCACCGATGGCTGGGCCGGCCGCGCCAAGAAAGAGATCGGACGCCTCGAGCGCGAACGTAAGCACCTTACCAGTAACCTGTCCGGCATCCGCGACATGGGCGGTCTTCCCGATCTGCTCTTCGTGGTCGATTCGAGCAAGGAAGCGATCGCGGTCAAGGAAGCCCGCAAGCTGAACATTCCGGTCGTTGCCGTGGTCGACACCAATTGCGACCCCGACGAAGTGGATTATGTGATTCCGGGCAACGACGACGCGTTGCGCGCCATTCGCCTGTTCACCAACAAGATCTCGGAAGCGGTTGTCGAAGGCCGCGCGCTCGCCACCGAGCACGACTTCGCCGCTGACCGCATCGTCACCGAAGAGACTCCGGCCGACGAATCGTCGAGCGAGTACAGCCAGTACTTCGAGCCGCAGTACGCGGAGAAGCTCATGTCGGAGAGCCTCACCGAAGAGGATCTCTCCACGCTCCAGATTCCCAAGAAAGTCGCGCTCGAAGCACTGCAGGACTAATTCGGGTAACAGAAATTACGAACCGGTGACAGGCGCCCCCGCGGGCGCCCGTTACCGCTCATGAGGTTACGACAACTATGCCGGAAGTATCCGCCGCACTCGTGAAACAGCTCCGCGAAAAGACCGGAGCCGGAATGATGGACTGCAAGAGGGCGCTCGACGAAGCCAAGGGCGATCTCGGGGAAGCCGAAGTCATCCTGCGCAAGAAAGGCATCGCGGCAGCGACCAAACGCCTCGCCCGCGCCGCGCGCCAGGGTGCCATCGGCAGCTATGTCCACACCGGGAGTCAGCTCGGCGTTCTCGTCGAAGTGAACTGCGAGACCGACTTCGTTGCCCGCACCGACGGGTTCCAGGAACTGGTCCGCGACATCGCCATGCAGATCGCGGCCTCCGATCCGAAGTATCTGCGCCGCGAGGATGTTCCCGCGGAAGTGCTCGACAAGGAGAAGGAGATCGCGCGTGACCGGGCCCGGGCCGAAGGCAAGCCGGAAAAAGTGCTCGATAAGATCGTGGAAGGCCGCCTGGCCAAGTTCTACGAAGAGGCGTGTCTCGTCGATCAGCCGTTCATCAAGGACAACACCTTGACGATCGACCAGTTGATCCGCACCATGATCACCAAGATGCAGGAGAACATCTCGATCGCGCGCTTCGTCCGATTCAAGGTCGGCGAGATTGCTGCCGCGCAGAGCGAGGAGGCCGCCGAGTAGCTGGCATGGCAAGGTACAGCCGGATATTGCTGAAGCTCTCCGGTGAAGTCCTGGCCGGCCAGAACACTCTGGGCATCGATCCGGAGAAGGTGAACTCGCTCGCGGCGGAAGTCGCCGAAGTCTCGCGGACTGGTATCCAGTTGGCGCTCGTCATCGGCGGGGGCAACTTCTTCCGGGGAGTCGCCGCCGCCGCCAAGCACATGGATCGCGTGGTGGCCGACCAGATGGGGATGCTCGCCACCGTTATCAACGCGCTCGCCTTTGCCGACGCGCTCGAGCGCAAGGGCGTTCCCACGCGGGTATTGACCGCGGTCGAGATGAACCGGGTCGCCGAATTCTATACGGCGCGCGCGGCGATCGCGCATCTCGAGGCCG
Organism: uncultured Acidobacteriota bacterium; assembly: GCA_902825945.1. Lineage (GTDB taxonomy): Bacteria > Acidobacteriota > Terriglobia > Bryobacterales > Bryobacteraceae > SYLY01. Next base: position 5,503 of record CADECY010000181.1, read on the forward strand.
GTCGCGTCGTGATCTGCGCGGGGGGCACCGGCAATCCGTACTTTTCGACGGATACCGGCGCTTCGCTCCGCGCGCTCGAGATCAAGGCGGACGCCGTGGCGAAGGCAACGCGTGTCGACGGGGTCTATGACAAGGATCCGCTAAAGCACTCCGATGCGCGAATGTTCGAGCGGATTTCGCATCAGGATGTGCTCGACAAAGGGCTGGCGGTGATGGACACTTCGGCCGTCGTCATGTGCCGCGACAACCAGCTTCCGATCCGCGTTTTCAATTTGAATACCGGTGGCAATATAATGCGTATGGCGATGGGCGAGCCGGTGGGCTCGGTGATCGGTTGATCCGCCAGCGAAACAGAGGAGATCCAACATGTCATTGGACAACGTCAGGAATCAGGCGAAGGCGAAGATGGACAAGGTGCTCGCCGACATGCAGCATGCCATCGCCAACGTGCGCACGGGCCGTGCCAATATCGGCCTGCTCGACGCGATTCGTGTGGACTATTATGGAACGCCGACTCCGCTCAACCAAGTCGCGACCTTGCACGTGCCCGAGCCGGCGATGATCACCGCCCAGCCGTGGGATGTTTCCCTCATTGGCCCGATCGAGAAGGCGATTCGCACCTCCGACTTGGGATTGAATCCGCAGAATGACGGCAAGATCGTGCGCATCCCGATTCCGGCGCTCACGCAGGAGCGGCGCCAGCAGATGGTGAAGCAGCTCCATCACGTTGCCGAAGAGCACCGCGTCGCGCTGCGCAAGGCGCGCCATGACGCCAACGAAGCGCTCAAGAAGCTGATGAAGGACAAGACGATCAGCGAGGACGATGAACGCCGTGGTCTGGCGGATGTTCAGAAGATGACCGACGCCGCGATCAAGAAGGTCGACGAGACCTCGAAGGCGAAGGAAAAGGAACTGCTCGAGTTCAAGTAGTCATACGCTGCAGCGTTGAATCGAAACGCGGCGTGCTCGGGCGACGCGCGCCCGAGTTTCGACACCGCCAATCACTCGGCGCTTGTCGCCGTCCAGTGCAGACGCCCGATTGAGCCACAGGCGTGGAACATGCGCGAAACGAATGGTCCGGTCCTGGCCCACCTGGATCCCCGCGATGGAGGTGAGCAGCCGGTCTTTCGCCGGGTGCTGACCGCGACTTCGACGACCAGTTCTCGGCCAGGACGACCCAATCGCCGTCCGCCTGAGGGATGTCGCCGACGGAAGCTCCCCGGGTTGGGGCGGCGTAGGAGAACAGCCAGTCATTCAGCAACGCCGCCCCGTTGCGATGCGGCTTGCTTCTTGGTGAGGCCAGATGGTGCCTATGCTCGAGAAGCGCTGAGATGGGAGTGCGCTACTTGACCGTCTCGAACGACTCGCCCAGGTCGAGCTCTGTCTCGTCTTGGCAGCACAGGCACGACCCCGGCTGCCACGTCCGGATCGAACACACCGAGCACCAGTAGCTGATCATCAGGCGCTTGCCGTCCTTGTGCACGAACATGTTTCGCTTGTGGATCGGATCCACGCGGAACTTGCCGGGCTCTGCCATCGCTCCGTTGGCCTCGAATTCGACGCCGTTCAACCGAGCGTCGCCAAGCACCAGCAGCGAGGGTGTATCGCCGGTCAACTCGACCGGTCCGGCGGCCGTGACCAGCCTCGCCGGAGAACCCGTGGCCAGTTTTCCCCGCACGGTAGCGGCCGTTTCCGCTGCCCACACGCGGGCCGAAACAGCCGCGCTTCCCAGAAATGCCAACAGTTGCCGCCGATTCATCGCCACGTTGTTTGATGACTATTATAGAATCGAAGATTCATGTCCCAGCGGGTTTCTCTCTTCGTCACCTGCCTGGTCGATCAGCTTTTCCCAAAAGCCGGACTTGCGATGGCCGACGTTCTCGAGCGGGCGGGCTACGAGGTGGAGTTCCTCGAAGACCAGACCTGCTGCGGGCAACCTGCCTTCAATAGCGGATTCTGGGCTGAAGCCCGACAGGTAGCCGATCACTTCCTCGATACCTTCGACCGCGCCGATTACGTGGTGGTTGCGTCCGGTTCCTGCACCTCGATGGTCAGCCATCACTACGCGGACATCTATCGAGGCGACCCGCAAAAGATGGAGCGCGTTCACGAACTCGAACCGCGCGTCTGGGAATTTTCGCGGTTCCTGACAGATGTCGCCGGGGCAGACGATTTCGGCGCCCACTTCCCGCACAAGGTCACCTACCACGACTCCTGTCACGCCCTCCGCGAGATGGGCATCAAACGCGGGCCCCGTCACCTGTTGAGCAAAGTCCGCGGGTTGACGCTCGAGGAGATGGACGTTGCCGAGGAGTGCTGCGGCTTCGGCGGAACCTTCTCGGTCAAGTTTCCGGAAGTGTCGGGCGGCATGGTGCGCACCAAGATCGATTCGATTCTCCGCACCGGCGCCGAGTACGTGGTCTCGATCGATTCGAGCTGCCTGATGCAGATCCAGGGCGCCTTGCTGCGCGGCGGCCACTCCGTTCGAACGATCCACCTCGCCGAGGTCCTGGCCAGCCGATGAACCCGATTCCCGAACAGAAGATCAACAAGGCGCTGAATGACCAGCGTCTGCAACTGGCCATCTACGACGCCACCGGGCGCCTGATGCAGAAGCGCAAGGATTCGGTGCTGGATCCGATCGCTGAAAACTTCGAGGCATGGCGCGATCAGGCGAATGCGATCAAGCGCCACACGATCGAGAACCTCGACCACTACCTCGAGCAACTCGAGCGCAACGTGATCAAACGCGGCGGCAAGGTGATCTGGGCCAAGGACGCCGAAGAGGCCGTCTCGTTCGTGCGCGCACTCTGCAAACAGAAGGGCGTCAAACGGATCGTCAAGTCGAAGTCGATGACGACCGAGGAGGTGGAGCTCAACCACGCGCTCGAACACGATGAGATCGATGTCGTCGAGACCGACCTCGGCGAGTACATCCTCCAACTCGCCCGCGAGACTCCGTATCACATCGTCGCGCCCGCCCTGCACAAGACGCGCTACGACGTAGCCGACATCTTCACGGAAAAGCTCGGTGTCGAGCGGGAAGAGGTGATCGAGAAGCAAACGATGATCGCGCGGCGCGTGCTGCGTGAGAAGTTCCTCACGGCGGAACTCGGCATCACGGGTGCGAACTTCCTGGTGGCTGATTCCGGCGCCGTGGTGATCGTCGAGAACGAAGGCAACGCGCGGCTGTCGAGTTCGGCGCCGCGCATCCAGATCGCTTTCGCGGGTTTCGAGAAGGTGATCCCGCGCGCACAGGATCTCGCTACTTTCCTCAAGGTTCTCGGCCGTAGCGCCACCGGCCAGCCGCTTACGGTCTACACTTCCTTCCTCAACGGACCACGCCGTCAGGGCGAAATCGACGGGCCCGAGGAGTTCTATCTGGTCCTGCTCGACAACGGCCGGACCAAGGTTCTCGAAAACCCGTCGAAGCGCCAGGCACTCTACTGCATTCGATGCGGCGCCTGCCTGAACCACTGTCCGGTCTATCGCAAGATCGGCGGACACAGCTACCCCTGGGTTTATTCGGGGCCGATCGGCGCGATCCTTTCGCCGCAGTTTCACGGCGTCACGCGCGACCCGTGGCTCCCGCACGCATCCAGCCTGTGCGGGGCCTGCGGTGAGGTGTGTCCGGTGAAGATCGAGATCCCGAAGATCCTGCTCGAACTCCGTCACGACATCGCAGAGGAGAAGGAGCGTCAGGGCGAGGGCCGCATCGAGCATTTGGGCTTCAAGGCGTGGGCACTCGTGATGAGCAACCCCGGGCTTTGGAAACTGGCGCTTTCCGGCGCTCCTCTGACCATGCCCGCCACCCAGAACGGCTGGCTGCGGAGCGTTCCCGGATTCATGAAACTCGGACCCATCGCTGCCTGGCTGAGCCAGCGTGACTTGCCGGCCCCCGCTCCCAAGAGCTTCCGGAAACTGTGGAAAGAGCGGCAGGAAGCGAAAGCCGCCGAAGGAAAAACACACTGATGTCGCGCGATCTGATCCTTTCGAAAGTACGAAGCTCGCTCGGGCGCGAGGCCGGTCAGCCGCCGCCTCCGCCGCCGCCTCCGTTGCTCGCGATTCCGAACGTGCGGGTGGAGACGCGCATCGAGCAGTTCTGCACGGCGCTCGAAAAGCTGAACGGCAAAACGTTCCGCGCCAAGTCGAAGCACGATGCGCGTGACTATGCCGCCAAGCTCCTCGCGGGGCGCCCCGCCATCGCGTCGAACGCGCCATTTCTCGCCGACTGCGGCATCACCACGATTCCCGGTGTCGAGACCGGATTGACTGACCGGCTCGCACTCCGTGAGCGCTGCGCAACCTATCCCGTGGGAATCACGTCTGCTACATTTGGTTTAGCCGAAACGGGGACGTTGGTGATGTTCTCGTCGACCGAGGAGGCCCGGCTCGTGTCGCTGCTTCCGCCGCTCCACTTGGCGATTCTGCCGCGCGAGCGCCTGCTCACCGGACTCGACGAGTTGTTCACCCTGGTCCCGGAACCGGCCGAAAAGACGAGCGGGATGGTGTTCATCACCGGACCGAGCCGCACCGCTGATATCGAGCAGTTCCTGGTTCGCGGCGTGCACGGTCCGGGCGAGATACACGTCGTAATCGTCTAGTAACCAGGAAACTATGAAAACCATCTTCCTTGCTCTTGCGGCGGCCGCCGGATTGGCCGCGCAGTCGTTCGAAGTCGGCGGCGGCGGCGGCATCCAAAGGATCTCCAGCCGTTCGCTCGGTTCTGGCTATACGCTCGACGATGGCTGGCGCTTCGGTTTCCGGATGGCATTCAACTCGTGGAAGTTCATGGGCCAGGAAACCGGCTACGGCTACAACCGGACCAAACTGCTGGCCGATGGACAGGACCAGGGTGGCATGGCAATCCATCAGGGCTTCTACAACTTTCTGCTCTACGGAACCCCGGAGGGCAGCCGTGTGCGCCCGTTCGCCGCGGGAGGCGTCCACTTCAGCAACTTCGTTCCGCCGGGAGCCTCGGCCAGCTACGGCCAGGGTTCCACCAAATTCGGTTTGAACTACGGCGCCGGCGTGAAAGTGAAGGTGAACCACATGTGGGGTGTGCGGTTCGACATCCGCCAGTACATGCAAGGCAAGCCATTCGACCTGCCCGGGGTGAGCGGCAAGCTCCGCCTGACTGAAGTCTCGGCGGGCTTCTACGTGTGGATGTAGCGCACCCAAGGATGCGATGAAGGGCGGCGTTTCCGCGTGCCACAGCGGGTTGGGCCGCCGCCGCGGCCGGATCGCCGCGGTTTGTTGCGCCGATCCGATTCGCTCGCCGGGTCTCTTGGTTTGACTCATTCGGTGCGGCCCGTTTTCTTGCGCGCCTTGCGCCGGTGTCCCCCCGCCCGTCCAACAACGCGCACCGATTGACACTCGGTGCGGTCTCTCCGGCTCATTCCCGAACAGCGCTGCGATCACTCGTATCGGGTTCATCCGAGGCGATGTTTCGCACAGCCCCCCAGTTCTGGCTTCCCCGTTCCGGTTGCGCACAACGGTGCGTGTTCCCGCATGGATAGGAATCCAATCTCGTTGACTGGGCGGGCGGCTTATGTGACAATGTGACGGTTCCGAGGTTGTGGAGACGAGCTTCGTAGAGTCCAAGGAGACTATATGGCCCCAAGGGGAATTCGATACCTGTGTTTCGCTCTTGTAGGAGCGGTCGGGCTCTGGGCCCAGGGTGACCGTGCCGCATTGACCGGCACCATCAGCGATTCGTCTGGAGCCGTGATTCCGGGCGCCAAGGTGACTGCGACCAATACCGGCACCAACATTTCGAATTCGATGAACAGTACCGACGCGGGCGCCTATACGTTCGCGGCTTTGCCGGTGGGACAATATAGCGTCCGTGTCGAAAAAGAGGGCTTCAAACCCACCGTGCGCACCGGCGTCACGTTAAACGCAGGCGCGAACGTGAGAATCGACGCGCAACTGGAAGTGGGAACCGCGCAGCAGACCATCGAGGTTGCCGCGGACGTCGAACAACTGATGACCGAGAACGCCAAGACCAGCGTCAACGTCTCGAACAAGATGGTCGATGAGCTTCCGCTGGTGGTAGGCGGCGCGATGCGCAGTCCGTTCGATCTCGCCACGCTGACGCCGGAAGCCAAGAACTACGGCGACAACAACTTCTCGATCGGTGGCGGACAAGCGGCGAGCTACGGAATTACGCTCGACGGAACCTCGGCGGCCACCACTCGCGCTCTCCAAACCTCGTGGATCAGCTACAACGCGCCCTCGCTCGAGATGATCACTGAATTCACGGTCGACTCCAACGGATTCAAAGCCGAGTACGGACATGCGGCCGGCGGGCTGATGAGCTTCGTGACCAAGTCCGGAACCAACGATTTTCACGGTTCCGCCTACGAGTTCCTCCGCAACGACAAGCTCGACGCTCGGCGCTTCTTCGAAGGCCGTCGCGGGGTCTACAAGCAACACAACTTCGGCGCGTCGGCCGGCGGACCGGTCTGGATCCCGAAGATCATCAACGGCAAGAATAAGACCTTTTTCTTCGCCGCCTACGAAGGATTTCGCAATCGCGTGGGATCGGCGACGCAGACCGCGAGTGTTCCGGCTGAGGAGATGTATCGCGGAGACTTCTCCAATTGGGTGAACGCCGCTGGGGCGCGCATCCCGATCTACGATCCTGCGACGCTGAGCGCCGATCGCCGCACCCGCCAGCCGTTCGCGAACAATCAGGTTCCGGCGGCGCGCTTCGATCCGAACAGCGTCAAATTGATGCAGGTCTATCAAAGCGGACCCGGCGGTGTGCTCAAGCCGAACAACAACGCGCGGCCCGGTACCAGCGATTATGTCCGCTCCAATTTCTTCATTACACAAGGCGTGGAACTGAATCCTTGGACCAAGTTCGACATCAAGGGTGACCACGTCTTCAACGAAAAGCACCGTCTATCGGGCTTCTTCGGCTATCACCGGATCTACAAGAATCCCGGAGCCGCAGGTGCTCCGAACCAGTTGCCCGGCTACTACACCGGCTACAACGATTCGCGGAACCTTTCCGACGTTTACCGCATGAGCTGGGATTGGACGATCCGGCCCACGCTGCTCAACCGCTTCTACGCGGGCGGCAACAACTGGCGAGAATCTCACTATTCGCCGAACGAACTGCTCGGCAACTGGAAGGACAAGTTCTGCCTCCAGAACGTGCCGATCTGCAACAACAACCTCTCCGCTCTCGGCTTCAGCGAATACAACGGCTGGGGCGGGACGTCGAACAACGGATCCGAGAACACGGTCTTCTCATTCCATGACGACCTGACCTGGATCAAAGGCAAGCACAGCTTCAAGTTCGGCGGCATGTTTCAACGCAACCACTACAACGGTTTCGGCCAGCAATGGGACGCGGGATTTTCGAACTTCAGCTTCGTCGGCACCGGCGTTCCGGGCGAGACCAACTTCAATCTCGCTGGCGGCAACTCGTTCGCTTCGTTCCTGCTCGGACAGGCCAACAACGGCCAGATCCACACGGTGCGTTTCATCAGTCAGCAGTGGCCGTACTTCGCCGGATTCGCGCAAGACGACTACAAGCTGAGCCGCCGGCTCACGGTGAACGTCGGACTGCGCTGGGAAACCACGCTCCCGCCGGTGGAATCGAAGGATCGCTGGAGCGACTTCGCACCCACGCGGACCAACCCCGGTGCGGGCGGACTTCCTGGCGCGCTGATCTTCGCCGGAACCTGTCAGGGCTGCGAGGGCAGCCGGTCGCTTGCGGGCGCGAACTACAAGAACTTCGGACCGCGCTTGGGGTTCGCGTTCAGCTTGAACGACAAGACCGTGATCCGTTCCGCCTATGCGCGTGCCTACGGCGCGATCACCACGGTGACCGGATCGACGCACTTCCTCGGACACGTGCAGATCTTCGACGCGATCAACACGACCTCGGGTATCGAGCCCGCGTATCGCTTCCGCGATGGTTTCCCCACCTATCCGATTCCGCCGTTCATCAATCCGTCGTTCGCCAACGGCAACAACATCCCGTGGTGGCAGGGTAGCGAGGCTACCAAGCCTCCGGTCAACGATACCTGGACGCTTTCGATTCAGCGTCAGTTGCCGAAGAACACCTTGTTCGAACTGGCGTACAACGGCATGGCTGGGTCGGCGCTGCAGTCGCAGAACCTGCAGTACAACCAGGTTCCGTTCTCGGCGTTCCAGCAATACGGCCGGGCGCTGCTGAACACCAACATCAATGATCCGGCCGTGGTGGCTGCCGGAATCCGCCGTCCGTTCCCGACGTTCAATGGATCCGCCGCGCAGGCGCTTCGTCCGTTCCCGCAGTATCAGAACATCGACACCGCGTCGGGCGGCGGCGATCACTCCGGCCACTCGAGCTACCACGCCGCCATGATCCGCTTCGACAAACGCACCACCTCCGGACTCACCCTCCAGACCTCGTACGTGTTCTCGAAGCTCATCACCGACTCCGATTCCTACTGGCCCGGTGCATCGTCGATGGACCACTACAACCGCCGTCTCGAAAAGTCGATCGGCCAGTTCGATGTCACGCACAACTTCAAGTTGAGCTACGTCTACGAACTACCGTTCGGCAAGGGACGCCAGTTCTCGGTGGGCGGCAGCAAGTTCGCCGATCTGGTGTTCGGCGGTTGGCGCATCGGCGCGATTCACCTGTACTCGAACGGACTCCCAGTCAACCTCGGCGCCGCGGTCGGTTTCCCGATCTTCAATGGCTCCAACCGGCCCCAAGTGCCCGGCTACGACGGCTGGCAGGGAGCGCAGGCCGGTTCGAGTTTCGATCCCCAAACGGATCGCTTCTTCCAACCCGCGACGTTCTTCGGCGCCCAGCCGCAGGACCGCCTGGGCAACATGACCCGGTTCAACCCGAAGCTCCGCCTCTTCCCGAACTACTCGGAGAACTTCTCGTTCGCCAAGACGTTTGCGCTCACCGAGAAGATCAAGATGAACCTCCGCTGGGAAGCCTTCAACATCTTCAATCGCGTGCGCTTCGGAACGGGTCCGAACGGGTTGACGAATCCGAACTTCGGGCGCTTGACGGGCAACCAGGATATCCTGCTCGACCCGCGCCGGATGCAGGTCGCTCTGAAGCTGTACTGGTAGCCCAGAACCGGGTCTACCGGCCTTTCCGGTAGCGGCTCGAAAAGCGGCGCCTCGTGACCACATAGAAGCCGTGACCATCACGCTTCTCACGCGGGTGCCGCTTTTTCTTTCGAAACCGCAGAACTTCGAGAAGGTGCGAAGAGCGAACGTTCGCGGGCCGCACAACCGCAACGACACGATCCCGCCGCAGCCGTTCGAACGCGAATCGCACCACCCGCTTGACGGCCTCGCGCGCATAACCTTGGCCATGGAACTCCGGCGCGAACTGATAGCCCACCTGCGTGTCGTCGCGCCGCCATCCACCGTGTTTGCCGAGTTCGACCCAGCCCACGACAGCGCCATCGAACCGCCGCTCCGCGATCCATTTGCCGTTGTGGCTCCGCGAGGCCGCGTATAGGATCTGATGGTTCGCCCATTTCTCCGCCTCCCCGCGCGTCATCGCGCCGTCGTGAATGTAGCGCATCACCTCCGGATCGGTGTCGAGCGCCACGAGAAACCCGCGATCGCGGGGCCGGATCCCCCGCAGCACCAGGCGGTCTGTGTCGAGCGTGGGCACTCCCGTCTTGCCGATTCCGTACAAGCCGTGCTCGAGGATGTGGAGAGCCACCGCATCGGCAACGCCGTAGACATGTCCGTGCCCGAGCATCTCGCGCAATCGCGAAGAGGATGTCTCCGCTTCCGAGCCGTCCAGCCACTCGACCCGCGCGTGCTCCGCCGGGTGCTCTGTCGAGCAGGCGAATCGAGGTTCATCCGCGCAAACGAGCTCGAGCATGCGATACCGCTCTTCGACGCCCGCTCCGCTGGCCCCGCCAGACTCCAGCAGAAACAAGACTTCATCCACGCCGTGCTGCTCCAACGCACACCGAGCCATCTCGATGTGGCCGTCGTGCACCGGATCGAACACGCCTCGCAAAATCGCCCGCTTCAACGTTTCGATTGTATCGAAAGGCCGGTTGCGATCAGGCAACCACGCGCCGTGTCTCGCGAAGCTCTTCCAGTTCGCGGGACACGGTCGTGGGAAATTTGCGG
>CADECY010000182.1 GCA_902825945.1 uncultured Acidobacteriota bacterium
GCGGAACCGGTTGGTGAGCGCGGGGATGACGGGTTGGTCGGCGGCGGAGTCCTGCCGGCCGAAGGAGTACCGGAAGAACTGGCGGACGATGCACTCTTGACAGACAGGACTCGCGGCGAGGATGCGCCCGAGTCCGGTGGCATCGTTGAACTGCGATCCGTTGAGACCGGCGACTTCGCCCGAGGTTTCGAGCGGAAGTTCGACCTTGCGCGGCTCGGTGCGGTTGGTTTCGCTGGTGAAGAGGAGCGTCTCTTTCGCGCGGAACTTGCCGATCGCATCGAAGCTTTCGAGTCCGAGTCCAATTGGGTCCATCAGGCGGTGGCAACCGGCGCACGCCGGACTCTCGACATGTTGCGCGAGGCGTTGCTTGCGGGTTTGCGGCTTGTCTTCCTTCGGGTCGATATCGACAACGACGTTCGGCGGTGGGGGCGGCACGTGCTGACACAGGAGTTGCTCGCGGACGAAGATGCCGCGCGCGGTGGGAGAGGTCTCGACGGGACCCGCGGCAGCGGCCAGGAACGATCCTTGTCCGAGCAGGCCCGCGCGCGGAGTGGACGCGGGGAATTGCGTGAGCTCGAACTCAGCGGGAGGCTGCGGGACTCCGTAGAGTGTCGCAAGGTCCGCGCTGAGAAATGAGTATCGCGCGGTGAAGAGTTCCGTGAAGTCCTTATCGTTCCAGACAAGATGCCTCAGGAGACGCCGCGTCTCCTCGGCCATCGCGGCGCCCATTTCGGCGGAGAACTCGGGGAAGCGGCGGCGTTCTTTCGACGCATTCACGACGCGCTCGAGCCGCAGCCATTGATGGAAGAACTCATCGAGTGCGGCTTCGGCACGGCCATCCGAAAGCAGGCGGCGCGCCGCGCGGTCGATCCCCGCCGGCGTGGACAACTCACCCTTGGCGGCGGAATCGAGCAGCGCTGAATCGGGCATCGTGTCCCAAAGCAAGTACGAGAGACGGCTCGCGATCGCATAACCGGACGCGCGGCCATCGGGGCCCGCTTCGAGATGGAAGAGGAACTTCGGCGACTGCAACATGGCTTCGACGGTGACACGCGCACCTTCGAGAAACTTGCCCGTCGAGCGAGCCTGCGCGACGAAGGCCGCAGTATAGCGGCGGAGCTCGTTGGCAGTGAGAGGACGGCGGAACGCGCGCAGCCCGAACTGGCGCACGAATCGATCGCGGCAAGCAGCGTCGCTCGCGGACGCGGGCTTGCAAGGGATCACGCCGTTGACATCGCCCGCGCGAAACGCGTTCAGCGCGAGCTTCTCAGCGGCGCTGCTGTAGGTCTCGACCAGCAACGGCGACATCGACTGGTTGCGGAGCTGATTGCGGAATCCGTCGGTGAAATCCTCGGGCGGGAAGCGTTGCGCGGGCCTGCTGTGATCGCCGAGCAGGTCGCGCACGGTGTTGTTGTATTGGCTGTGGGTGAGGCGGCGCACCAGTTGCGAGGGTCCGGCCGCACCCGCCGCTGCATCGAGCTGCGCGCGCAGCGCCGAGATGGATGCAGGCGTCGCGGAAGCAAGCGCGGTGGCCCACTGTTGGAGAGCGGCATCTTCCGGAGAGCCGGGCTTCAGGACTTCCCCGCCCGTATGCTCGACACGCCGGGTAGGCTTGGCAACGAGAAGCGACTTCGCGGGATTGGCCGGATCCACGAGGGCGCGAAGCGAAAGCCCGAAACTCGCGATTCGATTCCGGGGCGCGTCTTTCTCGGGGAAGTGGAACCGGGTCGCGGAAGCGACGCCATCGCGCGCATGGCAGGTGCGGCAGCGAGCTTCCTCGAGCACCGGATAGACCTTCGACGTGAAGACGTCCGGATCTTGTGCCGCGGCCTGCCAGAGGCCGATAGCGGCCAATCCGAACCGAGCCGCGACCGCGAGGGAGCGGTCTGCTTGGCTCATGCGCCTCCCTTGCGTGGCGCGGGACGTTGAGCGAACGAAACGAAACATGCAGGTTTTGCTTTCTTGAACTCCGAGGCTGCTTCGGGCGCAACCTTCGTATCGGTCAGGTAGAGCGCGCGAAGATTGGGGAGCGTCTTCAACTGTTCGAGGGTCGCCGCGGTGACTGGTGTATCGGACAGATCGAGATGCGCGAGCGATTTCAGCCCCGCGAGAACAGGCGCGGCAGAATCGTCGATTCCCCGCGCGTACCAGAGGCTCAGCCGCTCGAGCTTCGGCAACTGCTTCAGCGCGTCGAGCCCCGCCGCCGAGAGCCGCGCGCCACTGAGATCCAGACGCTTCAGGTTCTTCAGCTTCGCGAGCTTCGCCACGCCGAGGCTCGTGATTTGCACGGCTCCGGTCGCGCGGCAGTTGTTGCCGCCGCCCTTCGGCGCGCCTTCACGGCTCAGGCCGACGCCGGCGCCGAGGTTCAGCTCTTCGAGTCCGGAGAGAACGGCCACGGCGTCGAGATCGAGATCGGTGATCGTCGCGGTCCAGCAGGAACCGCCGTTGCGGCGTTGGATTCCGCTGATTCCGAGTTTCCGTAGTTTGGGCAACAGCTTGAGCATCGGCAGGTTGATGCCGGTGATGCGGCTTCCTCCGAAGTCGATCTCCTCGAGTTGCGTCAGCGTGGGGAGGCTTTCGAGCCCGCCGTCGCCGAGCATCGTCTGGCTCAGATCGAGTTTGCGCAGCGCGGTCATCTCGCCGATGTACGGCATGCCGACATCGGTGATATCCGTACCGCGAAGCACGAGCGTCCGGAGCGTCTTGCTGCCGCGAAGGTGCGCCATCGAAGCATCTGTGATGAACTCGGCGGTTTCGAGAATCAGCTCTTCGAGCACCGGCAGATTCCGAATCTGTTCCATTCCTCGATCGGTCACGTATGTGAACGAGAGATCGAGGCGGCGAACCGTCTTGATCTGAGCGATACGTTCGACGAGCGAGTCATTCGCCCAAGTGCGCGCGAGCGACACAGCGACGATTCTGCCGGACGCGTCCCTCGTGATGTCGCCGCCCGCGGCTTGAATCGCTTCGACGGTGGGATCGGAGGCAAAGGCAACGCCCGCGGCCGCAAGCATGAGGAACTTCATGTGCGGCGCTCCTTCTTGGTGGCGTCGCGCGACCACTGAATCCGGCATTCAGGCAGCGCCTTCTTGATCGACTCGATAGCTTGTTCCGTGATTTGCGTGTGATATGCGTCGAGGAACTTCAGCTTGCCGAATCCGGCGAGGACCTTGGCGGAAGCATCCGTGAGTTCGGTGTGATCGAGCCGAAGTTCCATGATCGCCGGAAGTACGGCGAGCTTGGCGAATCCGCTGTCGCCCACCGGGGTGTATTCGAGTTCGAGCGATTCGAGCTTCGCGAGCGACGCGACCGTCTCCATCGCATCGTTGTTCACTCGAGTCTGCGACAGTCCGAGCCGGCGAAGATTCGTCAGCGCGGAGACTGCTTTGAACCCGTCAGGCGAGAAGCGGCAGAAGCTAAGGTCGAGCGATTCGAGCGCGGTGAGCTTGGCGACGGCTTCGAGTCCCCGATTGAGCAGGTCGACGCCGCGGAGATCGAGCTTGCGGAGCGGCCGAAGCGCTTCGAGAGCGGTGATGCCTTTGTCGGAAATGTCGGTGTAGCGCAGGGTGAGAGCCTCGAGCGCCGGCAGTTTGGCTACCTCGGCGAGTCCCGAGTCCTTCAGTTGCGAGCTCTCGAGCGACAATTCGCGGAGGCCCGTCAGGGCAGAGATTCCCTTCCCCTCCACCATCGTGCTCGCGAGGTTGAGTGCGCGCAGCCCGGTGAGCGGTGCAAGCTTGGCGATCGTCTGATCGGCCAGCAAGGTGTGGCTGAGGTCGAGCTTCTCGAGCTTGCTGAGTTTGGCGATGTGCTCGGCGCCGAGATCACTCACTTCGGTGTCGCGAAGACTCAGTTCAGTGAGGTGAGGCAGTTCGGCGAGTACCGCGAGTTCGCGATCGGTGATCGAAGTCGACCGGAGGTTCACGCCTGTGACGCCGCCGTCGCGACGCTCGACCTTGGCGCCGATCGACCGAAGCCAGTCGACGATCGCGGCCTCACCCTGACCGGAGACAGAAGCTGCCTCGATGGTGCGTTTCACGTCGCGATTGGACGAATCGAGGTAGAGCACTTTCGCGGCGGGCAGATTCGCGGAAAGCTCTCGCACACCGGACGCAGTGGCGCGGCTGTAACGGAGATCGATGCGGCGGAGATTCTTCAACGCGGCGAGGCGGGCAAGTCCCGCGTTCGACACGCGCGTGCGATACAGGCTGAGTTCTTCGAGTTCCGTCATGCGCGAGATGATGTCGAGCGCGGCGTCCGTAACCGCAGCGGCCTGTAGATTGAGGCGGCGGAGCTTGGTGAGGCCAGACAGTTTCTCGAGTCCGCGATCGGTGACGGCGGTGTCTGCGAGGTCGAGTTCGACCATTTCCTTCATGCCGGTGATCGATTCGAGTCCGGCATCGGTGATCGAAGTGCCTCTGAGGTAGAGCTTGGTGAGCCCGGTCATTTCACGAAGGCTCGCCATGCCTTTGTCGTTGAAGGTGACGTCGAAATTGAGGTCGAGATGGCGAAGGCGGAACGCGGCGAGCGAGACTCCGGCCGCGCGCGTCTGATGCATTCGGATTTCGCGGAGGTTCTTGAGCGGAGCGAGGCCCGCGAGAACCGAGTCATCCCACTGGACATACGTCTGGACCGGCTTACTGATAACGAGCTTTTCGAGCTGCGTGGATCCGGCGAAGAGCGCAAGCGTGGCCGCCGCGCGGGGGAACGGCTGATCGTACCAGAGGCGCCCGTTGACGTAGATCTCTTTGAGGTGCGGCAGCGGCGGGAGACGGCGGATCTCCTCTTCGAGCGGGAGCGCCCACTGCGTGACCCCGGCGAAGTTTAGCGTGTGGATCCGGAAATCGGTGTTCGGCAGATCCGCGAGATCGCGAATGGAGTTGCGTTGCCCTTCGAGGACCACGCTGCCGCCCATGCGGATCATCCACTCGGCGAAGATCCGGTCGGCGGACGGCTCCTGCGCCCGCAGCACGGCCGCGGCGGAAAGGAGCAGGATGACGGGGATAGGACGCGTCATGTCTTCCCTATCATAGTGCGCGCGCAAGGACGCCGCGGCGGAGCCTAGAACAAGCGCCCATCCCAACGCAGGCCAGCCCGCCATAGCCTCGGCGGACCCGTCGCCGGGAACGTCGTGAATCCAACCCAATACTCTCGATCGAACAAATTCTCGAATGCGGCCACCGCCGAGAGTCCGGACTTGATCTGCTGACGCACCGCGATGTGTGCGGTTCCGTACCCGGGCAACGGCAGGCGGTTGAGATCATCCTCGAACTGAAGTGCGTGGGTCCGCGCACCGAAGCTCACCCACGTGTTCTTGTGGTTCCATGTGAACTGCGCCGAACCCGAGTGCTTGGCCACCTGCGGCACACGCAGCCGCGTGTTGAAGCGCGAGTCTGAGAACAGGTAGCTCAACTCGGAAGTCCAATCACGCCAGCGGTGGCGGACCTCGGCTTCGAATCCGCGCGAGACGGCCTCGGCGGCATTGCGGCGCTGGCGCGTGATCTGCGCGGGCGTTGACGAGAGCGTCACGTTGGTGATCACGTTCTGCACGGTGTTGTGGAACGCCGTCACGCCGATCCGGGCGGACTCGCCCACGAAGTCGAATCCGGCTTCGCCACCGAAGATCGACTCGGGTTTCAAGCGATCGTTCGGAAGCGTCACGGCGTTGCCGGCTCGAAATTCGCGATAGAGTTCGTTGAGAGTGGGCGCGCGGAAGCTGCGGTAGACGGACCCGCGAGAGCGCCAACGTCCGCGGCCAGCCGTGAGTCCGGCGGACGGGGAGAAGAACTGGCGATCCTGCCCTGTGAAATGGTGCCGCGCGCCGAGGAAGAACCGCGCCGGGCCGGTCTTGGCGTCCGCCTGAAAGAAGTGTCCGTGCTGCGTGACAACACCGCCGCCGATGCGTTTGCCCGTGGGCACGAGCGAATCGATGCTCCACCCTTCCACGCGCTGAACGTCGGCTCCCACGAGCGTGTTCCACGAAGGCGCGGAGTGGCGCCAGAATCCGGCGCCGCCCGTCGCATCGGCCGGAACCGATTGAAGCGACGTCAGGCGCTCGGTCTGCCGGTTGGCCGCGATCGCCGAGAATCCCGCGCGATATTCCGCGCGGGTGTGATACCCCAGCACCGAGATGCTGTCCTTACCGAGATCGCGGAAGTAGTTGGCCGCGAGGTTCCCCATGCTCGTCGAGTTCTTGACGAGTTGCGTTCCGTTCTCGCGCTGCTCCACGAGTACGTCCGCCTTGAGGAAAAGGCGCTGCCGTCCGCCGAGAAGATCGAAGCGGAGATCGCTCGCCGTGAAGCGGACACCCGCTTCTCGATCCACAGGTCCTCGATTCGCCTTGGGAACGATGTAGTAGCCATTGGTCGTGAACGCACGGCTTTGACCTGAAACCGCGAAGCGCCGCCAGATATGCGAGAATCCGGCGCCGAGTTGATGTGTGTTCTTGTTGCCGAACTCGTACGATGCGGTGATCCGCTTCGGCTCAGGCTCGCGAGAGAAGAGAGCAATGGCACCGGTGAGCGCGCGATCTCCAAAGACGCTGGTGGAGGCGCCACGCAACACTTCGACGCGTCCGAGATCTTCGGGATTCAAGCGGGTCCAGTAGACCCAGCCTCCGAAGGGATCGTTGAGCGGAATTCCGTCCCAGAGCACCAGCGACCGGCTCGCGCCCGACGTCCCGATGCCGCGCAGAGACACGCCTTGCGTGGTGGGATTGGCGGCCACGCTCGACGACCGGCGGAACAGGCTGAAACCGGGAATCATTCGCAAGCGGTCGTCGATATTGACACCCGGAATCTGGCGGACCTGCAGCTTGTCGATCACCGCGATCGACGACGGCGCTTCGGCGGAGACACGTTCGACGACGGTGATCGAACTACGGACGGGCTCGAGCGGAGGCTCCTGTTGCTGGCTCGTTGGCGGCTGCTGTTGCGCCAGCAAGATCATCGGGGCCCACCCAATGAGCGCGGTCCCAGCCAACCGCCGCCAGCGTCTGAGGCGCGGCACTGAACAGGACTTGGATGCTTTCGTCACTTCCGGGTTCCGGTAGGTTCTTTGTTGGGCGTGGTTCGGCGAGCGCAAGATATCTGAGAATCGAATAGACGTCACTCTCGACCGGAATTGTTACGTCCCACTCCATAGTACGAAAGCGAACCCGAGCGCCGCGAGCGGCGGTTTCCCAGACGAGCCAGGCACAGCATTCAACGGCACGCTCAAACCATTCGCGGTGTTGATCATCGACGTCGAGGTCCAGCACCACCTCGAGCAATGGTTCCTGCTGTTGAGAGAACTCTCGCACCTGCAATTCGCCGGTATGCGCGGTAGCCCTCCAGTCGACATTGCGTGCACTCTCGAGCGGTTCATAGGGACGGATGCGATAGAAATCGTGTCCGCGGCCGCGCACCTGCGCCTCCAACTCACCCTGCAGCTTCGACAGAAGCGCCTCGAAGCCGGGTTGCGGATCGAGCGCCGGATAGACCACCACTTCACGGCGCAGGGTCACTTGAATGCGCCGCTCGGAGAATCCGAACGGGAATCGCGACCGCAGTTGAAAGCTGTCTTCGGTGTGCGCGCCGCGGCGCGCGAAGAACAGCTCCACCGGCTCTTCGAGAATCGCGCCGCTCGGGATCACCGGGAAGTAGAGTTCCGAAGAGAAGACGTTCCCGCGCAGGCCCGCGACGTGGATCGAGAAGGACGGCATCCAGCCCTTCTCGTTCTGGATGCGCAGGCGGGCTGGCGTCTTGCGGCGGGCGCAGACGTGATCGGGGAAGACGACGTCGAGTGCGAGTCCGGCGAGCGACAGACGATTCAGAAATCCCGATATCAGCAGCGCCGCAAGCAGGCACGACAGGATCAGGAAGAGCAGGTTGTTAGCCGTTAGGAAAGCGAGCACCGCCACCACCGCGATCGTCACGCTGAAACCCACGCCCGCTTTGGTGACGCGCTGCCGCATGCCGCCCGCGAGCGCGGACTTCGCCTTCTCGAAAAGAGAGCGGCCCCAGGTATCGGGATGCAGCCTCATCTCTCGTTATGTTGGCACACCGGAGCTTTGCTACATTGGACCCGATGCGATCCAGCCCCAACCATTCAAGGAACACGCACACGACCGACTCGCTACGGCGCCCAACCGGTGGCGTGTTCCTGGACATCTGGTGCCGCGCCTCCGCAGCCTGTGCGCTTTCGAGGAACACGCGCACAACGGACTCGCCACGGCGCCCAACCTGCGGCGTGTTCCTGGACATCTGGTGCCACGTCTTCGCGGCCTGTGCGCTTTCAAGGAACACGCGCACGACTGAATCACTCCGGCGTCCGAACAGGGGCGTGATTCTGGACCGTTGGCGCCGCGCCTTCGCGGCCTGTGCGCTACTCGCCGCATTGCCGCTCGCCGCGCAATCGCCCTCGCGCCAACAGATTCTCGACGCGATGAAGAGAGCTTCCGCCTTCTACGTGGACAAAGTCTCGACGCAGGGCGGCTATCACTACTACTACGCCGAGGACTTGAGTTACGGCCGCTCCGAGCATGGCGAAGGATTGCAGCAGATTGAAACGCAGCGCGAGGCGACGCCGCGAGTGGCGATGGCGTATCTCGAAGCGTTCGAGGCGACGGGCGACCGCTTCTATCTCGAAGCGGCGCGCAAGGCCGCGCACGCGCTGGTCCGAGGTCAGCTCTGCTCGGGCGGATGGGACTACATCGTCGACTTCGATCCCGCCGCGCGCAAGAAGTACCCATATCGCGTGGAATGGAGCTGCTCGGCTCCTGACCTTCCGTCGAAACCGCCCACGACGCTCGACGACAACGTGACGCAAGCCTGCGTACGCGTGCTGATGCGCGTCGACAAGGCGCTCGATTTCCAGGACGCGAAGGTCCATGAAGCGTCGCTCTACGCCCTCGACAAGCTGATGCGCGCGCAATATCCGAACGGCGCGTGGCCGCAGCGCTTCACCGCGCCTCCCGATCCGGTGAAGTTCCCGGTGAGAAAGGCAAGCTATCCGGAATCATGGCCCTGGAAGTGGCCGGGCGCGAACTACTTCGATCACTACACGTTCAACGACAATTCCATTGTCGACTGCATCGATATGATGCTCGAGGCCGCGCGGATCTATCGTGACAAACGCTATCAGGCTTCGGCCGAGAAAGGCGGCGGATTCATTCTGCTCGCGCAGATGCCCGATCCGCAGCCGGCGTGGGCGCAGCAATACGATCTCGACATGCATCCGGCGTGGGCGCGCGTGTTCGAACCGCCATCGGTCACCGGCGGCGAGTCCCAGGGCATCATGAAGATGCTGATGGTGCTGTATCGCGAAACCGGCGAACGGAAGTATCTCGATGCGGTGAAGCCTGCGCTCGCCTATTTGGAGCGGTCGATTCTGCCGCCCGTGACCGGCGAGCCGTCCGAGATCCGGCGGCGTACGGGTGAGCCCGCGCTGGCTCGCTTCTACGAGTTGAAGACGAACAAGCCGCTCTACACGACCAAGGGCATGATGCTACAGGCCAAGGGGCTCGGCTCGATCCGGCCCGACGGTTATGAGCTGAGCTATTCCGACAAGTCGGTTATCACGCACTACGGCGTTCTCACGAGTGGCAAGGGATTGGCGGCGATCCGCGCCGAGTACGATGCGCTCGCGCGCGATCCGAAGTCCGCGCAGAGGCCGGAAAAGCTGCACGGACTGTCGCCTTGGAGTGGCGAGCGCGCGCCACTGCGCCGGAGAGGCTCGGCGGATGTCGCCAAGCTGATCGCGACGATGGACGCGCGCGGCGCGTGGACCGAAGACGGTGTCATCGGCAAGGCGGACAAGGTTGTCAGCGTGTTCGCGCCGCGGCCGATGGTACTCACCATCAATGGCCGGCCGGTCGAGATCAAGGAAAACGATCGCGTGGAGCTGTTCGATGGCTCGCAGGCACCACGGGCGAAGATCATCAAGTCCGAGACGTTCGCCGAGGCGTTGGAGGCAATGGCGGCGGCGGTGTCGAAGTAGGTGCTTTCATTTTCGCGCGTGTCCTGTGCCGGCAACCACGAAGGATCCGAGAAGCGCTGGTACTGAGCAACATCACTCTGAGTCGCCGGCCGGCCATGTTCTGCAGAGAGGTGAGTTCCTGATCTGCTGCCATGAACAGGTCGAAACCGGCTGACTCGGCCACGGCCAATAGCGCGCTCTGTTCTCCAGTCCGGGACCATCCCTGGAACCAAGTTGTCGCAACGGTGTGCTGTTTTTCCGGTCAGGAAGAGCAGTTTGCGCGGAAACCGCTCGTCGAGGATGATCCTCATGCGGCGCGCGGTGGCACGCAAGGAGGATCCGCATATGGCCACAGACCTTCCGTACGCTGGTGTCGCGCAAATGGGCTCCTCAGTTCGTTCGTGGCGGAGGAGGAGGAACTGGTGTCTTCACCGTGTTTTTCTCCGAGCAGGAGGCGAGCAAGCCCAAAATGATCAGAACGGAAAGCGAGAGCAGGCGCATAACGAAAAGTCTAACTCAAAGCTGTTCGGAACCGGTGGACGACGAGAGCGGCACAGTGACCTTGGCGATACGGCCGCGCCGGAAGATGGTGAGCTCCACCGAGTCGCCGACACGCTTGCGGGCCATCCCGGTCGCGATGGCGTCCTGGCGGTCCACGCGGCGGCCATCGAGTTCCATGATCAAGTCGCCGCCGATGCCCACTTCGTTGTTTCCGATGTAGACCACGCGGCTGGCCCCGCGAAGGCCCGCGCTCGCCGCGGGTGAATCCGGTTCCACGCCGTAGACGAGAAAGCCGCCCTCGACCGGCAGATCGAGCGCTTGCGCAAGATCGCCGGTGACGAAGGCGCCATCGACGCCCAGGCGCGGACGTTTGAACCGGCCGTTGGTCTGGAAGTTGTCCATCATCGCCTTGGCGCGACTGATGGGCATCGCGAAGCCGATTCCGATGTTCCCACCAGGACCGTAGATCGCGGTGTTGACTCCGATCACGTTGCCCTGCGAGTCGAGCAGCGGTCCGCCGGAGTTGCCGGGGTTGATCGCGGCGTCGGTCTGAATCATCCCTTCGAGAGTGCGGTTCGATTCATCGCGGATATTGCGTCCAAAGGAACTGATCACGCCCGTGGTGAGCGTGCCATCGAGTCCGAAGGGATTTCCGATCGCGAGCACTTTCTGCCCGACCTGGAGCTTCTCCGAATCACCGAGGCGCAGGGCCTGCAACTGCTTTTTGGGCGTGATCTTGATCATCGCGAGATCGTTCGCCGGATCCTTGTGCAGCACCGTGGCCTCGTAGCGGGACTTGTCGGCCATCGTCACCTGGATCTTCTGGCCGCCGGAGATCACGTGGTTGTTCGTGATGATGAGACCATCGGCGTTGACCAGAAATCCGGAGCCTGATTCCTTTGCCGGGTAGATGTTGAAGAAGAAATCCTGCTTATAGACCGTCGACGTGATGTTGACCGTGGAAAGGTGCGCGGCCTTGTAAATGTCGATATTGTTCAGCTCGTCGTTGCTCAAACCAGCGGCCAGACTTCGCTCCCCGCCGGACCAGAGCGAGCCGTCGGGCAATCGAGTGCTCTGCCCGGAAGAGGCGGCCGGACCGGCTTGCGGGATCCGCAACCGGCCGGATTTCGACGTCACATAGACGAAGCCGCCCGCCAAAAGCGCGGCGATCACCAGTGTCCGCAGTTTCATGACATCAGCCTCCCCAAGGCTTCATAGACGGTTTTCACCTGTTTCACCGTTTCCTCTTTCGACGCGGATGTGTCGATAACGTAATCAGCGTACTTCACCTTTTCCTCGAGCGGCATCTGACGGCCGAGCCTCGCCAGCACCTGCTCCCGCGTGGCTCCATCGCGCGACATGGCGCGCTCGATTTGCACCTCCACGGGACATGAGGCAACAATCAGCTTGTCATAACGCCGGTGGCTTCCGGATTCGATCATGATGGCTGCTTCCACTGCGGCGATCGCGCGCGGGTCACGCGCTTCGATCGCGGCGAGCAGGCGTTCCTGTCTATCGAATACGTGCGGATGGACCAGCGAGTTCAATCTCGCCAGTTTTTCCGGGTCCCCGAAGACGATCGCGCCCAGCCGCTTGCGGTCGATCGAGCCGTCTTCCTTCAGAATACCGCTTCCGAATTCGCTCACGACCGGGGCGTACGCTTCTCCGTCCCTGGCCAGCACCGCGTGTCCGAGCTGGTCCGCGCGAATGACTTCGCAGCCGAGCGAAGCCAACACCTCGCCGATGAACGTTTTGCCGGAGGCGAGCCCACCGGTGAGGCCTACGCGGAGCACCGCTTTTCCGCGCAGGACACCGTGTTGGCCATGAGCATCGCGATCGTGAGCGGACCCACCCCTCCCGGCACGGGTGTGAACGCGCTCGCGTGATCCACTTCCAGCGGGTGCACGTCGCCCACCAGGATGACGCCGTTCTTTTCGAACTGCGCCATCTTGGCCGGTGACGATCCGAAGATTGCCTCCGCCCGCGCGCGATCGCTGACGCGGTTAATTCCGACGTCGATCACCGTCGCGCCGGGCTTGATGAACGATCCACGGAGGAACGCCGGCCTGCCGATCGCCGCGACCAAAATGTCGGCGTGCCTGCATTCCTCCTCGAGATTGGACGTGCGTGAGTGGCAAATCGTCACGGTGGCATTGGCATGAAGGAGCAACAGCGCCATCGGCTTTCCGACGATGTCGCTGCGGCCCACCACCACGGCCTTTTTTCCCGAAATGGGAATCTCGTATCGCTTCAGAATTTCCATCACACCGGAAGGCGTGCACGCGCGCGGCCCCGGATTGCCGCTCATCAGATTTCCGGCGTTGATCGGATGAAATCCATCGACGTCTTTCTCCGGCGCGATCGCCATGAGAATCTTCCGTTCCTCGATCTGCTTCGGCAACGGCATCTGCACGAGGATACCGTCGATCTCCGGCCGCGCGTTCAGCGACGCGACGATTTCGAGCAACTGATCTGTCGTGGTCTCGGCCGGAGGCATGATCTGTTCGCTGAAGATCCCGAGATCGGCGCAGGCTTTCACCTTGTTGCGGACGTAAATCTCGGAGGCTGGATCGCCGCCCACGAGCACTACCGCGAGTCCGGGCGGGCGGCCCTTCGCCGTGACCGCATCCACACGCGGTTTCAATTCCGCGAGAATCTGGTCTCGCACCCACTTGCCGTCGAGAATCTTCACTGAGCCCTTTGCCCCATTCCGTATCGATAAAACAAGCCACCCGCCACCACGGTAAGCAAGGCCGCTCCGGACACCTGCGGATTCACCGTCACGCCGAACAGCGTCATCCACACGCCAACCACGATAAACACGGCGGGCACCAGCGGAAAGGCGAAGCTCACCGCTCCGATCTTCTGCCAGCCTGGACGCTTGCGCAATACCAGCAGAGACGCCACGGCCATCGTGGCGAACGCGTTCAGCAGGAATCCGATGTAGACCACCAAGTCGGGAAACGGCGTCAGCGTCATCAGGATCGCGCAGACGCCCTGACAAAGGATCGCGACCATCGGAGTGCGAAAGCGGGGATGCACGCGCGCGGCAATTTCCGGGAAGGCGCCGTTTTTCGCCATCGCGTAGTAGACACGCGGACCGATCGTCACCATGGCGTTCACGGTGGACATCAGCGACACCGCCATCAGCGCGGTAAACACACTGGCGAGTCCGGCGCCGAAGAGGTTCGACGCCGATAGCCGGCCCACTGCCATCACACCCTTCATCTGCTCGAGCGGTGTCGAGTAGACGAAGACGAGGTTCAGCCCGAGATAGAGCACGGCTACGGCCGCGGTTCCCACCGCGAGCGCCTTCGGAAGCGTCTTGGCTGGCTGCTTGATCTCTTCTGCGACATAGGTGGCCGCGTTCCATCCGCTATAGCCGACGTAGACCCAGAACAGGCTCACCGCGAATTGCGAGGCAAGCGGAAGCGTGGAGGTCCGCACGGCATCTTGTGAGAAGTGAGCCCAGTTGCCCGTGCCAACCGTGAACGCGAGAAAGATGAATCCGATGATCACCACGACTTTGGTTCCGGTGAGCACGTTCTGCAACTTGGCGGTCGGCTTGAGTCCGATGCAGTTGATCAGGGTGAACGCGGTGATCAGCGCGGCGGCACACAGTTGCGCTCCACCGAGTTGGATGGTGAACCATGACGGACCGAACGTCACCAGCGGCTGCCCCTTGCCGAGTGCTGGCCAGAAGTGGCTCAAGTAGTCGGCAAAGGCGAGTGAGGTTCCAGCGATCGGTCCGGAGAATCCGGCGAAGAACGAAACCCATCCGGACATGAAGCCCCAGAGTGGACCGAAAGCTCGTGTCAGGTAGACATATTCACCGCCGGAACTCGGGAAGTTGACGCCCAGTTCGGAATAGCAGAAGGCGCCGGCAAGGGCGCACATCGCTCCAACTGCCCACAACAGCAGAATCAGGTTCACGTTTCCGAGATCGCCCGCCATGAAGCCGGTCGAGGTGAAGATCCCCGTCCCGATCATGTTGGAAACGACCAGCGCGATCGCCGACAGCAGACCGAGCTGCCGCACGAGCGCCGGTTGGGGAGCGCTTTGGGTCCCCGGGGTGGATGCCATTGCAATATTGTATCCGACAACCCTCTTGACAACCCCGAAAAACAGGCGCATTATCGAATCGGAGAAAGGATCCAGAGATGGAACCTGGCAACCACTGGGGCGGCGAGAGCCGGTCCGGCTGTTGAGTGAAACGGTATCGCCCGCGATCCGAATCATGCACGGAAAAACATCCGCGCGCGTTGAGATACGCATCACCAGGACCGAGGTGCGACTGCTGCAACAGCCTGGGCGGAGAGCCGCCCCTAGCGATTTCTACTTGGCCTTGATCGAATAGGCGTAGAGCGAATCCTGATCGCGAACCAGGAGCTTTCCGTTTGCGACCACCGGGTGTGACCAAGTGGGCCGCTCGCCTTTGACGATCGAGAATCGCGACTTCTCGCGATAACCCTCCGGGCTCGGTTCCACCAGACCCATCGTTCCGCTCTCGCTGAAAACGTAGAACATCCCATCGGCGAGGATGAGCGAGCCTTTGCCAACACTGCGGTCCTTCCATGCGACCTCGCCGGTCTTGAACTTCATTGCGACGAGAATTGCGTCGCTGAATCCATAAAGATAGTCGCCGATCAAAATCGATGACGCGTGATGATTCTTCATCTCGCCGGTGAAGTAGACCTCCTTCGCGGCTCCGTCATCCACCTTCAACAGTGCCGCGCCCGTTCCATAGGCGGAGGAGAAGAACACGTGGCCGTCGCGGTAGATCGGAGTCGCGACGTTTGCCGTCCGGTTGTTGGCATTCGAGTAGCGCCACAGGAGTTCGCCATTGTCGGCGCGCATACCGACCGCCGCCTTCGCGGTGAAGGTCATGATCTGCTTCGTCTTGCCGACCGGCACCACGATTGCCGATCCGTAATGCGCGGGATCGCTCCCCGACTTCCAGATCAGCTTGCCCGTGTTCTTGTTCAGCGCCACCACCGATGTGCCCGATCCATCGGGCTCGATGATCAGATTCTCGCCATCGATCAACGGCGACTCGCTGTAGCCCCAAT
>CADECY010000183.1 GCA_902825945.1 uncultured Acidobacteriota bacterium
CGCGTGCTCGACAAAGAGTCGATGAGCGAGAAGTTCTCCAAGCTGACGCTCGACGTGGTGGGTTTCGCGCCGAACGACATCGTCAAGTTCCGGCGCTACATCAAGGAGCCGTACGGGATGGTGCTGGTCACCGGTCCGACGGGCTCCGGCAAGACCACTACGCTTTACGCGGCGATCTCGGAGATCAAGACGGACGAGGACAAGATCATCACGATCGAGGATCCGGTGGAGTATCAGTTGAAGGGCATCACGCAGATTCCCGTCAACGAGAAGAAGGGGCTCACGTTCGCGCGCGGTCTGCGTTCGATTTTGCGCCATGATCCGGACAAGGTGATGGTGGGCGAGATTCGCGATCAAGAGACGGCGCAGATCGCGATCAACGCGGCGCTGACGGGGCACCTGGTGTTCACGACGGTCCACGCGAACAATGTTTTCGACGTACTGGGGCGCTTCCTCAACATGGGCGTCGAGGCCTACAACTTCGTTTCGGCGTTGAACTGCATTCTCGCGCAACGGCTGGTTCGGCTCATTTGCGAACATTGCAAGCGGCCGGTGCGGTACGACGATCAGATTCTGAAGGAATCGGGCCTGAACCCGGAGGAGTGGCGCGACATCGAACAGTTCGAGGGCGCGGGCTGCTTCGAGTGCGGCGGCACGGGCTTTCACGGCCGGACGGCGATCCACGAACTGTTGGATTTGTCGGAAAGGATCCGCGAGATGATTCTCGACCGGCGTCCGACATCGGAGATCAAGCGCGTGGCGAAGGAAGAGGGTATGACGTCGTTGCGCGATTCCGCGGTGGAAAAGGTCAAACTGGGATTATCGACGCTCAAAGAGATCAACAAGGTGACCTTCATCGAATAACATGGCACTTCTGCAGCAGTTGCGTGGATTGTTCGACGATCCGCCACCGGCGTACGCGTTCGAAATCACGCCCACGGGAATCTCGTGGGCGCAGCGCGCGACGCGCCGCCAGGCGCCTCAGTTCGGCTTTCGCGAATTCCAGGGCGATGTACTTTCGGTGTCGCCGGTGCGGGACAACGTGAACGATCCGGCGGCGCTGGCGTCCGTGATCGCAGGACTGGTGCCCGCGGGGAACAGCCGGCGGCGGCGGGAAGCGGCGATCATCCTGCCCGACTATTGCGCGCGAATCGCTGTGCTCGACTTCGAGTCATTTCCGGGCGAGCCGGAGGAGCAATCGCCGCTAGTGCGGTTCCGGATGAAGAAAACCGTGCCGTTCGATCTGGACACGGCGGCGGTGAGCTTTCACGCGTCGAAATCCGGCAAGCGTTGGGAGGTGGTGGTGGCAGCCGCTTCGCAGGAAATCGTGGCGAAGTACGAAGCGCCGTTCCGCGCGGCAGGCTACATGCCGGGTTTCGCGACGACGTCGATGCTCGCGACAATGGATCTGATGCCGAAGAGCGATCTCAATGTCGCCGTCAAGCTTTGCGACCGTGTTCTGACGGTGGCGCTGTGCGATGGGCGCCGCCCGAAGCTGGTGCGCTGCGTGGAACTGGAAGGGAGCAATTTCGACGAGATCATGGGCGTGCTGTTTCCGACTTTTGCCTACGCCGAAGACGAGTTGAAGCGGCGGCCGGCGCGCATCGTCCTGTGCGGCTTCGGTGAATCGACGCATGCGCTGCGTGAACACTGGCAAACCGACCTCGGGGTTCCGGTGGAGCCGATGCACACACGCTGGGGCGATCCCGCCGAGCACAATGCGGGCCTGATGGGCTGGATGCAGGCGCAGGAGGCGGCATGAGAGGCGCCGTAATCGTCAATCTCGCGAGTGAGCCGTTCCGGCGCGACCGTCCATTCGTCGTCGCCGCGATCGCTGGCACGACAATGCTGGCCGCGCTGCTGCTCTATCAGGTGTCGATCGGGCTGATCGAGCGGGAGGCGCGCGGCGCGCTCGACGATCAGATCGTTGTGGCGAGCCGGCAGTTGACAACATTGCGGGCCGAGTTCGCCAAGCTCGGAGACAGGGCCCGCGATCCGCGATTCGCCGAGGCGGTGGACTATTCGGTGTTTCTGAACGGGCTCATCATGCGAAAGTCGATCAGCTGGACCCGCATCTTCGAGGACCTAGAAGGGGTCATGCCGCCGGACGTGCGGTTGATCTCGGTGCGCCCGCAAGTGAATCTCGACAATCAGATCATGCTCGATGTGACGGTGGGCGCACAGACTCAGGAGCCGATCGTCGACTTGTTCACCAAACTCGAAGGTTCGAAACGCTTCGGTTCTTCCGCGGTGAGCACCTGGATTCCCCCTTCTCAGACGGAGACGCAGTATCGATGCCGTCTCACGGCCAACTATGCCCCTCAACTCTAACGCCATCATGAAAGTCACGGATCGCTTTCGCGCCCCGGCCGGGGCGGCGAAGAGAGATCCGCGCGCGGCTTGGAAGTGGGTGATCGGGGCATTGGCGTTCGCCAACGTTGCCGCGTTCTTCCTGCTGGTGCGACCGCCGGGCGGGACCGTTTCCGATCTCGAGGAACAGTTGAAGAATCTGCGCCAACAGGCGGCTCAGCAGCGGCTCGACAACAACCGGGCGAAGCTGCTGGTGGAAAAAATGGGCTCGGCGACTTCCGAGCAGGAGAAGTTCCTGCAGGCCTATTTCATGGACCGGCGCACGACATCGTCGACGATTCTCGCCGAGATCGCGCGCGCGGCTCGCGAGGCGGGATTGAAGCCAAAGGAGCATTCGTTCACGTTCGAAGGCGTGGACGGCAGCGATACGATCAGCATGCTGACGATTTCGGCGAGCTACGAGGGCGAGTACGGGCAACTCGTGCGGTTCGTGAATGAAGTGGACCGGTCGAAGCGGTTCCTGATCATCGATTCGATTCAGGCGGCGCCGATGCAGGAGAAGAACCGGCTCACGGCGCGATTCAAGATCAACACGTTCGTGCGCGATTTGGGTGGTCCGGCGCCGGTCGAGGCGGTGGGCCAATGAAGATCGGCACGGATAATCCGAAGCAGGTGGCGGCGGCGGGAATCCTGGTGTGCGTGGCGGCGTACGCGATGTACACCCAGGTGCTCGCGCCGGCAGACGGGCCCGCCTACTCGAGACCCGCCACGCCTATGCCCGCGGCGCCGGCTCCGCTCAATACGGCGTCGTTGAAGGCGACCGAGGCGATGGAGACGGCGCGGAAGTCCGCCGGGATGCGGAGAGCGCACGCGCGGCATGGGACAAGAAGGAAGGGATCTGCATTAGGCGAATGGGTGCCGACACTCAAACCGAAGAAGCCCGAGGACCGGCCCGATCCGGCGAAGGTGAATCCGGCGCTGCGGACGGAACTCCTTGCGAAATTGCAGGGTGTTACGGCGGCGGGCGGCGGCCGGAATCTGTTCGAATTCGGAATCGCGCAGGCGAAGCCGATCGACGATGTGAAGATCGCGCTCGGCAAGAAGGGCGCGGGCAAAAAGGGCGCGGATGGGGTGCCCGCGGTGGATGGCGCCAAGCCGGCCGATCCGCCCAAGGCTTCCGATTCGAAGCCGCCGGCGCCACCAGTTCCGCTCAAGTATTATGGGTTCGTCGCCGGGTCGGGCAAGCGGCAGGCCTTTTTCCTGAACGGCGAGGAGATCTTCGCGGTGGCGGAGGGGCAGACGATCCAGTCGCGATTCAAGGTGATCCGGATCGGCGATGTCTCGGCGATCATCGAGGATTTGCAGTACAAGAATCAGCAGACGATCAAGCTCGAGGAGCCGCCCAATACGTGAGACGCTCGCACAAACACGAGTCCGGGTTCGCGCTGCTCATGGTCTTCGCCCTGGCCGCCGCGATGGCGGTGATGATGTACATGGAGGCGCCGCGGCTGGTGTTCGAAGCGCAGCGGCGCAAGGAAGATCTGCTGATCGAGCGCGGCGAGCAGTATCAGCGCGGGATCCAGTTGTTTTTCCGTAAGCACAAGAAGTATCCGCAGAGTCTGGATGAGGTGGAGAAGTATCAGGACCTGCGGTTTCTGCGGAAGAAGTACAAGGATCCGCTGACGGGCAAGGACGAGTGGCGCGTGGTGAAGGTAGACGCGTCGGGCCAGTTCATCGATTCGCTGGTGCACAAAAAGAAAGACCCGATGGGCGGCGACAAGGACAAGGACAAGCTCGAGAACCATATCAACGCGATTCCGGCGGCCAACCTCGGCGGGTTGCCCGGGCAGGAAGAGCAGAACGCGGCGTTGAAGCAGCGGGCGAGCGATCGTCCGGCGGCTGTCGCGGGCGTGGTGGGATCGATTCCGGGCGGGATTCCCGCGGGGATGCCGGGAGGCGTGGCGTTGCCGTATGATCCGTCGAATCCGAACCCGCAGGGTGGAATTC
Source organism: uncultured Acidobacteriota bacterium (assembly GCA_902825945.1). Lineage (GTDB taxonomy): Bacteria > Acidobacteriota > Terriglobia > Bryobacterales > Bryobacteraceae > SYLY01. The sequence goes on from CADECY010000183.1 coordinate 4,318, forward strand.
CGGGTCAGCAGCCGTATCCGGCGGGTCCGAGTTATCCGGGTCAGCCTTATCCGCCAGGTTATCCGGCGCAGGGCGGAGTGCCTGGACAGCCGGGCTATCCGGGTCAGCCGAGTTACCCGGGGCAGACGGTTCCTGGGCAGATTCCAGGGCAGCCTCCGTTGCCGTTTCAGGTTCCGGGGCAACCGGGGATCGGGCAGGTACCTGGGCAGTATCCGGGGCAGAATCCGTACCCTGGGCAGGCGCAGTATCCCGGACAGCCGGGGTATCCGGGGCAGACTGGATATTCAGGACAACCGGGTTACCCTGGGCAGCCCGGTTATCCGGGACAAAGCCAATATCCCGGGCAGACCAGCTACCCCACTCCGGGGCAGAATCCGTACTCTGGGCAGCCGGGGTTCCCGGGCCAGAATCCATATCCTGGGCAGGCAGGGCAGAACCCATATCCCCAGACTGGGCCCGGCGGGCGATTCAATCCGAATTTCCCGCAGCCGGGAGGTTCCTCGAACTCGCAAACGGGCGGAGCTGCCGGTGCGACACAGCCCGGTAACGACGCAACACGAATGATTCAGCAGATGCTTACCACTCCGCGCGGGACTCCCATCGGGACACCTGGCGGGACCGGAGTGGCAGGGACTGGCGGAATCGCCGGGATCGCGAGCAAGGCCGAGGGATCCGGCATCAAGATCTACAACGAGAAGAGCAAGTACAAGGAATGGGAATTCCTGTATGAGCCGCAGAAGGACAAGTCCGCTCAGATTGCCTCGGGCGGGGCGGGCGGCAATCAGCTTCCAGGTGGCCAGCCGGGCTCGGATTCGAACAAGTCACCGAACTCGCCGTTCGGCAATTCGAACCAGCCGAATCCCTTCGGCGGAGGCGGTGTTGGTGGCGGGTTCGGCCAGACTCCCGGGCCGAGGCGATAGCCAAATGGAAAGCAGAGCAGACCTGTTGATCGCGCAGGGCAGACTCGCTCGCCGAAATGGCGACGGGAACGCCGCACGCGATGCCTTCGCGGAGGCCGAAGCCGAGTCGCGCCACGCGCATGACCCGCCCCGGCGTGCGGTCGCACTCGCCGGACTCGGACAGATCGCGCGGGACCAAGGCGATGGCGCGGAGGCGCTGCGGCACTATCGAGCGGCGGCCGGCATCTGGCGCGAGCAGGCGAACCCGGACCGGCTGGCTCACACGATTCGACACGAGGCGGACATTCTGTTTGAACTCGGTCGCGCCCGCGAAGCCGAGCCGCTCTACGCGGAAGCGCTCGCCCTGTATCGCGCGAATCGCGAAACGAATCCGCTCGACCTCGCCAACGCGATTCGGGGTTACGCGATCCTGACGCAGGACAAGGGTGCGCGCGAGGAAGCGATCGGACTGTGGCGCGAGGCTCGTGAACTCTACCAGTCGGTGGGAGTCGAGGCGGGAGCGGCCGAGAGTTCGCGGCGGATTGGGATGCTCGAGCGGGCGTAGTCAAGCGAGCGGCAGCGAAGCGCGGAGGTACAGGCACGCAGGCGTATCTCCAACGGCCTGCTCAAGAGCGCACAGGCCGCGTAGGCGCGGCGCCAAACTTTCAGGAACATGCCGCTGGTGAGGCGCCGGAGCGAGTCCGTTGTGCGCGTGTTCTTCAAGAGCGAGGTGATCCGGCGTCACCGGATGGACCATAATGTCCAGATGAAGCTCGCCGCCGGTTTGATCGCCGGTTCCACTTTCCTTTTCGCTCAAGGCACCGAATACCCGGCGGTCAAGTACCGTAGCAACTATTTGGCGAGCTATTATCTTTCGCACGCGCCCACGACCACTCCGTGGTCTCCGGCCTGGTCGCCCGATGGCAAGTGGATCGCGGTGTCGCTCCACGGGTCGATCTGGAAGGTCGACCCGAGTTCCGGTGAAGCGCTGGAGCTGACGCACGACCGGAGGCTGCATTCCTCGCCCACCTGGTCGCCGGATGGCAAGTGGATCGTGTTCACGGCGGACGACGAATGGCGCTCGATTCAATTGGCCGCCGTGAACGTGGCGACAGGGGAACTCCGGGCGATGACCAGCGACGATCAGGTCTACGCAGACCCGGCCTTCTCGCCCGATGGTTCGCGCATCGCGTACGTGTCGACGAAAGGCACCGGCAATCTGAACCTCTTCCTCCGCTCGTTCCGCGACGGGGACTGGTCAAGCGAGCCGGTGGCGCTGTCACGCGACAACGATTTCGGCCGCGGGCGCCAGTACTTCAGCAATCAGGATCTGCACATCGAGCCCGCGTGGCTGCGCAACGGTGAAGAGTTGCTGCTGGTGTCGAACCGCGGTGTGGCGCTCGGATCGGGCAATCTCTGGCGCGCTCCCGCTTCGGCGGACATCATGAGCAAAGCTCGGCCAATCCTCACCGAGCAATCGCTCTATCGCACGCGTCCGGATGTGGCGCCCGATGGCAAACGCCTCGTCTATTCGTCGACGGCGGGCTCGGGAGACCAATTCAATCATCTCTATGTGCTACCTGCCGGCGGTGGACAGCCGTACAAGATCACGTTCGGCGACTACGACGATTTCCATCCGCGCTGGTCGCCCGACGGCGAGCAGATCGCTTACATCTCGAACGAAGGTGGGCTGCCCGAACTCTACCTGTTCGAGGTGAACGGCGGCGCCAAACGCAAGGTCGAGATCAAGAAGAAACAGTGGAAGCAGCCTGTCTCGCGGCTGCGCGTGACAATCGTGGACGAGCGCGGGCGCGACACCGCGGCGCGCGTTTCCGGTCACGCGTCCGACGGAAAGCTGTGGGCCCCGTCGACGGCGTACGCGTTCAACGCACGCCTCGCGTCCGGCTTGAAGCGCGTCTACTACGCCGAAGGAACTTTCGAGATGACGGTGCCCGCGGGTCCGTTCCTGCTCGAAGTGACGAAGGGATTCGAGTATCAGCCGGTACGCGAGGAGTTCGAACTGATGCCGGGACGCGCGCGTGAGATTCGCGTGGTGATGAAGGCGAACTCAGACATGACAGCGCGCGGCTGGTACAACGGATCGACGCACGTTCACATGAACTACGGCGGCAACATCCGCAACACGCCGGAACGGCTCATGCAGATGGCGCGGGCGCAGGGGATGCACATCGTGAGCGGACTGGTGGCGAACAAGGACAATCGCATTCTCGACTGGCAATATTTCGCGAAGGGCGGGGGTGCGCATCCGGTTTCGAGTCCCGAGGCGCGTTCGCTGCTGATTTTCGGCGAAGAGAATCGCCCGCCCTTCTGGGGCCACACCTTCTACATCGGCCTGCGCGATCATCTGATCTCGCCGTTTTTCACCGGCTATGAAGGAACGGCTGTGGACAGCCTCTATCCCAGCAACACGGACCTGTTCCGCAAGGCTCGCGCGCAAGGCGCGGCGACCGGCTATGTCCACGCGTTCGGCGGCGAGGGCGATCCGCTCGATGGCGGGCTCGGCGGCGCGAAGGGATTCGCGGTGGATGTGGCGCTCGGCACGATCGATGCACTCGAATGGTCATCGGCCTCGCGCGGGTCGCTCATTCCGTTGTTTCACGCCTGGAACAATGACTTCCCCGTGACACCGGTGGGCGGCGAGGATGCGCTCGCGAACATGCAGGATCACCGGCCGGTGGGCATCATTCGCACCTACGCGTGGCTGGATTCGGACTTCAGCGCGCGAGGCTGGGTCAACGCGATTCAGCGAGGGCACACGTATCTGAGCAGCGGTCCGGTGTGCGATTTCCGGGTATCGAGCCAGATTCCCGGCGGCGAGGTGAGGATGGATGCGCCGGGCGAGGTGGAGATCACGGGAGAGGCCCATGCGCTCGCGCCGATTCGCAAGGTGGTGATTTATCGCGACGGCAAGCCGTGGAAGCAGGTGGGCGCCAAGTTCACCGAAAGAGTACGCGTCGATCGAAGTACGTGGTTTTCGCTGATCGTGGAGGCGGACGAGATTCCACAAACTTCGCCGGCGGTTTATTCGCAAGCGGTGACCAACCGCGTGCGGGTTTATGTGGGTGGAAAGCCGATCCGCAGTGCGGAGTCCGCGCGCTATTTCCTGAAGTGGATCGAGAAGCTGCGCACGATGTCGAGCGCGCCGTCTCTGTGGCGGACCGATCGCGAGCGGGCCCATGTCCACGCGCAGTTCGACGAAGCCGCGCGGGTTTTCGAGCGCCGGATGGCTGAAGAATGAGGGGCGGCGATTAGGACCGTTCCATCTCCGCCAGCCGCGCCAGTCCCTGGCGGAACACGCCGGGCTCGGTCAACAAACTGAGCACCACGCGACCGTCCGTCTCGAAGTCGTAGAAGTAGCCGGGCTGGGTCAGGACTCCGCGGTTCAGAAACGCGAGTGCCCAATCCTCTTCCGAACGGGTCCGAGGAAAGGGCAGGATCGCATACCAGCCGCCCTCGACGTGTAGCGGGCGGGCCAAGTCCCCGATCGCGGCGAGATTGGTGCGAAGGCGGGCCATCATCCTCGCCTGAAACGGCTCGCGCAGGGCCAGGCATTGCCCGGCGGCGTGTTGAATCGGCGCGCTTACGGAAAGATAGGTGTCGGCGATCAGTTCGAGGCGATGGCAGGCGTGGAGACGCGCCGCCTCCGGACCGGACACCACGATCCAGCCGAGCTTCATCTGGGGGAGTCCGAGCGATTTCGATAGGCCGCCGAGGGAGAAGGTGAGCGCGTCGCGTGTAGTGGCGAGGGTCGTCACCAGATCGGGCGAATCGGAAAAGCGGTAGTCCGCGAAGACTTCGTCGGAGATGATGGCGATGTGGCGCGATGCGCAGAGATCGATGAGACGGGCGGCTTCGGCCCGCTTTAGGTACGATCCAGTCGGGTTGTTCGGATTCACTACCACGACCGCTCGGGTGCGGTCCGTCAAATGCGTATCCAGTTCGCCCGGAGGCAGCCACCAGCCTTCGTCATAGCGGAGTGAGTATTGGCGCACTCGCACTGATTCGAGGTTCGCCAGATACTCGAACAGCGGATACGAGGGCCGCGGAACCAGGATCTCGTCACCCGGATCGCAGAGCAGTTTGAACAGCCACGAATAGGCCTCGCTGGTGCTCGCGGTGAGGAAGAGACTGTCGACGTCTTCGAGTTCGAGGGATTGCGCGACAGCGGAACGGGCGCGGTCGAGCCCGCGCGGCGACGGCTCATAGGTGATCGATGCCGGATCGGCAAGCGCTTCGAGGATCGCGCAATCGTCGTAGGCGATGCCCGCGCGCGTCGGGTTCGACACGGTGAGGTCGAGCACTTCGAGTCCGGCGCGTTGTCGTTCCGCCAACGCTTCGGAGAGCCGGTTCGGTTTGGCCTCCCAATCCAGGCGCCGCGAAAACGTCAATTGACCTCGAGCCCGAGTTGCGCGGCGAGGAAGCTCATCTTATCCACCGCCTCATCGATCGTCTTGGTGGTCGACATGCCGCCCGCGTGTCCGGCTTCGATATCGTAGAGCAGATAGACCGGACGCTTCAGTGAACTCCTGGCCTGCAGGAGCGCGGCGAACTTGCGGCCATGAAGAGGATCGACGCGCGTGTCGCCATCGCCGGTCACCACCATCACGGCCGGATAGTTCGTACCCTTCCTGACGTTGTGATACGGCGAATAGCCGCGCAGGTAGGGGAACATTTTCGGATCGTCGCTCGATCCGTATTCCGGCACCCAGAACTTCGCCACCAGAAACTCGTGATAGCGGACCATGTCGAGCAAAGGGTACGAACACAGCACCGCCTGGTAGAGATCCGGACGCTGCGTAAGGGCCGCGCCCACGAGCAATCCGCCGTTGCTGCCTCCCGAGATCGCCAGGCGCGAAGGCTTGGTGTACTTCTCGCGGATCAGGAACTCGGCCGCGCCGATGAAGTCGTCGAACACGTTCTGCTTGCGGTCACGCATGCCGGCCTGATGCCACGCCTCACCGAACTCCGCGCCGCCGCGCAGATTCACGATCGCGTAGATTCCGCCGAGTTCGGCGAACACCACGCCGTTGGAAGCGAATGCCGGCGTAAGGCTCACGTTGAATCCGCCGTATCCGCCGAGCAGCAGCGGTGTATCGGGGTTCCGCTTCAAGCCCTTCTTGTGCAGCAGGAACATGGGCACTCGCGTGCCGTCTTTCGACTGAAACCAGACCTGATTCGCCTCGAAGCGGCTCGAGTCGAGCGGCATGTTGACCTTGAACCATAGGTCGCCGGAGCCCTTGTCGAGATCGTAGCGATAGATCTGCGGCGGGATATGGTACGAGGTGAACGTGTAGAACAGATCCTTATCCTTCCAGCGTCCGCCCATGCCGGAGATCGATCCGAGCGATGGCAGCGCGATCTCGCGTTCGAACGATCCATCCGCTCGATGGACCCTCACCACGGATTTCACGTCCCGCAGGTACTCGAGGATGATGCGCCGGTTCACCAACGCGAAATCGTTGATCGAGACGTTGCCTTCGGGGACGAGTTCGGTCCAATTGTCCGGGCCCGGTTTGGCGAGATCCACCGAGAGGATGCGCCACTTCGGCGCGTTCCAGTTGGTCTTGACGATCGCCTTGCCATCTACTACGGTTCCCTGGAAGGAGGCTTTCACGCCCGGGAAGAGGTTGCGCGCTGCGGAATTCGCGCGCAGATCCTTCACCCACATTTCCGCCACTTCGCCAGCCGATCCGAACCAGACGGTGATGGCGAGATAGCGGCCTTCCTCGGTCACTTCGCACGAGAGCAACTGTTCGGCACCATAACCTTCACCGAAGACGTCACGATCCCCTGAGTTCGATTGGCCCATCACGTGTTCGCGGACGCGAGGCTTGTCGCCGCCCGAAAGGCTATAGAACACGGCGGACTTGTCGTGTCGCAGCGCGATCGACAGATAACGGGCTTCGGGGAGGCGGTCCGGCAGGTGGTTCCCCGAATCGACGTCGAGGAATCGGACTTCGAATTCGTCCTTGCCCCCTTCTTGGACCGTGTAGGCGACGACCTTGCCGTCTTCGGAGACTTCGGCGTACGCGACCGAAGTATTGGGTCCGCGCCCGAGTGCCGCCGGATCGACGATCACGCGATCGGTTCCGCTCGAGCCCTGGCGCATGATGAGGACGGGCTGCTCCTTATCCGCGCTCTTGCGCGATAGGAAGTAGCGGCCGCCGCGGGAAAAGGGGCGCGAGAACGAGTCGACGCGCAGGAGTTCGCCGAAGCGGCGTTTCAGCTTGTCGCGTCCGGGAACCGAGTCGAGTTCGGCGCGGGTGTACTTGTTCTGTTCGGCGATCCAGGTGCGGGTCTCGGGGCTCTTCTGATCCTCGAGCCAGCGATAGGGGTCGATGAGTTCGACGCCATGGAGGGTGTCCTTGACGTTGTCGGTGCGTGTGGCGGGTGGTCCGCCGGCGAGAAGGGCTGTCGTCATCAAGAAGGAGAGTCGTTTCATGGGCGAGAACGGCGCGCATCGGCCAAGAAGCTTAGGGTGCGAAGGGCAGCCGGCTCGAATCGAGTGATGGTCCAAGCTTGTGGCAATTCCATGCGGCTTCGCGGCGGTTACCTCGTTGCCTCGAGAATACCATGGCGGCATTCGCGCTCGCGAACGATGTGCCATACTTTGAATTGTGCCGGTTCGCCGCACTCGAGAATGAAGCGATGAAGGTCTCTTTCGGCAGTTGGGCCTTCACGTTCGGACCCTACGCCACGCACCCGGTTCCGTTCGCGGAGGTGGCCCGCCAGTTGGCCGATGCCGGCTATGACGGGATCGAGCCTTCGGGCTTTCCGCCTCACATCACGCTCGATCGGTACGCGACTTCAGAGTCTCGCCGGGACCTTCGCCAGATGCTCACGGATCTCGGCTTGGGTGTCTCCGGCTACTCGGCGGACTTCACCCTGATCAACCCGTCGCTCGGCGGGAACAAGGTCCGCTACCTGGACCTGTTTGCGCGAAACGCGGAACTGGCAAGCGACATCGGCAGTCTGTCGATTCGGGTGGATACGGGAACGGCTCCGGGAATCCTGCAGGTCGAAGAAGCGAACGACGCCATGAAGCGCATCGCCGAGGCTTGGAGCGCGGCTTCGGAGATCGCCGCGCAGGTGGGCTTGCGGGTGGTGTGGGAGTTCGAGCCCGCCTTCGAATTCCACAAGCCGTCGGAGGTACTGAAGCTGCACGATCTGGTGGATCACCCGAACTTCAGTATCCTGTTCGACACCGCGCACGCGCACATGTGCGGGTTCGTGGGCGCGCGGCAGAAGGGGAGTCCGGAGAGGCTGGCGCGCGGTGTCGCGGAATTCCTCGATCTCTGCGAAGGACGCATTGGGCATCTCCACCTCGTCGATTCCGACGAGACGCTACTCGGCGAGGAGACGAGTACACACAAGCCGTTCGGCGAGGGGCGGATTCCGTTCTTCAAGCTCGCCGACCGTCTCCGCGCGCTGGGACTCGAATGGTGGTGCATCGACCTGTGCTTCTCCGAGAAGTGTGGGGATGCGATGAAGCCGGGCCTCGAATTCGTGCGGAGCCTGCGGCGCTCTGGCCTATAGGAATATCTTCCGTATCTTCCGTATATTTTTCGCAACGAGGCGACCGTTGACCGCCCAGCCTCATCTATAGTGGGAGCTAGTTGCCGGTTCACGCAATCCGGTACGGTCCAACGGCCCTTGGGCGCTCTCGAAACACTCGACAGGCCGGGCGAAGAATAGTTCGATTGTCCCCAGTTCGGGCAGAACCACCGGGGCAAAACCACTCTCGATGAACTCATCCAGGTCCATCCGTGCCGCACTGTTGGCACTCGCTGCGCTGTATCCCGTTAGGGGTTTTCCGGCGGACTTGACTCTCGACCGGGCGCTCGCCTTGGCTGACGAGAATCACCCGTCGCTACAAGCGGGAAGCGCACAACGGCAGGCAGCGGTGGCGGGAATCTCCATAGCGCGTGCTTACGCCAATCCGGAATTCTCCGCGCTCGGTGGCGGGCAGTACTATCGGGTACCGGAGAATGTCGCAGGCCCGGTTGGTTCGTTCGCGTTCTCGCAACCCCTCGAACTGGGCAAGCTGCGCCCTACCCGGATTCAGTTGGCCGAGCGTGGGCGTGACGCTAGCGACCAGGCGTACGAAGTCACCCGGCTCGGCGTTCTCTCGATGGTTCGCCGGAGCTTCTTCGCGGTGCTTCGCAAGAGGGCTGAACTCGAGATCCTCAACGAGAACCTCCAACTAGTGGAGGAATTCCGCAAGAGAATCCGGGTACGGGTGGAAGTGGGAGAGGCCGGCCGGCTCGAACTGATTCGCGCCGAGTCGGAGGTGGCAACGGCCAGAGCGGCCGCCAATGCCTCGCGGCTGCAGCAAGTGGTGGCGCTATCACAGCTTCGCGCGGCCATCGGTGCGAGTATCGAGGGCGAACTCGCGGTCTCGGGACAGTTGGACCCAGCCATCGTGCTTCCGCCGCTCGATGAATTGAGAAAGGAAGCCATCGCACGGCATCCGTTGCTCGCTCTCGCCAAGTCTGAAGTGCGGCGGGCGGACGCTCGTGTGGCATACGAAATCGCGCAGAAGCGGCCGCAACCGGCACTGCGCGTCGAGTATGACCGGCCACCCGATACGCCGACCTATCGAGCGGGCATCGTGGTACCGCTGCCGGTGTGGAACAAGCGGGAAGGGCAGATCGCCGAGGCGGTGGCACAAACACGGCAGGCAGCAGCGCTGGTTCGCGGCCGCGAAATCGAACTTCTGGCGGCGCTCGAAAGCGCCTACGGCCGCTACCAACTGGCGACGCAACAGTTGGCCGCCTATCAAGAGGGCCTGATTCGCGAGGCCGAAGAGGGACTGCGGGCCGCCGAGACGGCCTACCGGCTCGGTGAGCGCGGCATTCTCGAAGTGCTCGATGCGCAACGCACGCTGCGAACGGTCCGGCTGGATCTGCTCAACGCACAGTATGACCGGCAGGCGGCGCTCGTCGATCTCGACGAGGCGCGCGGCGTGGATCCGAGAAAGGGGCAGCAATGAGACGGACCGTATGTGGACTCGCGATCGTGTTGCTCGCGGCGTGCTCGAAGATCGAGCAGGCGAGTCAGGCCGATGCCACGGCAAAACCCGCCGAACCCGCGTCGGACCCGATGGAGATCGTTCCCAACAAGACGCTGCTCGACCGCTTGAAGATCGGCGAGCCCTCGTGGGCCGAAGTCGGGGCAAGTATTACGGTTGCCGCGACGATCGACGTCGATGACACCCGGATCACCCGCCTGGGATCGCCCGTGATGGGACGCATCCTGACGGCTCCGGTTCACGAGGGCGAAGACGTCACCAAGGGCCAAGTGCTTGCGACGCTGAACAGCACCGGTCTCTCTGACGCGCAGTTGTCGTTCCTCAAAGCCGTATCCCAGCGCCAATTGGCCGAACGCGCCGTGGAACGCGCTCGTCTTCTGGTCAAGGCGGATGTGATCGGCGCGGCGGAATTGCAGCGCCGCGAGGCTGAACTGGCCCAGACGCTCGCCGAAATGGCCGCCGCGCGCGATCAGCTACAACTTCTCGGTATGCCGGCCGAATCGATCGCCGAGTTCGAACGGACCCGCGCCTTGAACTCGGTCTCGCGGGTCTTCGCCACCATGGACGGTACGGTTCTCGAACGTAAGGTCACGATCGGCCAAGTGGTGCAACCCGCCGATACGATCTATGAAATCGCCGATCTGTCGAATGTCTGGCTCGTCGCCGATGTGCCGGAACAGAACGGCGGCAACCTCCGCCGAGGGCAAACGGTCGAAGCCGAAATCGCGGCGTTCCCCGGCCGCAAGCTGCATGGGAGGCTTTCCTTCGTCAGTCACACCGTCGATCCGAAGACACGCACCGTGCGCGTCCGGATGGACGTGCCGAATCCGGCCCGAAAGCTGAAGCCATCCATGCTCGCGACCATGGAACTCAAGGAGCACACCGAGCGCAAGATGCTCGTGCCGAATTCGGCGGTCGTCCGCGAGGGCAATGACGAGTACATTTTCATTCAGCGCGGACAGGCATTCGTGATGCGCAAGGCGGAACTCGGCGCCGAGTATGGCGGGCGCCGGGTGATCACCGAAGGCGTCCAGGCCGGAGAGAAGATCGTGCTCGACGGTGCCTTCCACCTGAACACGGAGCGGCGGGTTCGCACGCTGCGAAGCGGGGAAGGGTCGTAGGTGCTCGCGCCCCTGGTACGAGGCTCGCTCGAGCAGCGGGTCGTGGTAGTGGTGATCTCGG
>CADECY010000184.1 GCA_902825945.1 uncultured Acidobacteriota bacterium
AAGCCGAGCCGAAAGACAAGAGCATTACATGGCTCGAGTGCCTGCACGCGCGCGCCAACGGTATCCCGGTGATCCCCTTCGTCGTCGACCCGGACTACGACTGGCCCGAGAAGTTCCGCGAACGCCGCCGGGTCATGGAGGCGTACGAAAAAGGCGGCGACATCGCGAAAGCAGCCGCTAATGCCCGCCAAGCCGACGAGCAGTTGGCGAAGTTCAAGGAGTGGCTCGATTCCGAGTTCGTGCGCAAGACCTTCCGCGACCCGCAGTCCCTCTACTCCGAAGTGCTCGCCGCGCTGACGAAACTTCCGCTCCACCGTTCTGACAGCGCGAAAGGCCCGGACCCGAAAGCCGTCCTCGCCATCCGCGACGCTTACCTGCAAGACCTCGCCGATGCCACGCGTTGGATCGATATCCGCGGACTCACCGTCGGCGGCACCTCCGTCTACCGCGCGGGCGTCGACCAGTTGTACGTCACGCTGAAGACCGCGGGTGCGCGCAAAGGGCCGCGTAGCCGCGACCCCGAGATCGACGAAGGAGGCCATGGCCCGGGCGGCGATAGGCTCCGTTTTGCGCGCGTATCGGAAGAGGAAATGCGCGGACCCGTGCCCCTCCAGGAAGCCCTCGCCGCCAAGCGGCTCGTCATCCAAGGCGACGCGGGCAGCGGCAAAACCACCTTCCTCCGCCGCATGGCCTTCGAACTCGCGACCAAGCGCGCGGGCGGCTTCCCGCTCTGGATCCGCATCGCGGACCTCGACGAGCACATGACGAAATCCGCCGGCGTGCCGGGGACCCCGCTCACCAACGCGGCCAAGTGGATCGTGCACTATCTCGGCGCGCAGACGAAGCTGACCGAGAAGGTTGCGGAGGAGATCCTGAACGCGCGCGAAGGAGTACTCTTCCTCGACGGACTCGATGAAGCGCCGAACGACGCGCGGCGGCGGGGGATGGCCAAGCTGTTGGCGGATGCGTCGCGAGCCTACCGGGATTGCCGCATCGTTGTCACCACACGCCCCGCCGCCTATCAGGGCGATGCCGTGCTCGCGGGATTCGAAACAGTGCGGATCGAGGAGCTGGATGACGAAGGAGTGAACCAGTTCCTCGAACTCTGGTCCGGCTTCCTGTATCCGGGCAACGCGCCGGGCGCAGTGGATCACCAGAAGGCGCTGCGGCGGGCGCTGGACGGGAAGCCGGAGATCAAGCGGCTGGCGCGGAATCCGGTGATGTTGACCGCGCTGGCGGTGTTGCAACAGAACAATCGTGTGCTGCCGGAACTGAGGGCGGAGTTGTATGAGTCGATCCTCGAGTGGCTGGCCAAGGCACGCGAAGAGAAGCCAGGCCGAATGGGTGCGGTGCAGTGCCTGGCGGCGATGGGCAGGCTGGCGTGGGCGATGCACGCGGGGTCGGGCGGACGCGTGGCGCAACTCTCGCGCGCCGACGCCGCGCGGCTGGTCGGATTCGGAGACGGCGAGGAAGCGCTGGCGAAGCTCGGAGACGAGGAGTTGGATAGCGGCATCATCGCGCGCCGCGGGACCGATGTCGCCTTCTGGCATCTGACCTTTCAGGAGTACCTGGCGGCGCGTGATCTGGCGGGAAAGCCGGACGATGTCCAGTATCGCGAACTCTTCGAAGGAGGGCGGCTCTATCAGCCGGAGTGGCGCGAGACGATGCTGCTCTTCGCCGGAGTGTTGGCGACTCGCCAGGGGTGCGAAAAGGTGAGCGCGCTCTTCCATCGCCTGACGGGCGAACTCGGTGCGAAGGCGAAGTTCCCCGACAAGGCGCGTTGCGTGGGACTGCTCGCAGCGATGGCGGCGGACCTGCGTCCTCTGGAATTCAAGCCAGCCTGCGACGCCTACAACGAGATGGTGAAAGAGATGGCGCGCCTGTTCGTGAAAGGTGGCGCGAAGGGACTCGACTTGGCGACACGTGTCGCGGCCGCGGAGGCGTTGGGAGTCGACGCGCATCCGGCGATCTACCTGCCTCACCAGAAAGACTACTGGGTGGATCTGTCCGGCGGAAGGATCACCTTGGGTGAAACTGGGAAGGCGGTCACGGTGAAGCCGTTCCAACTCGGGCGCAACCCGGTGACGGTGTGGGAGTACGCGAAGTTCGTGGAAGAGGGCGGACCGGTACCCGGCGAATGGGAGGAGCAGTTGCTGCATCCGACGCGCCCAGTGGTCCGAGTGAGCTGGCACGACGCGGTCGCCTATTGCGAATGGGCGGACTGCCGGTTGGCGACCGAGGAGGAATGGGAATTCGCCGCACGGGGGAAAGAGGGCCGCGAGTGGGCATGGGGCAAGGCCGAGCCCACCGAAGCCCATGCCAACATCGAGCAATGGGTTCGAACTCCGAGTCCGGTGGGCATGTTCCCGGATGGAAACACGCCGGAAGGGCTGGTCGACATGTCGGGCAACGTCTGGGATTGGACGTTTTCTTTGTACGACAAAGTGCACGATTGGCGAGTACTGCGCGGCGGGTCGTTCAACGGCAATCGTGTCAACGCCCGTGGCGCCTACCGCGTCAGCCGCGGGCCGGGTGGACGTTACCTCATCATCGGGTTCCGTAGCGCCAGGACTGAATCTTAACCTTTTTGCTTTTGTTTTTTACACTTTCCCCTGTAGGCAGGGAGAGCCACGGGAACGCGCCTCCGAATCCGCCCGCGCCGCGCGCGGGCGGGGAAAGTTTTTGGGACAATCAGCCATGGCCGCCAAAGAGAACGTGATCACCAAGACGGAGGACTTCATCCAATGGTTCCTGCCTAAGATCGACAAGTTCCCGCGCAATTACAAGTTCCTGTTCGGCGACCGCATCGTCGAAATCCAACTCGACCTGCTCGAGCAATTGATCGAGGCATACTTCAAGAAGGAGAAGGTGGAGCACCTGCGAGCCGCCAACGTGGAGATCGAGAAGCTCCGCCATCTGATCAAGATCTGCGTGGGCATGAAATTCCTCAGCATCGACCAGTACGAGTTCGCCAGCCAGGGACTCAACGACATCGGCCCTGGGTTGACGTGCCGTTCTGCGAACTACACTTCCGGATCCGCGTTGTGGTCCGGCCCGCCCTCATCCTCCAACTGAGCGAACAGCGGTGGTGGGATCAGTTCGGCGGGAAGCGGCAGGTCCTCGACACTGCGTACCTGGACTCCCCACCGCTCTCCGATCGCCGCGACATCTCCGTCATCCGAGATGATCTCGGATGCACCAACTACGAGGGCAATCGAGACGATCTGGCGGTCGAATTTGACCTTGGTCCAGTCCGCCTGTAGCCCCTCGCGCTTATCGCCCGCCGCGATCGCCGCCGCCGTCCGAAGCCCGAGTTCCACGGCGGCGGCAGCGTCAAAACCCTCGACCTTGAACCAGGGCGAGCTTTTGATCTTCTTCAGCAGTTCATCGGCCTTGGTGGGTATTTTGACGATAATCTCGCTCGGCACCGGGGCGGGTATGATGACTGCGCCATCCTTCGGCCGCGATGCCTTCGATCAGCAACTCCACGCGCTCCCTCGCGTGCTTGGTGGGCTTCTTGGTTTTCCTGCTGTTGACGGTCGCGCCCGGAATCCATATTGCTGAGAGCGTAGTGGTGTCGAAGACGATCATGCGCCTCTCAGATCCGCCATCGTGGCCGCGAAATCCTCGGCATCGACGCCCACGAAGACTTGCTGCATCTCGCGCAGCGCGTCTGGCAATGGCTGCCTATCCAGCGGCGTGAAATCGATGGCTGTGAACCGGTGGCGTTCCCATTTGCCATTCACCCGATACCACTCGCCCTCACCGAACATGCGAACTTTGCCGAGCAGCAGGAATGGCGCTAGACGTCGAGCCATTTCAATGGACACCTCGGCGCGCAGTTCGCCATCCCTGCCTTGCAGGTGAACATTGATCGTCTCATCCTTGCCGCCGATTTGGTAGATCACACCTTCGATACTCGTGGACCTCCGCACCGGGCCGATCTTCTCCTGCGTTGGCCGCAAGCGGCCGGGGAACTCGATCACGCGGGCCCCGTCCCACTCGACGTGACCGATCGCGTTGTCAGCCGCGAGAAGGTCGTCGATTTCGCGCCTCGCCCTCAGTGCATCCTTGGGAGCCGTGCTGTCCACTAGCTCCTCGATTCGAGCCTTCACCTTGGGCGCGGCCTGCTCGTCTGGATAGGCGACAAGACAGGCGCTGCCTTTCCGAAGGCGGCTGAAGTGGACCCGCTCTTCCGAGCCCAGAAGAGTCGCAAACTCGCGCATGTAGGCGGCGAGACGAACCATGGGCAGCGAATCGGGCGTGAACCGATCGATGACAAGCAAGATCTCCTGCTTCTTCATTTCCTGCTCCCTTTTCTCGTGGCCCCGCCGCACTCGATTTTGCCGCCGAGGGCAGCATGCCGGGACAGCACGCCCAGGGCTCTCCCCCACAGGATAGCCGAACCGATCCCCGCCATCCAATCCGGCCACGAAGTTGAGGCACGAAATCCAACAACCCGGATGATCGCTGTTCTCGGACCGAAGTCGAGTGCGCGGGCCCGCCGCCAAGACTCCCTGCGCGAACGCGGCCAGCAGCAACTCTGAAGTCGCGCCTACCGTTCCGCTAGTGGCTCCAGCAATGCCAACTCCTGCCCGCCCGGCTCCAAACGCTTGAAAAACTGCGGCGGCTGGAAGCCCCGGACATGACTCCGCATCTCCGCCAGCGTCAGCGGCGCGCGCAACCGCCGGGCCCCCGACAACCGGATCACACACGGCCGCTCCGCGCCGTCCAAGTAGGTGAAAAACTGATCACCCGTAATCGCGGATTCGGGCCCGAATCGGCTCCAAAGCACATCCGCCGGACCTTCGTGGATCTCCGCCACCACCGCAACCATCTCGATCCGCGCACGAGGCTTCTTGCTGTAGATCCATACGCGCGTCCCGGCGGACACCCGGGGTGCGCGGCGCCGGACCTCCACCGTCTTCGTGCCAGCCAGGATGTTGTCCGCGTGGCAGGCGTCGAGCGAAATCAGAATATTGTCCGGAGCGCGGTTGCCCAATCCGCCCGATCATAGCGCGCGCCGCGTTCAGTCGTTGGTAGAATCGAACCGGAGGCTAACTCAGAAATGACGATCGAAGTCGCGATTCCGGATGAGCTCCTCCCGAGCCTCGATCAGAGGTCTCGCAAGGCCGGACTCGAGCGCGGAGAGTACGTCTTGTCCGTCCTCTCTCGCGATCTCTCCGGTCCCCGGCCGTTTGATGAGATCCTGAGCGGCTTCCGCGAAGAGGTGGCGGCCAGCGGAATGTCTGACGAGGAGTTGGATCAGTTGTTCGAAGCAGCCCGCCAGGACTCGCTGCAAGACCGCTGAGCCACAAGGTGGACGAGCATCGGCCCAAGGCCGTTTTCGACTGCATGATCTTCTTGCAGGCTGCCGCGCGCCGTGACAGCCCCGCCGGTGCATGCCTCGCCTTGGCCGAGCAGGGTCTCGTGGCGCTCTATGTCAGTCCAGCGATTCTCGCTGAAGTCGAGGATGTGCTCCGCAGGCCCCGCATTCGCGCCAAGTTCCATCGGCTGACCGATGATGTCGTGTCCGAGTTCTTTGACCGTATCGAGTCCATCGCGATTCGGGTGGACGATGTCATTTCAGCCATCGCCTTGCCCCGCGACCCGAAGGATCAACCCTACCTCGATCTCGCGTTGCGGACTCAGGCCGAATACCTCGTTTCGCGCGATCGTGATCTGCTCGAGGGCGCCACTCGCATCGCTGCTGATGCCATCCCGGGTCTGCGAATCGTGGATCCGGTGACTTTCTTGGTTGCGGTTCGGCAACGCCTTGTCTCAGCAGGTGGCGAGTCTTGACGCTGCGGGCGGTCTCGGAGGCGCGTGCCCTAACTTCTCGCGGCTCACACTGAAAAACGTAGAAAGCAAAAGAAGAAGCTAAAGTTTGGCCCTTGCGCAACGGAACCCGAAGCCGTGGTTGCGTGTGTCCGGCCCGCTGGGGTTGCAGGACGCGCCACGAGCGAGGCCACGATCGAAGTAGAACGAGCCTCCGCGGACCACTCTTGCCTCTCCAGTTTCGTCGTTGTAAGAGGACGTCCACTCCCAAGCGTTGCCCGACAGGTCGACCAATCCTGCAGGCGAGTTTCCGTCGGGAAACATCCCAACTGGGCTCGGCGCTCCTATGGACCATGCTACGTTCGCTCGCCGCTCATCGGGCGTATCGTCGCCCCAAGCCCACCGCCGCCCCTCCAGCCCGCGCGCCGCGAACTCCCACTCCTCCTCCGTCGCCAGTCGGCACGTGGCCCACTCGCAGTACGCCACCGCGTCATGCCAACTCACCCAGACCACCGGCCGAGTGGGATGCCACAACTGATCCTCCCAGGAACCCGGTTCCGGTCCTCCCATCTCCACGAACTTCGAATACTCCCAGACCGTCACCGGATTCCGCCCCATCTCGAAGGGCCCCACCGAGACCTCCCGGAGCAACTCATTACTACGTGCCCTCTCGTCGAAGTTCCGCGCCTCACGATCCTCGCTCTGTGCGCCCATCCAAAACAACCCACCCTCGAGCTGGACCCAATACTCCGCCTGGTGAGGCAAATAAATCGCCGGATGCGCGCTCACCCCCAACGCCTCCGCCGCTTCCACCCGTGTCTTCAAATCCAGCCCCTTCGCGCCGCCCTTCACGAACAGCCGCTTCATCTGCCCGAGCATCGCCTCATACGCCGCGCACGCCGGCACGAACCCCACCGGACGCAGGTCCGCCGCCATCGCGCTCAGCAGCCCCACGCACCGCGCCTCGTCCGCGAATGCGGCACCCGCTCCCAGCGCTCCCGTGATCCGGTCGAACAGCGCGTGGATCTTACCCGGACCCTGCCGCGCCAGCACGCCCGCGAACAGCAGCATCGTCTCGCGCCACTCGGGGCGGTACAATCGCCCATCTTTCAGGACCTCCTCGTACTGCGCGTCATCGGTCAACCCCGCCAAGTCCCGCGCCGCGAGATACTCCTGAAACGTCAGGTGCCAGAACGCGACCTCCGTTCCGCGCGAGGCGATGATGCCGCTTTCCAACTCCTCGGCCTCGAGCGCCCGCAGCGCTTCTTCGCCATGCCCGCAGCCGAGCAGCCGCGCCGCTTCGCCCTTTCCGATCTGCGTCACGCGCCCGCCTAAGGCCGATTGCATTCCCCACGCGAGCTTGCCCATCGCCCCGAGGCATTGCATCGCGTTCATGCGCCCGGGCCGCTCCTCGCGCGCCTTCGCCAGCCACCCCAACACGGACTCGTACAATTCCGCCCGCTGCTCCGGCAACCGCGCCTCATGCCAATGCACCACGGCCAGCGCAGTCAGCATCACCGGATTCCGCGCCATCCGCCGGATCTCCGGCTTCCCGTTCACCGCCTGGCGCAGCTTGTTCCGGTGCGTCACCGCGCCATCGCGATCCTCGGGAAACAGAAAGCCGGACCACAACTCGAGGAACTGGTCCACGCCCGCGCCGTCGAGTTCGTTGATGTGGGCGAGCGCGAACTCCGCGAGCGTCGCGCCATCGCGATAGGCGGCGGGGCGCGTCGTCACCACGATGCGGCATAGCGGAAAGTCGCGGGCGGCGTTCTCCACCAGCTTCACCAGCGCACGCCGGCGCGTCTCGTTCGGAGCCTCGTCGAGTCCATCGAGAAAAAGAATGGCCGAGTCGCTCTCGAGGATCTCTTGCGCTTTCTCCCGGTCGAGTTCGGTGTGCGCGCCGAGAAAGTGCGCGATCCACTTCGACTCGCCCGTCAGCGGACGGTTCGGCGCGCTGGCGGAGGTCTGGATGTGCTCGTCGAGTTGCGAGGCGCGGATCCAGATCGGGAAGCCTTTCACCGGTAGCGCGATCCGCGCGGGCTCCTCATCGGTGCGGCACAACTCCTGGACCATTCGCCGGACGAACGTCGTCTTGCCGCTGCCCGCGTCGCCTTGAATCACGAGTCGCGGCTGATCCAGCGAGCGCTCGAGCGGCATCGGATCGCGGTCCGGACCGGCGCTGCGGATCGTGACGTAGAGATCCTCGATCTTGGCGCGATGGACGTGGCTGGTGCCCACCTTGAGTCCGCGGAGATCGATCCAGCGGGTCTCCTCGCGGAGCTTGGCGAGGTAGCGGTCCGCGCTTGCTTGCCGCTTCTCTTGTTCGGCTTCACGCGCGGCTTCGGCGCTGCGTTTTTGCCACCCGTTCAGCGCGGCGTTCATCTCGAAGGCAAGCGAATCGGGAGTAGTGAACCGCGCGGTCACCTTCTCCCCGAGTTCCGTCTTGAAAGCTCCCAACTGACGCGCGGATTGCACCAACACTTCGTAGTCCGGTGGGAACGTCTCCGCCGCCTCACGCATGACCGCGAGATCGTCCCACTCTTTTCGAACGGCAAACCCATCCTCCATCAGGAACGCGAGCACCGTCTTCCCTGTCTCGCGAGCGCGCTTTACCTCGAGCCGAGTGATGCTGAGCGGCCCCTGCCCCTTCGGCACCCATCCGTACCTCTTGCCGACCACGACAACTAGCGCATCGCACTCCTCTACCTTCTTCATGCACAGATCGACAGGTGCCGAATCCTCGGCGGGCCACTGATCCATATCGATCACGTCGCAGTCCGCAAGACCGATCGCCCGCTTCGCCGCCGCGCGGTAGAGTTCGAGGTCGATCTTGGTGGACGAAAGGAAGATCTTCGCTCGCGGCTGCGCCATAAGTGCCAGTATATGCGTTGATCCAACATGAAGCGTGCGCCTGGCGTCCGGACGTGGCAGAATGCCTGTAACCATGCCCACTCTCACCTTCGATTCCACGCTCGGCAAAGTGGATGACATCCGGAACAACCTGTCGGCCATCGTTTCCGAGGGTCCGCACCTGTGGCTGGGCGGAGATGAAGGCACGATGATCGAGCGTTTGACTCGCGACGCGGCGGGCGATTTCGGGACGCACGCGCGGTTCGACCTGGCCGGTCTGCTGGCGTTGCCCGATCAGGGTCCGAAGCCATCCGAGATCGATCTCGAAGGGCTCGATTTCGATTCCGGCTATCTGTGGCTCACGGGATCGCATTGCCTGAAGCGGAAGAGGCCGAAGGATGATCCGCTGAAAGATCTCGCCAAGGTGGAACGTCAGTTGAACCGATTCACACTCGGGCGTGTTCCGCTCGAGGGGGATGAACCTGCCGCGAAGTCCGCCGATGGGCGGCTGGCCGCGGGGCGTCTGGCGACCACTGGCAAGGGGAACGAACTTACCGATGCGCTCGTGGACGATGCGGCGCTCGGGCCCTTTCTCACGATTCCGAGTAAGGACAATGGGCTCGATATCGAGGGGCTCGCAGTCACGGGCAATCGCGTCTTCGTGGGTTGTCGCGGACCCGTGCTTCGCGGCATCGCGATCGTGCTCGAACTCGAGATTCGCGAGGGGGCGGCGGGCGCGCTCTCACTCGCCTCTCTCGGCGGGAAAAAGCTGCGGCGGCATTTTCTGGATCTCGGCGGGCTCGGGGTGCGCGATTTGGTGATCGATGGCACGGACCTGTTGATCCTGGCTGGACCGACGATGGTGCTGGATGGTCCGGTACTCGTTTATCGCTGGCCCAAAGCGCTGGAGCGATCGGAGGAGAGCTTCGTTGCGCCGAAGGATCTGGCTCGGGTGCTTGCGGTTCCGTTTGGAGACAAGGTGGATCATGCGGAGGGGTTCGCACTCGTTGGAAGCCGGCGGGTGATGATTTGTTACGATTCGCCGGGGGAGGCGCGGGCTCCGAAGGGCGCGGTGACGACGGAGGTGGATGAGTTCGATCTGGATGGGTAGCCCGCGGTTCGATGCCGGAGTGGAGGAAGGCGCTCAAAAAGCCGTGAATGAACGTGAATGAACGGAATGTTTGAAGCGCGGTAGTCAACGGTTGAGCCGGCCGCGGAGGAGCATGGCTTGCGGGGGCTTCTCTCCGCGGGTCTCGGTCCAGCCGAGAAACGTCCGGCCCGACATTCCGAGCGCGAGCGATGGATAGGTGACGGCGCCGTCCTTTGGCGTACCTGCCTTTACCAGGGGCGAGAGCACGCCGCTCGGGGAAATTTCGCGATAGTAGATGTTCATCTTGCCCCACGAGTCCTTGTCCTTGGCGTCGCGGGCCTGGAAGGTCATGCCCACACGATCTTCGTAGGAGGCTACGAATGGGTGTGTCGGGTCGACCGTACCCTCCGAGATCAGCTTCTTCGGTGTGAACTGGAGTCCGTTGGTGGTGGCGGCCATGTAGATGCCGGGCTTGGCGGCCGCCTCGCTGAACCAGACGACATGCAACTTGTCGCCCGCCGCGGCGAGGCTCGGACCCACGTGCGGACAGCCCTTGATCTTCCAGCCGTCGCGGTTGACGAGAGCGGGCTTGGTCCAGGTTTCTCCCTTGTCAGCGCTCGACACGGTGAAGATGTCGCGATAGTCTCCTTGTTCGATACCGCGCCAAGCCACCACCGTGCGGCCGCTGACGAAGCCGAACGCGACCCGACAGCATGGGCAGACGTCGGTGGAGAGCCGAGTATTTTTCGACCAGGTCTTGCCGCCGTCGGTGGAGCGTGTGAGATAGACGGAGGCGGCGCCCGCCGTGTACTCGAGAGTCTTGGCCGAGTCCTTGTCGCGATTGTCGAGCCAAGCGGCGTAGAGCGTTCCATCGGGCCCCACGCCAGCGCCCTGAAACCCGTGCGAGTTGGGCAGCGGATCGTCATCGACGGTCACGGCTGGCGACCACTGCGTCATCATCGCGCCGCCCTTGGAGAAGCGGACGTGCGACGATCCCGGATTCTTTGGATCGCGCGCGTTCCAGAATGCGTAGATGGTCATCTCGTCGGGCGAGAGGAAGATCTGCGCGGAATTCTCGCCGTGGTCGGAGACCTCGCCCGGAACATGGTTGATCCGCTGTGGTTCGGACCAGGTCTCGCCGAGGTCGTTCGAGGATACGTAGAAGAGATCGGCTCCGCGTCCGGCCGGTGACGCATAGATGCCGATGAGCCCTTGCGCGCGGCGCGAGATGATCTTCAGGCTCTTGGCCGGATTGCCGCCATTGAGAGCTTGCGGTTCCTTCTCGAAAGAAACGGTGGCGACGGGAGCGGTGGCCGCCATCAGGCAGGATACGAACAGGATCGAGGATCGCATGGGCGGTCTCCTTTTAGAAAACGAAGCGCAGTGCGAGCTGCGTCTGGCGTGGATCGTTGGCCGTGAGCGCTTGTCCGAAGTTCGGTGACGACAGGACGCCGTCGGGCGGATTGTAGTTGACGGTGTTGGTGAGGTTGAACGCCTCGGCGCGGAGTTCGAGGTGGAACCGTTCGGTGAGCGCGAAGCTCTTGTGGACCCCGATGTTCAGGCCGAACGTGCGATCGGAAACCGCGGTGTTGCGGCCGAGCGTTCCGAATCCGCCGCGGGCGGGTGTGAGTAGCGCGCGGCGCGTGGGATCGGCGATCACCACGGATCGGCGGGCGCTCGGATCGATCGAGAGCAGGCCCGGAACATCCATGAGGCGATTGTTGTTGGTGCCGTAGGGTGAGTCCGTACCCGAGTACAGCGTGTAGGGCCGGCCGCTCTGCGCGGTGATCAGGCTTTGCAGGCGGAAGCCCCATTTCAGTTCGTAGCTGAACGCCGTGGTGAAGACGTGGCGCATGTCGAAGTCGGAAACCGCGCGGTTCAGGCGCCAGTTGTTCTCGTCGAGCGCGAGGATTCCGCGGTCGATGCCGGTGTTCGAATTCGGGAAGTCGCTCACCTCGTCGATGAATTTCGACCATGTGTAGGCGTTGCGCATCGTCAGCTTGCCGGCGCGGGCCTGGAAGCTGACCTGGAGTCCGTTGTAGTTCGAATTGGCGGCGGTCTCGAGCACGTTGACGACGCCGGCGGAGGGGTTCGGGCGGAGGTTCTGCGCGAGTCCGTCACCGCCGTTCGGGCGCGAGGCTCGCGGCATCTTGCGGGCAAGGGTCCCGACGTAGGAGACGCTCAGCACGGTTTGCGGGTTGAAGATCTCGCGTTCGATCGAGAGGTTCAGGTGTTGCGAATATGGCTGGCGCGCGTTGGGCTGCGGATTGACGAGTCCGGTGGCGAGGCCCGCCTGGGCGGTGGAGAGCAGATCCGGAAAGACCGGATTGGCGGTGGCGAAAGTGCGAATCTGGGGCGCGTTGAAGCGGGTGAGGCCGACGAAGCTGAGCTCGAGCACATTGTAGTAGAGGCCATATCCGCCGCGCACCACGGTCTTGTTGGAGCGTCCGGCTTGCCAGGCGAATCCAAAACGCGGGGCGATGTTGTTGAAGTCCGGCGAGAATCGGTATCGATCCTCGATCAGTCCGTTGACTTCGCGCGGTACGGAATTGAACTCGTAGCGCACGCCGAGATTGAGCGTCAGGCGGCGGTGGATGCGCCAGTCGTCCTGGGCGTAGAAGTTCGATTCGGTGGCGCGCAGGCCCATGTACGGATTGCCGGCATTGCGCGAGTAGGAAGCGGCGCGGCCTGCCAGAAAGTCGCCCACCGAGTTGAAGCGCAGCACGCCGGTGAAGGAGGGGGCGAAGGTTCCGCTGTTCAATTGGAGGCGGCGGATGTTGACGCCGGTCTTGAAGGAGTGCGCGCCGCGGTTCACGCTGACGTCATCGGCGAATTGAAACGTGTTCTGTGCTGTCTGGCGCGCCATGAACGCGAAGTGTCCGAGCGATGTGAGTCCGTTGACGGTGACGGTGCCCGCGAGGCCGTTGCGGGCGGGGTCGCCGAGCGCGATGGGATCGATGAGATCGTCATTGAGGTCGAACCTCGTGTAGTTGATCCTCGCCTCGTTGAGCAGGGTGGCGGAAGGAGTCCATGCGTGTTGGAGCGAGTGCCCTGTGGGCCCCACGCCCGATTCGTATCGCGAGAAGGCGGCGCCGGTCGCGCCCTTGTTGATCGCGCTCAGCCGGGTGGTACGCCAGAAGATACGCTGAGTCGAGTTGATTTCGTGATCCACGCGGAAGACCTGGCTGTTCTGATCGAGTCCAGATGAGGGATTGGCGCGGAAGAGATTCGTGCCGGCGACGTTCGGTTCCGGATAGAGATTGGCGAGCGGCGCGATCGCCGGAACCGCCTGTGCCTTTTGGGCCGCGGTGAGCGTCTGCACGGTGGCGGCCGAGGTGGTCCGCCGGATGTTCCATTCGTTGTTGACGAAGAAGAACGTCTTGTTCCGGCGTATCGGGCCGCCGAAGTTGAATCCGAAATTGTTGCCGCGCAACGGGGGCTTGACGATGTCGAACGTGTTGCGCGCATCGATCGCTTCATTGCGGAAGTAGTTGAAGGCGAGCCCGTGGAATTCGTTGCCGCCGCGCTTGGTGATGAGCGATACGACGGATCCGTTCTGGCGGCCGTGTTCGGCCTTGAAGTTGTGCGTCAAGACCTGCATGCCTTCGATCGCTTCAGTGGAGATCAACTGCTCAGAGGCCCCGCGCCCCATGAGCAAGCCGCCCTCGGCTTCATTGAAGTCGTTCGAATCGACGAGGTAGTTGTTGTTACGATTCCGCGAGCCGGAAACCGCGAACGGGCGGTGCGCGGCTGTCGACAGCGAAACGCCGGGCGTGAGATAGGCCTGCGTGCGGAAGTTCCTGCCGGTGCCTCCTCCGAGCATCGGCAGGTCATTCATCAGCGAGGCGTTGTAACTGGCTCCACGGTCCGGCGTGTCGCTGCGCAATGCCGACACTTCGGCGCTGACCGTGACACTTTGCGCCGCGGCGACAGGAGTGAGGATCAGCTTGACGGCGGGCGAATCGCCGATGGCCACCCGCACCAATCCGGCGGTTGCCGCGGAGAAGCCTTCCTTGGCGGCGGTGACGCGATAGACCGACTGCGCGAGGCTCGGAACCACGAACTTACCTGAGCGGTCAGTAATCGACGCGAGTTTAGCGCCGGTAGTCAGATTAACGATTTCGATCTTCGCGTCTTCAACGGCGAGGCCCTGCGAGTCGGCTACCTCGCCGGTGATCGATCCACCGATGTTTTGCGCGTGCGCCAGGCACACGCAGGAAAATAGCAAAGCGGAATGCCGCAATGCATGCATGTCGTGTCTCCTTCTCTGGCCGAAAACCGACACTGATCCCGAGGGTCAGTGTCAACCTGACTACGTTCCGGCGTAGGCTCCTTTGCGGTCGCGGCCTGGTAACACCCGCTCGCGAATCGCTAAGTCGCGCTCTGGGCTTGATAACACGCCGTCGCGCCTCGATAGCGGACTGCGAACGGCGGATTCGCGGGTGTCCGGTAATCTTGCGCCGGAATCAGTTAGAGAGAAGGGACAGTGGGTGGGGGCCGCTGGAACAGCGAGTGGCCCAATTGCACCGGACGAATGCGTCCGGTGCCCGCGAGTTGAAGCGGGTGGGCGACGATGGCGCCGGCAACGCGCGATCGCGGTTGCGCCACGATGATTGCCGCTACCGGTTGGATTTGCGGTTTGCCGCAGCAGGTCTTGCCGCATTCCGGAGCCGATTGCAGCGCCGGACCCTGCTTGCCCTTGCGAGCGCAGCACGAATGGGCCGAACCGCGCTTGCAGCAGGACATGCCGGTGACCCGTTGCGCGGCGAGGACGGGAAGGAACGGTCCTAGAAGGACGCACAGAAGCAGCAGGGCGCTCGACAGAAATCGGGCGGCGCGAACTGCGTGCCTGCGCGTTTGGGTCACTAGCTCTCACCATATCACGACAGCTCGGGTATTGCACGTGGAAATGACGGCACATTGCCGGGCGGGTGGTAAGGGGTTCATGACCCTGGAATAGGGCTTTCACCTGTCAAGTCATCGGGATCTGGGGTCGATAGACCACCATGGCTTGCCTCCGCATTGCCCCAGCTCCGGAGACGATCGCTCATTCGATGCCCGATGGCGCGACGCTGTTCGTCAACCTTGCATCGAGTCAGATTTACGAGATGAACGCTTCGGCGTCGCGTTTGTGGTCGCTGCTCCGCGAGGGACGGACGGTCGAAGAAGTTGCCACTGCAATTCTCGATGAGTTCGACGTGAGCCCGGAACGGCTTGCCGACGAGACCGAGAGGCTGCTCCGGGAGTGGGCTGGAGCGGGACTGGCGGAGCCGGTGGAGTCGCGATGACTGCTGCGGTCGCGCAAGAGTGTGTCGTGGTGCGCGCGGGTGAGTGGGAGCCAGAGGGGTCGGTCCGGATCGCGCCGGGAGTGCGGGCGGCGATGCTGGGAGAGCTCCAGGATGACGTGAAGCTGACCGAGGCGCTGGCGGCTTATCCCACGGCGGGGGAGCGCTGTTTCGTAAAGCTTCGGGGGAAGTTCGCAATCTTCGTTTGGGATGAACGCCGTTGCTGCGTGTGGGCCG
>CADECY010000185.1 GCA_902825945.1 uncultured Acidobacteriota bacterium
TGGCCCAACGCCCTTGCCATTGGCACCCACCGCCCTCACCGATGGGCGCCTCTCCTTTATCTCGTTCTCCCCCAGTCACCGCGCCGGAATGCGGAAAAGCGCCCGGTAGCCCGCTTCCCTCGCTTCGTGGATCGCGTGATTCGCGCCTGGCTAGTTTGCCGGCGGCGCTTCCCCGCCCTGCTGTTCCTGCCGCAAGCGCTCTTCGCGCCGACGAGCCCGTTCAGCGGAACGTTTGATGAGTTGCGCGTCCACCAGTTCCAGCATGCAAACTTCCGCGCCGTCGCCCTTGCGGAAGCCGAGGCGAACGATGCGGGTGTAGCCGCCGGTGCGGTTTGAGAATCGCGGCCCGAGTTTGTCGAACAGCTTCTGTACCGCTTCCGGCGTGGTGAGGAACGACGCGGCCTGGCGGCGCGCGGCGAGATTGTCCTGCTTGGCCAAAGTGATCATCTTGTCGACGAGCGGCTTGGCGGCTTTCGCCTTGGGGACGGTGGTGATGATGCGCTCGGTTTCGCCGGTAATGACGCTCGTCACCAAGCCCCGCAGCAACGATTTGCGGGCGGAGTGGTTCCGCTTGAGTTTGAATCCTGCTCTACGATGTCTCATATTCCTGTCCTTACTTCTCCGCGGGACCTACTCGCCCTGCGCTTCTCCAACCGCCACCGGAGTTCCGGCGGGCGAGATCAGGCGGCCCTGTGAATCGAACCGCATACCGAAGGAAAGGCCGAGGCTCAGCAGGATTTCCTTGATCTCGTTGAGTGACTTGCGCCCGAAGTTCTTGGTGCGCAGCATCTCCGCTTCGGTCTTCTGCACCAAGTCGCCGATCGTCTGGATGTTGGCGTTCTTGAGGCAGTTGTAGGAGCGGACCGACAGTTCGAGCTCTTCGACGCTGCGGTTGAGCACTTCGTTCATCTGGTTGATGGCGCGCTCGGCCGGCTCTTCGACGTGCTCGGTGATCTCCTCGAAGTTGATGAAGATCGACATGTGATCCTTCAGCAGCTTGGCCGCCTGCCCGATCGCGTCCTGAGGCGAGATCGCGCCGTTGGTCCAAACCTCGAGGGTCAGTTTGTCGTAATCGGTCATCTGCCCGAGGCGGGCATTCTCGACGTGGAAGTTGACCTTGCGCACGGGCGAGTGGACCGAATCGATCGGCATGAAATCGACCGGCAGATCGTCGTCGAAGTTACGGTCCTGCGACACGTAACCGCGGCCCTGCTTCAGGCGCATTTCGACCTGGAGCTTTCCGCCTTCCGACACTGTCGCGATATGCATGTGGCGGTCGAGCACTTCGACCTCGGAGCTGGTTTCGATCTGGCCGGAGAGCACTTCACCCGCCTGATCGATCTTGATGCGCGCGGTATGCACGCCTTCGCCCGACATCTTGAACGGAACCTGCTTGAGGTTCAGGATGATGTCGGTTGCGTCCTCGACGACGCCAGGGATGGGGCTGAATTCATGGGAAACGCCATCGATCCGGACAGCCGTGATGGCGCATCCTTCGATGGAGCTGAGCAGCACGCGCCGGAGGCTGCTGCCGATCGTGGTGCCGAAGCCGCGTTCGAACGGCTGCGCCCAAAACATGCCATAACGCTCGGTGAGCGTTTCGGTATTGGCGACCAGCCGCTTGGGTTTCTGGAAATTCTTGAACATATGTCAGACCTCGCTGCGCGGTGGGGGGGCCGCGCCTTGGGGTGATCCTCCTCTCGTCAGGCCAGTCTTTCCTACTTCGAGTAGAGTTCGACGATCATCTGCTCGTTGATATTGATTTGAACGAGCTCGTCGCGCTTCGGCAGGGCGATTACGCGCCCCTTGAGAGCGGCGCGGTCGACCTCGAGCCAGTTCGGGGTCGGCTGATGCGCGGTCGCCTCGCAGGCGGCGAGCACCGTCGGATTCTTCTTACTCGATTCGCGAATCTCGATCACGTCGTTTAGCCGCACCTGGTACGACGGGATGTTGACCTTGCGTCCGTTTACCTGGATATGGCCGTGGCGCACGATCTGGCGCGATTGCGCGCGCGAGGTGCCGAAGCCCATGCGATAGACGGCGTTGTCGAGACGGCGTTCGAGCATGTTGAGCAGGTTCTCGCCGGTGATGCCCGGAAGGCGGGCGGCCTTCTCGAACAGGTTGCGGAACTGCGTTTCCGGCAGTCCGTAGATGCGGCGCGTTTTCTGCTTCTCGCGAAGCTGAAGTCCGTAGCCCATCATCTTCGGCTTACGGTCCTTTCCATGCTGTCCAGGGGGAAAGTTGCGCTTCTCGATGGCGCACTTTTCCGTGTGGCAGCGCTCACCCTTGAGGAACAACTTGGTGGCTTCCCTGCGGCACAGGCGGCAAACAGGTCCAATATATCGAGCCAATTACTTACTCTCCTTACCTCGAATCGAACTTCACAGGTGCGGTTTACAAGACATCCGTCTCTTCGTCCCGCTTCACTCGGGCCGCCCTTGCGGAAACGGCCGCGTCCTCAGACGCGGCGCTTCTTCGGCGGACGGCAGCCGTTATGGGGAATGGGGGTGGTGTCGTGAATCGTGCGTACCGAGATCTCGGCCGAGCCGAAAGCGCGGACGGCGGATTCGCGGCCGGCTCCCGGCCCGCTCACCCACACGTCGACCGTGCGAAGACCGGATTCCTTCGCCTTGGTCGCCGCCGTGAGCGCGGCCTGTTGCGCGGCGAACGGTGTGCCCTTGCGCGACCCGCGGAAGCCGAGCGAGCCCGAACTCGACCAGCACAGTACGTTGCCGTTCTGATCGGTAATGGTGACGATCGTGTTGTTGAACGAGGCCTGGATGAAGACCTTGCCCACCGGAACGTGCTTTTTCTCGCGCTTCTTGAACGCCTTCTTCTTGCCGCCCTTTGCCGCTTGCTTCGCTGCTGCTTTTGCCATGTGTTGACTCGATCCCTACGCCTTGCCAGCCTTCTTCTTGTTCGCCACGGTTCCCTTGCGCGGGCCCTTGCGGGTGCGTGCGTTGGTGTGGCTGCGCTGGCCGCGAACCGGCAGCGAGCGGCGGTGGCGGAGACCGCGGTAGGAGCCCATCTCGATCAACCGCTTGATGTTGAGCGAGTTCTCCTTGCGCAGATCACCTTCGACGGCGCCTTCGTCCTCGATGATGGTTCGAAGGTGGTTCACCTCTTCCTCGGTGAGCTCGCCGATCTTCTTGTCGAAGGAGATTCCGGCCCGGTGCAGGAGGGATTTCGCGCGGGTCCGCCCGATCCCGTAAATATAAGTCAACCCGACTTCGGCTCTCTTCTTGGCCGGCAAGTCCACACCCGATATGCGCGCCATGTCTGTTTCGTACTCCTAGATTAACCTTGCCGCTGCTTGTGTTTCGGATTGGCGCAGATCACGCGGACCACGCCGTGCCGCCGGATCAGCTTGCACTTCTCGCAGATTGTCTTGACTGATGCTCTGACTTTCATTCCTGATTACCTTCCGGGATCCCCCTGCCTCGGCCTCGCACTTGCGCGTCCAACAGCCGGACGATCCTGCCTCTGGTTGCGTCGTTCGGCGATACGCTCACCGCCACCTGATCTCCCGGGCGCAGGCGAACGAAGTTGATCCGGCTCGCCGCGGCGGGATGCGCCAAAATCCGTTTCCGGTTCTCGAGCTCCACCCGCACCTTGGCGCTGGGCAACAACTCGATGACCGTCCCGAGAACCGTGTTTTCATCCACAATGTCTTCACGGCCTCGTCAATACCCATGGCCCGTTGGCGGTTACCGCGACGCAGTGCTCGAAATGAGCCGAAAAAGATCCGTCCTGCGTCACGGCCGTCCAACGGTCCGAATTCACTTTCATCTCGGGGCGTCCGGCGTTCACCATCGGTTCGATGGCGAGCACCATGCCTTCTTTCAAACGCGGATTCTCGTTCTTGCGATCCACGTAGTTGGGAACCTGCGGATCCTCGTGAAGCTGCGTTCCGATCCCGTGACCGACGAATTCGCGCACGATCCCGAATCCATGGCTGGTCACATAGCGCTCGACCGTTCCACAGATGTCGAACAGGCGGTTGCCGGCCCGCACCTGCGAGATCGCTTCCTCGAGGGAATCCCGCGTCACATCGAGCAGCTTCCTGACCTGCTGAGACACCTCTCCCACCGGTACCGTGACCGCGGAGTCGCCGAAATAACCGTTCAGCTCCACACCCGTATCGATGGACACTATATCTCCAGACTTGAGCACTCTCTTGGTGGACGGCAGGCCGTGAACGATCTCTTCATTCACCGAGGTGCACAGCACGAACCTGTAACGCTGACCCACCGCCTGCACGAAATAATTCTTGAAAGCCGGTCTCGCACCCGCGTCGCGAATCATCTTTTCCGCGGCGGACTCGAGCTCCCACGTGGTCATGCCCTCGCGAACCATCAGGCGAAGTTCGTCGAGAACACGATGCACGAGCAATCCCGCCGCTCGCATCTTCTCCAATTCCGCGGCGGTCTTCCGCGTAATCATCGAATTCGAGCCACTCGGGCAAGGCTGGCCTTATACATAGTGTAACGCAATCTCGATCCTAGAAAACACCCCGGCGCCCGCGGATGCGTCCGGCGCGCGGAGTGAACCCTTCGTAGTGACGCATGATCAACTGCGCCTCGATCTGATTCACCGTGTCCATCGCCACGCCGACCACGATCAGCAGCGAGGTGCCGCCGAAATAGAAACTCACTCCCAGCCCGTCGAGAATCGCCCGCGGGAACCAGTTGTCGATCCAGTTGCCGATGAACGGGAGCCGCTGGAGCTTGATGCCGCCGATCATCACTTCCGGGATGATCGAAAGGATCGCCAGGTACAGGCCGCCGACCATGGTGATCCGCGTCAGAATCTTGTTCAGGTACTCCGACGTGTTGCGCCCGGGGCGTATGCCGGGGATGAACCCGCCGTACTTGCGCATGTTGTCGGCCGCTTCGTTCGGATTGAAGATGATCGAAATGTAGAAGAAGCAGAAAAAGATGATCAGCGCGGTGTAAATCAGGAAGTACAGGGGCATTCCCGAGCCGATCGATTCGAGCATTCCACGCAGCCACGCGTTGTTGCGCACCACGCCGAACTGAAGGAAGCTCGCCGGAATCGCGAGAAGCGACGAGGCGAAGATCACCGGAATCACGCCGCCCGCGTTGACCTTCAGCGGCATGTGCGTCGTCTGTCCGCCCATCATCTTCCGGCCCACGACACGTTTGGCGTACTGCACCGGAATTCGCCGCTCGCCACGCTCGACCAGGATGATGAAGCCCACCACCGCGACCATCACCGCGAGGATGACGATCAGGTGGATGATGCTCCATTGGCCGTTGCGCAGGTTGCGATACATCTCCATGATGGCGTCCGGAAGTCCCCGGACGATTCCCGCGAAGATGATCAGCGACATGCCATTGCCGATTCCGCGTTCCGAGATCTGTTCGCCCAGCCACATGATGAAGGCCGTTCCCGTGGTGAGGCTCAGCATCGTGAGCAGTGTGAATCCGATCCCGGGGTTGACCACGAAGCCTTCGCCGAGGTTCTGCAGCGCGGTCGAAATGCCGATCGACTGGAACATGGCAAGGATCACGGTCAGATATCGAGTCCACTGCGTGATCTTGCGGCGCCCGATTTCCCCTTCCTTCTGGAGCTTCTCGAGCGCGGGCACGACAACCGTCATCAACTGCAGGATGATCGACGCGGTGATATAGGGCATGATGCCCAGCGCGAAGATCGTCAACCGGCGGAACATGCCGCCCGAAAACATGTCGATGAAGCCGAAAAACGTTCCCTGATTCTGCTCGAAGAATGTCTCGAGCTTGGCGCCGTTGATGCCGGGCGTCGGGATCTGGGCGCCCAGCCGGTAGACGGCGAGCAGCGCGAGGGTGAACAGAAAACGCCTGCGAAGATCCGGAATCCGGAAGATGTTCGCGACGGCTTCGAAAAACTTGTTCATGGAGATTCTACTTCTCCGGGGCGGGAGCCTCGGTCTTCTTTACCTTGAGCGGTAGTTTCTCTATGGTACCTCCGGCCGCGAGGATCTTCTTCTCGGCGGCTTCGGAGAACAGGTGCGCCTTGACGTGGATCTTGCGGGTGAGTTCACCGGTGGCAAGGATCTTCAGTCCGTCATGGATCTTCTTGAGCACCCCGGAGGCGACCAGCGACTTCGGGTCGAACGAGTCGCCCTCGAGTTTGTCGAGGCGGCCAACGTTCAACAGCGCGAACTCTTTCTTGAAAATGTTGGTGAAGCCGCGCTTGGGAAGACGGCGGTGTAGCGGCATCTGGCCGCCTTCGAAACCGCGCATCTTGCTATAGCCCGCGATCGAGCGCGCGCCCTTGTGGCCGCGTCCCGATGTCTTGCCGCGGTGCGAGCCCATGCCGCGACCGATACGGCGCGAGGACTTCTGCTGTCCGGCTGGCGGTCTGAGTTCACTGAGATTCATGCGATCACTCCTCGGTTCAAGACTCGGCTACTCGTCGACGATCGCCAGCAGATGCGGAACCTTCTTCACGACGCCACGGAAGCCGGGCGTGTCGGGACGTTCCACCACCTGCTGCATCTTGGTCAGTCCGAGCGAGCGGACGATGCGCTTTTGCGGCTCGATCCGCCCGATAGGCGAACCGATGAGCTTGATCTTGATCTTGCCTTCTGCCATGGCCTTGGTCGCCCGGTTTAGCCGAGCTTCTCCTTCGCGATTCCGCGGAGATCCGCCATCTCCTGCCGGTCTCGAAGCTGTTCGAGCGCGGCGAAAGTGGCGCGGATCATGTTGTGTGGGTTGCGCGACCCGATCGACTTGGTGAGCACGTTGGGAACGCCGGCCGCCTGCATCACCGCGCGAACCGGTCCGCCGGCGATCACGCCTGTGCCGGCCGGAGCCGGCTTGAGCAACACCTGTCCGGCGCCAAAGCGTCCGAGCACCTGGTGGGCGATCGTGTGGTTCAGCACGTGGACCTTGCGCAGGTTGCGCTTGGCCGATTCGATGCCTTTCTTGATCGCCGCGGGAACTTCGCGCGCCTTGCCGGTTCCGAAGCCCACGGTCTTCGACGCCGGATCTCCGACCACGACGAGCGCGGCGAAGCTCAGATTCTTACCGCCCTTGACGACCTTGGTGACGCGATTGATCGCGATGACCTGTTCCTTCAGGTTCAGGCCGCCGGTTTCCATTTTCTTCGAGTTTGGAGCGGGCATGTACGGTTAAAACTCCAGTCCGGCTTCACGGGCCGCTTCCGCCACGGCCTTGACACGGCCATGATATTGGAAACCGCCACGATCGAAGACGACCTTCTTGATTCCCTTTTCGATCGCCCGTTCGGCGATCAGTTTCCCGACGGTCTTGGCCCCGGCGACATTGCCGCCGCTGCCGGTTAGTGTCTTCTCGTTCGACGAGGCCGCGGCCAGGGTGCGGCCATGACGATCGTCGATCACCTGTGCGTAAATGTGCTTCACCGACCGGAACACGGCCAGCCGCGGGCGTTCCGCGGTTCCGGAGATCTTCTTGCGGATTCGCGTGTGCAGACGCTCGCGATACTCTTCGCGGGAGAGACGATTGATCATGCTTACTTAGCTCCCTTTCCGCCGGCGCCAGCCTTGCCGACCTTCTTGCGCAACTGCTCGCCCTTATAGCGGACGCCCTTGTTCTTGTACGGATCAGGCGGACGCAACGAGCGCATGTTGGCGGCCGTTTGGCCCAGCAGTTCGCGGTCGTGGCTGGTCAGCGCGATCTGGGTCTGCTTTTCGACCTTCATGTCGACGCCGGTGGGCAACAGGAACTCGATCGGGTGCGAATAGCCGAGCGCGAATACCGCCACGCGGCCCTTCAGTTCCACGCGATAGCCAATGCCGACGATTTCGAGTTCGCGGGTAAAGCCCGCGCTTACGCCCGTGATGGCGTTGCTCGCCAGCGCGCGGGTGAGTCCGTGCAGGGCCGCGAGCTTGTCGTTCTCGCGGACGAGTTCGATCACACCGCCGTTGTTCTTCACGCTGATCCCATTCGGGATGGGCACCGACAGAGAGCCCTTGGGACCCTTCACTTCGATCCGTTCGCCGATCTTGACGTCCACGCCTTTCGGCAGGGTGATCGGTTTTTTACCGATTCGAGACATAGTTTCGCTTACCTCGGCCTTACCACAACCGGCAAAGGATTTCGCCGCCGACGCCGGCCTTGCGGGCCTCGCTGCCGGTCATGACACCTTTGGAAGTCGTCAGAATGTTCACGCCCAGTCCGCCGAGAACCTTCGGGATCTCGCCGCTGCCCGCATAGGACCGGCAACCGGGCTTGGAAACCCGTTCGATCTTGCTGATGACGGGCTGATTGTTCGCCGTGTACTTGAGATAGATGCGGATGATCTTAGCCGCACCCTCCTCGACGAGTTTGTAGTTGAGGATGTAGCCTTCTTCCTTGAGAATCCGGGAAATTTCCATCTTCAGACCGGAAGAGGGAACGTCGACCTTCGGATGGCGCGCCTTCAAGGCGTTGCGCACGCGGGTGAGCATGTCAGCAATGGGATCGGAAATCATCTTCTGTTAGTCCTCGTTACCAGCTCGATTTCGTCACGCCCGGAATTTCGCCGGCCAGCGCAAGCTTGCGGAAGCAGATCCGGCACAGGTGGAACTTGCGGATGTAGCCCCGCGGCCGGCCGCACTGCATGCAGCGGTTGCGAATGCGCACGGCGGTCTTGGGCGCGCTCGTTCCGGTGGCCCGGGCCCGCGCTGCGGCTTGCTTGAGCTTTTCGTCCTTGGCGATTTTGGCGGTGGTTGCCATCTGGTATTCTCTCTGCCTCTCTCGTTACTGCCGGAACGGCATGCCCAAATGCTTGAGCAGCGCCATGCCCTCCGCGTCGGTCTTCGCGGTGGTGGTGATGCAAATATTCATTCCCTTGACCTTGTCCACTTTGTTGTAGTCGATCTCGGGGAAAATCAATTGGTCTTTCAGGCCCAGGGTGTAGTTGCCCCGCCCGTCGAACGACTTCGAGGAAACGCCGCGGAAGTCGCGCACACGCGGCAGGGCCACGTTCATCAGGCGGTCGAGGAACTCGAACATCCGGTCGCCCCGCAGGGTGACCATGACACCGATCGGCATCCCTTCGCGCACTTTGAACGCCGCGACCGACTTGCGCGCCTTGCAGATCACTGGCTTCTGGCCAACGATCGCCGTCAATTCGGCCACCGCGCCGTCGATCAGCTTGGCGTTCTGCGTCGCCTCGCCCATGCCGATGTTGATCGACACCTTGTCGAGCTTCGGCACGGCCATGGGATTGGTGTAGCCGAACTCCTTGGTGAGAGCGGCGGCCACGTTCTTCGAATAATGTTCTCTGAGTCTGGCGGGCATGGATCTGTACCTTACTTCTTGTCGAGCGACTCGCCGGTCTTGCGCGCGATCCGGGTGCGGCGCACTACGCCCGAAGAGGCGGTCTCCACTTTCTTGCCGATCCGGGTGGCGATCCCTCCCGAAGTCACGGCCATCACGTTCGAAACATGGATGGAGGCTTCGCGGTCGGCGATGCCGCCTTTGATCTGGCGCTGCGGGTTGGCGCGTGTGTGGCGCTTGACCACCATGACGCCCTCGACGACGACGCGGCCGCGATCGCGGTCCACTTCAATCACACGTCCGGTCTTGCCCTTGTCGCGTCCGGTGATCACCTTGACGGTGTCGCCCTTGCGGATCTTGATATTGGCGGGAGGATCGTATTGCTTCTTCTTCACCTTAGATGACCTCCGGGGCGAGAGAAACGATCTTCATGAACCGCTTGTCGCGAAGTTCGCGCGCCACCGGTCCGAACACACGGGTTCCAACCGGCTCGCCGAGTTCGTTCACCAGGACGGCGGCGTTCGAGTCGAACCGGATGTAGGTCCCGTCCTTGCGGCGGGTTTCCTTGCGCATCCGCACGATGACGCAACGCACGACCTTGCCCTTCTTAACATTGGAGTCCGGCGCCGCTTCCTTGACGGCGGCCGTGATGATATCCCCGAGACCGGCGCGCAGCCCGAGATCGCCGCCGCGAGGCAGGATGCACTGGAGCTTGCGGGCGCCGGAATTGTCGGCCACCTCGAGGATTGTTCTCATTCCGATCATGGTGTGAGTTCCTCCTTACTTGGCCTTCTTCTTGAGCGACACCTTTTCGGCCGTGTCCGCCTTTTCGACTCCGCCGCCCACCTGGACCGCGCGGCGCACCACTTCGGCGAGATTCCAGCGCTTCAAGTGGCTCATCGGGCGGCATTCCACGATGCGCACCGTGTCGCCGACCAGCGCCGTGTTCGCTTCGTCGTGGGCGTAAAACTTGTTCTTCTTGGTGATCGTCCGCTGGTAGAGCGGGTGCTTGACCCGGCGGATGACTTCGACGACGATCGTCTTGGCCATTTTGTTCGAAACGACCAAACCGGTCTTTTCTTGTTTGTTTCTCTGCTTTTCTTCAGCCATCGTTGCCACTCGCCCGGATTACTTCTTCTCCGCGAGTTCGCGCTCGCGCAGGATCGTCATCATGCGCGCCCGGTCCTTGCGGAGGACTCGCAGATTCTTCAACGCCTCGGCCTGGCCCATCTGATACTGGAGCCGCAGCCGGAACATCTTCTCGTCGCCTTCATCGAGTTGTTTGCGGAGTTCGGTCGAATCCAACTCGCGCACTTTACTGGCTTTCATGAGGAACTTCCTTCACCTTACGCGTGACTACGCGGCCTCTTCGCGGCGCACGAACTTGCAGGGAATCGGCAGCTTCTGGGCGGCCAGGCGCATCGCTTCCTCCGCCGTCTTCTGGTCAACGCCTTCCATCTCGAACAGCACCTTGCCCGGACGCACGACGCACACCCATCCTTCCGGAGCACCCTTGCCCTTACCCATTCGGGTTTCCTGCGGCTTCTTGGTGACCGGCTTGTCGGGGAACAGACGGATCCAAACCTTGCCGCCACGTTTGATGAAGCGCGTCATCGCGATTCGGGCGGCCTCGATCTGGCGATCGGTAAT
The DNA here is from genome assembly GCA_902825945.1 of uncultured Acidobacteriota bacterium. Taxonomy (GTDB): domain Bacteria; phylum Acidobacteriota; class Terriglobia; order Bryobacterales; family Bryobacteraceae; genus SYLY01. The sequence continues at coordinate 10,902 of CADECY010000185.1, forward strand.
GTAGCAGTTCATCAGCGCCTTGAGTCCGTAGTCGCCGAAGGAGAGCGTCGATCCGCGCCAGGACAATCCCTTACGGCGGCCGCGCTGCTGCTTGCGGTATTTGACTTTCTTCGGCATCAACATGGGCTTGTCTCCTAGTTACCTTCCGAACCTTCGGGAGTTCCCTCGGTCTTCCAGGACGGTTGCGGCTGCGAAAGCGGCGGCGCCATCGGCGCCGTCGAGGCGGGGGCGTCGCTCACCGGGGCAACGGCTGCCGCCGGGGGAGCTTGTTGGAACGGCTGGCGGTCTCCCTGATGCCGGTCTCCCTGATAGCGGTCACCCTGCGGACGGTCGCCACCTTGGCGGTCTCCACGGTCGGGGCGGTCGCCACGTGGGCGAGCGTCGCGACGGGCGCGGCGCGGTTCGGGCTCACCGGCGCGCAGAAGCTGGCGTGAGCCGTGGCCTTCGAGGATTTCTCCCTTGTAGACCCAACACTTGACGCCGATAACACCGTAGGTGGTGCGCGCTTCCGAGAATCCGTAGTCGATGTCCGCACGCAAGGTGTGCAGCGGAAGCTGGCCCTGCAGATACCACTCCGAGCGCGCGATTTCGGCGCCGTTCAGGCGGCCTGCGACACGAACCTTGATGCCCTTGCAGCCGAAGCGCAGGGCGCTATCGACCGATTTGCGCATCGCGCGGCGGAACGCCACGCGCTTTTCCAGTTGCAGCGCGATCGATTCGGAAACCAGTTGCGCGTCGAGTTCGGGCTTGTGAACTTCCTGAATGTCGATGAAGACCTCGCGCTTGGTGCGCTTGGCAAGATCGGACTTGAGCTTTTCGATCTCGGCGCCCTTACGGCCGATGATGATACCCGGCCGCGAGGTGTAAATGGTGATGCGCAGCTTTTGGCCGGGCCGGTCGACTTCGATGTTGCTCACTCCCGCCGCCTTCAGGCGGTCGCGGAGCTGTTCCTTGAGATCGAGATCTTCTTTGAGGAGTTTGGCGTAGTCCTGCTTGGCGAACCAGCGCGAACGCCAGGTTTTGGTGACGCCGAGCCGGAATCCGTAGGGATGTACTTTCTGACCCATTCTGAGTGATTACCTCTTCTCGTCCGTCACTTTGACGACTATGTGGGCGGTGCGGCGCTGATAGCGGTATGCGCGGCCCATTGGGGCCGGCCGGATGCGCTTTTGGCGCGGCCCTTCGTTGACATACGCCTCGCCGATCACGAGCTTGTCGACATCCGGCGGATCGGGCAGGTTGGACGCATTGGCCACCGCCGAACGTACCAGCTTTTCGATCGCCGGAGCGATCCGCTTGTTGGTGAGGCGGAGAATGCCGATCGCGTCGTTCACTAGGTGCCCGCGGATCAAGTCGACGACCAACCGGGCCTTTTGCGGCGAAACGCGCACATGCCTTGCTTCTGCTCTCGCTTGCATCTCGCCTCCTTACGCCTTCCCCTTGGCTTCGGCAGCCTTGGCGGCGTGGCCCTTGAACGTCCGGGTGGGGGAGAATTCGCCCAGCTTGTGTCCGACCATGTTCTCGGTGATGTACACCGGGATGAACTTCTTCCCGTTGTGCACGGCCAACGTGTGGCCGATGAACTCCGGGAGAATGGTCGACCGCCGTGACCAGGTCCGGACCACCTTCTTCTCGTTCCTGTCGTTCATCGCCGTCACCTTTTTCACGAGGTGATCGTCGGCGAACGGTCCTTTTGCTAACGAACGGCCCATGGGTTAGCTCTTCTTCTTTCTGCTGACGATGAATTTGTCGGTCCGCTTGTTCTTGCGGGTTTTGTAACCGCGCGTGGGCTGGCCCCACGGGGTCACGGGGTGGCGTCCACCGGAGGTGCGGCCTTCGCCGCCGCCGTGCGGGTGGTCGATCGGGTTCATCGAGACGCCGCGATTGTGCGGGCGGCGTCCGAGGTGGCGGGTGCGGCCCGCCTTGCCCAGCGAAACGTTCTCGTGATCGACGTTGCCGACCTGACCGATCGTCGCCATGCACTCGATGCGCACCTTGCGGACTTCGCCGGAGGGCATCTTGAGCAGTGCGTACTCGGTCTCTTTCGAGATCAACTGAACGGAGGCTCCGGCCGCGCGCGCCATCTGGGCGCCCTTGCCGGGCTTCAACTCAATGCAGTGGACAACGGTGCCCGCAGGGATGTTCTTGAGCGGCAGCGCGTTGCCCACCAAGATATCGGCCTCCGGACCCGAGTTGAGCGTGGTGCCCACCTTCAGACCGACGGGCGCGACGATGTAGCGCTTCTCTCCGTCAACGTAATGAAGCAGGGCGATGCGCGCCGAGCGGTTGGGATCGTACTCGATCGCGGCCACCAGCGCCGGAATCCCGGTCTTGTCACGCTTGAAGTCGATGGTGCGGTAGGCGCGCTTGGCGCCGCCCCCGCGGAACCGCATCGAAACGTGTCCGAGGCTATTGCGTCCGCCGGTGCGCTTCTTGCCAACAGTCAGCGACTTTTCCGGAGCCTGCTTGGTGACGTCAGCCCGCGTTTCGACGGTTTGGAATCGCCTCGTGGGGGTTGTCGGTCGAAAACTTTTGATCGGCATCTTGTTTCCCCTTAGACCTCGGCGAACTCCGGAACCTTCTCGCCATCCTGGAGCCGGATGTAGGCCTTCTTCCAGTCCGAACGATAGCCCGCGAACTTGCCGCGGCGCCGGAGTTTGCCCACGTTATTGATGGTGCGAACCTCGGCCACTTTCACGTTGAACAGTTTCCCGACCGCTTCCGCGATCTGGGTCTTGGTGGCGTCCACGTGTACTTCGAAGCAGATCGTGGGCGTCTCTTCCTTCATGGTGACGGCCTTTTCCGTGTAGATGGGCCGCCGCACGACTTCGTAGTAGTTCATGCCAATGCCTCCGACAATTTCTTCGCGGCGGCTTCGGTCAGCACCACGCGGTCATGGCCGAGCACGTCATAGGTCGTGACATCCTTGGTCGCCACCAGTTTGACGCCCTTCAGGTTCCGCGACCCGAGCGCCAGATTCCGGTTATCGGAATTGTCGACGAGCAGAACGCTCTTGGCCGTCTCCAGAGCCTGCAGCGTTTTGGCGACATTGCGGGTCTTGTTATCGGCGAGCGCAAACTCGTTCACGACCTTGATTTCGCCGTCGCGAAGTTTGGCCGAAAGAGCCGAGCGGAGCGCACCGGCGAGCATCTTCTTGGGGAGCCGGTAGCTATAGTCGCGCGGCTGGGGTCCGTGAACCGTGCCGCCGTGACGCCAGATCGGCGACCGGATCGAACCCATTCGGGCCCGGCCGGTTCCCTTCTGCCTCCACAACTTCTTTCCCGAACCGGAAACTTCCGAGCGGACCTTGGTCGCGGCGTTTCCACCGCGTTCACCAGCAAGCTGGTGCCGGACCGATTCCCAAAGCAACGCTTCGTTGACCTTTGCGCCGAACACCTCGTCGGACAGCTCGATCTGCCCGACTTTCTGATTGCTGAGATTGACGACATCTACTGTTGGCATGCTCGTCTCTCCCTCAACTCTTTGCCCGGCGGACCATCACGTAGCCGCCGTTCGGGCCCGGAACCGCGCCCTTTACCACGATCAGATTGTCATCGGTGTCGACTTCGACGATCTCGAGGTTCCGCACCGTGACGCGCTGGTTGCCCATGTGGCCAGCCATACGCATGCCGGGGAACACGCGCGAGGGGAAGCTCGACGCGCCGATCGAACCGGCGGCGCGATGGAACATCGACCCGTGGGTCGATGGGCCGCCGCGGAAGTGATGCCGCTTGACCAGACCCGCGAAGCCGCGGCCCTTGCTCACGCCGATCACATCCACCTTTTCGCTGGGCTTGAATTGATCGACCAGAATCCGGTCGCCCGGCTTGAGGTCGTCGTCGCCCGAGCGCAGCTTCAGCTCGCTCAGGTAGCGGATCCCGTCCACGCCCGCCTTGGCGAGGTGTCCGTTTTCCCCCTTGCTGAGGCGCTGCTTCTTCACGCCTTCCACCAGGCCCAACTGCACAGCGTCATACCCGTCGCGAGTGGGCGTCTTGCGCTGCACGACGACACAGGGACCAGCCTTGAGCACGGTGACCGGAACCACCTGCCCGTCAGGCCGGAAGACCTGCGTCATTCCAATTTTTTTGCCGAGAATTCCTGGGCTCATATGTCTTTCGAGAAGCCGGGCGAGACGCGCCCAGCCTCACCCTTTACTTCTTTCCAAACGCCTTGATTTCCACGTCCACGCCGGCCGGCAGGTCCAGCTTCATGAGCGCGTCCACGGTGTCCTGGGTCGGCTCGAGAATGTCCATCAGCCGCTTGTGCGTCCGGATCTCGAACTGCTCGCGAGACTTCTTGTC
>CADECY010000186.1 GCA_902825945.1 uncultured Acidobacteriota bacterium
CCGCGACCGCGCGCCGGAATACCGCGCGATGCCTTTCCCCGCCCGCGCAGTAGAGCCGGATCTTGCGCGCGGCGAGTATGTCGCGCATGCCGAGAGTCACCGCCATCGGAGGAATCGCCTCCGGATTTCCTCCCGCGCACCCGATCGATTGCACCAGAATCGAATCATCGCCGAGCGTCACCACTCGGGTCAGTGAATTCCGCATCTGCTCGACGCTGATGCGATACCAGCGGGAAACCGGAGGGTCGTTGAACGCGACGTGTCCGTGATAGCCGATGCCGCCGTAGCAGGCGTCAGCGCCGCCCACCATCGCGAGTTGCTCGCTGATCTCGTCCGGGCGAAACGGATCGGGCACGTGATATTGGCTCTCCGGGAGGCGCAGGTCCGCATCGAGCTTCGCGAAGAGTTCGCGGCGCATGAAGCCTTCGAAGCTCAGCGGATGGTCCGCGCCGATGGGCCGCGCCTGCCAGTCGAGCCACTCGTCCATCTGGAAGACGTGGACATTGCGCCACGAGATCCGTTCGCGATTACAGATGTCCACTAGAATGGGATACTGCGCCACGGGCCCCACCGGTAGAATCAGGCGGGTGGGCTCGCCGAGCGCGTTTCGGTTTCGAATCTCCCCGGCCACCGAGTGCGCGAAATCGGCGAGCACTCCGGGAATCGACGGCAGCAGCCGGAACCGGATGCGCGCCCGCGCTCGCAGATCATCCACCGGCAGGGACATCAGTTCCGGAATCGAGAGCATCTCCAAATGGTAAACGACACACCGGCGTATTCGCGTGGACGCTGGGGCATTCTCGCGCTGCTGTTCCTCTCGATCATGATCAACCTCCTCGACAGGCAGGTTCTGAGCGTCATGGCGCCGCTGATTCGAGATGAATTGAAGCTCTCGAACACCGAGTATTCCTACATTCTCTTCGCCTTCACGCTCGGGCTTACGCTGGCACAGGTGCCCGCCGGATTGTGGCTTGACCGCAAGGGCGCGCGTTTCGGACTGCCGGCGATCATGCTCGTCTGGTCAGCCGCCAACGCTCTGCACGCGACAGCGCGATCGCTGTGGCAGTTCATCGCCTACCGGTTTCTGCTGGGAACCGGCGAGTGCGGCAACTACTCGGCGGGTGTCAAGGTGATCTCGCAGCGATTCCCGCCGAACGAGCGTGCGCTCGCGGGCGGGTTGTTCAACGCGGGTACGGTGATCGGCGCCTTCATCGCGCCGCCGATCCTCGTCGCGATCTCGAAAGCTTACGGATGGCGGATGTCGTTCGTGCTGCCGAGCCTGCTCGGGTTGTTGTGGATCGTGCCGTGGATCCTCTACTATCGCGATCAGCCGGGAACCGCGACGGCGAAACAGAGCACCGATTTCTGGCCGTTACTTCGATTCCGGCAGGTGTGGGGTGTGATGCTAATGCGAGCGCTCGCGGGTCCGGTGGTGCATTTCTATTGGTACTGGCTGCCCGAGTATCTCAAGCGCGAGCGCCACTTCAGCATGGAGATGATCGCGCAGTATGCCGGTATTCCGTTCCTGTTCGCCGGCCTCGGAAACCTGTTCGGGGGATTCCTGGCGAACGTGCTGATGCGGAGGGGCTGGTCCGCCGATTCGACGCGGAAGTTCGCCTACGGCTTCGGGACGCTGCTGTGCACAGCGAGCATACTGGTCCCTTTCGTTTCGAGCGAATACGTGGCACTCGGATTGATCTGCGCCGCGACGTTCGGCCTCGCTTCCACCGTCGCCAATCACATCGGCCTGCTGACGGATCTCTTCGAGCCGAAGATTCTGGCCGGCGTCACCGGACTCACGGGAATGACCGAAGGCGTGGTGAACATGATCCTGCAACTCGCCACTGGAGCCGTGGTGGATCGTTACTCCTACCTTCCCGTCTTCCTGATGGCCGGACTCATGCCCGCGCTCTCCTGCGCCTGTCTGTTCCTGCTGATTCGCCGCGTTGAGCCGGTGAGGGCCGCCGTATAATGTCGAGGTGACTCGCCGCACCGCGTTGAAAGCAGCCGCCGGATTTCCAGCCATCCTGAGCGCCCAGAACCGGAAACCGAACGTGCTGTTCATCATGACGGATGACCAGCGCTGGGATGCCATGTCGTGCGCCGGAAACAAGATTCTGAAGACGCCGAACATGGACCGGCTCGCGGCGGGTGGCGCGCGCTTCACCGAAGCCTTTGCGACCAATCCGCTCTGCTCGCCCAGCCGCGGCACGATCCTGACGGGCCTGCACACCCATGCGCACGGCGTCACCACCAACACCAAGGGCTCGCACACGTTCAAGCCCGGCGTGATCACCTATCCGATGCTGCTCCAGAAGGCCGGCTACTTCTCGGGCATGGTGGGCAAGTGGCACATCGAAACACCACCAACCGGACTCGGGTTCGATCACTGGTGCATCCTGCCCGGTCAAGGCGCCTATCATAACCCGGCCATGATCGCCAATGGCGGACGCGTGCAGTTCCGCGGCTATTGCGACGATATTATTGCCGACCAGGCTCTCGAGACGCTGAAGTCTCGCCCGAAGAACAAGCCCTTCTCGCTCATCTGCAATTTCAAGGCTCCGCACCGCGCCTGGGATCCACCCGATCGCTTCGCCAAGGTCTACGAAGACATCGTGATTCCCGAACCACCGACTTTCAACGTGGGCCTCGAGAACCGGCCGAAGGGAATCCGCGAAACCGACATGCAGATCGCCGACATGCCGGATTTCGCCAAGCGCGGCGTTCCAGCGGGGCTTCCCCGCGAGTTGCGCAAGCCGCTCAACTACCAGCAGTTCGTCAAGAACTACTATCGCGTGCTGCTCGGCGTCGATGAAAATCTCGGCCGCATCCTCGACTATCTCGACGCACAGAAGCTCGCCGAAGACACGATCGTGATCTACACGGGCGACAACGGCTTCTTCATGGGCGAATACGGCATGTTCGACAAGCGCCTGATGTATGAGCCGTCGATCCGCATCCCGATGCTGTGCCGCTATCCGGCGGCGGTGAAGCCGCGCGTCGACAGCGAACATATGGTGATCAACAACGATGTCGCGCATACGATCCTCGATTTCTGCGGTGTCGAGCGGCCGGCGCACATGCAGCATCACGGCGAGAGCTGGCGGCCGGTTCTCGAAGGGCGGGCATCGGCATGGCGCGATTCCTGGATGTATGAGTACTTCGAGTATCCGGGCGCCCACTGCGCGCCGATCGCGCGCGGCGTGCGGACGAAATCGCACAAGCTGATCCACTACGTGCAGCAGCCGCAGGCGCACGAGATGTTCGACCTGGCCAAGGATCCGGAAGAGCGGAAGAGCGTCTACGACGATCCCGCATACACCTCGCAGGTCGCGGCGCTCTCGAAGGAACTCGATCGCTGGCGCACGATCACGAAAGACGATCGCGGCCAGGATGGCACTCCGATGCCAGCGTGTGGCGGCAGAATGGGGACTCGCGGCTGAGATGACACCGGACCGGTGGCAACAGATCGAGGATGCGTTTCACGCTCTGCTGGACATCGATCCGGCGGAGAGGGAGTCGCTTCTCGACGGCCGCTACTCGAATGACCCCGAGCTTCGGCAAACGCTGCTCGACTTGTTGCGTGAGCACGACGCGCAGGCCAGCGTATTCGAGAAACCGGCGTGGGGCGGCCAAGGCGATTTTCTGCCGGCGATCGCAGCCCATGAACTCGACGCTTCGCTTGCAGGCCGCCGGATTGGCCCGTATCAACTGATGCGCGAGCTCGGGCGCGGCGGAATGGGCGCCGTGTACCTCGCCGAGCGGGCGGACGGGCAGTTCCGCCAGCAGGCCGCCGTCAAGCTGGTCAAGCGCGGGATGGACACGGACTTCATCCTCGGCCGGTTCCGTCAGGAACGTCAGATTCTCGCCTCGTTGAATCACCCCTACATCGCACGCCTGCTCGACGGCGGCTCCACCGAGGATGGCTTGCCGTACTTCGTCATGGAGTACGTGGAAGGCATGCCGGTCTTTCAGTTCGTCTCCCATCGTGGACTCGGCCTCGAGCAGCGAATCGAGTTGTTCTGCAAGGTCTGCGAGGCGGTGGCGAGCGCCCACTCCCAGCGGATCGTGCATCGCGACCTGAAACCGTCCAACATCATGGTGACCGCGGATGGTTCGCCAAAGCTGCTCGATTTCGGAATCGCGAAGATGCTCGATCCGGAGCCGGGTACAGGCGACGCCGCTCCGACGATGACCAGCATGAGGATCATGACACCGGAGTATGCGAGTCCGGAGCAGGCGCGCGGTCTTCCGGTTGCTCCGGCAAGCGATGTCTATTCGGCGGGCATCCTGCTGTACGAACTCGTGACGGGGAGGCGTCCGTTCCGGTTCGAGTCGAGGGTTCCGTACGAAACAGCGCAAGTGATCCTGACCGCCGAACCGGTCAAGCCCAGCCAGGCCGCGCGGGTCCAGCACGGAGAGGCAAGCACCGCGGGACATCCGGGCGCGACATCTTCGGGCCAACTCGCGGCGCGACTGGAGGGACACCTCGACAACATCGTCTTGACCGCTCTCCGGAAAGATCCCGCGGAACGTTACGCGTCGATCGCGGACCTCCGCTCCGATCTTCTCGCGCATGCCGCCGGCGGACAAGTGAAGGCGCGGGCTTTCGTCTCGACGGACCGTCCGGTAGCCGCCCGAAAGATCGACGACAAGGCATTGGCGGTTCTGCCCATCCAGGTGTTCGGCCGGCTGTACAGCGACGACAGCGGCGACTACCTGGGCGTCGGATTGGCGGACTCGCTCATCACACGTCTCAGCCAGATCAGGAGCTTCTCTGTCCGCCCGACGAGTTCGATCCTGAAGTTCGCCTCGGGAGCCGATGCGTTCCAGGCCGGCCGCGAACTGGGCGTCCGCTACGTCTTGGATGGCAACATGCGGAGGTCCGGATCTCTGTTGCGCGTAACCATGCAACTGCTCGACGTTCCGCGCGAGGCGACGGTTTGGGCGCAGCAGTTTCACAGCCAGGCGGATGACGTCTTGAAACTCGAGGACGACATCTCGTCGCAGGTCGCGGTATCACTCTCGCCTCACCTGACACAAACGGAGAAGAAGCAGATCTCCAAGCGCGGCACGAGCAACGAAGCGGCATTCCAGGCCTACGCGCGGGGCCGAAGTCACTGGACTGCGTTCACGCCGGGGAGCCTCGGTCAGGCACGGCACTGCTTCGAGAAGGCGATCGAACTCGATCCTCAATACGCGCTGGCCTACGTCGGTATGGCGGACTTTCACAACTGGGCGGGCATCTATGGAATCATGCCGGACCGGCAGTCGATTTCGCGGACAATCGAGTATGCCGAGCGCGCTTTGGCAATCGACAACGAACTCGGCGAGGCTCATGCGACCTACGGGCTCGCGGTGTGGAATGCTGGCTGGGACTTCAACAAGGCTGAGGCGCTCCTGAAGCGCTCGATCGATTTGGCGCCCGGCTATCCGCACGGATACGAGTGGTTTGGCGCGATCTGCACCGGGCTCGGGCGCACCGCGGAGGGGACCGAACTGACACGGAGAGCCGAAGAGATCGACCCGCTCTCCTTGCGAACCAAGACGCTGGCCGCCTGGCAGCGCTATCAGGCCGGGCAGTTCGAACAGGCCCTGGCCAAAGCAGACGAGATCGTCGAGATCGACGCGAACTATCCGCAAGGCCACCTTCAACGGGGCAACGCTCTCGAGCAATTGGGCCGTTTCGGCGAGGCCGCCGAGGCGATGACGCGCTGTGTGAAACTGATGCCAGGCGCCGCATTGGCAGTATACCCGCTGTGCTTTGCTTTGCAGGGCGCGGGCCGCATCGAAGAGGTTCGCGAGGCCGTCCGCCAACTGGAGGACGCGGCCCGACACGGTTACGTCAAACCGTGGTTTCTCGGAATGGCCTACACGGCAGCGGGCAACTTCGACCGGGCGTTCGAATGCTTCGAGCAGTCGTTCGCCGATCGCGACGCGTGGACGATTTGGTTTTGGACCGAGCCGAAACTCCGCGTGCTTCACCGTGATCCGCGCTATGCCCGGCTGCTCCGGCAGATGAGTCCGGAACTTGCGGAGAAAGTCGAACATTCCGCGGCCCGCGAGAGCTAGAGGCATTCGTGCTTTGGCGACTCGAGAATCTGACAAGCCGGAGTGGTGAGGCTCGCGAGCGGCCCCAGAATCGGCAAGATCGACGCGTTGATGCAACTGCTGAAGCGCCTGGAGGGCAACGCCGATTTCACCCAAGCGCTGCGCGGGATGTTCGATAAATAACTAACTCCGCGGCAAAGCACGCGATCGTGCACAAGCAGAGTGTCCACGTCGGCGGAAATATCACGCCCGACCGGGAACAGCTTCCGGCCACCCCTTGCCGCGATCGCCGTGATCGGCGATCTCACGATCGATGGCTGTCTGCTCGCGCCCGGCTACAATTTCGACTCCGTGCTGTTCGTCTCGGGCAATCTGCGCGTTCGGCACCTCGTGAAGTCTTGGATGCCGGTCTTCGTGCTCGGCGGAATCGACGCGAGCGGCTATGTGCTGAGAGAAGGCAACGACGGGCTTCTGCAAGTGGGCGGATAGCCTGTGCGACGGCACGCTGCGGGTGACCGGCGACATCGTCAACGACAATCTGGACACCGGCCCGATCCTGTTCGCGGCCGGCGGCCTGCACGCAGCGAGCATCCGCAAGGGCGGTTCGCCTTTCCTGATTCTCGGTAGCGTCACCGCGACCGGCGCGGTGATCGCCGAGACAACCATGGAGCGGTTCGAGTCGGCGGCGACCTCCACGCGCCGCTCCGGCTCGTCATGGACCATGACGTCTACATCGCCGGTGAGTGCGGAGCGACGGTTGTCGATACGGACGAGGCCGACCCCATGACCGAACTCAATGAGGAGGCATTCGACGGCGAGGAACTGATCAGCGAGCGGGTTCACGCCCTGGCCCGGTCCGGGCTTCCGCTGCTGCAAACCTGATCATGACACCCACGACGACACGTGAAATCGCGGCGCGGCTAATTCCGTTCGCGGCCTCCTTCACGGCGCTCGCCGCCGATCGCGACGACCAGGTACGCCCGGCCGCACGTTCCAACCTCGCGGCACCGCAATCGTTGTTGTTGAGCGAAGCCGAGCGGCACTGCGCCGCAACCTCGAGAAGATCGCCTCGCGGAGAAAACCAAGGACGCGGCGATCTGACGCGCCTTCTGCGGACCAGCAGGACCGCTCGATCCGCGGCTTACCGCGCAACCCGGATCTTCCGCCGAGCGTTCCGCGCGAAATCGCCGAGCTCGACGCGGAACTGACGGAGGAAGGGGCTCTCGTAATATTGATGTGGCAAGTCTGGTGCGAAGCCCTGTAGAAATGGCCAGGGGACGCCGTCGCCCGCCGGTGAAGGTTAGAACAGGAACTTCAGTGCAAGCTGCGTCTGACGCGGGCCATTGGCCGTGCCGAGCACTCGCCCGAAGTTCACATTCCCGACCGTGGTGTTCGGATCGCCGAAGATCGGGTGGTTGGCGAAGTTGAACCACTCGGCGCGGAACTGAACCGCCATCCGCTCACGGATCTTGAAGTTCTTGAACACGGAGAAGTCGATGTTCTCGACGCGGTCCGAACGGATCGACGGGTGGATGCGGCCGACGTTGCCGAAAGTGTACTGCGCCGGAATCGTGAACGCCGACGTATCGAACCATTGCAGGATCCCCGGGCTGTCGAGCTTCGCTTCGCGCCCGTTGGAATCGGGCCGTTGACCGCCGCCGAACGAGTTGCTCGTATTGGCGGGAACATTGAACTGCTGCGTGATGCCCGAGTTCAGCGACGCGATACCGTTGATCTGCCATTGTCCGAAGAAGGCATTCATCCATCCGTTCCACGAAGCGCCGACCGCCTTGCCCTTGCCGATCGGGAGTTCATAGGTGAAGCTCGTGACCAGGCGATGCGTCTGATCGTACGGCGAGAGCGACCGCTCACAGGCCCTGCAGTTGTTATCGCGCGGACCCGCCGATGCCCAGGCGTTGTCGCCGCCGTCGGAGATCAGCTTCGACATCGTATAGGAAACGATCAGCGCTCCTTGTCCGGAGAAGCGCCTCTCGAAGCGAGCCTGGAGGGAATGGAAGTTCGAATTGCCCCACGAAGCGCCGCTGAAGCTCACACCCGGATACTGCGGCCACGGGCGCTGCAGTTGACCGCGCTGCACACGCGGCTGCGACAGCGCGCCCACCGGAACCGAGCCGAAGAACGGATTGTCGACGAGGTCAAGCACGCCCAAGCGGACCCTGTCGGTCGCGAGCTGATTCATCTGCCAACTGATCGGAAGCTTGGTGCCCTTGTTGCCTGCGTAGCCGATCTCCATCGCGATCGACGAACCCACTTCGCGTGAAATCGTGAAGTTCCACTGCTGATTGTAGGGTGTGGTCATGGTGTCCGGAATGGGAGACCCGGCGCCGAGTCCGTTCGCCGAGAGCAACCCGCCCTTGGAGCCCTCCGGCTGCAGCACGCCATCGGGGAAAGGATTGCGCAGCGGATTGTGGACGGTCACGCCGTCGAGCGAGTTGAGCCACGGCGTGCTCGCCGAGAACGGCGAAGTTCCATAGTGATTGGCTCCGTAGGGAGCCATTGTGTAGAAGATGCCGTAGCCGGTGCGGATCACGGTCCTCGGCATCACCTGATAGGCGATTCCGACGCGCGGCGCGATCTTGGCCCATTCGGTCGGCTTGAGCCCGCGGCGTCCGAGGCCGGCGTTGGGGAAAGTCCAGCCGCCACGGAGGTCGGACCCGCGCACACGCTCGTTGAGCGGGCTTCGCACGTAGGGATCGAAGACACCGAAGCGGTCGTAACGCTCGGTGACGCCGGTCTCCCAATCCCAGCGCAGCCCGAGATTCAACGTGAGCTTGCGATTCACCTTCCAGTCGTCTTGCAGATAAACGCCGAACGACTTGTTCTCGAGCGCGGGCCGGATTCCGTTGACCACCGAGCCGCCCGAACCGGCGCCAAGCAGAAAGCTCGCGTATCCGTACCCGGCGACCGTGTTGACGACGCGCGGATCGGGCCCTGCGGTCATGCCACGATTAAAGTTGAACGCAAGCTGCCAGGGAGCCTGCATGTGGTTGATCAGATTCGAGCGGATCTCGGTTCCAGTCTTGAGATTGTGGCTCGAGAGCACCTTCGAATAGGTGCCCACGAAGGTGTGCGACATGTTCGCCGACCGGAAGTTCCAGTGATGCTGCAATCCAGGCGGCGTCGCGTCCTCAATGCCGAATTGTGGGAAGACGAGCAGGTCCGCGCCTTGTTCCACGCTGGCGGGGAGGCCGAGGCTCGAGGGGCGGAAGCCCTGGTGCCAAGATCCACGATTGAGGATCGAGCGGGCGAAGCCCCAGCGCAGGCTGAGCAGCGACGTGGGGCTCAGCGTGTTCGAGTAATCGAATGCCCCGTTCTGCTGGCGCTCGGCGTTGGAGAAGCAGCCGCCATCGGGACACCCCGGCCCGGGCCACCACTCGGGCTGCGAATTGCGGTTGTCGAAAATCGTGTAGCGAACGAACATGCGCTGCTTGTCGGTGATCTGGTGATCCACTTTCAGCGTGCCCCGATCGACGCTAGTCGGATTGGTGCCCTGCATCACGAAGTTGTTGAGGCGCGTGAACGCGAGTCCCGGCGCGTTCGGTCTCGCCGTGTAGAACTTTTGAGAGGCCGCGGCGACGGGATCGAAGCGATTCGTGGGGATCCGGTTCCCGGGGAACGCGGTGCGAAGAAACTCGCCGGGCCGGGCCGGATCGGGCCTCGTGGTGGCCGGATCGTAGATCACGCGCAACGCTCCTTGCGCGTTGAGAGTCTGCGAAAAGTCGCCGCCCAACTGCTCGTCGGTGGGCAGCGAGAACTGTCCGAGATTGGCCGAGCGCTGCCGCCGGCCCTCGTAGGCACCGAACGCGAAGGTCTTGTTGCGGCCATCGTAGATCTTCGGAATCCGGATCGGACCGCCCATGCTCGCGCCGAACTCGTTTCGTTTGAAACTGCCGAGGCGGCGCCCATTGGCGTTGTTGAACCACTGGTTGGCGTCCATGCGGCTGTTGCGCACGAACTCGAACAGTGATCCATGGAGTTCGTTCGTGCCGGACTTGGTGGCGATGGTCAGGATGCCGCCGCCGCTACGCCCGTACTCCGCCGTGTAGGAGTTGGTCTGAATCCGGAACTCCTCCACTCCTTCCACCGAAGGCACCGCGGTGTTGGCGTTCATGTTGTTCGTATTCGCGTTGACGGTGACCGGCACACCGTCCATCATGATCGCGTTCGAGGAGTCACGGCCTCCGTTCACCGTGAACCGTCCGATCGACTCGAAGCCTTCACCGACACCGCCGGTGCCACTCGCCGGACGCCATCCGAAGACGCCGGGCGTCAACTGCGCAAGCGCATACACGTTACGCCCATTGAGCGGCAGGTCGATGATCCGCTTGTTCTCGACCACGCCAGAAAGTGTCGCCGTAGCCGTTTCGATCAACTGCGCGCTTCCGGCAACGGTGATCGATTCCGACACCGCTCCGACTTCGAGCTTGATATCGACCGTCGCCTTCTGTTGCGTGGCGATCGGGAGCGGCTCGAGGACGTAGCGCCGGAATCCAGCCTTCTCCGTCGAGATGCGATAGCGGCCCGGAGGCACGGGCGCGACCACGTAGAAGCCCGAATCGGTCGAGGTGCCGCGAATGTTGACCGCCCGTTCGAGATCGGTGACGGTGACGACGACTCCGGAGACAGCCGCGCCGCTGGGATCGGTGACGAGTCCGGAGATCTGTCCGGCGACGGTTTGCGCAAGCACCGCGCTTGGAGCGAGCGTCGCGATACACATCGACAAATAGAGGGTTCGCATCGTAGGGCCCTTTCTGTTCGAGGCGCGCTTTCGCTAGCGCGCTCCCGTTATCATAACCAAACGGAACCGAGAGCGGAAGATCTGAGCGCGGCAGCGGCTTCAGCCGCCGCCGAGGCGTCCCTCACACGCGGCGAGCCGTCAGGTTGGCGAGCAATCGCTCCGCCGTTCCAGCGATCTCCTCGATCGCCTTCTCAAACGCCTCCGTGTTGGCCTGCGACGGCTTGTGGAATCCACTCACCTTGCGCACGAACTGGCGGGCCGCCGCGCGTACGTCTTCCGGCGTAGCCGGCGGCTCGAGGTTGCGGAGCGTCTTGATCGACCGGCACATGGCTACAACGCAACCACGTTCTTCGAGATGTAGTCATCGACATCGGACTCGTCGGGTCCGATGTAGTGATAGATCTCCGCGTATTCGAGCCCGTGCTGCTGGCCCCGAACTCGATCCCGCGACAACGCGAAGTGCCGCGTGTAGGCCTTGTTCGCCGAGTCATCGTCGTTGCCGAGCAGCGGCAGGCGCTTACCCTGTTCCGCGAGCTTGCGGCGAAGTTGCGCGCCGATGCTGCCAGCCGGACCCTGCGTCACGTTCGCGATGTTCGCCCAGACCTTGCGATCCATGTACGGCGCGATGTCCACCACCCGGTTCACCAGTTGCGGTCCGCGGGAGAAGTAGTATTTCTCCTTCGGCCCGTGCGTCGTCAAGCCCACGCGGAAATGTTCCGGGTAGTCCCATTCGGACCGTGCCATCCAGCACGCGGACTCCACAGCCTTGGCCGTCGTGTAGTGGTCGGGATTGCGCTCATACAACCCGGACGGATCGTAGACGATCACCGTATCCACCTTCAACGCGCGGAACAGGAACACCAGCCGCGCGCGAATCTCGATCATCGGCCACGCGTCCATATTGTGGTTCGGGTAGTTGAGGAAGATCGATTCCCTGCACTCGAGCCGCTTGGCCACTTCGACCGTATCCTTCTCGTTCTTGAGCACGATGTCGCCGATCGAACTTCCGGTGCCCGCCATCGAGTCGTTCGACATCGTGATCAGGTAGCCGGTGTAGCCTTCGTCGATCATCTTCAGCACCAGCCCGCCGGCGTAGATCGGAATGTCGTCGCAGTGGGGCTGAATCGCGGCGAACACTTTGCCCTGATTCGGCTTGCCTTGCGCTTTACGTTCGATCGTGATGGGAACCGTGTAGGAGGTGCTCCCGCCGCCTCCAGCTTCGAGTTCGCGTGGTGGGGGATTGCCCGGCCGTTGCGCGGCGGCGAGTCCAGCGCCTGTTCCGAGAAAGAGTCTGCGGTCCATTCGATCAGCCTATCAGTTCGCCGCGAGGATTTTGTCGAGGTCGGCCGGCTCGCCGAACTTCATACCCTGCTGCCCGGGAACGATCTGCCGCAGCAGGCCCGTTAGCACGGCACCGGGACCCGGTTCGATCCAGCGCGTGACGCCCGCTTCGGCCAAGAGCCGGATCGTCGCGGTCCACTGGACGGGATTCGGCACCTGCTCGATCAGTCCCTGGCGTGCATCCACGCCGGACGTGACGGCGCGGGCCTGCCAATTGTTGATCAGCGGCACGGCGAGATCGGCGAACTCGGTGGCGGCCAGATCAGCGGCGAGCCGGCGCTGCGCCGGTTCCATCAGCGCGCAATGGAATGGAGCCGACACCGGCAGCAACACGGCGCGCTTGCATCCGGCCCCTTTCGCGAGTTCGGCCGCGCGATTCACAGCGCCCGCGTGTCCGGCGATCACGATCTGCTCGGGCGAATTCAGATTCGCCGCACTCACGATCTCTCCCTGCGCCGCGGCTTCCAGGATCTCCTCGAGTCTGCCCTCGGGCAGCTTGAGCAGAGCCGCCATCGCGCCCACGCCGGCAGGTACGGCCTCCTGCATGTAGCGCCCCCGGGCTCGCACGGTTCGAACAGCATCGGCAAACCTCAGCGCGCCCGCGGCGACGAGAGCCGAATACTCGCCGAGGCTGTGTCCGGCGGCGAAATGCGCCTCAATGCCCTTCTCTCGCAACACGGCGGCTGCGGCGGTGGAAACGGTCAGGATCGCTGGTTGGGTGTTCTCGGTAAGCTTCAGATCCTCCTCCGGACCCTCCCAGCAAAGGCGCGACAGCGGAAATCCGAGCGCGGAATCGGCCTCTTCGAAAACGGCACGGGCGGCGGGAAATGTCTCGGCGAGGGCTTTGCCCATGCCGGCGAACTGGCTCCCCTGCCCTGGAAACAGGAATGCGGTCTTGGACATGAAACCGCCATTTTCCCACAGGTAACTTCAGCGGATGTAGAATCATCTTTACGTTCGAGATCGTTTTCCGATCCGCGGAGGATTCGTGCGTCTATCCGAAATTTGCGTCAACCGGCCCGTCTTCGCATTCATGCTCATCATGTTCCTGGTGGTCATGGGCGCGTTCAGCTTCATGGGTCTGGGTGTCGATTTGTTCCCCCAGAGCGATCCCGCCACGGTCTACGTGCGCCTACGCCTCCCGGGCGCGAGCCCCGAGGAGATCGTCTCGCAAGTAGTGCTGCCCGTCGAGGAAGCGGTGGCAGCCGTGAGCGGCGTCGAAGAACTCCGTGCGATGGTGACCGAAGGCACGGGCAACGTGATGATCACCTTCGTGCTCGAGCGCGACATCGGCGAGGCCGTGGAAGACGTTCGCGAAAAGGTCAGCGCGGCGATGCGCCGCCTGCCTCCGAATATCCTGCCGCCTGTGGTGCAAAAAGCGGACTTCGACCGCGAGCCCGTGATTCAGATGATCGTGAGCGGCAACCGGCCGATCCGTGAGCTGACCGAAATCGCCGACAAGCAGATCCGCCGCGCGATCGAGACGGTGGACGGCGTCGCCGGTGTCGACATCAGCGGCTCGCGCGCGCGCCAGATCAACTTGTTCATGGACATGAACAAGTTGAACGCCTACAACCTGACGGCCCAGGATGTCGAACGTTCCGTGCGGCAAGAGAATATCGAGATGCCCGGCGGACGCATGGTCCGCGGATTGTCCGAAGTCGGCGTGCGCACGATGGGCCGCGTCGAGTCGGTGGCCGACTTCAACAACATCATCATCCGGACGGTCGGCGGCGCGCCGGTGCGGCTGCGAGACATCGGATACGCCGAAGACGGAATGGCGGAGAAGCGCAACTTCGCCTACCTGCATGACCGGCCCGCTGTCGGCATGGACGTTCAACGCCAGACCGGCATGAACACGGTGAAAGTGGTGGATGGCGTGATCGCGCGGGTGCAGGCACTCAAAGGCCAACTTCCCGCGGGCGTCGAAGTGGACATCATCAAGGAGACCGCCACCTACATCCGGAATTCGGTTTCCGCCCTCGAAGAGCACCTGCTTCTCGGAAGTCTGCTCGCGTCGATGATCGTCTGGGTCTTCATTCGCGACTGGCGCACCGTGCTGATCAGTTCGCTCGCGATTCCCACGTCGATCATCACGACATTCACGCTGCTGCGCATGATGGACTTCACGCTGAACTCGATGACGCTTCTCGCGCTGACGCTCGCCGTCGGCATCGTCATCGACGATGCAATCATCGTGCTCGAAAACATCTACCGATTCATGGAGGAGAAGGGCCTTCCGGCCAAGCAGGCATCGATCCTCGCGACGAGGGAAATCGCGCTCGCCGTGCTCGCCACCACGATCTCGCTGGTGATCATCTTCGTGCCGATCGCCTTCATGACCGGCTACGCGCGCAAGTTCCTCAACCAGTTCGGATGGACGATGTCGGTCTCGATTCTGGTGTCGATGCTGGTCGCGTTCACGCTGACGCCGTCCCTGAGCGCGCGGTTGCTGAAGCTGAAAGCCTCGGACAAGAAGGGCGGCCACGGCGGCTCCGGACATAAGATGGGCTGGAGCGAAAAGGTCTACATGCCGGTGCTCGAATGGTCCTTGCGGCATCGCTGGGTGATCATGCTCGTGTGCGTGGGGACATTCGGCTCGACGTTCTACATCAACCAGTTCGTGGGCCGCGACTGGATGCCGCAGGAAGACCAGTCCGAACTCGGATTGTTCGTGGAACTGCCGGAAGGATCATCGCTCGAGGCCACCGAGCGGGTCACCAAGGAAATGGCGCATCGCATCGAGAAGGTGCCCGGCGTCAAACTCGTGGTTCCCAAGAGCTCGACCTTCATGGATCGCGTCACGATGGCCTTCTGCACGATCCTTCTCGAAGAGCCCGAGAAGCGCGAGGACATTCTCACCATGGCACAGAAGGTCCGCGACTCCCTCAAGGAATGGGCACACCTGCGGCCGCGCATCAACTTCCCGAACGTACTCGGTGGACGCGATACGTTCTCACCGGTTCGAATCATGCTGCTCGGT
>CADECY010000187.1 GCA_902825945.1 uncultured Acidobacteriota bacterium
ATCTTCGTTGGCGTATCCGGGCACGTAGCAATCCTGCCGCAGCAACGTTTGGCGAAGCTCGGCCGCATGGCGCTGCGAGAGTTCGCGAGGGAGACAGCCATGCTTACGGCAAAGCGCCGCGGCCACTCCCACGCCCTGGCCAACAACCGCGCCGGTTCGCAAAACGCGCGTGGATGAGAAGGCAGCATATGTGGTGCTGATCGGCCGGCCAGCCATCATCAGATTGGTCACGTTGCGCGAATAGCAGGCTCGCAACGGGATTCCGTACGGAACCACTCCAGCATCCTCCCAAGCGGGTTTCGTGTTCGGTTTCGCCCGCGCTAGAATTCCGCCGGGCTTGTGGATGTCGACGTACCAGCATCCGAAGGCGATCGCGTCGGCATGCACCTTCGGGTCGCGTGCATCATGTTGCGTGAGGATGTAGTCGCCCATGATGCGCCGGGCTTCGCGCTTGTACGGCCAGAAAGTGACAAAGTCGAGCCCGTAATTCCGGGCCTTGTCGCGATTGGTGCAGCGGTTCTTGATGTGATCCCAGACGCCGAGCAATTGCCGCAGCGCCTCGTGCTTGATCTCTTCGTTATCGCGAATCTGGTGCATCGGCAATCCGACTTCGATCCACCAATAGCCGCGATCGAACGAACTGTGGCCGCGCCCGAGCAGGTCCTCTTCGGCGGGAAAACGCGCGATCCACGAAGGCGGATCGAACGGCACCGGCACGCCCGCGTCGCGTGCCCGGAAGAAGAGCGTGTTGCCCATCTGCGGCTGCGCCGAAGCGCGCTCGGGAGCCTCGGGCTCGCCGAACTCCGATCGCGCCTCCATGCCCCAGCGATAGTCCGCGCCAGAGCGATGTGCGATGACGCCGTCCCCAGTCGCGTCGATGAACAATGGCGCGGCGAACAAGAATCGCTTCTCGGTCCCCATCTGAATCCCGTGCACGGCAAGAATGGTGGCGGCGTCTTTCATCTCCACTTCGCGAACGGTCGTGTTGAGGAAGAGCGTCAGGTTGGGTTCCCGAATGACCCACTCGTAGAGCACCAGGTCCCACACTGCATTCATCAAACCTTCGACGTACTCTTCGTGGTTCCGGACTCGCTCCTCGGTGTGAATCTCGTCGAGAATCCCGGCCTCTTTGCACCAGACGTTGTGGCTCGTGCTGACCTCCGGGTAAAGCCGGACTTCGCTCGACGAATTGCCGCCGAGCATGGAACGCTCGTGAACCAACGCGGTGCGCGCACCGTTGCGAGCCGCCGAGATCGCGGCACAGGTCCCGGAGATTCCGCCGCCGATCACCACGACATCGAAGTCTCGCCGGATGACCTCTTCCCTGCCCGTGATGATGTAGCCGCCGAGCGCGCCCGGCCTGAGGGTATCGCGGGCCGACTGCGCTTGCAGCGCGGATGCACCGCCGAATCCCGCCCAGCCGAGCAGCGTTTGAATCAAGCTGCGGCGGCGAAAGGGCGGAACACTCACCGCGCTTCCGCCCAGACCACGAGTTGCACGCACGCCTCGAGCGGCATCGCGTAGATACCGAGCGCGATGCGCGTGTGCAGGCCCGCATCACCGAAAACACTCACCAGCAGATCCGAGCATCCATCGAGGACGCGCGGATGATCGCGGAACTCCTGCGTGCAGTGGACGTAGCCCTCGAGCCGCACGATCTTCGCGACATTGTCGAGCGACCCGAGCGCCTGCTTCAATTGCGCGAGCGCATTGAGCCCGGCGATTCGTGCCGCCCGGTATCCGTCCTCGGTGTTCACTTCAGCGCCGAGCCGGCCCGGATATTGCATCACGCGATTCACCCAGGGAAGCTGGCCGGATGTGGTGACGAGGTTGCCTGTGCGCTGCCAGGTCACGTAGGCGCCGACGGGGCGCGGAGCTTCGGGAAGTTCGATGCCGAGGTCTTTGAGTCGCTGCTCGTAGGACATTGCTCTACGATAGCCTTTTATTCCACTCCACGCGCCCGGATCAGCGGCCCGAACACCGCGTCCTCCACCGGCATTGAAGTCGGCACTCCGACATAGCGGCCACCGTGCCGAAGCGCGATCCGCCGTACTAGGTCCGAGTACTCGTCGAACGCCTCGGTGTAGCGCTCCCGCGCTCCCGCATCGAAATCGAGTTCCAGGTTCTGGCCAGTCTCCGCATCGGCCAGTTCCAGTTCGCCCTGCCACGGCGGCGTGCGATCCTCGTCCGACCACAACTGGATCAGGAACAACTCGTGTCCGAACTCGGCCACGTATTGCAGCGGCTTCTCGAAATCGGTATCGGACAGGAAATCGGAGATCACCACCAGGAGTCCGCGATTGACATACTTGGCGACGAACTTGCGCGACACCTGCATGAAGTCCGTCGAGCCCGACACCTCGAGCCGGCTCAGGTAGTCGGCCACGGGACCGAAGCGATGCCTGCCACCCGAGCAGACCTGCTCCTGCCCCAGTCCGTTCGAAAATGGAACCACGACGATCGTGTCGAGCCGCACGAGTCCGACGTAGGCGAGCGCCGCGGCCAGCTTTCGCGCGTAGTCGAACTTCTGCTTTTCTCCCGTGCCCATCGATGTCGAACAGTCGAGCAGCAGGCGCACGGGAACACGCGGCTCGATCTGGAACATCTTCAGAAACAGCTTGTCGAGCCGCATGTAGGCGCGCCAGTTCACCGCGCGGAGATCGTCGCCTTGATGGAAGTTGCGGTGGTCGAGAAATTCCTGTCCGGGCCCCGCGAATCGCGACGCGTTGTGTCCGCCCACGATGCCGGGAAACGACTTCTGCCAGTGGATCGTCAGCCGCTCCAGCTTTTCGAGGAAGGCGCGGTCAATGAGTGTTTGTGCTGGAGCCATTTTGAGATCGGGTGGCGAACGCGGCGTAGGTGGCGCCCTGCCAAACGGCCGGGACGTCCTTGGGCGCGCGCGCCTTCTGGAACACCACATAGTTTACGCCGAGTGAGGCATAGTAGGCGAGGTCGCGATCCTTGGCCGTGGCCTTTTGCCAGCGGTCCCACCATTCGATGGCGAACTCGCGGAGCAGATTTACCTGTCCGCCGCCTTTCCAATCCGCATAAACATTGCGCAGCGAATAGGCGCGGAAGAAGCCCGGATAGAGGGCCTGATCGGCATCAGGAAACAGGAACACCGTCTCCTTCGGCGTATTGGCGCGGGCCCAAGCGGCGAGTTCGCGAATCTCGGGCTGATCCTGATTCCGGTAGTTGCGCACGCGGCCGTCGCCAGTCGTGAAGAGATAGAACGGAGCCAGCATGGCGAGCGCCAACGCCGCCGTCGCGGGCAGACGATGCGAGCCGAGCCATCGCGTTCCGGAAGCGGCGAGCCCGGCAAGGATCAGCACCGAAGTCATCCGCGCGCGCATCTCGGCGTCGCGCCAATCGGTGAACAGCAACTGCATCACGTCGGACTGCGCGGGTACGGCGAACGCGAAAACGAACCACGCGAACGACTCCCACCAGCGGCCCTCCAGCCCGGCCTTGATCGCGGCCCCGGCCGCGGCCAGCATCGCCACCAGCGTAATGAACAGCACCGCGCGAAGCGGTTGGAACTGCGGCAGGAACTGCCATTTCATCGTGTCGAGCAGCAGGAAACTCGCGGGCATCGCGGCCAGACCCACGATCGGCAAACCGATCCAGAAAGCGCGAAGGGGCTGCGCCGGCTTCAACCGCACGATGGCAAGCAAGCCCACGAGCGAGGCGAACTGATGATGGCGGATCCACTGCGCGCCCCACATCGAGATCCAGTTGTACGATCCGCGCAGACGCTGAAGCTTTTCGAGAGCCGCATCGATCGTGCCGAAGAAATTCTGCGGCTCGGTCTCGCCCGCCTGCAGCTTCGAGAGCAGCAAGGCGAAAAGCACGCCTCCAGCGACCGGAGCGATCCACCGGAATTCGCGCTTCCAGAGCGCGTACGCCACCAGCACGATCATCACTGGATAAGTTGTCGGCGGATGGTAGAGCACCGCCACCGCCAAAGCGACTCCGCCCCAGCGCCATTGATCATTGGCGAATAGCCCGATGGCCAACATCACCAACGGACCCGCGAATCCGCGCGGTACCGGTTCGTACTCGTGGATCAGCACCGATGGTCCGCCGATCGTTCCGCCAAGCCCGTAAATCGACGCGAGGAGAAGCGACAGGATCCAGGGAAACCCGAGCGCGCGGCCCACGAGAAAGACCCCGAACATGCCGCAGATCCGAAACACAATCTGCTGTGCGTGCAACACGAGCCGGAACTCCTGTCCGGTGACTTTTCGCAGCAGCAGCGCCATTTCATCGTAGATCGTGAAGCTGACATGCGGCCGCTGCGCCACCATGTCGTGCGGATAAAGACCGGGATCGCGCAGCCGCTCGAGGATGGGAATGTAGATCTGTGTGTCGGAGTGGAGAAAGGTATGTCCCGGGAAGTAGAAAAACCCGCACACCACCAGCACGGTAACCACGGCAAACGCCGGAACGTGGGACTCCCTCATTGCGCGGGCGTCTTCTCCAACTGCTGTTTCGCCCATGCTCGCGCCGGATTCAAACTCAGCGACTTCTCAATCGCCTTGCGCGCCTCGGCGTTCTTTCCCGCCTTACGCAACGCGACGCCGAGCCACAGATGCGCCTCCGCGAACTGTGCGTCGAGTCCGATGGCCTTGCGGAAGTCCTCGACCGCCTTCTCCACACCACCGCCGAAACTCGCGGGAAGGTAGTAGTTGCCGACGCCGCGGCTCAGCCACACCTTCGCCGACTTTGGACTCAGCTCCACCGCCTTGTTCACCTCATCCATGGCGCACTTGCCCCACTTGAAGGCAGACATGACGTTGGCGGGAATCACCTGCCCGCACAGAGTGCCGAGAATCCGGCGGTATTCGCCGTCGTTTCCCCGGACGTTGACGGCCCGCTGCGCAAGTCCGATGCCGGTCTCGGCCGCCGATTTCGCTGCACGCTTGTCGCCGGTCTCGATTGCCAGTTGGGCCAGCATCGAATGCACGAACGCGGCTTGATACTGCGCGGCTGCGTCCGCGGGTTTGGCATCGGCGGCGGCGCGGGCCTCGTTCGCGAGCTTTTCGAGCCGCAGGCGATCCTGCGCGTCGAGCGCCTGCTCGGCAGGGGTGCGCGGAGGCGGCGCGGCGGCCAACAACAGGAGCAGCGCGATCACAGCTCGTATACCTTCTTCTGCACGAATAGCAGATACAGCGCCATGATCATCACGAGCGACCCGCTCACCGCGAGCACGATCGGTGCGCCGAAGCTCTGCGCGAAGTATCCGCAGATCAGGCTACCGAACGGCATTCCGCCGCGAAACGCGACATTGTAGACGCTCATCACGCGTCCACGCATCTCATCGGTACAGATCAATTGGACCAGGGAGCTGATCATGGCAAAAGCGACCATCAACATCGATCCGCTCAGGAAGAGCGCCAGCAGGCTCAACGGCAGATAGCGCGAAAAGGAGAATACCATCACAAAGACCCCGAGAAGCAGCAGTCCAATGACAGCCGCCTGCCCCTTTTTCCGGCCGTGCTGGAACGTGGCCACCAGCAGCGCTCCGAAGATCGAACCCGATCCGGAGGCGACGAGCATCGTGCGAAAGCCATCGGGTCCGAGGTGAAACACATCGCGCGCGAACACGGGCAGAAACACCATGATCGGCAAGCCCAACATCGTCATCAGAAAGGCGATCACGATCAACTGCCCCATTCCACCCTTGGCGCGAATGAAGGCGATTCCCTGCTTCATGCTTTCGAGCATCGGCACGGTGGTACTCGATGGCTTGAATGTGGGCTGCACCATCAGCAGGGTGACGATCACCGCGACGAACGAGAGGCCGTTGAGCGAGAAGCACCAAGAGGGGCCCAGCTTGGTGAAGGCCAGTCCGCCGAGCACGGGTCCGACGATACGGGCCAGGTTGAACTGAATCGAATTCATCGCGATCGCATTCGGCAGATCCTCGCTCTTGACGAGGGTCGGAATCAGCGCTTGATACGCCGGACCGCCGAAAGCCTGAGCGGTGCCGACGACGAAAGACAGAGTGAGGATGTGCCAGATCTGCACCACGCCCGTGGCGAACAGCAGCGCGAGCAGGAGGGCACAGCTCATCTGTACCACCTGCGAGCCCACTAGCACGTTGCGCCGGTCGAACCGGTCGGCAACCACTCCACCGACGAGCGAAAACAGAAAGATCGGAATCTGGCCGAGAAACGAGTCCAGTCCCAGGTAGAAGGGCTTGCCGGACATTTCGAGAACGAGCCAACTCTGAGCGAGCGACTGCATCCAGGTCCCGATACTGGAGGTGCAAGCCCCCAACCACATGAGCCGGAACTGAGGATACGAAAATGCCTTGAACGTCCGGTCGAGCAATGACGTTCTCTTGGGCTACGGCAATGGATTCGGGCGCGCGATCAGATGAACGTAGTTGCCGTCGCCGTCGGCGAAAAACACCAGCCGGTTGCCCTTGATCTCGAATGCATCGGTGTAGAACTTGACACCGCGCTCGCGCAGTTGCGCGTGAGCGGCATCGAAATCGTCCACTTCGATCGCCAGATGGCGGATGCCGGGATCCTTCATGGCTTCGGGCTTGCGCTCGCCCTGTGACGGAATGATCTCGAGCATCGAGCCGTTTTGGGCGCGCACGAAGAAGTTGCCGTCGTATTCGTGATTGATGCGGAATTCGAGGTAGTCGCGATACCATTCCGCGAGCGCCTTGGGATTTGGCGAAGCGATAGCCGTGTGTTCGAGGCCTTTGAACATAAGGGGCATTTTAGCATGCAGCGCCAGCCGCGCCCGTTCAGAATATGAACTTGAGCGCCAACTGGACATTGCGCGGCGTGTTGCCCTGGCTGGCGATCACGCCGAATTGCGGATTGCCGAACGACATGTTCGCGTAACCGAATCGCACGTGGTTCATTGCGTTGAACAGTTCTGCCCGGAATTGCACGTTGAAGCGGCCGTCGGCGCCGAACGTGTTGTTCTTGAACAGGCCGAAGTCGATGTTGTTGATGCCGTGGTGGCGTGTGTCGGGCAGAGTCCGGCCGGTGGTGCCGTAAGTAAAAGCGGGCGGCTGGCTGAACACGCTCGTGTCGAACCAGCGCTGCAGGCGGTCTTGCGGACGGCCCGTCAGCCGCGCGCTGGTGCCGTTGTTGTTCGGCCGCGATCCGCCGCCGAACGTTCCGGTGAGGTTGTTGACTGCCTCCAGGCCGAGCGGCGTCCCGGACTGCGCGGTGTAGACTCCGGAGAACTGCCAGCCGCCAACGGCGCGTTGCCCCTTTCCGAACGGAAGGTCGATCGAGTAGTTGACCACCAACCGTTGCGGGCTGTCGAACAGGTTCAGCGAACGGTCGAGCGCTCGATTGTTGTTGTTGAGGAACCGCATGCTCGCATTCTGCGCGCCGCCTTCGAGCCAATCACTGCGGCTTTCCGTGTTGCCGATCCCCTTGCTCACTGTGTAGGCAACGCCGATGAGCGAGGTCGAGAAGCGCTTGTTGAACTGCAGTTGGAACGAGTGGTAGATCGAGTGTCCGATCGGATAGCCCTCGAGCGTGAGACTGGTGAATTGCGGATAAGGCCGCAACAGTTGCCCGCGCTGCACGGTTGGCTGCGCGAGCGTGCCCGTCTGAACGGCACCGGCGAATGGATTCGGAACCAGTTCCTGCAAGCGATTGCCGAGCGACAGGTACGAATCCGCGAGTTGATTCAGTTGCGATCCATACTGCGCCGGAAGTCCGGTGCCCTTGCTTCCGGCGTAGGCAACCTCGATCATCATGCCGCTTCCCAATTCGCGCTGAATGTCGAAATTCCATTGCTGCATATAGCCGGTCCGGAACGCGCGCAGGTTGGCCGCGCCTCCCTGCCCCACCAGCGTGTTCAATCCCGCCGCGCTACCCGGTGGATTCTGAATGCCATTCGGGAACGGATTATCGAGAGTGTGATACGGGGTCAATCCGCCGTCGATCGAGCCGAGCATGCCGGTCGAGATCGACCATGCGGGCGCGCGGACGTCTCCCGTCACTTCCGTGATCGCGGCAGGGAGCCAGAACAGTCCGTATCCGCCGCGGACCACCATGCGCGGCATCAGCTGATAGGCGAATCCGGCGCGCGGCGAAATCTGCCGCCGGAACAGATCGTACGGCGACCGCGTGTTATTGTCCGCGAATCGGTAGCCGCCGCGCAGATCGAGCCCCACCTGCTGGCTGATCGGAAGCTGCGCCGCTGGGTCGAACCACATCTTGCGGTTGTAGCGTTCGTTGATCGGAAACTCGAGGCCGTATTCGACCCCGAGGTTCAAGGTCAGCTTCCGCGCGATCTTCCAGTCGTCCTGGAAGAAGGTGGACAGATAACGCCGCTGATTGGCGAGCCTCTCGCTCTTCGCCACAGTGCCTCCGCCATAGCCGAGCAGGAACGAGGCCATCGGCACGCCGCTGTTCGCATCGAGCCGCTGCGGATTGATCGCGGTCATCTGATTGCCGAAGCTGTATTGTCCGCCGAAGAAGTTCGATTGGAACTGATTCAACTGCTGCACGCGATAGTCCGATCCGAACTTCATCGAATGCGAGCCCTTGATCCAGGTGACCGAACCGCGCTGGCTCCAACTGTTGAAAGTCGCGAGGATCAGGCTGTGCGATGCCTGACCGCCGGCACTCGCCATCCCGGTGATATCCATGCCCGGAAAGCCCTTGTATTGGACGGCGTCATAGTAAGCCTGCGGAAATCCGAGAGTTCGCATGTCGAAGCCTTGAGAAACGGCATACGGAATCGAATCCGACACACTGCGCGCGAAGCCCGAGTGGAACTCGGCCACGAGCGCCGGACTGAACACCGCATTCGCCGCGACCGTCGCATTGTAGAGATGGTTCTCGTTCGGACGCGTGAGGTTCACTTTGTACTGGAACGGATCACGGCTGAAGCTGTTGCCCTTGATGTGCGCCCACGTTCCGTAGAACTTCCACCGCGAATTCATGTTGTGGTCGAACTTGGTGACGTATTGGTGCTCGTTGTTCCCGCCCGCGCCGAACGTCGAGAAGTTGGCGAGTTTGGGGAAGGGGGCGCCACCCGCGCTGGGGATCGGCCACACCGGACGGTAGTTCGAAGCGTTTTGACAGAAGCGCAACGCCGGAACCCGATTGCCCGGAAACACGTCGCGGACATAGGTGGTTCCGTCGGGGCGCGTGGTCAACGCATCGGCCGCGATCACCATTCGTCCCGCCGCGTTGAACGTCTGTGAGAAGTCGCCCGCGCGCTGCAACGCAGTCGGCACCGTCGTAATCGAGGGCGATCCCGCCCGCCGTTTGTAGCCTTCGTAGTTGCCGAAGAAGAAGGTCTTGTCCTTGCGAATCGGACCGCCGATCGCGGCGCCGAACTGATTCTGCGTGAGTGCGGCGCGCTTGTTGCCCGCGCGGTTCTGGAAGAAGTTGTTCGCATCGAGCGACTTGTTGCGAAGGAAGTCGTACGCACTGCCATGCAGTTGGTTGGTGCCGGACTTGATGCTGAAGTTCACCACCGCGCCCGCGCTGCGTCCGTACTCCGCCGAGAAGTTGTTGGTCTGGATGCGGAACTCCTGTGTGGCATCGACCGGGGGCACATACGCCGGCGCATTCATCTGCGCGTAGTCGAGCGCGAGTCCTTCGACGAGCACCGTGTTCGCGTTCGCAAGGCCGCCGTTCACCGAGAAGTTCGACCACTGGCCCTTGCCGCCGAATCCGCCTTGGATCCGCACGCCGGGCGTCAGCGCCACGAGCGAGATTGGATTCCGGCCGCTCAACGGGAGTTCGGTGATCTGACGATTCTCGACAACGGTCGCGATCGTGCTCGTCGCGGCGTCGAGCAGCACGCCGGTTGCCTGCACGCTCACCGACTCGACGACGCCACCCACCTCCATCGCGAAGTCGACTCGCGCCACTTGATCGATCGCCAGCGTCACCGGTCCACGTTTGGTCTGCCGGAATCCCGCCGCTTCGGCCGTCACTTCATATCGGCCCGGAAGAAGCGCCGTGACGAGGTAGTTGCCGCGATCGTTCGTGGTGGACTCGCGCCCCACGCCAGTCGCCGTGTTGGTCACCACGACCTTGGCCAAGGCGATCACCGCTCCGGTTGAATCGGTGACCGTTCCGGTCACTTGCGCCGTTTGCCCAAACGCGGCTGAGCAGACCAGCAAGACCGGAAGAATGTTGCGGACGAGGCAGCTTGACATGCCCCGAATTTATATCACAGCCGGATGGATCGCGCACGCGGTGAGACCGCTGTGATAGCATTCGCGTCCATGAGGTTCACCACTGCCGCCGCGTTCTGCTGCTTGTCACCGGCCCTGTTTGCCCAGGCGACCGGAACCATTTCTGGGACCGTCTTCGACAAGTCGGGCGCCGTCGCACCGGATACCCAGGTCACGGTGACCAATTCGGGCACTGGATTGACGCGCCGGGTCCGAACCGGGGACTCGGGCCAGTTCGTCGTCAATCTGTTGCCGGTCGGCGTCTACGATGTCGTCGCCGAAAAGAGCGGCTTCGCGAACACGGTGCGAAGGGGCGTCGAACTGCAGGTGAATACGACCGTTCAGTTGAACATCGAGATCGACGTGCGCACCGCCGCCGAGCAAGTGACCGTTGCGGGTCAGGCGGAAATGGTACAGGCAACGAGCACCACGCTCGTTCAAGTGGTGGACCAGCGCCGCGTCCAGGACCTTCCGCTCAACGGCCGCAACGTGCTGCAGTTGATGACGCTCAACGCCGGCGTGACCACCGATAACGCGGGCGGGGGCACGGGTCAGATCCAGAACTTCGGCGGTCCGGTGACGGCTTCGATCAACGGTTCACGCGGCAATGGCACCAACTTCCTGCTCGACAACGGAGATCAGAACGACAGCTACGTCAACATCTCGCTGCCGTTTCCGAATCCGGACGCGGTGCAGGAGTTCAGCATCCAGACGAGCACGTTCGACGCGCAGTACGGGCGCGGCATCGGCGGAGTGGTGAACGCGGTGACGAAGTCGGGGACGAACCAATTCCATGGAAGCCTGTTCGAATACCTCCGCAATTATCGTATGAACGCGGCCAACTTCTTCTCGGGCCGCGACACGCTGAAGCGGAATCAGTTCGGCGGCAGCTTCGGCGGACCGATTCGGAAAGACCGGACCTTCTTCTTCACTTCCTACCAGGGCACGCGTATCTCGACATCGACACCAGCGGCACTGCGGACCACGCCCACCGAGGCGATGAAGCGCGGCGACTATGCCGAGTGGCTGCGAGCCAACGGACAAGGCGCGGTGCGCGATCCGTTGAGTCCGGCACAGCGGTTTCCAGGCAACATCATTCCTGCCAGCAGGTTCAGCCCGGTTGCCGTGAAGATGCTCGCGCTGATGCCCGCGTCCGCGCCGGGCGCCAACTATCAGATCCGCATCGGAACACCGGCAACCAACACGCGCGACGATCAATACGTTGTCCGGGGCGATCACCAGTTCACGCCCACGCAGAGGCTCTCGGGGCGCTACTTCCGCTACAACACCGTTTCACCGTGGACCTACGCTCCGGACAATCTCTACTTCTTCCAGGCGGGGCAGGACGCACTCTCGCAGAACACTACCGCGAACTACACGAACGTGATTTCGCCGAAGTGGATCAACGACTTTACGTTCACCTATAACCGGGCGGTATCCAACTCGCTGCCGCCGCAACAATTCAAGCAGTTCACGTTCGAGGCCTTCGGTGCGCGAGTGAAATCGCCAGACAAGCAACCCTACATGGTGAGCAACATCTCGGGCTGGTCCGGCTTGAACCTCGGGCAGGGTTACTTCCAGTTCCAGAACACCTACCAGTTCGCGAACACGCTCAGCTATGCCACCGGCCGGCACAACTTCCGCGTGGGCGGCGACCTGCGCCGCTACCGACTGCCGAAGGGCTCGCCGTTCCAAGCCGGCGGCGCCGCCACGTTCAACGGGCAGATGTTCAGCGAGCGCGGCTTGGTGAACGCGGGCAACGCGTTCGCGGAATTCCTGATGGGCAAGATGTCGAACTGGACCCAACGCTCGGAATGGGAGGAAGTGCTGACGAACAACTACATCGGACTGTTCGCGCAAGAGGATCTTCGCATCACCAC
This sequence comes from uncultured Acidobacteriota bacterium, assembly GCA_902825945.1. Taxonomy (GTDB): domain Bacteria; phylum Acidobacteriota; class Terriglobia; order Bryobacterales; family Bryobacteraceae; genus SYLY01. Next base: position 12,061 of record CADECY010000187.1, read on the forward strand.
GCGATTGACCGCGAATATCGGCATCCGTTGGGATCCGCGAGCCGACTTCCGCGAACGGGACCGCAAGCAGATGACCTTCATTCCGGGCACGCAGAGCACGCGATTCCCCAATGCCTTCCGAGGCATCCAGTTCCTGGGCGACGCCACGATTCCGAATCGCGCCACGCAAACCGACTGGAACAACCTCGCGCCGCGCGTGGGCATCGCCTATCAGATCACTCCGAAGACGGTGGTGCGCAGCGCCTACGGCATCTTCTACGATCAGGCACAGGGCATTATCAACAATCGAGTCGGTTCGGGCGAGCCCTTCATCCGGCTGTTCGACTTCATCGGGCCGCTCGATCTCGAGCGTCCTTACGGCAACGGGCCCGTTTTCGATCCGAGTCCACTGTTGCCATCCAAGGATTTCGTCTTCAGCGACTACACCACGTGGGCCGTGCCCGCGCGCGAGATGCCTTCGGCCTACATGCAGAACTGGAACCTGATTCTCGAGCGCCAGTTGGCGAGCGACCTGCTGGTGCGCGCGGGTTATGTCGGATCGAAGGGGACTCGGCTCCAGATGACCGCCGAGATCAATCCCGCGATCTACTCGGCCACGGCGAACGCCTCGAACATCAATCAACGCCGGATCTACCAGCCGATCGGCGGACTGCAACTGGCGACCAACAACGCGTGGTCGAACTACCATTCGATGCAGTTGACGGTGCAGAAGCGGATGAATCGCGGCTTGTCGATCCTCGCCAACTACACGTGGTCGAAGTCGATTGATCCGGTATCGTCGAGCAACGGCAACGGCCACAACACCGGGCCCGATCCGTTCAACTACAACCGCAACCAAGGCCTGTCGGACTTCGACATGCCGCATCGCCTGGTTGTCTCTGGGCTATGGGAAAGCCCGGCCATGACGTCGCGGCCTGTGTTGGTCCGCACGCTGCTCGGCGGATGGCAGAACAACTTCATCTTCACGGCGCAGACAGGAACTCCGTTCACGGTGACGAGCGGAGTAGACAACAACTTCTCGGGCGTCGGCGGACAGTTCGCCGACCTCACGGGAACGGACTGGCGCTTGCCCGAAGACCGCGCGCAAGGAGAACGGATCGCGCGATGGTTCAACACCGCGGCTTTTCGCGCCAATGCGCTCGGCACGGTGGGCTCCGGCTCGAGGAATCAGCTTCGCGATCCCGGACTGTGGAATGTCGACTACTCGCTGTTCAAGAGCTTCGCCGTGCATGAGAAGCTGACATTGCAGTTCCGGGGCGAGTTGTTCAACGCATTCAACCACACCAATCTCGGATCGCCAGCGGCCTCGGTGAACAGCGTCAACTTCGGACGGATCACGAGTGCCCGGGCGCCGAGGATTGCGCAGTTGGCGTTGCGCCTGTCTTTCTGATTACCAGTCGAGGCGTCCCACGATGACCGTGTGCCAGCATCTGAGGATCACGAGCGCGCAATACTCCGCTACCCGCTCCGGGCATTGCAAGTGCAAGGCCTTCGATTAACAACAGCCGAGCAATTGCCGGACGCGAAGCGCCCAACGCCCTTCGTGGCGCGAAGTCAGCAGCCTGTGTTTTGTCGTCTCCTAAACTGGGTATGGCTTGCCGGGCGCGGCGCCCCAGGCGGCCATCACGGGCGGCCGCGCGGCGCGGAACACGAGCGCCACTAGTTCCGACTGCCGGTTGCAGCCGCACTTACTGAGAATCTGTTTTTGTGCGTCCGGGCCGTGTCGATGGTCGTGCCCGTATGGGCGGCGGCGTCTTCGGCCGAAAGTCCGTCGGCCAGCAGCAGCGCGATGTGCGCCTCGGAGGCTGTCAAGCCGTAGATCCCTGCAGCGGCTCCACCACCGGGCGAGGCCGCTCGGAAGGATTGGTGATGCTGAGCGCCACGGCCGGCGCGCTGAAGGCCAGCGACGATTCGCCCGGCTGGGCCACGCGGTTGGCGGTGATCCAGAACGTGGTCTCTTCATCGGAAATCACCAGGCTGCCCGATGGTTCGTCCGACATCGGCAGCCCGATGCGGGCAACTAGCTGGAGCAACTTCGTCTGCGCGTTGGGATCGGCGGTCCGCAGATAGCCCGCGTCGGAGTAGATGAGACGGCCGGCGGCCAGCAGGCGTTCGGCCGGCTTGTTCGCGTAGCGGATCTCACTCTTCTCGCTGAGCAGCAGCAAAGCCGTTCCCGCCGAATCGAGCAAGGCGCTGGCCGAGGCGTGTTCGGCGCGCAGGCGCATACGTTCATCGTGCATCGCGGTGACGCGCACCAGGTGCGGAGCCAGACGCTTCTGAAACTCGACCTCGCTGCCGTCGTACGGGCCCTGCTCCTTGGGGCGCACCGCCGTGAGGAGAGCCTTCTGGCGGGGCGTGATGCCGAGCAGCAGTCCGCCGCCGTAGTGCCAGCCGCGCGGACCCAGCAGCTGCCGGTACATCGGCGTGGCTTCCAGAATGTGGTCCGGGCAGATATCCTGGCTGGCGCGAAACTCGCCGGCATAGGCCGTGGACCAATCAATGCGGGTCATCCAGGGGTCTTGCTCCGGACCCCATTGGGCGAGGTCCAGTTTGTCCTGCTCGGTGAAGCCGGATGAGTGCACTTGGGAGCAATTGCTCTCGTCCGGATAGGCGATGGAGAAGATGGCTTGACTGGCCCGGAGCCGCAGGCGAAACTCATCCAGGAAGGTTTGCCAATGCGCGGCGTCAGAGAGGCCAGCGTAGATCAACTCAATGAGGCGCGCGTCGGGCATGGCCTCTCTC
>CADECY010000188.1 GCA_902825945.1 uncultured Acidobacteriota bacterium
CAGCCGGCGCGACGCAACGCTCCATCCGGTTGCGCTCCGTTCGAGCCCGATCCGGCGCGCGCCCGGGTAGGCTGCGAGGATCGATTCCGCCAACTCACCGCGGCCGGTTCCGATATCGAGCACTGTTGACTCGGGCGAGCAGCCAGCCTCGGCGAGCAGTTCGTGAATCAGCCGCTTGCGATACTTCGGGGACGGGCCCGCCTCGGCGGCCTCACCGAACTCCGTCCAATGGCGATCCCAATCGTCTGGAACAGGCGTGGCCGGATTCATGCCGCCTTCTCGGAGGTGGAGAATAGCGTCATCCCGAGCTTCTGATAGCTCATTCTGATCCGGCTCGGGCGGAAACCCGCCTTGACGAGCATCGGCCAAAGGGTCCGCTTGTCATAGTAGAGCTTGTGGTCTTCCATCTCGATCGCTGGGCTCGTTCCAAGCGTGAACGCGGAAAACTCGAGGATGGGCTTGGCCCACCAGGTTGGAACGTTTACGAGCAAGCGTCCGCCATGACGTAGCACGCGATGGCAGTGATGCAAGGCAGCCTCGGGATCGGCGACATGCTCGAGCACGGAGATGAACAGCACAAGATCGAATTGATTGGCCGCGAGCTTCGGCAACGCACCCTCGATCGACTCCTCGACGAACTCGAGGCCGGGAACCTTCTTGGTATCGTCGCTGACACGAAAGTCGACTCCGACTCCGCGCGCCAGTTGTCCCTGCAGCGCGCGCAGGTAGCCGGCGCGATAGCCACAGCCGAGATCGAGCGCCACGATCGAGTCGCGGCCAGCGGTGGCGCGGCGGATGCTGTGCCCGACCATCCAGGTGCGGAGCCGGTCGACGAAACTTGCTCCGTTTTCGCCGTACGTCTCCTGGCGGATTGCTTGCGGACCGGCACTCATTCAAGGAATGATCGGCCCGGAAACGGGAAAGCTTTAGCTCGCCCGCTTGCGTGCCACGACGACCGTCTGCCAGCCGAGGAGGTTGAGGTTGAGACGGAAGAGTCCGGCGAAAACCGTCCGAGTCAGACGAACGGCAAGGGTCGGAGCCTTGGCGGCGTCATCGATCAGCGCCGCACCGCGAATCACCATCATGAGACGGAATAGATTGAGGAACGGAAATCCGGCCGCGATTCTGCGGCGCACCTCGAAACCGCTCCGCTCAATCACACCGGCGATCTCGTCCGGCGAATAATGGCGGCGGTGTCCGAGGTGACGCTCGAATTCCGACATCGGACCGCATGGCACGGTCACAACGATGACGCAGCCAGCGGACATGTAACGCGCGGCATTCCGAAGCATCACTTCGGGTACGTCGACATGCTCGAGAACCTCACTGCATACCGCGAACTCGGCCAAGTCGCATGGAATGGTGTTGGGCTCGACAGGCACCAGGAGGTCGCGGTGGATGAAACGCGCGCTGGGCAGCCTCTTCTGCGCGGCTCGCACTCCGACCTCGCTCAATTCCAAACCAGTCGCCCGTACTCCGGGAATCGCGTGGCAAATCGCTTCGAGCATCGCGCCCCGGCCCGAGCCGACGTCGAGTACGCCCGAGCCAGCACGGCATCCTTCCGCGCGGAGCAGATCCACGATCAGCTTCTTGCGGTACATGCTCAGCGGGCCGGACTCCATGATCGCGCCGAACTGGGCCCAGTGTTGATCCCAATCATCGATTTCGGCTGGACGGGTCTCGGTCGTCATTTCAACCGAGTATACCTCGGACGTCAGGCTGCGGTACGTGCGACGGAAGAGCTTTTTGGTACTTCTACTCCCTTGACTCGGCCGTCGACCACCGGCACGAACCGCATGCCGAGTTGGCGCGCCACCGACCGATCGGATTCGGAATCGCCGACCAAAATCGACATCGTGAGGTCGATGTCCCATTTGCGGGCAGCCTCCCGGACCATCCCTGTCCGGGGCTTCCGGCAGTCGCACTCGCCCTCATGATGTGGGCAGTAGAAGACGTCATCGACCCGCGCGCCGAGGCGCTCAAGTTCGGCGATCATCATCCGGTGGATCTCACCGAGCCCATTCTCGGTCATGCGGCCCAGGGCGACTCCGCGTTGGTTGGTGACGACGATCACCAATAGTCCCAGCTCGTTACACAGCCTGATCCAATCCACTACTTGCGGAATCAACTGGAACTGTTCCCAGCTCTCAATGTAGCAACCCGGCTCGGCGGCGACGTTGATGACCCCGTCGCGATCGAGGAACAGGCAGGGCCGCACTAGAAATGGTCCTCGCCGACGTAGATCACCTTGGTGCCATGTGGATCGAACCCGAACGGGGTCTCCGGGATCTCGGCGAGTTCCCGCCGCAACCGCTCCTGGAGATGCGGCTCACAGTAGAACAGCAGAAAACCGCCCCCACCCGCTCCAAGAAGCTTTCCTCCCAGCGCACCCGACTCAATGGCTCGTAAATAAAGCTCATCAATTCTTGGGTTTGTGATCGAAGACTCGAGTGATTTCTTGACGTGCCAAGACTCGTTGAGCAGATGCCCGAACGCGTTGAGATCACGCCCGCTCGACAGCACATCCCGCATTCGCTTGGCGATGCAGCAGAGGTGGCGAAGCGCGTCCCGATTCTCCTCGGAACGCCCCTGCTGGCGCGCCAGCAAGTCGCCTGCCCGCCGCTCTCCCCCGACGTGGAACAGCAAGAGCCGGTTGCACAGCTCCCGTTTGACGCGCGTGTCGCAGATGACAGGGTCGACGCTCACCGTACCGTCCGGCAGGAACTGGATGAACTGGATACCGCCGTAGGAGGCAATGTACTGGTCCTGTTTGCCGATCGGCTCGCCAAGGCGTCCGAGTTCGATTTCGCAGGCCTCGCGGGCCAACTGCTCGGCATTGGTAGCCTTGCCCTGAAGGGCGTGGAGTGCAGCGAGCAAACCGACCGTAAAGCTGCTCGACGAACCCATCCCGCTCTGCGCGGGAAGGTCCGCGATCGAAACGATCTCGAGCCCCTGATTGATGCTCAACTGGCGCAAGCACTCGCGGACGATCGGGTGCGAGATCTCATCGGCTTCCTGCTTGATCTCGGTTTGCGAATAGCTGACACGATAGGTGTTGCCGAAGCGCTCTTTGACCGTCAGGTACATGTATTTGCTGATCGCGGCGGTCAGCACCATACCGGGCTCATCCTGATGGAACGACGGAAGATCCGAGCCTCCGCCGGCGAAACTGACACGGAATGGCGTTCTGGTGATGATCACGCGAATAGCTCCTCGATCGCCTTCAATCGCTCGGGGGTGCCAATGTCGAAGAAGCGCTGCGGCGCCGAATAGTCGAGCAGGAGTTGCCGAGCGGCAAGTTTGGGCAACACATTCGCTTCGAACGCCACCGGATCCCCCCCGGGCAACAGGTCGATCACCTCGCGACGAAAGGCGGAGACGCCGGCCTCCACCCGATCGAGATCGTGGCCGGACTTGCCAGCCTTGTCGTAGGCAGTGACAAGGCCGTTCGAGGCGGCGATATTCGGGTGGACATCGGTGATACCAGTGGGGTCCCGGTAGGTCACGACGACGCCGAGAGCGACAGATGAATCCAAGCGGCGGAGAACGGCGGCGTAGTCGACAGGCAGGTACGAGTCGCCGTAGATGACCAGGAAGGTCTCGGCCAGCATAGGGCGTGCCAAGCGGATCGCGCCGCCGGTCCCGAGCGGTTTCGGCTCTTGCGAGTATCGGAGGTGGAGGCCGAGGCGGGCCCCGTCGCCGAAGTAGTCCGAGATCTGGCTGCCGAGGTAGCCCGTCAGCAGCAACACGTCCCGAACTCCTTGTCCGGCGAGAACTCGCAGTTGATGCTCGAGATACGGAACCCCGGCCACAGGCACCATCGGCTTGGGGATTTCCCGAGTGATCGGCCACAGCCGGGTTCCGAGCCCCCCGGCCAGGATCACGGCCTGCATGGAACTCCTCCGTTGCCATGCAGGCTCGCGTGAATCGCGGCGGTCACAGCCTGTTCCGAATTGCGTAAGGCACGCCAACCCGTGGACTCGATCGCCCTCACGTCGAGCTGGAAGCGTGGAACGTCGCCCGGCCAACCACCTTCGCCACCAGTGAATCGGTAGCGGACACCCTCGAGCCCCATGGATAAAGCGACCAGATCGGCGATTCGCCGGACGCTGAGGTTATCCGCGCAGCCCAGATTGAAGATCCGGAGACCGCCACGCGCGTGCTCGACGGCGTGGAGCATCGCCTCCACACACTCATCGACGTGCAGGTAAGACTTGGCCTGCATTCCGTCACCGAGGATCTCGAGTTCAGCGGGATTATCCTGAAGCTTGTGGATGAAGTCTCCGATTACGGTACGCCCCTTGGCCCGGACCCGGTTGCCGACGATATTGGCGAAGCGGAAGATCCAACACTCCATCCCGAACAGATTCTGAAACGCCCCGATCAAGGCCTCGCACGAAAGCTTGGTCGCTCCGTAGAGCGAGATCGGGCGAGCGGGATCGGCCTCTGAGACTGGCAGCTTTTCCGAGATTCCATACACCGCCGAACTCGATGAGAAGGCCAGCCGTTTGACCTTCGCCAGGCGCATCGCCTCGAGGAGGTTGTGCGTGGCGATCGTGTTCTGCTGAAGGTCCTTGTCAGTGGGGTCTCCAGGCGAGAACTTGATGTCCGGGTTGGCCGCCAGATGGTAGACCATGTCGACCCCTTGGACCGCCTGCTTGACCGAGTTCGGCCACAGCAGGTCGCCTTCCAGGAATTCGAACCCGGGAGTGTCAGCCAGGGCAGCGAGGTGCTCGCTCTTCCCGCTGGAAAGGTTGTCGAGGACCCGGACGCGGTCGCCTCTAGAGACGAGACGCTCTGCGAGCACCGAGCCGATGCAGCCGGCCCCGCCGGTGATCAGGACCCGTTCCATCAGGCCTTCTCCGGTCTTCGCTTGGCTCTTAAGGTTACGGCGTGCAAGACCAACGTAGAACAGAAGTTAATGAAGCTCGCAGCCAGCATCAGCAGGCCGGTCACCGCCATGTAGTGCGAGCGGGCATGAACCACCGGAAGACGAAGCCCGAGACTGGCATAGTCCATAATCAGAGGCAGGACAAGCGCGAACCCGGCGGCAAGCAGGACACCCGAGGCGATCATACCTCGGTCATAGGGGAAGAATCGGGTCCAGCGGCGGGAGGCCTCCGGCGAGTACCCGTACAATGTCTGGACGATGCACCCCAAGAAGAAACTCTGCAGGCCGACAACGGCAAGAGTCAACCCCGCGAGCATCCAGTAGAGAGAAAGCACAACAGGACCTAGACTTACGGGTCCGAATGTCACGGGAACGGTCAATGCCGATCCGATGGCAAGCGCGACAGCGCCCGGCTTCAGGAGAAACGTATCGGCACCGTAGAGGAGCATGGCGCGGAGGTTGATCCAGCCCGCGCGCCAAGGCTCGAGCCAGCCGCCGCGCTTCATGTGGCTCAGCCGTCCCTCTCGATCCTTGAGGAAGCGAACCGGCACTTCGGTCGTCCGCAGGCCGAGACACACGGACTTGAGCACCATCTCGGAAGCATATTCCCAGGACTGAGACTCGAGCTCGATCCGCTCGAGCGCTTCCCTCGAGATCCCGCGCATTCCGCAGTGGATATCGGAGAACGAGGTCCGATAAAGAGAGTTCAAGATCCACGTTGTAAAAGGCGTTCCAAAGTATTGATGGAGCTTGGGCATCGAGTCCGGCTCGATGTAACCCTTGAAGCGTGAGCCCATCACGAACTCGTGTCCGGCGCGAAACTTGACGACGAAGGCGGTGATCTCGCGGAAGTCGTATGTGCAGTCGGCGTCGCCCATCAAAACGTACTTCCCGCGGATGTACGGGATTGCGTCGATGTAGGCTCGCCCAAGCCCTCGCTTCGGCGTTTTCAAAACACGGGCACCGTGTTCCAAGGCGATCCGGGGGGTTTCGTCCGTCGATGAATCGACAATCAGTACCTCGCCCACCACACCCGCCTTGGCCATTCCTTCCTTACACCAATCTACGAAGTCCGAGATCGTAATCCGTTCATTCATGGCGGGAATCACGATCGAGACCTCGGGGTTGGCCACGTCGTTGGCTGGGATCAGGATCTCGACATCCCGATCCGCCATCCGCTCTCCGAGCGTGCGAAGAAGGCCGGGAACCTCCGGCCGGTCGACGGTTGGGGTAACGGACGTGGAGGGTGTCATTTGGCGGGAGAGCAGGCGGTCCGCTCCACTCAAAAATCGGATGGCTAGACCGCGGACTTTAGGTTCGGAGCTCAGGCAGAGTCGCGGGGAGTACGACGCGGAAGGTGGACCCCTTTCCCGCCTCACTGGTGACAGTGAGGCTTCCGCCCAGCATTTCCGCGAGCCTCCTGGAGATGGCGAGCCCCAGTCCGCTGCCGCCATACTTGCGGGTGGTGGACGAGTCGGCCTGGGTGAACGGCTGAAAGAGCCGGCTCAACTGCTCGGGCGTCATCCCGATTCCGGTGTCGGAGACGGTGAATTCGACCTCGCCGTCCTTCATCAAGGCGTTCACGGTTACCTCGCCGTCCTGGGTGAACTTGCATGCGTTGGAGACGAGGTTCAACAGGATCTGACGCGTTTTGGTCATGTCGGTGTCCATCTCTCCACAGTCCCCCGCGACCGCCACGGAGATCCGGTTGCCGTTTCGTTGGGCGGCGATTTGGGTCGCGGCCGTCACTTCGTCGACCAGCGGCGCGACCGAGAACCGCTCGGTGTAGACGCTCATCTTTCCAGCCTCGATTTTGGAGATGTCGAGGATGTCGTTGATCAGTTGGAGCTGATGTTTCCCGGCGTTCCGGATCTTGAGCAGATCGTCGGTCATGCGCAACTGCCCGATCGCATCGAGATCCTCGATGATCATTTCCGAGTAGCCGATCACGGAGTTGAGCGGCGTCCGCAACTCGTGGCTCATGTTGGCGAAAAAGGCGCTCTTGGCCCTGCTGGCTTCCTCCGCCAGATTCCGGGCCACCTCGAGCTCTTCCGCCTTGGCCTGCAGCAGCGCATTGTCCCCGATGGTCTTCCAGAAGGCGGCGTGGCTTTCGCGGGCCTGCTTGAACAGGTAGGCGAGGTAGACCACAAACACAAACGCCATCGCGTATCCCTGCGCCCCGCCGATCATCAGGTGGGCGAGGACCGGGGGAGCCAGCACCGTACCTATGTAGAGGCATCCTAGCCGGAGGTCCGCGGCGTAGGTCGGAACGCTCCCAGCGGCGGCGCCGCTCATGGTCACCAGCATGAGCGACGTGGGCCAGCCGGAGTACCCATACTCGAGGATCGTCAGGGCAAAAAACAGCCCCCAGACGACGCCGGTGGAAGCAACGCAGACGCGTGTCCATACGATCCAGCGGCGGGGATCGGACTCTCGCATGGCGGCGTTCCGCCACAAGCGGAGCCTCAGGAGGGATAGGACGGTGGTTCCCGCCGCTACCGCGTTGATGATACCGGGAAATCGGTGGGAATAATCCGAACTGAGGTACATCGCGGCGAGGAACAGGGGATATACCGCGACAGCCGGCAAGGATCGGACGGCCATGTCGCGGGCCGCGATGTGGAGATTTCGGGAGGTCCTGTTCAAGAGTGCGCCGCACCACGGCTCACGCGAGAATCGGCCTGTTCGGTGAGAATCCTTAGCTTAGCCTTTGGTGACAGGAGCGGTCGAGAGTCCGCTGATGACGGTTTCGACGTATTCGCGCGCCCGGCGGGCCAAAGCATCGACACCCTCGGCCGACTGGGGCCGCGGAACAGCAGGTTCAAAGATATTCTCGAAGGCGAGCGGCATCGTGAACTGGGTGTTCATCACCGGAGCCAAGAGCTTGTAGTGATCGATTTCGCCGAAACCCGGGCCGCAGTCGGTGTCGGTGGGCCAGTTGCGGTGATCCTTGATGGCGAAGGCTCGGACATCGCGCCAGCAGGCCTGGATGTCCGGGATCGGATCGTGGTTCTCGTAGTCGAGTACGTTACCCGCGTCGTAGCACATCTTGACGCCCTCGTCGGCGACCTCGGCGATGATCTTCGAGCAATCGGCGCCGGTGGCGGTGTTTCCGCCATGCTGCTTGATCACGACAAGCACGCCCGCTTTGCGTGCGAGCGGACCTGCCTGGCGGAGGCACTCGATCGCGCGTTCGCGCTCGCCCGGCGCGGTCTTGCCGAATGTCAAAACGAACCCGATACCCGCTTCAGCGGCCTGCTCGATTCGGCGCTTGTGGGCTTCGGGCGCGTCGGGCGATTCGAGATTGATGGTGGTGAACATCATGACCGGCTTCAGTCCATGGTCGGCCGAGACGCGGGCGAGTTCACGGGCGCGTGCGGCGGGCGCCTTCCAGTCGAGGAGAGGCTGGCGCTTGCCGGCGGAGTCGGGATGGGTGGTGCCCCAGGCGACATATTCGTATCCGGCGCCCTTGATGCCCTTCAACGCCCGTTCGAACGGATACGGCGAATAGGGCAGCGTCATGCAGGCGAGTTGGAACTTCGTGGCCGTGGCGGCGGGAGCCATCGCGGCGGCGAACGGCACGGAGAGCAGGTGGCGGCGGGTCATAGCTCCTATTAGAACCCGAATGGGCTGGCGAGGGAAGTCCAGACGTTGGCGCAGGCGGATGCGGGGAGGGGCGTGGGGCGGCGGTAGATCTGGCGGACTGGGTCCCAGCGGTGCTCTTCGCACGTGACGGTTCCGTGCTGGTACTCCTCGGGCTTGGGATTGCGGGGAGCATCATCGTCGGGAAGCAACACAGCCCGTCGAGCGACGATCAGGCCGGCGGAAGATGTTTTGAAGAACGTGTCGCGGTATTGGGAGCGCGGCGGGTCCAGCCCAAGCCAGGATCTGCCGCGATATCCCGATGTCTCGCACTGGAAGACGACGCGAAGGGTGGATCGGGCCAACCGGAAGACAGTGATTCCATGGCCCGAGACCTCTGACCCGCTGTCCCGTGTGCCATGCACGACGATCGAGATGGGGCCGCTCTCGCCAGGCCAGTTCATGATTCGAAATGACGGCTCACCCCTGCGTCTGTCTTCAGCCCGCCTCCCGACTAGCCACCAACCGGACTGGTCCCGGTCGAGGATCAGGAGTACGTCGTAGTTGCAGTGAGAGCCCGTCGCGAGGATCGCTTCGTCGAAGGAATCCTCGTCGAAATTGCGATAGGTAATCTGCACCTGCGAGCTGATGGAGCAGATCTTCGTGTCAATCCAGTCGCCGAAGACGAGCTTCTCCACAGCGGCCCGGGCCTCTGCTGGCTCCTTCGCGAGTCCGGTCGCGATCTGCTCAGGATCAAGCGAGAGACGAACGCGACCGGTCCAAGTGAGGCCGGGTTCGGCATCCTCAGCAGTAACGGCGGTGGTGAGGAGCCCGACGGCAATTGCGAGTCGCATCGCGATTTCAGCTTACTTCAGAATTTCCTCGAGTACGCGTCCGTCGACTCCTTCGAATCCGAGGCCGAGCAATCGTGCGACCGTCGGCGCGACGTCGAGATTGCGGATACCTCCGAGTTTGACGCCGCTCCTGATTCCGGCGCCCGAGGCGACGAAGATGGCTTGGATGTCCGGATCGTCGTTGAGATAGCCATGATCACCCGGCGTGGATCCGGCGCGGACGGGGCGAACCGGAGGTCCGTCGCGTTCACCTTTGAATGCGTAGCCGTCTCGGGCCGCGAGGACGAGATCGGCCATTCGCGGGTTGGCAGTGGGCGATGGATATCCCCACTGCGCGAACTCGGCGGGGCCGAGTATCTTCGCGATGCCGTCGACTCCGGTGAACGCCCCTTGGAGCTTCGCGACGGTATCGGCCTTGTTCGCCGTTCGGGTCACGTAGACCATCGCCGTGCCGCCCTCGGGAATGACATACGCCGAATCCGCGAGGCCCTTCTGCGCGAGGACCGCGTTGGCGTGAATCGCGTACCGGGTGGTCTTGAATCCGTGATCGGAGACGACGAAGATCGCGGTCCGCTCGAGGATTCCCGCTTTGCGCAGTGCGTCGATCAGGCGGCCGACCTTCGCGTCGGCATATCCGATGGCCGTGTATCCGGCGAGCGACCGGGCGCCGTGGGCGTGCTGGAGCGAGTCCGTCGTGAGCAGGTGAAAGAGCAGCAGATTCGGCTTGTGGCGGGTGATGATGTGTTCGCCGGCGCGGGTCCAGATCTCGTCGCGGTAGTGGATTGGGAGCTTGCCGAAGCCGGCGACTTCATCCGCTGTGACGAGCCCAGCGGTGACCATTTCGCGCGGGATCTGCTGATCGGACTTTGGGACCTCGGGAAACGCGAAGCTGATCGTGGGCGGATTGAAGATGGCAACCCAGTCGACTTCGGCTGTGGTGAGTTTGGCGCGATGGGCGATGTCGTAGAGCGTCGGGCCCGCGACGAGTTCCTCCTTGTCGACCCACGGCTCGACCCGGAGCGGCTTCCCTTCTCCGGTCCGTTGGGCTTGTCCGTTGTAGAGAACGGAGTGGCGCGCAGCGGTGACTCCGGTGACGATGGAAGTGTGATTCGGCCACGTGACGGTAGGGTTCACGGGCTTCATCGAATCGGCCACGGCGCCATTCGCGATCAGGCGGCGGATGTTCGGGATCGGGAGAGGGGGATCCTTCAACGAGTAGGCCGCGAAGCCATCGATCGAAATGATGACTGCGTGTCTGGCGGCGGGGCGCTGCGCGGAGACCGGCTGGAACGCGGCGGTGAGCGCCAGGAAGAGGAGCGAGTTTCTCACAGTCCGATTATCGCCGCCCGCGCGCTCAGTGCGTCATCGCGTAGATGATGTAGTTGACTCCGAGGCGGTAGGCCATCGACGCGTACTGCTCGGGATATTCGGGAATGTCGGCCCACTCCCAGGCGTCGCCGAGATCCTGATTGAAGAAGATGCCGACGAGCACGCGTCCCTGATCGTCGACGACCGCACGCCAGTGTGGCTCGATGCCGTTTCGCTCGATCTGATCGCCGTGGACGACGTTGAGTCCGGGGACGCGCACGCGTTTGGAAAGATCGTAGACGGTGTGAAGGATGTGATCACGCGGATCGAGTTCGATTACCGAGTGGCCGGGCAACGCCTTCGAGATGCCTTCCATGAATCCCGCCCATTCGCGTTCGTTGTGGAAGTCATCGACCACGAGGAATCCGCCGCGTTCGAAGTACTTCTTCATGCGCGCGGCGTGTTCATCACTGAATGACCAGTCGCCCGCGCCGACTGCATAGATCCACGGCCAGTCGAAGATCTCGTCGCTTTCGATATCGACGATCTCTTCCACCGATCGCGCGTGGATGCGGGTGAGGCGGCGGAGCCCTTGAATGAACTGGCGATCGGACTTGTTCGCGTCGATGCCCCAGCGCCAGCGGTAATAGCGGTCGCGATAGGAACGATAGCGGAGTCGCGCGAAGGCGAATTCGGTCTTCTCCCAGGCGTCGGGCGGGTCTTCGGCCGGGTCCTGCATCTCGCGCTCGTACTTCGCCCAACGGCGGCCCGTTCCGGGCTCGGCCCAGACGAGCAGCGACGCCGCGGCGCAGAAGAGCGCGATCGAGCGGGCTGGCATGCCCATGATTCTAGCGTGGCGTGAGGAAGCGGGAGATCACGTTCGCCGTGATGCGGGAGATGGGCGCATCGACCAGCAGCGAATGGACCCAATTGATGGAACCCACCGAGTAGACCGCACCACCGGAGTGCGTTTCGTAGTGAACGATCTCGGAGCCGCCGTCATCAGGGTTGATACCCTTGGCCAACAGTTCGGCGTTCGCGGGGGTGTGCTCGCTCATCTTGTCGGTCTCGTGTCCGGAAGCGCCGCCGTGGATCCGCTCGTGCTGGCTCTCGATGCCGAAGAGTTCGCCTTCCCGCAAGCCGGTGCCGGCGAAGGTCCAATGATCGGGCTTCAGGCACTTGTACGGCGCGGCGGTCATGATTCCGGTGTGGGTCGTGACGACGCCGAGCAGATTCGCTTCGGACTCGAACCGGCGATGGAAGCGGCTCTCCCAGCGGTTCGACGGATCGTCCGGATCGCGCATGGCGAGCGAGCCATCGCCTTCGGAGACCAATTGCGAGAGGCATCGCACGGAGCCGTCGGCCAGGAACTCGACTTCGCAATTGAGTCCGTTGCCGCCGAGGTACATGAGGCGCCCGCCGCGATCGTGGACCCAGTCCTTCACGCGAAGGTACATCTCGCGCGACCAGTATTCGGGGTGCACGGCGATGATGAGGACGGTGTAGGCATCGAGGTCGAGAGTGCCGTCATGGAGTTGGGCTTCGGCGTAGAGATCGTAGTCGAAGCCTTCGCGTTCGAGCCATGCGTAGAGACGCCACTCGGCGGGGGCTTGGCCGCACGTCATGCGGCCTTCGATCGGGTCACCCGCTTCGACGCCTTCCGGAATGTGATTACCCAGTTCGGGACGGTCGAACGAGAGCGGCTTGTACTCTTCGTCCTTGTACTCCCAGGTTCCGAACGTGGAGCGGCCATAACGAACGAGATCCTGGCGGCCGTTGACGGTGGGGACTTCGGGAAGTCCGGCGGGGTTGATGTAGTTAGAGCGTCCGCCGAAGTTGTTGTAGACGTTCCAAGTGTTGGTGGAGGCGAGCACGGCGATTTTCGCCGACGGTTTCGCGGGTGCAACAACGAGCGGGAAGGAGAAAAACTCGCGGCCCGATTCGGTCTTGGCGTGGAAGTAGTAGAGGCCGGAGCGTTCGGGGCCGACAGCGTACTGGGTGTGGTGGAGGCTCTTGTAGCCGACCTTGTTCCATTGCACGCCGGTCTGGGTAAAGTCGCCGTCGGGGGTGATCTGCATCACGGCGCGCGGACCGTGCTCGTCGAACCAGCCGTAGAGTTTGACGAACTCCTTCTTCAGTCCGTAGCGCCACAGCGAAAGCCGATAGGGCTCGACCGAGTGGACGCGGAACTCGGAGCGCTCACCCGAGCGGATCCATTTGGGCCACGTGTAGCCGAGCAGGCGATCGGAGAGCAGCCGGAACTGATGTGGCCTGTCCGCGGGAATCGAAGCCGTGACGGTCTTCGATCCGAAGCCCTGTTTCACGAGAATGAACGAGTACTCGCCGGGGTACAGTTCGGCGCGCAAGGCTCCGCGCGCGCTCGACTGGATGGTGGCGACGTGTTGGCCGTCGTGTTCGATATCGACCGTGACGCCCGCGATGGCGACGTAGTTTTCGTCAGAGACGTATCCGATTAGCATAGGTAGGCTTTGGGCATGATACAACGCATCGAGAAGTTCGCGATTTGGGCTTGCCCCGGCCGTGTGTGGCCGGCGACGCCGATCAGCGTGTAGGCATCGTGCTTCGAGAATCCGTACGACTCTTCGAGCCACAGGATCATGTCGCGCAGCGCGCCACGCAGCGCTTCTTCAAGCGGACAGGCGAGCGCGACGGTCACGAGCGAATCCGGCGTTTCGATGCGCGGCCACGTCATCACGGGACTGCGTCCGCGGATCACCTCGCAACGCAGGGTGACCACGCTCCGCATTTCGACGCTGCCGATTTCGCCGTCGCTTTGCAACGCATGGCAATCGCCGAGCGCGAGCAGGGCGCCTTCATGGTACACGGGCAGATAGACGATCGAACCTTTGCAGACTTCGGGCGTGTCGAGATTGCCGCCGTGCTTGCCCATGCCTCCCGACGAGATGGCTTCGAGTGGCGGAGCGACGCCCATGGTTCCGATCATCGGGCGCACGGGAATCCTGATGCGGTCATTGAACCAGAAGAATCCGTCTTCTATCTTGTGGAGCGTGGTGGCGGGCCGCGAGAAGAAATCCTCGAGGTGAAACAGGAACGGCCAATAGCCGGTGTAGCCAAGAGTGTCGCACTCCTGATCGAGGATGTGGACCGCGAGTGTGTCACCGGGCTGCGCACCTTCGACGAAAATGGGTCCGGTGACGGGGTTTCCGTGATAGCCCTTCTTCCGCATCGCGAGCAGGTACTCGGGCGTGGTGTGCTCGGGTATGCGCGTGCGGCCTCCGCGCGAATCCTCGGTTTCGACGATGAAGACCTCGCCCGGCTGGACTCGCGCCACCGGTTCGCTCCGGCGATCGAACAAGGGAGTGAGCTTGTCGCGCGTGATGCGTTGCATGAGAGAATCTATCGTACCGCGACGATGAAGATTGAACGTATCGATGTCCACTCGATTCGCGGGCCGCGCAAAGAAGCGGTCCGCTCGGGAACCACTGGTTCGACGCCCGTGACGGCGTCGGAATTCGGCGTGATCCGGCTGATGAGCTCCGACGGATGCGAGGGCTTGGGTGAAATCTCGATCACCTATCCGCGTATCGGGTTTTCGCTGGCTCATGCGGCACGCAAGCTGATCGTGCCCAGGCTGATCGGGATGGACGCGCGGCGGATGCCGGAGATTCTGACGCTGATCGACACGATTCTCGCGGGCGAATTGAGCGCTCCGTATCTGCGCGCCGCGTTCGAGATCGCGCTGCTCGATTGGAACGGGCGGCAAGCGGGTGTCCCGGTGTACGCGCTGCTGGGTGGCAAGTGCCGCGATCGTGTGCCGCTCGCTTGGGGGATTTATCAGAAGTCGCCCGGGGAAATGGCGGAAGATGCGGCCGCGGGGATCGCGGCGGGATTCCATGCTGTGAAGCTCAAGGTGGGGCGAAAGCTCGAAGACGATCTCGCGGCGGTGAAGGCGGTGAACGCGGCGACCGGCGGAAAGCCGCTGCGGTTGGACGCGAACATGGCGTGGCAATCGGTGCCCGAGGCATCGAAGGCGATGCGCGCACTCGCATCGGCCGCGCAAGTGTCGTGGTTCGAGCAGCCGTTGTCACGGCACAATCTGCAAGGAATGCGGCTGCTGCGACAACAGGCGATCGCGCCGGTGATGGCGGATGAATCGCTCCAGACATTGC
>CADECY010000189.1 GCA_902825945.1 uncultured Acidobacteriota bacterium
GGTACGTTGCTCGGGTTGGCGAGCGGATCATTCGCGGACTCGAGGATGCGATTGCTTGGTCGAATGGCGATCGTGACCGGGCGCGGGTTACCCGGCTTCTGGATCCAGGACCGCCTGACAGAAGTACAGAGCGTCCTTCACCTGTCGAGCGGTGATCCAGGATTGCTGCCTTGACCGAGTGGATGGTGTCTGCCGCGGAGCCGAGAGCCATACTAGCTGCTGGCTTGCCTGACTGGGCTTTCGTTCCAGTCTTCAGTCAGACGTGTCCTCGCGCGCTGAAGCTGCGATAATGGCTGTGGAAACAGGTCATGCAGATCACGCTGGATCTCCCGGAAGACATCGCGGAGGATCTCGGCGCCAAGTGGACGAACCTGCCACGAGCGGCGCTGGAGAGCTTGGCCGTCGAGGCCTATCGCGCCGACGCTCTGAGCGCCTCACAACTCCGCCGCCTGCTGGGGCTCGAAACACGGACGCAGGTGGATGCCTTCCTGAAGCAACATGGCGTCTTCGATTACACGGTGGAAGACTTCGAGCAGGATTGCGAGACGTTGCGCCGTGTCCGCGAAAGCAACGCGCAACGCTGACGGATGATTGTCGTCGCGGACACCTCACCGATCAACTATCTCATCCTGATCGGGCAGGTGCATGTGTTGCCCGCGCTGTTTTGGCCGCGTGATCGTGCCGCGAGCAGTGATTGCGGAACTCGGGAATCATCATGCCGCAACGGCTGTTCGCGACTTTGCCTCGGATCCGCCACCTTGGCTCGAGATCGCCGTTCCGAATGCGCCAGTCGCGGCGCCCGGTATTGATCCCGGCGAGTCGGAGGCAATCGCCGTGGCCCTCGAGTTCGGCGCCGATTCGTTGATCATTGACGACCGGCGTGGACGCGAGGAAGCGAAGCGTCGAGGATTGGCGGTCGCCGGAACGCTTTCGGTGATCAGTGACGCGGCCGGTGCTGGCCTTCTCGACTTCGATGCGGCGATTACCGCTCTGTTGGAAAGCAACTTCCGGGTTTCAGTGGAAGTCCTCTCCGCGATCCGGCGAATGCGGGCTCGGTAAGTTTCCCTGGTCGAGCCCCTCATTCATCTTCGCCGGGATGTTCCTCCCGAGGAGTCTGCCCAAAGGTGAGACCGAACTGGGTCAACTCTCGGCGCATTACCTCGCGGGCAAAGATCCTCGCTGCGCGCTCTGCTCGCGCCAAGAGTTCGTCATCGAATTTCCGCGCGTGCGCAATAGCGTTTCTGACCTCGAGCATGTCTCGAAGAATCTCATCGTCTACGCGAATCGCCAAACGCTCGAGGTACGCCGAGAGACGTTCCTCGAGAGGCGCTTGCAGGATGATGTGTTTGAGCCCATTGATGCGCTCCACGTACTCGGGGTGTTCTGACGAAACGAAGTCCGCGAGGTGCCCGTACAGGCGTTCTCTCTCTGCTCGCCGCGGGTCCGTGATGCCGGACTGGCTCGTCATGTCGTCAAGTATCAGAAAGTTGTCCATGAATCGCAAGGGGACGCTTGCCTGCCCCAGTGACCGCTGAAGAAGCAAGAGGGGAATATGGAGCTTCGCGCGGCTCAGCGAAAACAAGCCCTCTAAACCACCGTCGAGCAGGGCACCGTCTTGACACCGGTGCCCGGCCTTCAGGCGAAATGGTCCATACGTTGGAAGGGCCGTCGGCGCCCAGCCATTGGTGATCTTCCCCTCCGCGACGTACACGAAGTTGACAAGCGGGAAGGTCGCCAGGGACTCCCATACGATCGGATATTGATAGAGCGAATACAGCCCCGTCGCGTTGCTCCAACCAGACTTTGGCCTCGTCCATCCAACACCGCAGCTTGGTGGAAGCGGCGTTGGCGGTTGGCCTGCCCAAGGTGTGCTCCGATTCCCGCTCGCATTCTCCCGGGAAGCTCGGGTCTACGGAGTGCACTGCCACAACTTCAACCGGGGGGGCTGCCTCGTTAGCTGCCACTCCGATCGGGCAGTCGGCGTCGATGATCGCGTTCTTGGCGGCGATGCGGTGTTGGATGAGGTCGACTTTGGTGGCGGAAAGGAAGACGCGGGGCGTGGCGGGCATTGCGTGCTGCTCTGTCACGGAAGCCGGCTGGAGCATGCGGGAGGTCAGCCCCTCAAAACGTCCCCGCGTCCCGCAGAAACTGCGCCGATTCCTCCGGCGGCGTCGGATTGATATGGAACCCCGTGCCCCACTCGAATCCGGCCACTCTCGCCAGTTTCGGAATTACTTCGATGTGCCAATGATAGTGCGCCATCGGGCCCTCGGATACCGGCGCCGTGTGCAACATGAAGTTATACGCCGGGCGCTCGAGTACCTTGTCCAACTTGCGCAGTACGGCGCGCAGGACCCAGGCCAGGTTCGGATAGCCCGCCTCGGCCGATTCGAAATGCGAGTGGTGCGCCTTCGGGACGATCCACGTCTCGAACGGGAATCGCGGCGCGTAGGGCGCCATGACCGCGAAGTGATCGGTCTCGAGCACCAGCCGCGAACCGTCGCGCAATTCCTGCCGCACGACATCGCAGAACACGCAGCGTTCCTTGAACTGCCAGTGCCGCAACGCTCCTTCGAGTTCTTCCTCCACGCGGCGCGGAATCACCGGCAGCGCGATCAGTTGCGAGTGCGTGTGCTCGATCGATGCGCCCGCCGCTTCTCCGTGGTTCTTGAAGATCAGGATGTAGCGCAGGCGCTTGTCGCGCTTGAGGTCGTTGATCCGGTCGCGGAACGACCAGAACAAATCCTCGATCCGGCGTTCGGCGAGATCGGCGAGCGTAAGGAAGTGATCGGGAGTTTCGATGATCACCTCGTGCGCGCCCACGCCGTTCATGCGGTCGTAGATACCGTCGCCCTCGCGGTCGAGGAGTCCTTCGACGCGCAGGGCAGGGAACTTGTTCGGCACCACGCGCAGGTTCCAGCCCGCGGTGTCCGGGCCGGTACCATTGCGGTAGGCCAGCACCTCGGGCGGCGTCTTGTCCTCGTTTCCGTGACAAAACGGACACACCTTGACTCCGCGAATTTCGACTGGCGAGCGGACGAAATCATCAGGCCGCCGCGCGCGTTCGGTCGCGATGATCACCCATGATCCGGTGATCGGATCCTTGCGAATTTCTGGCAAACTACTTCCCTACTCCGAGCGGAACACCGAGGCCGGAAGCCCCTCAGTGTTGATGAGATTGCAAACCGGATCGCTAGCCCAAGCGTAGCGCACCTTTCGCGCCGCCGTCACCGATGGGCTCGATACCACCACCGTCGTGCCGTCAGCCTTCGCCTCCGCTGGGTGGAACACGCCATCCGGACCCGCGAGTTCGAAACCCTTCAGTTCGCCGCCGCCGCGTGCCTTCAGTCCGCCGCCCACCGAGTCAAACCAGACGCGCATCTTCGCGCCGTCGCTCGTCGCCTGACGGAATCGCGGACCCGAGTAGACCAACTGTTCGGCGTAGGCGATGTGCCGCGCGGCGAGCGCAAGCCGCTCACCCACATCCTGCTTGTTCTTGGGATGAATGTCGGCAGCCTCGCCGATGTCGTTGATCACGGCCATGCCGGTGCGCCGCAGTTCGAGCGTTTGCATCTGCGCTTCCTGCACCAGCACCCAATCCTCTGGCGAACCGGCCTTCGCGAAGTTCGCCAACTGCACGAACAGGAACGGGAACTCGCCCTGGCCCCAGGCGCGGCGCCAGTCGAGAATCATCGTTTCGAACAACCGGCGATAGAGAGGTGCCTGGATCTTGCTCGCGTTGCTCTCGCCCTGATACCAGATCACGCCCTTGATCGTGTAAGGTGTCAGCGGGTGGATCATCGCGTTGAACAATCCCGCCGGCGTATGCGAGTGTCCTGGACCCATCGGAGGCGCGGGGGCCCGTCCGCCCTTGCCATTCGCATTCCATGTTTCGATCTGCTTCCTGTAGTTCTCCGAGGCTTCCGGATAGCGCTCGAGCACGCGATTCCACTCGCCGAGAATCGGGAACAGCGAGGCGTCCGCGTGCAGCGCCTTGCGGCTCGTCCAGGCCTGCGCGGGCGTTCCGCCCCACGCCGATTGGATGAATCCGAAAGGCACGTTCATCTTCTTGTGCAGGCTGCGGCTGAAGAAGTAGCCGACCGCGGTGAAGTTCGGGATGTTCTCCGGCGTGCAGATCATCCACTTGCCCTTTACGTCGTCCTGCGGCGTGTCCTGTGTGGTGAGGGTCACCTGGAACAATCGCATCTTCGGGTAGTTCGCCGCGGCGATCTCCTGGCCGGGGTTGTTCGAGTTCTTGACCGTCCACTGCATGTTCGACTGGCCGGACCCGACCCACACCTCGCCCACCAGCACATCGGAGAGCGTCATCGAGTTCTTGCCGCGAATGGTCAGATCGGCGCCTTCACTGGCAGCTTCCATCGGAGAAAGCCAGACGTGCCATTTGCCCTTTTCGTCCGCCGTTGCCGCCACCGTCTGTCCGCGATACTGCACCGTCACCTGCTCGCCCGGATCGGCCCAGCCGAAGATCCGCGCGGGCACTTGCCGTTGCAGCAACATGTGGTCGCCCATCAGCGCGGGCAGGCGGACATCGGCAAGCAATGCCGTGGCGCAAAGGGCGGAAATCGCCAGTCTGGTCTTCATGGACTACTCTCCCTGGAACGAGAAATCGGCTGTAGCGGCGCCGGATGCCGCTACGGTAACTTTGGCGGTTTTCTGGCCGAGCTTCTCGTGCCACGCCTCGATCGTGTATTCGCCCGGCGGCAGATTGGCGATCTCGAACGCGCCTTCCTCGGAGGAAACAGCGAAGTACGGATGATCGATCACATGGATGTAGGATCGCATCCAGGCGTGGACATTGCACTTCACCGGAATCCCGACTTCGGGCTTGGTGAATTCGCGCTGAATCGGAGCGGACCCGCCGGGCTGTCCCTGATTCCACTCGCGATTTTCTTTCGGCATCGGGTGGATGTTGTGGGTTACCTGATCGCTGTTGTTGATCTCCATCGGCTGCTTGGCGCGGAGCGCGACCACGTGCGGCTGAAACGAGCAGCCCTTCTGGTCGAACCGGACCGCCGCCGTGGCGGGCTCGAATGTCTTGCCCTCGAGTCCGCTCTTGACGTAGATCAGCACATTGGCCAGCGAGCCTTTGTCGCTGACGACGACATCCTCGGCGAACAGCGGTCCCGTGCGGGTCTTGTTGCAGTCGTCATCGTCGACGGTGATCCGCTTGCGGACCGGCTTCTTTCCGGTGAACGCGATCTTGCCCGAGACCTTGCCCGCAGTCGCCGGATCAGGTTTGAAGTAGGCTACAGGCGCCTTCTTCTCTTCGCTTTTCTTCTCGGACGGCCCCCCGCCCGTGCAAGCTGCCAGCATCAAGCCGGCCGCCGCCGCAAGCGCCGTATGGCGCCGCACGGCTAGCGTCCTCCCTCCGCCGACGGGCCGAGGTTGTTGGGCATCTCGCCGGTCAGCGATTCCATGAAGGTGATCAGATCGGCGCGCTCCTGTTTGCTCAGGTGTTCGAGCGAGCGCATTTCCTTGTCGCGGTGCGGATTCGAGTTGCCGCCGCCCACGTAGAAGTCCACCACTTCACGCAGTGTCTTGAGGCTTCCGTCGTGCATGTAGGGAGCGGTGGTGGCGATGTTGCGCAGCGTCGGCGTCTTGAACGCGCCCTTGTCGGCCTCGTTCTTGGTCACGTTGAACCGGCCCAGATCCTTCAACTCGCCCTTGGAGTCGACTCCCACGCCGAGGTTGTGGAACTTACCGTCGGCGAACAGCGCGTATTCTTTCTCTACCGTGTGGCACACCGCGCAGTTGCCCTTCTTGGCGTTGGAGAACACCTCGAATCCGCGAATCGCTTCGGGCTTCATACTGCGGGCATCCTTGCCGTACTTCCACTTGTCGAACGGCGAAGCACCGCTCAAGACGGTACGCTCGAACGAAGCGATCGACATCTTGATTTTCTGGAAGGTGATTGGACCGGGTCCGAACGCCTTGTCGAACTCCGCCTTGTACGAGGTATCCGCCTCGAGATTCTTTACGAGATCGTCAGCCTTGTGGGCCATCTCGATCGGATTCTCGATGGGACCGCCCGCCTG
This sequence comes from uncultured Acidobacteriota bacterium, assembly GCA_902825945.1. Lineage (GTDB taxonomy): Bacteria > Acidobacteriota > Terriglobia > Bryobacterales > Bryobacteraceae > SYLY01. Next base: position 6,057 of record CADECY010000189.1, read on the forward strand.
CTCTTCGAGGCTCGGCGAGCGGCCGTCCCAGAACTGCACGGGACTGTAGGCGGAATTCCAAACCGTCGGAGCGTTACGGTCGCCCGACTTGCCGCCCACGCCCACCGAGTTCGGGCGGATGTCCTGGAATCCAGACTTCGGATCATGACAACTCGAGCAGGCCACCGTGCCGTCCTTGGAAAGCCGGGAGTCGTAGAAGAGTCTGCGCCCGAGTTGGATCGTATCCACGGTCGGCGGGTTGTCGGCCGGAATCGGAACCGGCGGCAGTCCCAAAGGCGCCGTGATTTCGAAGACCGGCCCAGCCGGTTTCGCCGGACCGGCGGGGGCCTCCGCCTTCTTCTCGGGTGTCGAACAAGAGGACAACGCAATGATCAGGGGAACGATGAATTGCTGGCGCATGATGAAGGTCTCCACCACTATTCTGGCAGCTTTTCCATGTTCGGTTCCGGCAAATGATAGCTGAGCAGAAGGCCCGCCACGTAGACGAAAAGGCCCACCGCCGCCGAGGCGTAGGCGAGTTGCATGGCAGGTGTTGCACCGGGCATGACGCCGCTCAACCATGCGCTCAAAGCCGCGAACGAGGTGCCGAGCATCCGCCCTCCGACGTTGGCTGCGAAACTCTCGCCGGTCCCCCTTAAGTGAAGCGGATAAATCAGCGGGAGATAGTTCCCCCAGAAACTCAACTGAGCCACCGTGACGACGCCCGCCAGGAAAACGCCCCACTTGAGAACCGTCAGGTCATTGATGGCGGCCCAGCCGAACACGAATGGCATCAACACCAGGCCGGGTAACTGGAACACGCGAATCAGTTTCTGGCGCGACACGAAACGCATGGCGAGATAAGCCAGGATCAGGCGGCCCACGAGTCCGCCGATCTCCTGATAAAACTGGACGTTGGAAACGATCTTCTGCTGTGCCGGACGGGCGAGCGATGCCACTTCCGGAAGCCCGGGAACGATGCGCGGCAACTGTTGCAGCGCGCCGAACGCTGCTCCGAAGCTGCAGGCGAACATGAGCGCCGTCACGATGGTGGTCTTCTTGTATTGAGGTGCGAAGAGTTCGGCGAAGCTGGGGCGCTTGAGCGTGCCCTTGGCCTTCTTCTCCTGCCACGCGGGCGATTCCGGCAGGAACGGCCGGATGATCATCAGCGGCAGCGCTGGAATGAATCCGGAAATCATGGTGTAGCGCCACGCTTCATGCCCGCCCGCGACCTCCGGGAACGAGGCTGCGTAGGTGACCGAGAGGTAGTAGGCGCCGGTGATCAGCAATCCGCCGATCGAGGAAAACGCCTGCGTGTAGCCCAGTACGGCTTCACGCTGCTTGTGATCGGGGAACAGTTCGGCAAGCCATGCGACGGCGGCCACGAATTCGACGCACACACCGATGAACATCAGCACGCGATAAAACAGCAACTCGCCCGGCGTCGTGCAAAAGCCGGCCAGCAGGCATCCGAACGCATAGAGCAGGATGCTGAAGGTGAGCACGCGGCGGCGGCCGAAAAGATCGGTCAGATAGCCGCCTACCATTCCGAAGAACCCGCCCGCGATCGCGGGCACCCAGAACAGCCACGCCACCCAATTGTTGAACTCGGGCGTGCCGGGCTTGAGCTTGGCCATCTCCTGCAGCGCGGGCCCGATAATCAAGGGTCCGACGAGAATCGTATAGATGTCGAAGGCGAAGCCGATCGAGGCGACGGCGCAGATCAGCCACTCGGTGGCCGTGAGTTTTCGGCGTGTGGGTTCCATGGCGGTTGAGGGTAGTTCACGAGTGTATCGCGGATCGGCCCCTCGCCGCGAGTGGGATCAGGCGGTTTGTTCGAACGCCTTGTCGAGCCGCCGGAGGAACTCGCCGATATCGGAGATCGAGATGTTCAGGGGCGGCGTGATGCGGAGCGTGTTGCCGTACAATCCGCCCTTTCCAAGGAGGATTCCATTGTGGCGCGCCGCTTCGAGAACCGCGGTCGCCTTGGCCGCGGCGGGCTGCTTCGACTGGCGGTCCGTCACCAGCTCGAGTGCCTGCATCAGACCCATCCCGCGGACCTCGCCGATCGAGAGATGCTTCTCGGCGAGCGCCTCGAGCCCTTCCCGGAGATGTGCCCCCGCCGAAGTGCAATTGGCAAGCAGATTCCGTTGTTCGATGAAATCGAGCACCGCGAGGGCGGCCGTCGAAGTGACGGGATTCCCGCCGAAGGTGGAGATCGTCGGCGTCGGGACGGACTTCGCGATCTCGCTGGTTGTTACCGTCAGGCCGATCGGCGAGCCATTGGCCAGCCCCTTGGCGCTGGTGATCACGTCGGGTACGACATCGTACTGCTCGCAGCCGAACCACTTTCCGCCGGTTCGACCCCAGGCTGTCTGGACTTCGTCGCTGATAAAGACACCACCGTACTTGCGCACGATCTCGGCGACGATGCGGAAGTATTCTTTCGGAGGAGTCACGAAGCCGCCGACACCTTGAACCGGTTCGGCAATGAGTCCGGCGATGCGGCCCGAGGTCGTCGTGCGGATCACGTCTTCCACGTCGCGCGCGCAGCGGACGTCGCAACTCGGATAGCTGAGCCCGAACGGACAGCGATAGCAGTAGGCGTTGTGCGCGAAGACGATTCCCGGTTGCGGCGAGCCGGCCGTTCGCCAAGCCTGGTTTCCGGTAACCGCCATCGCTAGGTTCGACCGCCCATGGTAGGAATGCCGCAACGCGATGATCTCGCTCGATCCCGTGTAGCAGCGCGCCGCGACGATCGCCGTTTCGTTCGCCTCGGTGCCGGAGTTCGTCAGCATGCTTCGGGTGAGTTTGTCGCCCGGTGTGATGGAGGCGATCTTCTTGCCGAGTTGCACCAAGGGCTCGGTGACGTAGACTGTGGAGGCGTGCTGGAGTTTGTCGAACTGTGCCTTGACCCGCTCGTTGACGAAATCGTTGCAGTGACCCACGCTTACGGTGAGGATGCCGCCGAAGAAGTCGAGGTACTGATTGCCATCGGCATCCCACATCCACTGATCCTTGGCGTGGGTGATCACCAGCGGTTCCTGATAGTAGTGGAACAGGGCGGGGAAGAAGTACTCGCGATCGGCGAGGAGAATCTCCTGCTTGGTCATGCGGGCTTCACCCAGACTTTTCGCGCCACCGCACTCGACAATTGCGACATTCGTCCTCCCACCCGGAAACTGATCGTGTCATCGTAGTTGCGCGCCACCAGTTCGAGCGACGCACCCGGACGCAGCGCGATGCCGTCGAGGAACTCGAGCAACTTCCGGTCTCGCTCGTAGACGCTCACCACCTCGAGCGCGCCGCCAGCCCTGGCTTCGTCGAGCGTCGTCCAGCCGCGCCGCCGCCGCTCGGCCGGCGGATAGACTTCCGCCTGATTGCCGTGCGGGCATGCCGCGCCATCGCCGAGTTTGCGAACCAGCAGCTTTTCGAAGTCCTCCGAGACCGCGTGCTCGAGCCGCTCGGCCTCGTCATGCACCTTGTACCACTCCATACCGAATACCTCCACCAGCATGCGCTCGATGAGGTGATGCCGGTTGAGGATCCGGTCCGCGATCTTTCGCCCTTCACCGGTGAGCCGGAGGTGCCCACCCGGGTCAGCCTCGATCAGGCCATCTCGCTTGAGCCTCCTCGTCGACATTGTAACGGCGGGCGGAGAAACCCCCAGCCATTTCGCCAACGTGGCGGCGATGACCGGTTCGCCTTCCGCTTCGGCTTCGGCAATTGCCTTCAAATAGTCTTCTTTCGAGACGGTAATTTTCACGCCGTACCTTTCGATTCTAACCCGCGTTACACTCTCAGGAATGGTGCGCCCGACGTTTTTCGCCGTTTTCGCCGCTGCCTGCGTTTCCGGATGGGCCGCGGAACCCGTCGATCTCTCCGCGGTTCATCGCATCCGGACCGAGGCCTTCGAGAATTCGAAGGTGATGGAAACGCTGTTCCATTTGACCGATGTCCACGGGCCAAGGCTGACGAATTCGCCTGGACATCGCAAGGCCGGAGACTGGGCGGTGAAGCGCCTGGGCGAATATGGGCTCGACAATCCGAGGCTGGCCAAATGGGGTCCGTTCGGGCGCGGCTGGTCGCACACCAAATTCCAGGCGCATCTGATCGAGCCCGGCTACCAGTCGATCATCGGTTTTCCGATGGCGTGGAGCCCGGGGACGGGCGGCGTCATCACGGCGGAGGCGTTTCACGCGCCCATGAAGGAAGAAGCTGACCTTGCCAAGTACAAGGGCAAGCTGCGCGGAAAAGTCGTTCTCATCGACTCCGTGCGTGCCACACCAATGCGCTCGGCCGGGTTGGGGAGACGCTATTCGGAGAAGGAACTGGATGACATTGTCGCCACTTTGCCCGAGGCAAAACCACCGGCTTCCGATCGCGAGAAGCGCAATCGCTGGCAGGGCAAACGCAACTCGTTTCTGAAAGAGGAAGGCGCGCTGATGATGGTGACCACCGGATACGAGGGCGATGGCGGAACCGTGTTCGCCTCGAGCGCCGGATCGTACAACGAGGAATTTCCCGATCCACCGCCTTCCATCGCGATCACGCCGGAACACTACAATCGCGTGGTCCGCCTGATCGAGAAGAAGATCCCGGCGAAACTTCAAGTGGAGGTCGACGCGGCCTTTCACGCCGAGACAAAAGATTCGTTCAATGTTCTGGCGGAGATCCCGGGCCGGTCGAAGCGGGACGAGGTGGTGATGCTCGGCGCACACTTCGACTCCTGGCACGGCGGAACGGGTGCCACTGACAACGGCGCCGGTTCGGCGGTGATGATCGAAGCCGCGCGGATCTTGAAGACACTAGGTCTGCCAATGGACCGCACCGTGCGGCTGGCACTCTGGAGCGGGGAAGAGAACGGGTTACTCGGATCGAAGGCCTATGTCAAAGAGACCTTCGCCGATCCGAAGCAGATGGCGCTCACCGCCCAGCATGGCAAGCTGGCCGCGTATTTCAATGTCGACAACGGCGGCGGCAAGATCCGCGGAGTCTATCTGCAGCAAAACGATATGGCGCGTCCGATTTTCGACGCGTGGCTCGAGCCGTTCCGCGATCTCGGCGCCAGGCACGTGACGATCCGCAACACGGGCGGCACCGATCACCTTTCGTTCGACGCAGTTGGATTGCCCGGCTTCCAGTTCATCCAGGATCCGCTCGAGTATTCGACGCGAACCCATCATTCCAACATGGACACTTACGATCGCATCGTTCCGCAGGATCTTCAACAGGCCGCGGCGATTGTAGCCTCGTTCGTCTATCATGCCGCAAACCGGCAGGAGATGCTACCCCGCAAACCCCTGCCGAAACCGAGACCGGACGAGGATAAGAAGAAGGAGCCGAACGACTGATCTCGTGAGAAAAGATGAAGGCCGTGGGCGCTACCCGCGATTTGAATACATCGGGGAGCGCCCACGGCGTTGTGCCCTGCAGGAGAAGGAACTGGCGTTTCAGGGCTACGAAACTCCAAGGACGATGAAGACCGCCCGGTAGAGGGCGGTCTCGAGAGTAACTAGGCCTTCCGCCGCCGCCACATCGCGAACGCGGCGAGCGAGCTGCCGAGGAGCGCGAAGGTGGAGGGCTCCGGCACGTTGTCAACGCGGATGTTGTCGATCGTGAGATCGGTGGCGTTACCCGACTGAACGATCATCCGGATCGAATCGATCGAGCCCCAGCTCACCGACCCAACCTGTGTGGCGGCCGAGAGCGCGCGGGTGAATGTCTGCATCGGGAACACCTGTCCCGTGGTCGTGAACGACAGGCTGTACAGATTGCTGCCGCCCGTTTCCGTGCAGGTTGCCGCGTTCGAGCAGAACAACATCGTGAATGTGCTGACGTCGTCGGGAACGATGCCGCCGTCGCTGGCGATATCGATCGCTAGGAACAGTTCGGCGGACAAGTCGACGGTGCCCGTGGGGTTCCAGAAGAGTTGCGCTTTGCCGAACGTGCCGTACTCGTTGTTGAACGTCATCACTTGGTTGACGCTCGGATCGGTCGTCTTGACGACCGCGCAACCGGCCGAGGCCCCGAGCAGCGAGGACACCTCGACGCTCACTCCGCGAGCGTTCGCTCCACCGATGTTGGTGGTGCCCGTGTTCGAGCCAGAGTCGGACGCTCCGGCGCTTCCACAGGCGTTGAACGTAGCTGTGCCAGAGACCGTCGAGAAGTTGTCGACGAGAGTTGTCGCCGATGCAGTGACTGAACCGAGCCCCAGCAGGACGGGTATCAGCAGGCTTTTTTTCATTAAGTCTAACCTCCAGAGAAACCGAATAGCAGGTCTTGCCTGCCTATTGACTTTTTAGAGGTGGAACGCGGATGCCACAAGGTCCATGGGACCTTAGCACGTACCGGTATCGAGATTCCAACGGCTCGAACACATTACCCTGGCGCCGGTAGTAAGGGGGGCGGCGCCGAAAGGGGATAACAAGCCGGATTCGCCAAAAGGAGGCGGGCGGCCCCATCGGGCTTTGCGGACTCCAACAAGCAAGTTCGAGAACCTGCCCGGCCCTCCAGGCGGACACTGCGGTCCCCGGTATGGCGAACCCGGAATGCCATTCGGGATCCGTAATGGCTTTCCAAAGATGCGAGCGGCCAGGAGGAATCGGCTATTACCCGGACCGATCCGTCATGGCCAATCAGTATGATGAACTCGTTCGAGTATCCGGCAGCAGCCGAATTCCGAGCGGTCTCAAAGAGCCGGGAGGCGTTTTCGAGGAACGTTTCCTTCCCGCTCATGATGCTCTCATCGGCGCGCGGCCCCGGGGTTTGAGACAATGGCTGCTTCGGCAATGCTTGCACTCGCGCTGCTTCTCGCCCCGGCTTCGCTCGGCGAAAAAGTCGAAATTTGGCTAAAGGAGACTCCGGTGCTGCGCAGGGCGCACTGGGGCGCGCTCGCGGTGCGCGCCAAGGACGGCGAAGTGCTCTATTCGCGCAATGCCGATCAGCTCTTCACTCCCGCGTCGAACACCAAGCTGTTTTCGACCGCGCTCGCGCTTCACCGCCTGGGCGCTTTCCATCGCTTCACCACGCGTGTCGTACTCGACCCAAACGGCGATCTCCGTATCATCGGAGGCGGCGACGTGACGATGTCGGCGCGGCCTATTCCGTACGTGCGGCAGGCACCTCCCGCCGATCCACTGGGCCCGCTCGACGAACTGGCCGCTCGAGTGGTGGCGGCGGGGGTGCGCCACATCCCGGGTAATGTGATCGGCGATGATTCGACTTACGTCTGGGAGCCTTATCCGGAGGGCTGGACGCTCGATGACGCGCTGTGGGAATACGGAGCTCCGGTGAGCGCTCTCGCCATCCACGATAACTTCTTCTCCGTTCATTTGGCGCCTGGCACTCCCCCGCGCATCAAGGTCTCTCCACCGTTACCGTACTTCACGTTCGATCTGCGCGCCAAGCAGGTTTGTTGCGGTCCGAACAAAATCACGCTCCGGCGCGAGCCCGGATCGCGCCATGTCGAGGCGGGCGGGACGTTCTCGCGCGCGGACCTGCTCGAGATCGCCGTCGAGGATCCGGCGCACTATGCCGCCTTCGCGCTCCGCGAAGCCCTGCTTGCCCGGGGCGTTCGCGTCGATGGAGAGCCGGTGGCGCGCCATCGCTTTCCGGGCCAGCCCGCCGATAGCGGCACTACCGGGCGTGAAGTGGCACGCCGCGAATCACCACCCATGATCGAGATGCTGAAGACTATCAACAAGGTGAGCCAGAACCTGCAGGCCGAAGTGATGCTGCGGGAAGTGGCCCGGCGCCGGGGCGCCGAACCATCGCTCGCCGGTGGACTCGACGAGTTGAAGAAGTTTCTCGGCGAGACCGGAATCCCGCCCGACGCTTTTCACTTCGAGGACGGCAGCGGACTCTCCCGGAAAACGCTCGTTGCGCCCTCCGCCGTGGTCACACTGCTCCGCTACATGGACCGCCCGGAGTGGCGAGACCTGATGCCCATTGGCGGCGAGGACGGGTCTCTGCGCTATCGCTACCGGGACCTGAGAGAGGGCAAGGTCCTCGCCAAGACCGGTACCATCAGCCATGTCAGCGCGCTTTCCGGGTATGCGCAAGACAGGCGCGGTGACTGGATCGTCTTCTCGGTGATCGTCAATCACGCGAACGGACCCTCTGGCGTCGCGCGCGGGTTCATTGATAGAATCGTGACAGGTCTGATCGAGTAGCCAGAAATGCCAATCTTCGAATACGCTTGCCAAGACTGTGGTACCAGCTTCGAAAAGCTCGTCCGCAACTCCGACACCAACGGCGTCGAATGCCCCTCGTGCGGCAAGGCGAAGGTCGAAAAGCTCTTATCGACGTTCGCCGCGCATGGCGGACGCGAGGCGTCCGCGCCAGCTCCGATGCCCGGTGGATGCCCGGCGGGCATGTGCCGCACTCCGGGCCTTTGCGGACGGAACTGAGATCTCGCGATCAGTCCAGGCAGGGGTTGACAATCAGCAACCCCTTCATCTGGGAGAAGTCCTGATCGGCCGACCATAACTCCCGCACGTCGCTTGCGCGGCATATGGCGTGGATCCGGGGGGGCGTGCACCCGTGCTCCAACCAGCCCTCCGTCGAGAAACGCCTACCTGAGGCTGATCCAGTAGTTCTCTGTTTCGTGGAGGAGGC
>CADECY010000190.1 GCA_902825945.1 uncultured Acidobacteriota bacterium
GGGCCGCCGCCGAACCCGTGAACTGGCCCAGCATTGAGTGAATCCGCCGGGCCCAACCGGGGAGCCCCTTGCACGACTGCGGCATTCCCCGCGTACAATGATGGGGATACCCTAACGGGATTCCGAATCAATTGGAGACTACGAAAATGACGTTGACCTCGATTGCCCGCCGTCTGAGCCTGCTCGCCGCCGGCGCGATGCTCGCCTCAACCAGCCTTTCCGCTGGGCAAAAGACCATGATGCACTGCTTCGCCTTCACCGAAATCAAGGAGGCAACGCCCGAGCAGTGGGCCGCATTCAAGAAGTCGACCGACGAGTTGCCGAAGACGATGAAAGGCATCATCCTCAAGGTCTGGCATGGCAAGCTTCGCGCGCCGCTCAGCCAGTTCCGTACCGATGGCGCCACCGGCAAGAAGCTCGCGGCCGGTGAGAAGGATGTGACCGGACCGGTTTCGCGCCTGCAGCGGACCTACGGCGTTTGCATGGAAATGCCGAACAAACCCACGATCCTCAAGGACTATGAAGCCGCGCCCTCGCACAAAGACTGGGTGTCGGTGTACGAGAAGGTGCGGGTCGCGGGTACGACGACCTACGACATTCTAGGAGAGTAGCTTCGGCTGTTTCGCGCCGCGAGGGGAGCACCCTGGGGTGCTCCCTGGTGGCCAAGTCACAGGCGCGGGCGAACCAGGATCTGGCGCCGCCAGCATCGAGCCACCCGCAACCGCGCCATCGAGGGTGCCCTGCCCGTTTGCTATATTGGCAAGTCCATGCGCCGATTCAAACATCTCGACACCCTCATCATCATCTTCGTCGTGGTGTTGATGATCTCCAACCTCGTGGCGCAAAAAATCGTCGCCATCGGACCGCATTTCCGTCTGAGCGGAGCGCAACTGCTGTTCCCGGTGACCTACATCTTCGGAGACATCTTCACCGAAGTTTACGGATATGCGGCATCGCGGCGCGCCATCTGGACCGGCTTCCTCGCCTCGGCCCTGCTCGCCGTGATGGGAAACGTCATCGTCGCACTGCCCCCCGCGCCCGAGTTCAAGTACCAGGAAGCTTTCCAGATCGTCTTTTATACCGTTCCGCGAATCATCTTTGCCAGCCTAATCGCCTATTGGTGCGGCGAGTTCGCCAATGCCTTCATCATGGCGAAAGTGAAGTTGCTCACCAAGGGCCGCTTCCTCTGGATGCGAACGATCGGCTCGACGGCGGTGGGCCAACTCGTGGATACGGCCGTGGTGATCGCGATCGCGTTCTACGGCACGGTGTCGGGGGCCGAGATGTTCCGATTGATGTACTCGGGCTACTTCGGCAAGGTCCTCTACGAAGCCCTCGCGACACCCGTCACCTATCTGGTCGTCAATGGATTGAAGCGATCCGAGGGCATTGACGTGTTCGACGACGGGACCGATTTCAACCCGTTCCACACCGGTCGCGAGGCGTAGTTTCCCGCAAGGCGGGCCGCCTTTGACAGTTCCCCTTGCTGCTTGGCACCCTGAATGAGTGACCCGCCGGATCGCCGTTGCCTTTCTTCCCACTCTTCTCGCCGCCGCTCCGTGTACCACCGCTGGAACGGAGTGTGTCGAGCGCATCCCGCTCGGGCCCGCGGGACGATTCGCGACGGTGTATCGCTCGCACCCATTGACGGAGCGAAATCCGGGGGTGAAACGGCTGACCGTGGTGGTGCACGGCCAAGGCCGCAACGCCGACAACTATTTCGCATCCGCCACCGCTGGAGCATTTCTGGCGGGTGCACTCGAATCGACGCTCGTGGTGTCGCCCCGGTTCGGTTCAGCGAGCGGCAACTGCCGCGACACTCTGGCCGCGGGTGAAATCTCCTGGGGCTGCACCGGCCGCGCAGATTGGCGCGGTGGCGGCGAAGCGGACAAACTTCCCGGCGTCACGAGCTTTCACCTGGCCGATGAATTGATCCGCCTCGCATCGGATCGCGAACGATTCCCGAATCTCGACTCGATCGTGATCACCGGACATTCGGCGGGCGGCCAGTTCACACATCGATACGCGGCGGCTTCGAAGGTGAACCCGCCCGCCCGAGTCCACTACGTCGTTGCGAATCCCTCGAGCTATCTCTACTTGGATGCGACCCGGCCGCGGCCGGGAGCCTCGTGCGGCGTCCAGGACGGATGCCGAGGTGAGTTCCAGCCATTCGCCGGCGCGAACTCCTGTCAGGTGTTCAACGAGTGGCGCAACGGACTCGAGAAGCGCTCGGGCTACAGCGCGGGGATCCCAGACGAGACGCTGCGCTCCAATCTCGCCAAACGCCGGGTGACGTACCTGCTCGGGGAGCTGGACACCCTCCCAATCGCGGGGTTCGACCGGTCGTGCGGTGCGATGGCCCAAGGAGAATCGCGGCTAGCGAGGGGCATCAACTACTGGCACTACATTCGTGCCGAGTACCGGGCCCGCCACGAACTGGTCATCGTACCTGCTTGTGGACACAACGGCCGCTGCATGTTCACGGCAGATCAGGCCCTGCCGCTCCTGTTCCCAGCTTCAACGAAATAGGAACCGGGACCCACCACGCGGCGGCTCTCCGTACCAGTGGGTTTATCACCTTAGTCCTGATCCAAAATTGGACCAAAGTCAGTTCCGGCTTCCCTCTCAGAGCCGTACGCTGAGGATGCAAAGAGCATCAGCATCAGGTACCCCACCATTGGGGTACCAATACCCGCTAATATGGGAGGCTACGGTATGAAGAAAATCAAGGTTGGAATCGTCGGCTACGGACGGATCGCCCAGACTCACGCGGACGCATGGCGCAACACGCCGGAGGTCGAGCTGGTTGCTGTCGCAGACAGTTCAGAGGAGGCACGCAAGAAGGCCGCCGAGGCGGGGCTGAGTGCCTACGAGTCAGTGGAAGAACTGATCGCAGGGTCGCAGGTAGACGCGATCAGCATCTGCACTCCGCCATCGACGCACCTCAAGATTTCACTCGCCGCGCTCGAGCGGGGCGTTTCGGTACTGTGCGAAAAGCCGTCCACCGTGGATGCCGCGGCCACCGAGCGGCTGGTGGAGGCCGTGCGCAAGTCGCGCGCGGTGTTCCAGATGGCCACCAAGTTCCGGCACGTCCCCGAGATTCGCACGGCGCGCGAGCTGATCGCCAACGGCGATATCGGCGATGTGATGCATTTCCAGATCGAGTTCGCGGGCAAGGCCGACATGGCGCAGCGGTGGAACTCGAACCCGGCCTTGTCAGGCGGCGGAGTGATCATTGACAACGGCTCCCATGCGCTCGATCTGGTGGAGTTCCTGTTCGGTTCTCCGGTGAGCGTTCATACGCACCAGCTCTCGCCATCCAACCTGCTTAACGTAGAAGATAACGCTCGGCTGGACGTCGCAACCGCGGGGGGTACCCGGGGCGAGATCGTACTCAGCTGGAAAGCGCAGCCAACGAGTGATTTCTACATCACCGTCCATGGCACCCAAGGAACGATCGCGATCGGCTGGAAGGCCTCCTTCTTCAGTTGGATCAATGCAGCTCCCGTGCAGATCGGCTCTGGATATGACAAAAACGGAGCTCACGTGTCGATGACCACGGCGTTTCGCGACATGATGTGGGGCGTATCGAACGGGTGGATCACTCCCGAGGAGTGTCTGGTGAACTCGGCGTCGATCGACGCTTCGTACAGGTCGCTCGCCATGGGGGGGAGATCGGCGGTCGAGGGTTTCTCTTCAGCGGCCAAAGCGGCATAAGGCGAAGCACCGATTCCTTCCAAGTAATGCGCACTCGATAATGCAGGCTGAGATGAAATCCATACGAATCCATCCGACGGCGATCGTCGAAAGCGGCGTCGAAATCGGCGGCGGCACCTCGATCTGGGACAACGTCCATGTCCGAAGCGGCGCCGTGATCGGACAAGACTGTATCGTGGGAGAGAAGACCTACATCGCCGGCGACACCCGCATCGGTGACCGCGTCAAGATCAACGCCGCCGTCTACATACCGGCCGGAGTGAAGATCGAAACAGGCGTGATGATCGCCGCGCACACCGTTTTCACCAACGATCAGTATCCCAGGGCCTGCACGCCGGATTTGGGCCGGCTTCGCCCCTCGGAAGTGGACGAGCACACCCGGTCCACCGTGGTGCGCGAAGGCGCGACGATCGGCGCCAACTGTACGATTGGCAACGATCTGGTGATCGGGCGTTTCGCGATGGTCGGCATGGGCTCGGTTGTCACGCGTTCGGTCAAGGATTTCCATCTGGTGATCGGATCCCCGGCCAAGCCGCTCGGGGTAGTTTGCCGGTGTGGAGAGCCGCTCTACCGGTTCTCGGAGAACCGGGTCAAGGACGGCCAACCACTCGGCTGCAAGAAATGTGGCTGGCAGTATCGCGTGGCCGGAGACACGGTCGAGGATATCACCACTTCTGGAGTCGCGGCGGCCTGACGGCGCTGGTTGAAACGAATGCAACAGGAATGGGCGGTGGTGGGAGGCGGCCTGCTCGGCATGACGTTGGCGCTGCGCCTTCGTCAAGCCGGAAACGACGTCTCTCTGTTCGAGGCCGCGCCGGAATTGGGCGGGCTCGCCAGCGCCTGGAAGATTGGTGACATCGAGTGGGACCGTCATTATCACGTGACGCTTCTCTCGGACTCCTACACACGCGATCTCCTCCGGGAGATCGGTCTCGAAGACCAGATGGTCTGGAAGCAGACGCGAACCGGCTTCTACTCGGACGGCCGGCATCACTCGATGTCGTCGAGTCTCGACTTCCTGCTCTTCCCTCCCCTCGGACTCGCCGGAAAAGCGCGGCTCGCGCTGACGATTCTGCACGCCTCGCGCATTCCGGACTATCGCGAGCTCGAAAACACCCTCGTCGAGGATTGGCTGGTGAAGTGGTCCGGCCGTTCGACTTTCGAAAAGATCTGGAAGCCGCTGCTGCGCGCCAAGCTTGGCGACGGATATCAACGCACCTCGGCGGCATTCATCTGGGCGACGATCGCGCGGCTGTACGCCGCGAGGCGCAGCGGAATGAAGCGGGAGATGTTCGGTTATCTTCCGGGCGGATACGGGCGGACGCTCGCCGCGCTCGAAAGGCGTTTGGGTGAGGCCGGCGTCCGGATTCGGGTGGGGATGCCCGCGCGGCAAATCGAAGCGGCCGATGCCGGATTGCGTGTGAGCTTCGACGGAGCGGTGGAGCGGTTCGATCGCGTCGTGTGCACGATGCCGTCGCCGGTTGCCGCCAAGGCCGCCGGGCTCGGCGCCCATCGCAAGCTCGACTATCAGGGAATCGTCTGCGCCTCGGCGCTGCTGAAGCGCCCGCTCTCACCCTTCTACGTGACCAACATCACTGACGCGTGGGTACCATTCACGGGCGTGATCGATATGTCGGCACTCGTCGATCCGGCCGAATTCCACGGCCACGGGCTGGTGTACCTGCCCAAATATGTCCCGCCTGACGATCCGCTGTTCGAGCAAAGCGACAGCGAGATCGAGGCTTCGTTCCTCGGAGCGATCGAGCGGATGTATCCGGAGTTCCGCCGCTCCGATGTCCAGGCTTTCCGGGTGTCGCGCGTGCGGCATGTGTTCCCGGTCCCGGTGCTCGGCTATTCGAAACTGGTTCCGCCAGTGAAGACGGAGGTCCCCGGGCTTTATTGCGTTAACTCGAGCCACATCGTCAATGGAACTCTCAACGTGAATCAGACACTCGAACTGGCGGCGGGGGCGGCCCGACAGTTGCTGGCCGGACGGAACTCGCGTCAGGAGGTTGCGGCATGAGCACCAAGCCGGTAGCGAGCCTTTCGCTCGATCTCGACAACAAGTGGTCTTACATGAAGGTGCGCGGCGACGAGCGCTGGCGGTCTTTTCCAACCTACCTCCCCGTAGTGGTCCCGCGTATCCTCGACGTGCTGGCCCGCCGCGACCTACGGATCACGTTCTTCATCGTGGGCCAGGATGCAGCGCGAGCGGAGAACCGGAAGGCGCTGGCGATGATCGCCTCGGCGGGTCACGAGATCGCCAACCATTCGTTCCATCACGAACCGTGGCTGCATCTGTATGAGCCGGAGCAGTTGGAAGCCGAAATCGCGCGCGCCGAGTCCGCTATCAAGGACGCAACGGGCCGGCGAACGCTCGGTTTCCGGGGACCTGGCTACAGCTACTCGCCCACTCTTTTGCGCATCCTGGCCAAGCGTGGCTACGAGTACGATTGCTCGACCTTTCCTACCTACCTCGGTCCGCTGGCGCGGCTCTACTATTTCATGACGTCGGGAATGTCCGGCCAGGAGCGCAAGCAGCGCGACCTGCTGTTCGGAAGTTGGAAAAACGGACTGTTGCCGCTGAAGCCTTATCTGTGGAAGGGGCTCGAGCGTGACCTGCTCGAGATCCCGGTGACCACGATGCCTCTATTCAAAGTCCCGATCCACCCGAGCTACATTCTCTATCTGTCACGATTCTCGCCAGCGCTCGGCATGGCGTACTACCGCCTGGGGCTCGGACTGGCCCGCCTGACCGGCGTACAGCCGTCGATCCTGCTCCATCCGCTCGACTTTCTGGGGTCCGATGACGGTCTCGACGAACTGAAGTTCTTCCCAGCCATGGACATGCCAGCGGCGAAGAAGGTCGCGATCGTGGACCGGATGATCGAGTTGCTGGCGGCCGATTTCCGGGTGTTGACGATGTCCGGACACGCCCGCGAAGCCTCGACCGCCGGGCCGCTCGCCACGGCGCATTTGGTGGAAGGCCCATGACCCCATGAAAGAAGATTCTCACTAAGGCTTTTCGCTGATGGTCATCCCACTGTTGCACACGTAGATTGGGGAAGGAGGAAAACCCCGTTTCATGAACTTACCATCCGACGCAAACTCGACTGGACGCGACTTCCGCGGCAAGGAGCTCGAGTACATTCAGGCCGTCCTCGACTCCGGAACGCTCAACTGCGTGAGGGGAACGCAGGTGAAGACGTTCGAGAAGGATTTCGCCGCGCGCTACGGCGTTGATCACTGCCGGGCCGTCACGAGCGGAACCGCGGCCGTCCACTGCGCCGTGGCCGCGATGAACCTCGAGCCAGGCGATGAGGTGATCACCACGACGATCACCGACATGGGCGCGATCACGCCGATCCTGTACCAGCAGGGTCTGCCCGTGTTCGCCGATGTCGATCCGGTGAGCCTGAACGTCACACCGCGAACGATCGCCGAGCGGATCACGCCGCGCACCAAGGCGATCATCGCCACACACCTGTTCGGTAACCCGTGCGACATCGCCGGCATCAAAGCCGTGGCCGACGCCAAGGGCATCCCGGTGATCGAGGATTGCGCGCAGTCCTTCCTCGCCACCCAGAACGGCCGTCTGACTGGCACGATCGGCGATATCGGCGCGTTCAGCATGCAGCAGGGCAAGCACATGACTACGGGCGAAGGCGGCATGGTGATCACCCACAATGCCAAACACGCTCGCCATATGCGCCTGTTCAGCGACAAGGCATGGGGATACGAAGATCCCAAACCCGACCACTACTTCCTGGCGCTCAACTATCGCATGACGGAACTCGTCGGCGCCGTGGCGCGGGCTCAGTTGCTCAAACTCGATAGCGTGGTCGAGCGCCGCCATCGCATGGCTACCTACCTCGATCACGTTCTTGCCGGAGTTCCGGGCTTGACGCTGCCTACACCGCTCGACGGCTCGAAGCACGTCTACTGGAAGTATCCGCTGATCGTCGATCCCAAGGAGATCGAAGGCGGCACCGACGCCCTCGCCAAGCAGTTGAAGGACTCGGGAGTATTCTGTGTGCCGCGCTACGTGGTCAAACCGGCCTTCGAATGTGAAGTGCTCGCGCAACGCAACACCTACGGCTCGAGCTCATGCCCGTTCACCTGCGCCGAGAAGTCCGGCAAGCCAGCGATGAGGTACGACCGCGCCGATTATCCGGGAACCATTCAGGGTCTGGACCGCGTGCTGGTCCTGCCTTGGAACGAGCACTATCAGGCCGAGCATGTCGAGTTCATCGGCGGGCGGATCAAGATGGCGGTCGAAGCGTTGCGCACGCGCGTGTTCGCCGGCGTCTAACTCTAACCCAACGAGTCCTCCAGCCGCGGCAGGCGTTTCGTCAGCCTTGACGGACGTCTGCCGCTTTTCTATTTGCGTTGCGAGTCCGCTGATATTGAACTGGATCAATATTGCTCCTAAGCCATACTGGGTTCAGTGAATTGGACGCGTTCGATCCCGCCGTACCGTAATTCTTTTTGACCGCCGGTGATAAAACAGGTGACGGCCAGTACGTTGGCCAGTCATGCGATGAAGGTCACCCAGTTCGCCGAGGAGCGGGTTCGCGCTCCCAAAAAACTTGGCCTCGGCTCTCAGCACGGTGCCGGACGTTCGGCGTCAACCGCGCGGGCGGCGCACTCCCGCGCCCGGTGAAGCGTTCAGGCGAAGTATCCACCGTTATCGTTCCGCTCCGCGTATCCCAGGCTTGGCGAATTGACATCGATACGCCGCTCCGTGGTTCAGCGCGTCACCTTCATCAACCAGTGACGCGGCAAGCGAGCGGTCAGTTCGACCCGTGCCTGCCTTTGTTCCAGTTCCCGGAGCAACCAACCGGGCCGCGCCGGATCGATCAGCAGATAGAACGTCCCTGGCTGTTCGAGAAACCGCTCGCGCGTGCCGAGGTTGAACCCGGTGTGGGGGCGCAGCTTTTCGAGGCCGATATCGGGATTGCCGAGCCCGGTCGATGCCATCGCCGCTTTGGCATCGGGGACATACCAGAGGCGCCCGGCCAACTCCGCTGGAGCGTAGTAGGTTGCCCGGATGAAGGCGAACGCCTCTTCCACCACCACGGGCCCGGCTGTGAGGCGCTCGGTCTCCGTCATCTCGCCGGCGGTAAGAAGCTGCTTCCAGTTCGAGGAGATGTCGAGTCCGCGTTGCGCGCCGGCCACCGCCAGGAAGGCGCCGCTGAACGCACCCGCGACCGCACGGCGGCGAGGACAAAGGCGCCGCAACGACTCGGCCGCCGCGAACATGATTCCGAACATCGCGGTGAGTCCATAGCGCGGAAAAAAGGTTCCGGTGATGAGCAGCGAAGACGCGAGCACCGCGAGCGGGATCAGCAGGAATCCGGTGGCAAGAGCGAGGTCGACGCGGTGGAGCCCTTCTGGCCCGTCTTGGGCTTCTTCGGGTTTCCACCACATCATGACCGCCGCGGCGATGAGCGCGGCGCCCAGCGCCGGCCCCACGCCCGCGATGATCTCCGAATAGAATCGGGCGGCATCGGTGATCTTCGGCGCGGCCCATGTATCGGCGCGATAGACGTCGGCCGCGCGAATCAGGGGCTGATGCAGCAGTAGCGGAATCAGGACGCTGCCGATGGCCGAGAGGACAGGCCAGTCATGCCGATGCCAACCGCCGTAGTTCCAATTGCGCATCCGGTAGAGTTCGGCGAGAGCCAGGGGAACCGTGACGAATACGCCATAGTAGTGCGAGCTCACCGTACAGCACAGGAACAAGGCAAGGCCGAGCGGATGCCATGGCCGGCGACCTGGCTCGATGCAGCGCCGCCAACACAGCAGAGTCAGCCCGGTGAATCCGAGCATCATCCCGTAAGCCCGCCCTTCTGTTGCGTAGTAGAACGGACCCGGCAACAGCATCACCGCCACCGCGCACCAGGCATAGGCGGCCGGCATCCGGTGACGGAGAAAGATCCAGGCGGTCAGGCAGGCCACCCAGTATCCGATCGCGCCGGGAAGGCGCGTGGCCGTGGCTTCATCGCGGATCACGGCATGCGCGGCGCGTGTGGCGATGTGGAAAAGTGGGGGCATCGCGTCCACCGAATTGGCGAGCGCGAGCCAGACGGATCCGAGATCAGGCAGGCGGTCTACGTAGACGCTCACCAGTTCGTCGAACCACAACTCCTTGGTAAAGGTGCTCGTGAGGGTTGCCGAGAAATAGAGTAGAGAGAAGACGACCCAGAGCCGCATTCCTCTCATTGTCGCCCAGGGCCGCGCCCATTCCATGGAAAAAGTCACGCTGGTAGTACCATGCTTCAACGAACAGGACAGCCTGCCACCGCTGTTCGAACGGCTGGACCGGATGCTCGGGGCCCATCCAGGCTGGGAAGTCCTATTTGTAAACGATGGCAGCCGGGACGCAACTGCCGCGGTGCTTGACGCCGAAGTTCCGCGGCGGGCTTGGGCGCGGCGCGTGGATCATCCGCGGAATCTGGGTCTCGGCGCGGCCATGCACACGGCGTTCGACAACAGCCGCGATTCGGCGATCGTGTGCACGATCGACTGCGACTGCACTTATCCGCCCGAGCGTGTGATCGAACTGGTGCGGGAACTCGGTGCGGCCGATATCGTCACGGCTTCGCCATGGCATCCGTTGCTGGAAACCGCGGATGTTCCCTGGCTGCGTCAAATGTTGAGCCGTGGCGTCTCCGTGCTCTATCGCCTCGCGCTCGGACGCCGCATCTACACGATCAGTTCGATCTTCCGCGCCTATCGCCGTGAGGTGCTCGATCGTGTGCGGTTCGACTCGAACGGATTTCCCGCAGTGACCGAAGTGCTCGTGAAGGCGATGCTCGCCGGATATCGCGTGACCGAGGTCCCGATCCCGCTCGGCACACGCCAGCACGGCGTTTCGAAGATGAGCGTGCCGCAAGCGATTCGCGGACACCTCGATCTGCTGGCCAAGACCATCGTCTGGAAGGTGCGCGGTGGCATAATACGCGAGTGAGACTTTTCCTCGCTCTCGTTACGCTGCCGGTGTTCGCCTCGGCGCCTTTGCACCGCGTGCTCGATCTCGCCGAGAAGGAATCGGCCACCGTGATGGTGGGAGGCCGGAATGTTCTGGTGACACTCCAAGCCGTGAAGGAATCCACCGATCCGGTGACCCGCGCGGTCCGCGAGGCAACGGTGACGGTCGTGATCGGCAAGCGCGGCGTGACGCTCGGCTGCGGCAACTACGAACTGCCGAAACGCGTGGGCAATGTTCGCTTGGACTGCACCGTCACGCGCGGATACAAGACAAATTCGACCGAGGACCACTGGAGGCTCACGAAAGACGCCAGGATTCGTATCTGGCCAGCCACGGGTCCACTGATGCCAGCGGGCGAGTTCGGATTCCCGCTCCAACAACGTTGGCTCGCCACGCACACGCAGATGTCGAACGAGCCGACTTATGTCGATCGCGGCGAACGAACCTCGCGCCGCAAGATCTACTATCATTCCGGCCTCGATCAGGGTGGCGCCGAAGGGATGGCGGTCGTAATGGCGGCGACAGATGGCCAGATCGTTTCGCTCGGCGACGCAGTGATGCCCGAGCACGCCAAATCACCCGCGGCCAAGCGCTATGACGTGATCTATCTGCTCGATGATCGCGGCTGGTATTACCGCTACAGCCATCTCTACTCGTTCGAACCCGGACTCCAGCTCGGCCAGCGTGTCCGCAAGGGCGACCGGCTCGGACTGCTCGGCAAGGAAGGCGGCAGCGGCGGCTGGTCACACCTGCATTTCGAAATCAAGGCGAAGCAGCCGTCCGGCGAGTACGGGACAGAGGAGGGCTTCGCGTTCCTGTGGGAGGCTGCCGTCGAGGGGCAGAAGCTCGACTTGGTGGCGATGGCGCGTCCGCACCGGATCGCGGTCGTGGGCGAACCCGTGCCGCTCGACGGTTCGCGATCGTGGAGCCGGTCCGGCAAAATCGCTTCTTACGAGTGGACGCTCACCAACGGCGAGAAAACACGCGGCGCGCGGGTCCAGCGCACGTATTCGAAGCCCGGGACTTACAGCGAGATCCTGAAGGTGACCGATGCGAAGGGACGGGTGTCGTACGACTTCGCGACCGTGAACGTGCTCGATCCGAAGTCGCCGCAACTCGACCCGATCACACTCCACCTCGCGTTTCATCCCACCCAGAACGTCCGAGCCGGGCGGCCGGTTACGTTCAAGGGACGCACGTTCGGCACGACGCACGGCGAGGAGGCGTGGGATTTCGGCGACGGATCGGCGCCGGTGAAGTCGCATTCAGACGGGAACGTGAAGTCGCTGGCAAAGGACGGCTACGCGATCCTCACGCATACGTATTCCAAGCCCGGCGACTACGTCGTGCGCGTCGAGCGAACGTCGGATCTCGGCATCACCGCGATCGCGCACTTGTGGGTGCGGGTCGAGTAGCTATTTCGCTCCGATTCGGCGCATCACGCGGCGCATGGTACCGAAGATCCGCTCCTCGACGTCATCCGCGAACGGGCCCGGCTGGCCGTAGTAGACCATGCTGAAGTCCGCTTCATAGCCGCCTTCACCGAGAACGCGTTTCGAGGGAATGTAGCAGGCCGCATCGTTCGAGTATCCGGCGACCACGAGCTTCTCTTTTTGGAATTCCTTGCGAGCGCGGATCGCGTAGTCGATCACCACTTCTCCACCGAGCGCCACCACCACGGGGCCATCACCCAGGCGAATCGCCTGCACCGGATAAGCCAGCGTTCGCACCGGATGACCGTTGTCGTAGCCGGCCAGCATCACCTTGGCGCGCAGGCGATTGAAGTGGCTCGCGTGTTTCGTCTCCTTCTCGAAGTCCTCGCGCGTGTGCACGCGAAAGGCGAGATCGGTGAATTGAAACGCAGCGCGCAGGCGACCCTTCAAATCCTGCTTGGCATTGCCATCCACCGCCGCCGCGACTCCGCTGGCGAGGCTCGCGCCGTGCTGCATCGCGAGCGCATCCGATCGCCGCGGATTCGGATTCTGGTCGCCGCCGCACAACAGCAGGAACATCGCGTTCACACCCGGATACTTCTTCTGCACCTCGATCTGGGCGAATCCAGCGTAGTCGCCGCTGATCTTGTAGTGATTCAGTGTCGTGTTGTGACAAGCGTAACCGAACAGGATCGTCTTGAGTGACCCATCGGCCTTGCGGACCTCGAGTACAGGCACACCGTGGTCGACCGGGCCGTCCGGCTGGACTCCGAGGATCACTCCATTCGGCGTGAACTGGCGCCGGTTGACGGAGAATTTGGCTGTTCCTATCGAGTAGCGAAGCGTCGCGGGCTCGAGATCGGCCATCGCGGAGCCGATTGCGGTGTACAGCTTCTCCACGAGATCACGCGTGTACTCATCGACCACGGCTTGATCGCCGGGCTCGAGCTCGAACATCGCCATCTTCGACTTGATGACCGGCCCGGTGTGAGTGTGCGAGGAGTTGAACAGCAGATTCGCGCGATCGATGTTCCACTGCTTCTGTGCTCGAGCCGAGACCTGGTCGGTGATCGAGCGCGTGAGTCCGAGCAGGTCGGTGGAGACGATGACGATCCGCGTTCCGCGCTTGTCTTCGATGGCAAGCGCCTTCGCCCAGAGATCGGTGAGGACACCTTCCGATGGATGGTTGCGGTCACCGTAGCCCGACATCCAGATGGGCTTCGAGGGCGTGATCTTGATCGCCGATGTTCCAGCACGAAACTCGGCGGCCTTCGGTGCGGCAGCGGCGGCGAGCGTGGTGGCCAACAACAACAGGATCCGCGCATAGCCGGTTCCGGATCCGAAGTGGTCTGTCGCCAACCTGCGGGTTGGGCGGGGCAATCTATCTTTGCTGGGCAACTTCATCATCAGTGGCTCCTGGATCGGGCATGGCGACCATACGCCGTGGACCGATATCAACTACAAGCTTGGATTTGGGTCGAGATCCGCTGCACCAAGGCGTCCCAGTCGTGCCGGGCGGCCTCGCCCTTGCGCATCGCGATCCGCTCCGGAGTGTTCGCCTCGGGAGCAAGCGAGGCCTCGAGCGCCGACGACCATTGATCCAGCGACTGCGGCACCGAGACCACGTGATCAAACCGTTCGAGCGAAGGAATCCTCGACCCCACTACCGGACGGCCTGTGGCAAGGTATTCGTTCAGCTTCATCGGGAAGATGTACTGCGTGTAGGCGTCCCTCTTGTACGGCATGATCCCGACATCGACCCACTGCGTGAAGGCTGGTAGCGCCTGTACCGGCTGCGCTCCGGGAAAGTAGACGTTCTCGAGCGACTGGAGGGCTGCAAGCGCGCGGGCGTCATCCGCCGAGAGGACTCCGCCCGGACCGGTCAAGACAAACGACCACCGGGGATGGCGCCGGGCCAGATCGAGCAGCAGATCGAAATCGAGCTGGTTCTTGATATATCCGGTGTAGCCGATCCGCGGCGATGGGATGGCGGCGAGTTGCGGAGGCTCCTGCACCGGTGTGGCGAAAGCGCGGTAGTCGACGCCGTTCGGAACGAAGAGGGTATTGGGGTTGATCGATCCCTTCTTCTGGATCAGGCGCGGGGAGTGAATGATGACGAGGCCCGCGCGCCGAAGCAGTGTCATCTCCTCCGGACTGATCGGCGTGTCTTCTCGCGAAAAACTGTACTCGTCGTCGATATGGTAGCAGCACAGGTCGTGATGAATGAGATCGAGCGCGGAAGCAAAGTCCGGCCGCCAAACGTAGAGGACGATCCTCTTGCAACCCTGTTCAACCAGCCGACGGCGGGCCCGTTCGAGTCGCTTCGCGTGCAGTATCCGTGCCAGCGCAGCGGGCCGGTGGACATTGGGAAGCCACCACTCCGGCGTATAAATCTCGAGGGGCCCCTGAGGCACAACGCGCTCCCCCGCCGCCGACCTCCAGTGATGGGCCGGCTCCACCCATACGACGGGAAAC
>CADECY010000191.1 GCA_902825945.1 uncultured Acidobacteriota bacterium
GCAGGTTCCATGCCACAGTTCTCGACAATGGTTCTACCGCGCCGATCAACTTTTTCCTGAACACCACCGGAATCGGCTTCGGTTACGGGGGAGGAGGCGGAATACTCGACTCGACACATACCGGGCAGTTCTCGGTGGTCCTGCCTCCGGGATATTCGTTTGTCTCCGGCTCGGGTGTATTCCTGACGCAGGGTCCCCCCTCCAGCTCCGTGGTGCCGGAGCCGGCCTCGGCATCCACCGTCGGGGCCGGGATCGGAGTGCTGGCGCTGTGCCGCCGAGATTCGATTCGGAGATGGTGGCGCAGGCGATTCCGAATGTTGGCCGAACGTTGAGCTTGCGCGTGAAGGCGGTGGCTCCGGCTGGACTGAAGCTCGAACACCGCCTTCGCCTCGCCTTGCACTCAAATCGGCGAAAGCCTCGACAAGTCCCCACTGCTTCCTCCCGGGCCAGATTGCTTCGCGACGAAAATCATGAAATTGACCGGGCACGATCTTTGCACAATTGAGTACTCCTCGCGGACAACCGCGGCACCGGGCGCCCTGGCCGCAACTCGACACGTTCCCATATTCGGGCAGGATCGGATGGGCGGGCATTTTCCAGCAACTTTTGCGGCCCCCGTGCGTATTAGCCCTGTGAGTGAAGCTGAACGCAACCGAATTTGCCGGAGTGGTTCGAACGCACCAGGACATGGTGTTCTCGATCGCCTGGCACTTCTTGCGCGACCGCTCGACGGCGGAAGAGATCGCCCAGGAGGTTTTCCTGGAGCTCTACCGCAACCTCGGCTCGATCGAGTCCGAGCGGCACCTCACCAACTGGCTGCGGCGGGTGGCTTCGCAGCGCTGCATCGACCAGACGCGGCGGCTGCGAATCCGGCCGCGGGTGGGGCTCGAGTCCGCCGCCGAACCGGCGTATTCGGACCGCGAGCGCGACCCGCTGCTTTCCGCCAAACTGGAGCGGCTGGTGGACGGGTTGCCCGATCGCGCGAAAATGGCGGTGATCCTGCGGTTTCAGGAAGAGATGGAGATCGGTGAGATCGCCGAAACGATGGGGATGCCCACCGGGTCGGTGAAGAGCACCCTCCATCGCGCCTTGGGGCTGCTGCGGGAAAAGTTGGAGCGTTCACTCAGGGGAGTTCATTGATGGATATCGATCGCGAGTTGCAACGAATGCTCGCCAGGAAGGCGGCTCCGGCCGGTTTCGAAGACCGGGTGATGGCACGTTTGGAAGACCGGCGCCGTCCGGTTTTCCGGTGGGCGGTGCCGATGGCGGTTGCCGCGTCGCTTCTGGTGGGCGTGTTCAGTTTCCAGCAATACGAACGGATCCGCGCCGAGAAGGCCCGGCGGGATCTCGAGCGCGCACTCGGGATCGCATCCAGCAAGATCGAACTCGTGGAAACGAAAGCGAGAGAGGCATTACTACAATGAAATTCCTACTGATTCCGGCGCTCGCGGTCTGCGCCTGCGCACAAGATGTCGTCAAGCTGCTCGACTGGGACAAGCTGGCGGCCAAGGCCAAGGAGACCACCAACATTAACCTCGACGGCAACATGCTCGGGCTCGCCAAGAACTTCCTGGGCGACAAGGGCGATGAAGCCAAAGCCAAGGGGCTCATGGAAAAGCTCAAGGGCGTCTACATCCGATCGCTCCAGTTCTCGGGCGAGGGCGAATACTCGATGGCCGACGTCGACGCGGCGCGCAACAAGCTGACCTCGATGAACTGGTCTCCGATTGTCGATGTCAAGAGCAAGAAAGAGACGACCGGTATCTTCGTCAAGACCGACGGCAAGACCATCACGGGACTCGTGATTCTCGCCGCCGAACCGCGTGAGCTCACCCTCGTCAACATCGCGGGCAACATCGATCCATCGGAGTTGCAAGCTCTCGGCGGCAAGTTCGGGATCCCGAATATCCATATGCAGGGTGGCGGCAAATCCGCCGTCAAGGGCTCGAAAGACGATGAGGAGTAGCGCACTCGCCGCGGGCCTGATGCTCGCGGCCTCCGCCTTCGCCGCCGATGGGTCCGATCCGCGCTGGGGCGGCGGAGCGGAGTTCGACTTGGCCGTCGCGCAGGTTTCGCGAGCGGTCGGCTCCAAGCCCGTGTGGATTCCCCTCTCCGGATTCGTCACCTCCTTCTCGAGCCTGCTCCATCCGCTCGGCGCCACGGACATCCGGTTCGCGGTTTTCGAAGGCTCACGGAAGCCGGCGAGCCTCGATCTCGCGGGGCTCGGTCCGGCGATCGTCTCGATCGATTCACGTAAGGATCGGGTGCGGATTCACGCCCGCAGGGAGGGCCGCTGGTTCCGCGTGCTCGCGGTCGTTCTGGACTCCGATGACGCGGTGGTCGTGTCGGCGCTGCTGAAGCCGGATGAACTGGGCTGGTTCATCCGCAAGGTCCGCGAAAATTGAGCCGTCCGCCCAAAAAGGAGAAAACCGTCCGAAACCTGTTCCGGCCCGCTGTCAGGATTGTCTGAACAGATGTGAAAGTCCTCTTCCTGACGCTTTCGGCCATGGCGGCATTCGGCCAAATCCCGGTGTTCGCCCCTCCCTCCACCTACATCACCAACGGCTCCTCGGTGACAGGGCCGTCCACCTATTGGTCCGTCGCCGCGGACTTCAATGGCGACGGCCGGCCGGACCTGGCCGCACCGGACAACCGCGTGGCCGATAACATCTTCGGCTTTTCCATGGTCATGTCCGCACCCGGCGGCGGATTCGGCGCCTTGACCTCGTTTCCGATCGGTTTCTATGTGAACAGCATGCGCGCCGCGGACTTCAACAATGATGGCCGCACCGACATGCTCTTCTCCGGTGGAACCGCTACCGCGATCGTTCTCGGAAATGGAAGCGGAACATTCTCCGCCCCCATCCATATTTCGCTTCCCGTGGTTCCCGGCGCGGGGGGAAACTGCGTGACGGCCGACCTGAACCGCGATGGCAGCCAGGATATTCTCGTCCCCGGTTCCTCCGGCATGGCCGTCGCGCTCGGCAACGGCAACGGTACCTTCCGGCCGGCGGTGCTCTATCCGACGCCATTGGCTTCCGTCTACGTGCTCACTGGTGATTTCAACAACGATGGCAACCTCGATGCGATCGTGAACGTGAACTCGGTCTCGCAAGCCAACATGTTTCTCGGGAACGGCGATGGGACCTTTCAGCCATCGTTTCCGATTCTCGCCGTGCCGTTCGGAGCTCAGGCCGGCGACTTCAACAACGACGGTAAGCTCGACCTGATGATGCAGACGGCGCAACCGCGCCAGGATGGATCGAATTTCTCGATCGCGATCGCCCTCGGAACCGGAACCGGTCAGTTCCTGCAGTACTCCAACTACGTCTTCCCGAACCAGTTCACGGCATTGACGGCCGCCGATTTCAACCAGGATTCGCGGCTCGACGTGGCCTTCTACTATCCCGCCACAGGCACACTCCGGGTGCTGGGCGGACGCGGAGATGGAACTTTCGGTCCGGCGATCTTCGAAGCGCCGATTGCGAACGGACCGTTCGCCTCGCTGGTCACCGACATCGACGGGAACGGATCGCCCGATCTCGTCATGGCCGCCTATCCCCAGTTCCATGTCTTTCGGAACACGCGGGGCAATCCGCCGTTGCTCGCCCAACTCACTCTCGCACCGCCATCGGTGATTGGCGGCGCCGCGGACTCCTCCGCGACCGTTACCCTCGGCGGAGCCGCGCCCGCGGGTGGAATCGCTGTCACGCTCGCGAGTAGTGATCCAGCCGCATCGTTCCCCACTGGTACGATCGTTACGATTCCTGCTGGTGCTTCTTCCGCCACCTTCCCGATTCGAACCGCGGCAGTCGCGGCTCTCACCTCGGCAACCATCAGCGCGACGGCGGGCGGCATCACGCAGACAGCGCGCCTCGACATCGTGGCAGGATTCGTTCTCACCGGACTGACTCTCAATCCCTCGAGCCAATACGGAATCTTCACGAGCACAGGCACCGCGACACTCAACGGGCCGGCCGCTTCGTCCACCATCGTCAACCTCATCAGCAGCAATTCCGCTCTGGCCTCGGTTCCAGCGGGCGTCACTGTTCCGGCTGGCTCCACATCGGTGAACTTCCCGGTCACGCTCAACCCAGTGGCCGCCGACACGTTTGTGACAATCACCGCGACGTTCGAAGGCGTATCCAAGACCGCGGCGCTCACCATCCTCAGCCCGCGTGATTCGGTGTCTATCTCGAAGTCGCTTTACACAACCAAGGACTTCCAGATTCGCGTGGAAGCCGCCGGCACCAACGCCACGGCGACGGTCACCGTCCACAACGCGGCCACCGGCGCGCTGATTGGCACACTGCGTAACGCTGGCGGAGGGAAGTTCGATGGCGGCTTCACTGTGAACCTTGGACCGGCGCCTCGCATCACGCTGAAGAGTTCGCTCGGGGGAACGGCGACCGCGGCGGTCACGGTCAAGTAGCCCGAAAGCGGTGGCTGATCCTTCGAACGCCGGACTCCACGGCTTCCGGCGTTCGAAGAGCGTATAATCGCAGACATCGCCATGGCCACCGCAACGCTGCCATCCACGGCCCAGACCACGCCGCAGCCTCCCACCGCCGCCGGCGAGCGCCTCTACTCACTCGACGTCTTCCGCGGGCTCACGATGATCTGGATGTTCTCGAACGGGTTCGGTCTGCACTTCTTCAAGGACCATCCTGTGCTCGGCTGGCTCGAACGCCAGTTCACGCACGCCGACTGGCAAGGCTACTATCCGTGGGACATGATCCAGCCGTTCTTCATGTTCATCGTGGGCGTGGCGATGCCGTTCGCCTTCGAGCGCCGCCAGAAACTCGGTGAATCGGCCGGAAAGCAGCTCGGACACGTTCTGAAACGCTGCGCGCTGCTGATCCTGCTCGGAACGATGGCACGATCCATCAGCGCGGGCAAGCCGGTGCTCGATGTGATCAACGTGCTGGGCCAGCTTTCGTTCACCTACCTGGTTGCCTACCTGCTCCTGCGCCACTCCTGGAGGGTGCAACTTGCCGCGTCCGTCGCGCTACTCGCCGCGCATACCGCACTGCATCTGTTCGTGAGCGCGCCCGGAGTGACCGGACCCTGGGATAAGAATGCCAATATCGGCTGGTGGCTCGATGGCGTGATTCTCGGCAAACACTGGGGCGGCGGATACGCGACTCTCAATTGCCTCTCGTCGGCTTCGGCGACGATTTGGGGCCTGATGGCCGGTAACCTTCTGCGGAGCGCAATCGAGCCCGCGCGCAAGTATCGCGTGCTGATTCTTGCCGGCATCGCGGGCATCGTTATCGGCACCGCGCTCGATCCGGTGATTCCGAACATCAAGAAGATCTGGACCGCCTCATTCGCCTTCTCGAGCGTGGGAATCACTCTGTTGACGCTCGCGCTGTTCCACTGGCTGATCGACACGAAAGGCTGGCGAGCAGGTACGAGCATCATCGCCATGGTGGGCGCCAACTCGATCTTCATCTATCTTTTCCACGAGATCATGTACCGCTGGATGCGCCAGACCGGACTCGTGTTCACGGGCTGGGCGGTCGAGTGGTGGGGCCCGTTCGGCAGCATGCTGAACGAGTGGCTGGTCATCGCGTTCCAGATTTACGTCTGCTACTGGCTCTACCAGCGGCGCATCTTCTTCAAGCTATAAACAGTGGCCAATGATCTCGAAGGCGCGCCGCGCAAGCGCCCCACCATCTACGACGTAGCAAGTTTGGCCGGCGTATCGACCTACACCGTGTCGTCGGTGCTGAACCGCTCGGCCAACGTCAGCGCGGAACTGACGCAGCGGGTGCGCGACGCGGTTCGCGAGCTCAACTACACGCCGAACGCGATTGCCCGCAGCCTGCCGCTGCGCAAGACGAAGACGATCGGACTGCTGATTCCCGATATCGCGAATCCGTTCTATGCGAAGGTGATCCGCGGAGTCGAGGACCGGCTCTCTGTCGAAGGCTACAGCGTGATCCTGGGCGGTACTTACAATCGCGCCGAGGAGCAGAGCCGTTACGTGAATCTGTTCCGCGCGCATCAGGTGGACGGCTTGCTGATGTTCGCGGCCGGTGGTGACGCCGAGGCCCACTCGTTCATGGACGAGCAGGGGCCGGTGGTTTTCCTGGGACGCGAGCCAGCCTATCCCGCCGATATCGTCACGGGCGATAATCGCGAGACACTCAAGCTCGGGGTGGACTACCTGGCCAGTAACGGCCACTCGCGAATCGCGATCCTATGCGGACCACTCGCGCTTTCGACCAACGCCGAACGCGTGGAGGGCTGGCGCATCGCGATGCAGGCCAACGGACTCGCGGCGCCTCCGCACCTGATCGGTGTGGGCGACTGGACCGCGCAGTCCGGCTACGCACTCACACGCGCCATGCTCGGATCGCCGGACAGGCCGACCGCGATCTTCGCCGGCAACTTCCTCATGCTCACCGGAATCTTGCGCGCGGTCAAGGAGCGCGGACTAGGCTGCCCTGGCGATGTCGAACTGTTGAGCGCGGACGATTCCGACTGGTTCGACGTCTTCTCGCCTCCGATCACGACGGTCGTCACTTCGAGCTACGAGATGGGCACCCAGGCGGCGGAGTTGCTGCTGAAGCGGATCAGACAGAAGTCGCGGAAATTCCAGCGGGTGATCCTGAAGCCGGAGCTGCGGGTGAGGAGGTAGGGCGGCTGCCGCGCCGTTGCGAAGCCATTACCCACAGGTCAGGGTCCCATTCTTGAAATAATGGAGAAGTGCTTTCGGACCCGGCAGTGAATCTGCTTTTTCCGTTGGATGAGTTCCATGATCGGGCAGGACTGCCGTTGCCGCTCATTGCGGAATTGGAGGGCCGGCTCGTGCCGGCACCCTTTCACGATCTGTTGGTGCATCGCCGCGACATGACGCCCACGCTCGCAGCGGCCTGCGGTTGCGAGATCGAGCTGCACGTACTGGCGCATGCAATGGCGGAGTCCACCTACTCGCGCGAGATCGTCCTGTTCGCGGCAGGCAGGCCGGTGCTGTTCGGGGCAATCAAGATCTACCTTGATCGATTTTCGACTCACGCTCGCGATCTCATCCTCGCCGATGCGATGCCCTTCGGCACTGTACTGCAATCGAGCGGCATTGCACATTCGAGCCGCCCGATCGCCTTCTTCCGCGTGACGCCCGATGCGGTGATCAGCGGCGCGCTCGGCGCGGCCGGAGCAGGTGAGCTATACGGCCGCCGCAACGTCTTGCTCAACGCGGAGGGACAGCCGCTGGCGCAGGTGTTCGAGGTGCTGGCTCCGGCCGTTTAGCACGAGAGCACAATAGGGCCGCGCGTCCGGTGTCTCGATCGAGACTAGACTCTATGCTCATTGGGTATGGAGTTCGTGATCGAGCAAGCCCACCTGCCGGCGATCCCGACCGTTGGCCAGATGACGGACGAAGCCTTCGCGCAACACTGCGCGAAGCACCCGGGCCTTCAGCTCGAACTGTCCGCGCAAGGGGAGCTGATCATCATGCCTCTCACCTACACTTGGACGGGAGCCCGCAACGGCGAAATCACCGGCCAACTTCGAAATTGGGCTCGGATGGATGAGCGTGGAGTGGTATTCGACTCGTCCACCGGCTGGTTGTTGCCGAACACCGCGCGACGGACGCGGCGTGGGTGCAAAAGGACCGCATCAAGCGCCTCGATCCGCAGGCCTTCAGCCGCTTCTGGCCGTTGTGTCCGGACTTCGTCGCCGAGCTGCGCCGTCCCACGGATCGCATCCGCCTGCTCGCGAAAAAGATGGAAGAGTGGCTGAGCAACGGCGCTCAGCTCGGATGGTTGATCGATCCCGAAACGCGGATCGGTGCGAGGAGAGGGCCCTGTCGAAGGATTCGTGCTTGACTTGGCTCCGGTGTGGGATCCGCTCGCCGATGTGAAGGGCTAGAAAATGATCTTGATCCCGAACTGCATCTGCCGCGCCGAGTCCGCGCCCAGGATGCGTCCCGTGGTCGGCTGGTTCAGAGTCGTGTTCGGATTCACGAGGTTCACGTGATTGATGGAGTTGAAAAGCTCCCAGCGGAACTGCACCATCTTGCGCTCAGCGAACGGGAAATCCTTCATCAGCGCGAGATTCAGGTTGTGCTGTCCCGGTCCGTCGATCAGCCCGAGTCCGGAGTTGCCCCACGCGAACTGCGGGGGTGCGGCGAAGGCGGCGGAGTCGAACCAACGATCCGCGGTGGGACTCGATAACGCGGGGGTGCCCACGAGATTCGGCCGTGTGTTGAAGCCGTTGCCGAGAGTCGCGCCCGGTGTGAGAAACGAAAGCGGCGCGCCGGAGACGAAGTTGTAGATCCCGGTGACTTGCCAGCCGCCGATGATGCCGTTCGCGATCGGGTTGATGTTCGAGAACATGGGCCTGCCCTTGCCGAATGGCAGTTCCCAGATTCCGTTGAGTGTCAGGATGTGGCGCCGCTCGAGCTCGGAGCGTCCGCGATTGTAGCCATCGGGAGCGAACGGGTCGCGTCCGTCGGTAAGGCTCGCGCCCGCATCATCGATGTTGCGGGAGAACGCGTACGAGAAGATGTAAGCGAATCCGCGCTGGAAGCGGCGCTCGGCCTTGAGCTGCAGCGCGTTGTACCAGGAGAGTCCGAGGTTCTCGTACAGGCGGATCGTTCCCATCGGCGGGAATGGCCGCGCGGCCTGGAGATTGGTGTAGCGGCCGGGCTGGACTTCGTTGTAGTCCTTGCGCGTGACGAGATCGCGCCCGCGATTGCCCACATACGACGCGGTCACCGCGGTGTTGAACCAAGGCACTAGCGCCTGCAACGACACGTTCCATTCGTGGACCTTCATCGGGCGCGCATCGTAAGCCGTCGCGGTGACCGACGGTGCAATAAAGGCCGTCGGATCGGCCGGGAAAGAAGTCTCCCAGCGCTGCAGCGTGGTGCGTGCGAAGGTGAGGCGCTCGAACGTCCAGTACGGAGGTCCGATCACTTGCGATCCGACGATGTTGCCGTTGATGTTTCCGGTGAAGATCCCGTAGCCGCCGCGTAGCACTAGCGAATCGGTTCCGAACACGCGCCACGCTGCGCCGAGGCGCGGCGAGAGGTAACTGCGTGGCGTGAAAAGGCTGTTCGGGATCTTTGCATCCGTGGCGGGAACCCAGAGGTTGCGAGTGGCCTCGGCGAGATTTCGCGAAACTACTTGTGAGGTGAGATCGACATTGCCGTTCTTGTCGGTCGCGGCCACCACCTTGTTCAACCCGGGAACCCATGTCGCGCCGGTGTTGCGCACGAGTCCCTTTGCATGCCAGTGATCCCAGCGGACACCGAAGTTCACCGTCAGCCGTTGCGACACCTTCCAGAAATCCTGCAGGTACCAGGCCGAGTACGGTGAGTGCGACATGCCGAAGGTGTTCAGCGGATAGTTACGCTCGTTGTTGGTGAGCAGGCCGAGCAGGTAGTCGCCGAAACCATCACCCGTGTACTGGCCGTTGAAGTTGAATGTTCCGCGCGGCGAGGTGGAGGTGTGGCTGGCGATCGTGCGGCGTTCGTTCCACTCGTATCCGGCGCCGATCGTGTGACGGCCGCGGATGTGGTTGACGTTCGGCTTGAAGTCCATCACCTGGCGCCGGAACCGCGAGGGAACCTGCGTGGGATAGCTGAATCCGGAGTAGCCGGTGAAGGTTACGGTGGGCAGCCCGACCGCCTGTTCGCGGCCCGCCGTCGGGAATCCTTGAATGCCAGCCTCTAGGTTCAGGTTGCGCTTGCCCACCACGTCCGACGTGGTGACCGTATTCGACAGGATGATGCCCGCGGCGACATTGATGAGCGTGCCCGCCCCGAGCGTCCAGTTGTAGTTGGCGCCGATGTTGTGCTGGCGGATGTTCTGATCGGAGACCACATCGGGGCGGTAGCCGCTCGACAGGTTGCCGAGATCGACGAGCACCCAGCGCGCATAGAAGCGTTGCGCGGGTGTGAACTGATGATCGCCCCGGACCATGAAGTTGTGGTTGTCGTTGGTGGCCGGCGCGAGATCGCGATAGAAGTTGCCCGGCGAATTCGACTGGAGGATGAACGGAAAGAAGAATCGCGACGCGCCCGACATGCGCGAGACCGGAATCTGGTTGTTCGGAAATTGCGCGTTGTTGGCGGTGAGCGGATCGTTCACGCGCCGCCCACCGAAGTCACCGTTGAACATCGCGGGCGCCGGAGTGTTGTTGTTATAGATGCGCTCCTGGCGGATCTTGGTTCCCTCGTAGCTGGTGAAGAAGAAGGTCCGGTCCTTTCGAACCGGCCCACCCAGGCTGAATCCATACTGGTTGCGGATCAGCTTCGGACGCGTGAGCGCAAATGTGTTGCGCGCGTCCGCCGCGAAGTTTCGATGGAACTCCCACACGGTTCCGTGGAACTGGTTGGTGCCGGACTTGGTGACCATCAGCACCTGAAGCGGATTACGTCCGTTCTCCGCGGTGAAGCTCGCCGTTTGAATGCTGAACTGCGCGACCGTATCGACATTCGGAAACGCGAAGCCCTTCTCATTACTCGGATCGTTGGCGTCCAAGCCATCGACCGCGAATGTCGTCTGATCCTCACGCTTGCCGCCGCCTTGTACGGTGTGCTCGTTGGCGAGCCCACCCGCGCCGAGCCAGCGCATGCCGGGCGCGAGCGCCACCATCTCGATCGGATTGCGCCCGTTCAACGGAAGATCGCGAATTTGTTTTTCCTCGATCGCGGTTTCGACCGACGCTTTTTCGGTTTGGATCAGCGCGGTGGCGGCTTCGACGGTGACCTGCTCCTTCACGTCGCCGATCTTCAACGCGGGCGAGACGCGGCGGATGTCGCCGGCGGTGAGATCGACGCGCGGAGTCTGCCAGGTAGAGAAGCCTTGCGCGGTGACGGTGATCTGATAAGGACCGCGCGGGAGCGCGAGGATCTCGAATGCGCCGTCCGCCGCGGAATCGGCCGTGCGTTGCAGCCCGGTATCGATGTTTCGCACCGTGACGCGGGCGCCGGAAATCGCGGCGCCGGATTGGTCCTGGACGAGACCGAGAATCGAGCCGTCCGTTCCGGCCTGGCCGAACGCGAGAGCAGCAGCGAGAAAGAAGTACGGGATGCAATGCATGAGAAGCCTCCCCTGTTTGTTATCGCGTCATTACATCATAGTCGGAGCCGCGCGCGTGAGCGCACTCTCTTGCGGTCGCGGCCCGGGTTGGTTCGCGGTACGGGCGCGCGTCAGCGCCCGCTCCCTTTCGGTCGCGTCTCGGTAGGAGTCGTCTGCATGCGGCGGCGATATTCCTGCTGTGTCCGGTCGGCATCCTCTTTGCGGCCCGCCGCGCGATAGGCGCGAGACAGCGGCAGCAAGAGCGCGGGATCGATCTCGACCGACGCCTCGAGGTGCGGGATCGCTTCGGCGCCCCGCGCAAGATCGACGAGAGCCTTGCCCAACTCGGCGCGGGCTTGCAGAAGTTTCGGATCGATTTCGACCGCCTTCAGCAGAAACGGCAGCCCTGCTTCCGGACCTTCCAGCCGCGCCAGTGTGTCGCCGTATTCGTAGTGGAAGGCCGCTTCGGTTGGCGATGGGGCGGCGAGCGGTTGGAAGTGGCGCTTGGCATCGGCGTACAGGCGCGCCCGCCAGAAACAGTAAGCGGCGTGACGTTGCACATCGGCGGTCTTGTGACCGTTGGCAAGCGCTGCTTCGTAGGTCCGCGCGGCCTGTTCATAGCGTTTGCAGCCTTGATAGGCGTCGGCGAGTTCCACCACCGTGCGTTGGCGGTCCCACTTCATCGCGGCTTCGAGCGGCGCGATCGCGGGGCAATACTGCGAGAGCTTGAGGCGCGCCAGCCCGAGCATCAGATGAATGCCGCCGGGTGCTGGACGCTGATTCAGGAAGTACTCGAACTCCGGGATCGACGCCTGATGCTTGCCAGCGGAAAACAGCGTGATGCCGAGATTCATGCGCCACATCGGATTCGCGGGCTCGATGCGCGCAAGTTCGCGATAGGCGCGCTCGGCTTCGGCGAAACGTTGCGAGCGCAGGTCCGCGGCGGCTTGGCGCGAGAGCTCGCCGATGTCCTGAGCGAATGCCGTAGCGGCCAGGAGCACAAGCAAGAAGGTCATGGCTCCACCGTCAGAATCTGGTTCGCTTTGACCGCTGAGATGCGGCGCTTACTTCCGTTCGGCCAGCGGACTTCGACATCAGCGCTCGTGCGGGTTCCCAGTCCGAAATGGAGCGGACAGGCGCAGGAAGAAGCGTAGCCAACCGCCGAGGTTTGGTGGCGCCACTGGCCCGCGACTTCGACTCGCGCGCCCGGAGCCCGCACATCCACTTCGAGCCAGTTGCCCGTGCAGGCATGCCGCAAAAGCAGCGCTTGCGATTGCAACGCGGTGGCCACGAGATCGAGGCATCCGTCGCGATCGAAGTCAGCCGCCACGAGTCCTCGGAACATCGCAGGCGCGGCTGGGAGCGGGTCCCCTGAGACGAACTGCTTGCCGGCGTTCGAGCGGAACCAGGAGAGCGGTTCGCGTGCCGAAGCTCCCTTGGGTCCGAACGCGGAAAGCACATCGCTGCGCGCGGCGGCGATGTCTTTCCAGCCGTCGTTGTCGAGGTCGGCGAAAGCGACTCCCCAACCGGCCATGGGCCTCGTGAGGACGCCCAGCCGCGTCGCGATGCCTGTTTCCGCGAACTCGGCTGCTGTGTTGCGATACAACGGAAACGTCTCGTCGCGTAGCGCGGTATAGATGATGTCCGGACGGCCGTCGTTGTCGTAATCCTGCGCGTCGATACCCATGGATGACGGCGGATTTCCGCTCGCGGGCACGGCCACGCCGAGATCGAAGGCGCGCTCTTCGAAGCGGCCCTTGCCGAGGTTGCGGAACAGGAAGTTGAAGACGCGATCGTTGGTGACGAACAGATCGGTGAGGCCATCGAGATCGAAGTCCGCCGCGGCCACCGCCATGCCTTTGCCCTTGTGGGCGGCGATGCCGGAGGCTTCCGAGACGTCGGTGAACGTGCCGTCGCCATTGTTCCGGAACAACGCGTTCGGCTCCGGATCGTAGAACTTCGGATGGCAGAAGTCGGGCATGCCGTCCACCTTGCACTCGCGCTCGGTTGCCGCGTCCCAGCGGACATAGTTGACGATGAACAGGTCGAGATCGCCGTCGTTTTCGAGATCGAACCAGGCAGCACCGGCAGCCCAGCGGAGCTTGTTGTCGAGGCCCGCGCGGCGCGTCACATCCTCAAAGCCGCCGGCCGCCCGGTTGCGATAAAGCGTCACACCGCGGAGTCCGCTGACGAGGAGATCGGTGCGGCCGTCGCCGTCGAAATCGGCCGCCGATGCCGCGAGATCGTAGCCGTTACCCGCGAGTCCGGCGGACGCGGTGACGTCTTCGAAGCGGAGCCCGCCACGGTTGCGGAGCATGCGGTTGTGATGCGCCGGAGCGGTCTTGCGGCCCGAGGGCAACGGAGCGCCATTGGCGAAGAAGATGTCGAGGAGACCGTCGCCATCGAAGTCGAAAACGGCGATGCCGCCGGGCGTGGTCGCGGGCAAGTGTTTCCGCTCGCCTTCGCCGCTGAAGAGCGTGAAGGGCAGCGGAACCGTTTGCCACGTGGCGGCAAGCAGCATGGCGAGCGACAGGCCCATGTCCGATTGTCGCAGTGGGAGCGGAGGGGTTCAAGGCCTCGCGGATGGTCCACGCGCTTCATCGCGCCGAAGATGTTGCACCCTTCCACCGGTGAAGGGCTCCGGGCCGGAGTCCTCGCGTCCGGCTCGCGTTTGGGCACGGAGCAACTGCTGGTCCAACTGTTCATCCACAGTGTGTATCGGAGTTCCTCCTGTTTGATGAAGGTAAGTCGCAATTCTGGTGCTATTCCGAGGTCTCGGGTTTTGCGTGGTAATTTTCATTGCGCCGGTCTCGCGGCCGCTGTCGCTTCTCTCGCTCATTCGCCGTTCTCCCGCGCGTTGCGTGTGTGCGGGTGGAGGATCTCCGCGCAGGACGATGGTCGCAGCGGGCGACTTCGTTCAATCATGATGATTTGCTTCGGTAGTGATTGAGATTTGGGGAATCCGCAGCTTCTCGCAAAGCGCAACGAACGCTACGAGCGCTACGTTATGATTCAGCCATGGACCCGCTGACTACTATCGGGATTTCGACCGTTCTCGGCTTGGTTGACTGGGGCAAGGTGTTCAAGGGCCTCGCGAACGAGGGAGCCTCCAAGGGCTTGAAGGGGCTGCTCGGACGAATCACGCCCAGTGAGCGGGAGAAGGCTGCGAAGGCGGCTGTCGAGATGTTCGTGCGGGAGTTTCTCGCGGAACTCGAGGACAAGAGTCCGTTGTCGAGTTCGATCGAGGGCCATACGGAGGACGTCGGCCGTTTGGTGGAGTCCGCAGCGCCGGAAATCGCCGGGGGGTTGCAGCCTGATACGAAAGACATCGATCTCGAGCCGGTGCGGCGGATCTGGAGCGGGCTCGGTGTGCATGAGCTTCCGGAAGATTTCGATTGGCAAATCATCGCCAAGAACTATGGCCGTGCGATTCGGGGTTACGTAAAGCGGGACACGAATCTGCGCGAGATGCTGAACACCGCTCTGCTAGAACAGCAGGCGGAAGCGCTCGACCGGATCGCTGGTCCGGATGCCGGGTTCGACTTGAACGGCTA
>CADECY010000192.1 GCA_902825945.1 uncultured Acidobacteriota bacterium
GCCTGGCGTGGCGCGAACAGCCGTCACCGGGAAGCCGAGCAGGAAGTCGGCCATGTACCCGCCGAAGGCCGTAGTCGTATACCGGTTCTGGAACCCGAAGCTGCCAAACTGCGAACCGCCCGCGGAGGGATTGGACGACACACGCCCAAAGCCAATATCTATGCCGGTCTTGAAA
Organism: uncultured Acidobacteriota bacterium; assembly: GCA_902825945.1. Classification (GTDB taxonomy): domain Bacteria; phylum Acidobacteriota; class Terriglobia; order Bryobacterales; family Bryobacteraceae; genus SYLY01. The sequence goes on from CADECY010000192.1 coordinate 176, forward strand.
TTGTGCGCGCCGCGAATCCAACTGAAATTGTCGGTCAGTTCGGTGGTAAGCTGCGGCGAACGGTCCGCTCCGCCCGAGTCACCGATACCGCTGAAATTGGTGATCGAGATGTTCGGCAGACCACCGATTGGCAGCGGCTTGTATAGACCAGGGAAGATCGACGACGGATCGAAGTCCGTATTCTGGCCAACGCGGATCGAGCCGTGGGTGAAGTAGGCGATGCGCGCCTCGTTGTTCATCGTCCCGCTGATCAGCCGGTTGTAGGTGATCGATGCGGACTTGGTGATGTATCCACCATCGCTGAAGTTGCCGTAGCGGCGGTTGCCGCCGTTGTAGACGAAGTACGGCGAGCCCTTCGAATAGCTGCCGACGAAGAAGATGCGATTCGACGAGTCGAAGGTGTGATCCACGCGGGCGGTGTAGCGGTTCACATCAATGATGTTCGGAACCGTGTCGAAGAAGTTGGTACCCGTGCCCGCCACGTTGGTTCCAGCGCTATTGGGCAGCGGTACGAACTCGAGCAGGCGAGTGGAGCGCGAGTCGATGCGCGCGGTGGGAATCCGGTTGTTGGCGAACGGAACTCCGCCGGCGAGCGGATCGTTGATGACGGGCATTCCAGTGAAGTCGCCCTGGCGCAGCGCCGCCGTCGGATACGAAAGCGCCGCGTTCGACGACTGCCGCTGACGGAGGCCTTCATACGATCCGAAGAAGAACGTCTTGTTCTTGACGATCGGGCCTCCGAATGTCGCGCCGTACTCGTTGCGGTTGAACGGCGGCCGCGCGACGTTGTTTGCGTTCGAGAAATACGCGTTGGCCGAGAGCGCCTTGTTCCGGTTGAACTCGAACAGCGAGCCGTGGAACTGATTGGTGCCGCCCTTGGTGATGATCGAGATCGCGGCGGAGCCGTCATGCTCGGCCTTGGCGTTGTTGGTCTCGATCTTGAATTCCTGAATCGTGTCGATCGAAGGCGTAGTCGACAGGTTGGTACGGTAGGAGTACGCGGCACCGCCGTTGCCGATGTCGTTGAAATACACGCCATCGATCGTGAAGAAGTTGCCACCCCAATGCAGCGAACCGGCGAGCTTGGGGTTGGAGGGGGAATCCGAGGTGTTTCCGGCGGTGATCAGGATCAGCCGGTCAAGCGTGCGGCCGTTCAACGGAAGCGTGACAACCGTCTTGCTGTCGATGTTGGCGGCGACTGACGAGGACTCCGACTGAACCACAGGCGGCGCGGCGCTGACGTTGATGCTCTGCTCGACGGCACCGGGTTCCATCTTGATGTCGGCGCGAACAGTTTGGTTCAGAAGCAGCCGGATTCCCGTCAGATCGACAGAGCGAAAGCCGGCGAACTCTGAACGAACGGCGTACGTAGCCGCAGCCAGGTTCGGGACGGCGTAATCGCCCGACGTGTTCGTTGTGGTGTCCCAGGTATTTCCGGTTCCGGTATTGGTGACGCGGATCTTGACTCCCGCGACGACGGCGCCGGAGGTATCCGTCACGGTGCCGACCAGTGTACCAGTAGTGCTTTGCGCGTAGGCCATGCCCATCGCGAAGAGTGTTGCGAGTACGATTTTCTTCATAGTGAAGGCCCTGAAGCCTTGTTCATCATTCTATCCCAATGGGGAAATGGCCACGTTTCGCTATCCTAGAGCGATGCTCGACTTGCGGAACCGGCTGGCTCGGGTGACATCCGGTTCTCAATATCTGCCGGAGATCGACGGGCTCCGCTTCCTCGCCATCATGCCGGTGGTCGCGCTGCATGCTGCGAGCTTCCTCTACTTGTTCAAGTTCCAGACCCGGCACTTGCCACGCGATTGGGGCGAAAAGAGTGGCAGCTTGTTCCTTTGGGTCATCTCGACCGGTTGGATGGGAGTGCCGATCTTCTTCGTAATCAGCGGATTCATCCTCGGACTTCCATTCGCCCAACACCGGCTGGCGGGCGGGCCGGAACCCGCGCTCCGGCGGTACTACCTGCGCAGGCTCACCCGTATCGAACCTCCCTATCTCGTCGCGCTCAGCGCCTATTGGCTCCTGGGACCTGTGACGCTCGGCTGGACGCAGAACTACCTGGCGGGACTCGTCTACCTTCATGTGCTGACATTCGCCTCACTCAATCCGGTTCTCATCGTCTCGTGGTCGCTCGAGATCGAGGTGATCTTCTACGCACTCGCGCCGTGGCTAGCTGGCATCTTCCGGATCGGTCCTAACGCTCTGCGGTGGGCGATCACTGCCGGAGCGATTCTGCTGTACGGCTATACGATCCCGCCGAAGCTGCTCCAGGCGGGTTCGGTCCGGCTCGCCAACACGCTGCCAGCGTTCCTTCAGTACTTTGTCGCTGGACTGCTCGTCGCTGACCTCTATGCGAGCGGGGTAATCCGCCGGGTGTCCTCGTACCTGTGGGACCTCTTGGGGGGGGCGGCACTGATCGCGGTGTTCGCGATGGCCGGACAGAACGGGTGGCGATACCGTTGGCTCGGGCCCGCCTGCATCGCGCTGATGATGGTGGCCGCCTTCCGCGGAGCTTGGTTCAACCGCTTCCTCAGACTACCTCCGATCTCCATCATCGGCGGCATGTGCTACTCGATTTACCTGTTCCACATCGCGGTGGTTGGCTCGACGGCGAAGATTTTGTTCCCCCTGTTCCCGAAAGCCTGGAGCTTCGACAAAATGATGGTTGCCGCGCTTGCAATTCAGGTTCCGCTCACCTTGGCGATTTCGGCTGTTTTGTTCGTCTGGGTGGAGAAGCCCTTCATGAACGGCGCGGGATCCCGGTATCTCGAAGGGCTGCTCGATCGTCAGCAGGCTCCACTGCCATCATTGTCCCGGTTGTCCCGGTAATCGGTCGCACCCGCAACGGCTCGGCTTCCGGTCTCTCCGGCAGAACAGAGTGAATCGCGGGGCCCGCCTGCTGAGCCGATCGCGCTGCTGGGCGGCTGCAAGTGATCGCGGTAGCCGGGCACCATCCAACGGGTACGTGTCCGAGTATGGTCACGCAACAGCGGTGACGTCACGAAATGAGATGGCTCATCCGCATGCCCGTCGAACTCTCCTGGATAGGCGGCCTGGCCTCCGGAAGCGCGCGCAGACTTCGAACGCTCGGCGAGCCCGCGTTGGTGGCGACGGTGATGATCGGCGTTTGCGCCGCTTGGTACATGGCGTCATCGCGCTCACCTTCGGGGGGCTGGGTGGGCAGGCGTCACCGGCAACGTTGGTTGAAACGGAAAGCTCTGACGTGTTCAACGGCTGGGCGGGATGTTCACGGCACTCGCCCGGTGCCTGACTCGCGGTTCGCTAGCGGCCGCGCCTCCTGCATCGTCCGGGCCGCGATCGGATCGCGACGCTTCCCGCGCTGCCCTTGCTGAGCGCAAGCGCGCTCGCGTGAGCCCGCCAGTGGAAGCCCGCGGTAGTGGTCGCGTGCGCAGTGCCGATTACCGCGCGGATTCCCCGAGGTTGCCATCGGCAATATCCGCCCGCGCGAGTGCTGTTCTCTTCGGCCAATCCGGCGCGAAGGTTCGTGGGTCGCGCCCCTCGCCGCGCAAAGATCGAAGAACAGCGAGTGTAATCGTCCGCGCGGCGGCGCCTACGGGAGCCATTCAGGCGGGCCGATCGGCTGACGGAGGATGGCATCGCCGGACTGGACTCTTTCCTTAGAAACGCGGACGAGCCCGAGCATCATCGCCTGATTCGCGAACGCATGCGGACAAGCGGGGCGAGGCATGGACCGAGCACGCGTGCGGAAGATCATGCCTTTCGGTCGCGCGAGGCCGGACGCTCGTCGAGAGAATGTCGCTCAGGATGCGCGCACCGGCTGCTCGCGGAAGCGCGAATCCGGCAACATGGTGAGCACGATACACAGCGCAAGCGGGTGCATCAGGCCCGCGATCCAGAATACGGGCGCGTAGGAGAAGTGCGAAACCAGATATCCGGTGCCGAGATTGGCGATGGCGCCGCCGATGGCGCCGCCCATTCCGGTGAAGCCGGTGGCGGTCGCTACTTCCCTGCCCTTGAACATGTCGGTGGGCAGCGTGAGCAGGTTCGAGATCCACAACGCGTGTCCCATCGTCATGAAGCACGTCACCGCGAGGGCGCCCTGCCAGGAGGGCACCATTGGCGCGAGAATTCCGAGCGGCATCATCGAGACGCCGATCATCAGAAGCGTCTTGCGCGCCTTGGGAAGCGGCCAGCCGCGCTCGATCAGCTTACCTGAAAGCCAGCCACCGATGAGATATCCGATGTCGCCGAAAATGTACGGCACCCAGCCGTACTTACCGACCATCGCCAAGTCGAAGTTACGCTCCTTGCGAAGATACTCGGGGAGCCAGAAGATCACGAAGTAGAGCACCGGATCGGTGAAGAATCGTGCGAGAACCAGAGTGTAACAGCCGCGCGAGGAGAGCACTTTTCGCCAGTTCACCCGCTCCCCGCCAACCGATTCCGTCTCCTCGGGAGGCTGCACTTCGTCCTTCATGGCCTCATACTCTTCGGAGCTCAACAAGCGATTCTTGTGCGGCGGCTGATAGATGAAGAGCCAGGCAACGAGCCAGACCAGCCCCAGCGCACCGGTCGCGACAAACGCACCGCGCCAGCCGAGCGACACGGCAAGCGCGGCGACCAGTGGCGGAGCAAGTGTGGCGCCCACCGTCGATCCGGCATTGAAGATCCCGATGCCCATCGCGCGCTGGCGCGCCGGGAACCACTCGGCCACCGCCTTGGCCGCCGCCGGCCAGTTGCCAGGCTCGGTCAACCCGAGAAGTATCCGGAAGGCGGCGAGCGACCATTTGCCCGCCGTGAACCAATGCAGCATCTGCGCGATCGACCAGCCGGTGATGAAGACGGCGAAGCCGCGGCGTGTTCCCAACCTATCCACTACATAACCCGAGCCCGCGTACATCACGGCATAGGCCAGCATGAACAGAGTCAATACATGCGAATAGTCGCGCTCGTCGAGGTGGAACTCCTTGCGGATCTCGACCGAAACCACGCCGATGGCGTTACGGTCGACGTAGTTGATCATCGTGGAAAGGAACAGCATGACCGCGATGACCCATTTGAGATGGGGGATTTTCATGGCGCCGGGAACGCTCCATTCTATCGTGCCCGGCGGCGGACTACCGGAAGCCGAAGGCTCCGATGGCGATTCCGAGTTCGCGCGGGTCATTGTCGGGCCGGAATCCGGGCGAAGCGTGAAATTCGACGGTGACGCCAGATTCGGGCCCGGCTCTCAGGGGAAACGTCACGGTGTGCCATCCCGGGCTCGAGAAATCCGCGGTGCCGGCCTCGGCTCCATCCAGCAACACCCGCACGGTCGAGCGCTTCACTCGGGAGATGAAGACATCTCCAACGTTTACCTTGAGCTCGAAAGCGGTGGCGCCCTCGGGCCGCCGCAATGACGCGAGGGCCTTCCTCCGGGTCCACCGGTAGGCACCTTCGGTCCCGTACCAGCCTTCGCCGAACTGCCACACTGGCAGCGATACGGAGATGTCGATGTAGCTCGAATCCTTCTGCCGGGCTTGCCGGACCTCCGCGGAAACCTTTCTCGTTCCGGGGTTCCAGGAGACGATTCCAACTGGGCCGGCTTCGAACAGCTTCTCGAGCTGCCGCGAGTCCGCTGGCACCGCTTCGATATCGAGGCGCTGATAGGCGAGCCGCAGGGCCCCTACCACTCCCCATGCCTGCAGCCCCTCGGGATAACCCGCATAGACGAAGCGGCGGAGATCGGGTTCGCGACGCGCCAGTTCGCCAGCCTGTTCGAAGTAGCTCCGGCTGTCGGCTGCGGTCGCGAGTTCCAGCCGGCGCTGCTGGCGAAGGTGCTGGAAGTTCAGGGCAAGCCACAAGACACCGGCGGCCACCGTCATCCGCCAGCCCGCGCGGGCCGAGCAGGCAGCGGCCAGGATCGCGATTCCGAGCATCGGCACGTAGAGGTAGGCGGAGAACATCCGGCCTGGAAGGACCAGCATGGGGGAGAGCAGGAATACCGCAGAACCTAGCCCCCACCAAGCCCGCCGGTCCATTGTCCAGAGCGCGGCCGGAACCAGGAGCACGCCGAGGTAGGGCCAAACGAGGACTCGTGAAGAATAAAACGAAAGCGTCTGAGCGAGCGCCGGAAGCGTGAACGAGAGCCGGTAGGCCTGGCCCTGCTCGCGATTGCCCCCAAGTGCCTGCACGACGAAAATCGCGGCCATTGCCCCTGCCAGCGCTACTCGTTTCCAGCGCCGCTCACCCAGTAGCAGTTCGTAAAGCACCAAGACCGCGACCATCATCACGGCGTGCTCCTTCGCCTTGATAGCAAGCCACAGCAATCCGAGCGCCCAGCCAGTGCGGCCGGCCATCCAGGCGCGGAGGCACAGGACGGAGAAGAGAGCGCACCAGAGGTCGAACAGGTACATGGGTTTCCAAAGCGCGTCGAACAGCGCCATCTGGAAAAAGAAGAAGGCGGCGCCGGCAGCGGCGGGCAGCGGCTGGAATCCGAGTCGCGCCAGCAGTAACAGCAGAACACCGGCGATGGCCATGTGAAGCAAGTGAATCAGCGCCACATACCACTCGAATCGATGGCCCGCGAACTTTCCCAGGAGGGCAAAGGTCGCGTGACCGACAGGGCGGAAATGATTCAAGTGATAGCGGGGAGTCAACAGGCCGGAAATGAAGTCGCCCGGGGGCAGCTCACGGGTCCACGCGATGTTGTCGAGGTCGTCGCCAGAGAAAAAGCCGCGATAGGCGGCGCGATTGGCGGCGAGGAACAAGAGGGCCGCCAATACGACGAGAAGGGCGGCACGGGCGGGCTTCATTCGCTTTCATTTTAGACGGTCCGGCCGGATGCGTAGCCGGGCCTATCCCCAGGATGAACGAGGTAGTAAGCCTTCACCGAATCGATTCATATCCCTCTCGAATCCACATCTTTTACCTATTGGTTCATCAATCGCACTCCGATTAGTTGGTGGTAGCGGACGCGAGCCGCGCGGAAAGACATCGGACGGGCAAGCAAAATCACCATGGATCCATCGAGCATCGAAGAGCAAGAAGTAGTCAAAGAGTTTCTGATCGAGAGCACGGAGAACTTGGCGAGACTCGACCAGGAGATGGTCGAGCTCGAAAAGCGTCCGGGGGACGCACAGTTGCTGGCGAGCATTTTCCGGACGATTCACACGATCAAGGGGACGTGCGGATTCCTGGGATTCACGACACTCGAGGGAATCACCCATCACGCCGAGAACCTATTGAGTCAAATCCGGAACGGCGAAAGGCCGTTGGAGCCCCATCTGGTTTCGCTGATCCTCGAGACGGTGGACGCAACCAAGCGGGAACTCGTGAGCATCGAGCAGACGATGAAGGAGAGCGGCGAGGAGTACCTCGATCTTCGGGAGCGGCTTCGTTTCGCCTGCGAGTCGACGCCCGGCGAGGTGGCTCCCCCGAAAGCCGAGGTTAAGGAGGAGGCCATCCCGGCGCCCTCGCCGGCGATAGCACAGCAACCTCCGGCGCCGGTGGCTGCGGCCACGCCGCCACCGATTCTGTCCGCCGAACCGCCGGCCGAAGCAGATACCGCTGTGGTCCAAAAGGGACCATCGGTGGCCGACTCGACGATCCGAGTCGACGTCGGACTCCTCGACCGGCTCATGAATCTGGTCGGGGAACTCGTACTCGCGAGGAACCAGATCCTCCAGTTCACGGCCCGGCAGGAAGATGCGCAGTTGAACGCGACATCGCAGCGGCTGAACCTCATCACGACTCAGTTGCAAGAGGGCGTGATGAAGACCCGCATGCAGCCAATCGGCATGGTGTGGAACAAACTGCCCCGCGTGGTGCGGGATCTTGCCGCCGCATGCGGAAAGCAGATTCAGCTCGAGATGGATGGCGCCGATACCGAACTCGACAAGAGCATCATCGAGGCCATCAAGGATCCGCTTACCCACATCGTTCGCAATTGCTGCGACCACGGAATCGAGCGTCCCGATGCACGAATGCGCACCGGCAAGCCCGGACAGGGCAAGCTTGCGCTGCGAGCCTTCCACGAAGGCGGACAAGTCAATATCGAGATTGTCGATGACGGCGCCGGAATCGATCCGGCCAAGGTCAAGCGGAAGGCTCTCGAAAAGGGATTGATCCGTCCCGAGCAAGCCGAGCGGATGAGCGAGCGCGAGGCCGTCCAACTCGTGTTTCTTCCTGGCTTCTCCACCGCCGAACAGGTAACCAACATCAGCGGGCGCGGTGTCGGAATGGACGTCGTCAAGACGAATATCGAAAAGATCGGCGGTACGGTCGATCTCTCTTCCAAGCAGGGACAGGGTACAACCGTCAAGATCAAGATTCCTCTGACCCTGGCCATTATCCCGGGGCTGGTGGTAACGAGCGGCGGAGAGCGGTTCGTCATCCCCCAAGTCAGCCTGCTCGAACTTCTGCGGCTCGAGCCAGGGTCGGGCCAACCCATGATCGAGCGGATACACGGAGCACCGGTCTACCGCCGGCGCGGTGCCTTGCTCCCGATCGCCTACCTCAACGAGGTGCTCGGGATGGACACGGCCGGCAACCCGGCCGACGCCGTCAACATCGTGGTCTTGCAGGCGGAAGACCGCCAGTTCGGCCTGGTCGTCGATGGTATCAGCGACACCCAGGAGATCGTGGTCAAGCCGCTCGGCAAGCAATTGAAGGGCCTGAGTTGCTATGCCGGCGCGACGATCATGGGCGACGGCAAAGTGGCCTTGATTCTCGACGTCCTGGGCATCGGGCTTCGATCGGGAGTGCTCAACGAATTCCATATGCATGCGCAAAGTGCGGGAGCGACCGACCAAAACCAACTGCAGCGGCAAACGCTGCTGTTGTTCCGGGCGGGCGCGTTCGGAAGACTGGCTGTACCGTTGTCTCTGGTCGCGCGGCTCGAGGAGTTCCCGGCGGCAAAGATCGAGAGGGCCGGTGGAAGGAGTGTGGTCCAGTACCGCGATCAGATCCTCCCATTGGTTTCGCTGGGCGACGGTTTGTCCGGCGTTGGAGGCACCGCGGATGGGCGCGATCCGGCGCAGGTCATCGTCTTCAGCAATGGCGAGCGGAGGGTCGGACTTTTGGTGGATGAAATCGTCGATATCATCGAGGACGAAGTCGCGGTCAGAAAGCAGGCGATTCAACCGGGCTTGCTAGGTTCCGCGGTGGTGGGAGGCAAGGTCACCGACTTCATCGATCTCCCGCGCGTCGTCGAGTCGGCGGGAGAGGACGTCTTCTCTCCGCGCAAGTCCAGCGGGCGCCTTCGCGTCCTGGTTGCCGATCCTTCCGCGTTCGGGCGTTCGATGGTCCGGACGTATGTCGAGATGGCGGGACATTCGGTGATCGAGGCATCGACCGCGACCGAACTGGTGGACCGGGCGGGCCATGGCACGGTGCATGCCGTGCTGGCCTCGGCCGATTTGCCCGTCGGTGAGATTCGCGCACGGCTCGGCGCCGGAGCCAACACGGCGAGGCTGCCGCTAATCGTACTCGGCTCCGACCAAACCGACGCGGCGATGCTGCAGGGCTCGGAAGGAAGTCCCGTATTCGACGATTTCCAACTCAAATATGACCGGGATGCGATGCTGCGATCGCTCGAGCGGCTGGCGGCGGCGGTCTCGCATCCGGTGGCGGTTCACGCGGCATAGCGTCAAGGAGCAACGAAGATGAGTCCCACCAACAAGGCCGGCGGATCCGGCATGGCAAACACCAGGCAGTTCGCGACGTTTTATGTCGAGAATCTGTTCTTCGGGCTCGAGGTTCTCGAAGTCCAGGAAGTACTACGTTCGCAAGAGATGACCCGCGTGCCCCTGGCGCCGGGCGTGATTCAGGGGCTGATCAACTTGCGGGGTCAGATCGTAACCGCGATCGACATGCGCCAGCGTCTGCGGCTGAAGAATCGCGAATCGCAGGCTCCTCCGATGAACATGGTCGTCCGTTCAGAGGACGGAGCTGTGAGCCTGCTCGTCGATGAGATCGGTGATGTTCTCGAAGCGCCAGCCGATGCCTACGAGCTTCCGCCGCAAAACATGCAAAGTGAGCACCGGCAAATGATCGAAGGTGTCTACAAGCTCGACGGCAAGCTGCTGCTCGTGCTCGACCGGGAAAAGGTATTGCAAGTCCAGGTGGAGAATTGACCAAATGAAGCAGGGATCGAAATCGGCATCGCAACGCCGCCAAACACAGGCGGCTCCGCTGCGCACCAACAAGACGAAGGCGGGAGCGAGCCTGTACACGAGAGTCGGTGGAGCGACGGCGGTCAGTGCCGCGGTCGACGCCTTTTACGAGCGTGTGCTCGCCGACCCCTTGCTTGCGCCGTTTTTCGCTGGCGTCGAAATGAAGGGACTTCGCCAGTACCAAAAAGACTTTTTCACGCAGGCCCTCGGTGGGCCTGCGCGATACAAGGGCGCCGCCATGAAGCCGGCGCACTCGCATCTGCCCATCGAGCAGCGGCACTTCGACAAGGTCGCCGCGCATCTGGCCGCGACGCTCGAAGCGTTGGGCGTGGGCAAGAAGGAAATCGGCGAGATCATGGCCACGATTGCACCTCTGGCCTCCGATATCGTCCAGCGAAGCAGTAGTCAAAGCAGTAGTAAGGAGCAGCCGCAGATGGCAGCAGTTCTCACTTCTCCCGAGCAGAAGGCCCCGGCCCTGGATCTCCAGTCCATGCGGGGCGCGCTCGACGCATTGGGCACCAACGTCTTTGTCGCCGATCGGGACCTGACGCTGGTCTACATGAATGAACGTGCCCGGAAAGTAATGGAATCGATGGAGGATACCGTCGAAAAGCTGTTCGGACTGAGCACCTCCGAACTGATCGGAACACCGATTGACCGTTTCCATGGGTCTCGCGCCAAGCAGATCCGAAGGATGCTATCCGATCCGGGCAACCTGCCAGTACGGAGCGAAATCCGGCTGGCGCATCTCGTCCTCGACCTCAACGTGAACGGCATATTCGACAATCAGGGCAACTACGCGGGCCTTGTCGTGAACTGGGAAGAGATCAGCGACAAAAAGAAACTCGAGCTGACGAGCGCGCGCACCCAGTCGATGATGGATAACTCTCCGACGAATGTGATCATGGCGGGGCCCGACGGAATCATCCAGTACGCCAATCCGGCTTCGATCAAGACACTGAAGGGGCTCGAGAGCCTGCTACCCTGCCGCGCCGAAGAGTTGGTGGGTAAGTCGATCGACATCTTCCACAAACATCCCGAACACCAGCGCCGGTTGATCGCCGATCCGAAGAACCTGCCTCACAAGGCCGTGATTCAGCTCGGGCCCGAGTTGCTCGATCTGTTGGTGAGTCCGATCCACGACCATACGGGGGCCTATCTCGGACCGATGCTCACCTGGGAGGTCGTTACCGAGAAGGCGAGGCTGGCGCGTGAGGCGTCGCAGGCGCAATCGATGGTCGAGAACGCGCCGATCAATATCATGATGGCCGATCGCGACCTCGTGATCCGCTACATGAATCCGTCGAGCCTCAACACGCTCCGCAAGATCGAGCAACTGCTGCCGTGCCGCGCCGACGATGTGGTCGGCAAATCGATCGATATTTTCCACAAACGGCCCGAGCATCAAAGGCGGATGTTAGCCGACCCGAAGAATCTCCCGCACCGCGCCGAGATCCGGCTGGGCGAGGAGATCCTCGACCTGTTGGTCGCCGCCATCTACGACGACAAACGAAACTACGTCGGTGCGATGGTCACATGGGAGGTGATCACCGAACGTGTCGCGGCCGCCAAGCGCGAGAAAGACATGCAGGAGCGCGAACGCCAGCATCAGGAAGAGCTACAGAAAAAGGTAGGCAACATCCTCGATGTGGTTCAGGCAGCCGCCACCGGCGACCTCACCCGTGAGGTGGGAGTCAGCGGCGGGGACGCCATTGGCCAGATGGGCGAAGGCCTGCAGCGGTTCTTCCAGAATCTGCGGCAGAGTATCATCCAAATCTCGCAGAGCGCTCAGCAGTTGAGCGCTTCCGCCGAAGAGTTGACCGCGATCAGTCAACAGATGGCGGGCACCTCGGAGGAGACCGCGACGCAGGCAAACGTGGTCTCGGCGGCGAGCGAACAGGTCTCGAAGAATGTCGGTGTTGTGGCAACCGGTTCCGAGGAAATGCTCGCCTCGATTCGCGAAATTTCCAAGTCGGCCAACGAAAGCGCCCGGGTCGCCAAGACCGCGGTGTCGGTCGCCGAGGGTACCAACGAAACGATCGGCAAACTCGGTGAGTCGAGTCAGGAGATCGGCAAGGTGATCAAGGTCATCACCTCGATCGCCCAGCAGACCAACCTGCTGGCGCTCAACGCCACCATCGAAGCGGCGCGGGCCGGAGAAGCAGGCAAGGGCTTCGCGGTGGTCGCAAACGAGGTGAAGGAACTCGCCAAGGAAACCGCCAAGGCGACTGAGGAGATCAGCCAGAAGATCGAAGCGATTCAGGGCGATACCAAGGGGGCCGTCAAGGCAATCAGCGAGATCGGTCAAATCATCAACCAGGTGAACGACATCTCGAATACGATCGCCTCGGCGGTCGAGGAACAGACCGCCACGACGAACGAGATCGGGCGCAACCTCGCCGAAGCGTCCAAGGGAGTGGAAGACATCGCCAAAAACATCAGCGGTGTCGCCACGGCCGCGCAGAACACCACGCAAGGCGCGACCGACACCCAGGCGGCGGCCAAGGCGTTGAGCCAGATGGCCTCCGAACTCCAGACCCTGGTCGGCAAGTTCAAGGCTTAGCCCGGCTGGGAAGGCCAATCCGGCGCCGGAGCGCAACCGCTCCGGCGCCCACACTGACGGATGGTGCAAGGAGGACAAATGCAACAAGGCTCGAAGGCGATGGTAGTGGACGATTCGAGAGCGATCCGGATGATCCTGACGAGGACCTTGACCGCAATGGGTTGGCAGGTGTGTGAGGCGGCCAACGGCAAGGAGGCGATTACGGTTCTCGAAAGCAGCCCCGAGGCGATCAATCTGGTTCTGGTCGACTGGAACATGCCGGAAATGAATGGGCTCGAGTTCGTGCGCCGGGTGCGGCACGACAACCGGTATGACAACACCAAGTTGATGATGGTCACCACCGAGACACAGGTGGAGCAGATGGTCACGGCGCTCGAGGCTGGCGCCAACGAATACGTGATGAAGCCCTTCACCAAAGACGTGATCGAGGACAAACTCAGAATTCTCGGCCTGGTTCAGTAGTGGGGACAGATGAATCCACGCAAGACGATCCCGAAAGGTTCGAAGATCCGCGTACTCGTCGTCGACGACTCGGTTGTCATCCGAAGACTGGTGACGCAGGCCCTCGAAGAGGTGCCCGACATCGAGATCGCGGGCTCTGCCGCCAATGGTAAGATCGCGCTGCAGCGAATTCCGCAGGTCAACCCGGACGCGATCACACTCGACATCGAGATGCCGGAGATGAACGGCATTGAAGCCGTGCGGGAGATCAAAAAGGCCTACCCGCAGGTGCGCGTCATCATGTTCAGCACACTGACCCAACGCGGGGCCTCCTCGACGATCGAGGCGTTGTCACATGGAGCCGACGACTACGTAACCAAGGCGTCCAATTACGGGTCGCTCGACAAATCCATGACGAGCTTGCGGGACGAACTGGTCCCCAAGATCAAGCAGTTTTTCGTGCTCGCCGGCGCCGCCCCAGCAGTCGCCCCGCCGAGGCCGCCTTCCGTCCCGCGGCTCGTCAACGGCTCGCGGCCGACCGTGGGGGCTCACGCACGCAAAGCAGTTGTGATTGGCGTCTCGACCGGCGGTCCGGTGGCGTTATCGCGAATTGTCCCGATGTTCCCGCACGACTTTCCGGCGCCGATTCTGATCGTGCAGCACATGCCTCCGATGTTTACCCGGATGCTCGCCGAGCGGCTGCAAACGCAAACCAAGCTGCGCGTCACCGAGGCGGTCGAAGGCGACGTGGTGACTCCCGGCAGGATATTGATCGCGCCCGGGGACTACCACATGAAGCTGCGACGGCTCGGCACCGACATTCGCGTGCAACTGGACCAGGGCCCTCAGGAAAACTCCTGCCGGCCGGCGGTCGACGTCTTGTTCCGTTCGGCGGCCGAGATCTGGGGACCGGCGGCGGTCGGAGCGGTCTTGACGGGCATGGGCCAGGACGGCTTGAGGGGAGTTGAGACACTCAAGGCGCAAGGCGCCTACATCATCGCCCAAGACGAAGTGACGAGCGTCGTCTGGGGCATGCCGGGGGCGGTGGCAAACGCAGGCCTTGCCGACACGGTGACCGGGCTCGACTCGGTCGTCGGCGTTATCCGGAATCAATTCATGGTCTAAGAGGAATACAACCGATGGCGGCAACAATCGTTCAACCCAAGCCGGCGCCGGCCGGCGCACAGATCTCCAAGGAAGACTACAAGTTCCTTCAAGACTACGTTTACCGGGAATCCGCGCT
>CADECY010000193.1 GCA_902825945.1 uncultured Acidobacteriota bacterium
GGCTTAGAAGCAGCCATCCTTTAAAGAAAGCGTAATAGCTCACTGGTCGAGGAACTCGGTGCCGACAATCCAACGGGGCTAAAGCATGATACCGAAGTTATGGATCTTCCAGAAATGGAAGGTGGTAGGAGAGCATTCTCAATTGAGCGAAGGTCGACCGAGAGGACGGCTGGACGATTGGGAAGTGACTCTGCCAGCATAAGTAGCGAAAAACCAGGTGAGAACCCTGGTCGCCGAAAGTCTAAGGATTCCTGAGAAAGGTTAATCCGCTCAGGGTTAGTCGGAGCCTAAGGTGAGGCCGAAAGGCGTAGCCGATGGACACACGGTTAATATTCCGTGACTACCGAAACTCGATCAAGACCGAAGGGGGGACGCAGCGAGTAAGCTCTGGAGAGGAATGGTTTCGAACCAGAGTGAATCGAGGACCGGAGAGGCAAATCCGCCGGTTCGTCTGCCAGGAAAATCCTCTAAGGAGAGTTAGGTATCCGTACCACAAACCGACACAGGTGGACGAGATGAGTATTCTAAGGCGCTCGGGTGATGGTCTGTTCAGGAACTAGGCACATTAGCTCCGTAACTTCGGGAGAAGGAGTGCCCTCGCAAGAGGGTCGCAGCAAAGAGTCTCAGGCGACTGTTTAACAAAAACACAGGTCTCTGCAAAGTCGAAAACGACGTATAGGGGCTGACGCCTGCCCGGTGCCGGAAGGTTAAAGGGAGAGGTTAGCCGCAAGGCGAAGCTTTGAACTGAAGCCCCGGTGAACGGCGGCCGTAACTATAACGGTCCTAAGGTAGCGAAATTCCTTGTCGGGTAAGTTCCGACCTGCACGAATGGCGTAACGATCTGAGAACTGTCTTAACAGGCCGCCCGGCGAACTTGTGGTTCCGGTGAAGACGCCGGATGCCCGCCACTAGACGGAAAGACCCCGTGCACCTTTACTATACCCTATCAATGAATTATGGGATGTTCTGCGCAGGATAGGTGGGAGGCTTTGAACCCAGGCTTTCGGGCTTGGGGGAGCCAACGGTGAGATACCACCCTTACGACTCCGGTGTTCTAACTGCAGCCCGTTATCCGGGCTCAGGACACTGCTAGGCGGGTAGTTTGACTGGGGCGGTCGCCTCCTAAACGGTAACGGAGGCGCGCGAAGGTTCGCTCAGGCTGTTTGGAAATCAGCCGTAGAGTGCAAAGGCACAAGCGAGCTTGACTGCGAGACAGACAAGTCGAGCAGGTGCGAAAGCAGGCCTTAGTGATCCGGTGGTCCCGCATGGAAGGGCCATCGCTCAACGGATAAAAGGTACGCCGGGGATAACAGGCTGATCGGAGCCAAGAGTTCACATCGACGCTCCGGTTTGGCACCTCGATGTCGGCTCATCGCATCCTGGGGGTGTAGAAGCTCCCAAGGGTTAGGCTGTTCGCCTATTAAAGCGGTACGTGAGCTGGGTTCAGAACGTCGCGAGACAGTTCGGTCCCTATCTGTGGTGGGCGGAGGAGATTTGAAGGGGCTTGTCCTTAGTACGAGAGGACCGGGATGGACGAACCTCTTGTGATCCAGTTGTCATACCAGTGGCATAGCTGGGTAGCGAAGTTCGGTCGGGATAAGCGCTGAATGCATATAAGCGCGAAACCTTCCCTAAGATGAGATCTCCCAAGGGTTATACCCTTCTGAAGGGCCGTGGAAGACGACCACGTTGATAGGACAGATGTGTAAGTCCAGTAATGGATTGAGCTGACTGTTACTAATAGCCCGTTCGGCTTGACCATAAAATTTACTGTGCTTACAGGCACAACAAAATCGGTCAAAGCTAGCGCAACACACTTACAGTGGCATTGCCCGTCAATATTCGAAGTTCAACCAGTTTTGGGTGACCCTAGCGAGGAGGTCCCACCCGTTCCCATCCCGAACACGGAAGTTAAGCTCCTCAGCCCCGATGGTACTGCGTGCGCAAGTGCGTGGGAGAGTAGGACGTCGCCCGATTCAATTCGCAGATAACCCCGCCAACCGGCGGGGTTTTTGCTTTCCAGGCCTCCGCCTCCCTTCTTCCTGCGATATCATTGCTCGGTGACCCTCCTCCGAATCGCTGCCCTCTCGGCCGCCACCCTCGCCACCTGGGCCCAGCCCTACGATATCGTCCTCAAAGGCGGACACCTGATCGACCCGAAGAAC
Organism: uncultured Acidobacteriota bacterium; assembly: GCA_902825945.1. Taxonomy (GTDB): domain Bacteria; phylum Acidobacteriota; class Terriglobia; order Bryobacterales; family Bryobacteraceae; genus SYLY01. The sequence continues at coordinate 2,166 of CADECY010000193.1, forward strand.
GGCGTCGATGCCGTTCGAGACGTGGCCATCCAGTCCGGCAAGATCGCCAGGATCGCCGCCAGCATTCCGCCAGCCAGCGCCAACCGCGTGATCAACGCCGCCGGTCTCTACATCAGCCCGGGCCTGATCGACATTCACGCCCACGTCTACGCGGGAACCGGAATGCGCGCCCTCACCGGAGACTCGAGCGTCTATCCAGATGGATTTACCTTCCGCGCCGGTGTCACCACCGTGGTCGATGCCGGAACCTCCGGCTATCGCAACTTTCCGGATTTCAAGCAACGAGTCATCGACCGCTCCGCTACTCGCGTGCTCGCACTCCTCAACATCTGTGGACTCGGCATGCAAGGCGACAACGAGCACGACCCAACGGACATGGAGCCCGCGCCGCTCGCGAAAATGGCCAAGGAACACCCCTCGATCGTGGTGGGCGTGAAGACGGCCCACTACAAGCACAAGGACTGGACCTCGGTCGAAAACGCGGTGAAGGCCGCGGCCATGTTCGGCGGTCCGGTGATGGTGGACTTCGGCGCCAATCACCCCGAGCGCCCGATCCGCGCCCTGTTCCTCGAAAAGCTCCGGTCCGGCGATATCTACACGCACGCTTTCTCGGGCCTGCGAAACGAACTCATGCCGGACGGCAACATCAATCCGGCTATGTTCGAGGGCCGCAAACGCGGCATCATCTTCGACATCGGCCACGGCTCCGGCAGCTTTGCCTGGAATGTTGCCTCGGCCGCTTTCAAACAGAACTTCCCGCCTGACACGATTTCCACGGATCTACACACCGGTTCGATGAACGGCGGCATGAAGGACATGCTGAACATCATGTCGAAGATCCGCTCGGAGGGAGTTCCGCTGAAAGAGGTGATCCGGATGTCCACCTGGAAGCCGGCGCAGGTGATCAAGCGCGAACAATTCGGCCATCTGAGCGAGGGCGCGGACGCCGACCTCACGCTGATCCGCGAGATCGACGGCAAGTTCGGCTATCTCGACGTGAAGCTCGCGCGCAAGGAGGGCAACAAGAAGCTGCAATGCGAGCTCACCATCCGCGCGGGCCGTGTCGTCTTCGATCTGAACGGGCTCGCCAGTCCGGACTGGCGCCAAGCCTACAAATAGACCGTCAGAGCTGATCGCGATACTGCTCGAGCGCGACCTTGACGAGCTGGCTGCGGGTCCGCACGCCGAGCTTGTCGAACATCACCCGAAGCGCTGCCTTGACGGTGCTCTCCGCCACCGACAGCTTTTCACCGATCTCCTTGTTCGCCATGCCCTGGAAGATGAGCCGCATGATTTTGACCTCGCGCTCGGTCAGCGTGACGCGGTCGCTTTGGCCGCTATCGACCGATTGGAAGAGCGGCCTTAGGTAGCGAGCCTCCAGATAGACTTCGCCGCGGGCTACCTGCCGGATTGCCTGACAGAGTTCGGCGGGTGGTTTCTGTTTGTGCATGATGCCCGCCACGCCGGCCTGCACGAGCATGAGTGCCTCGCGATCGCTCGCTCCCGCCGTCACGACCAGGACCTTGGGAAGCTGGGCCGAGATGACGGGGTCCTGGAGCAGTTCGACGCCTCTTTCGCCCCCGAGATCCACGTCGAGAAGGACGACATCCGGCTCGAGCGCGGGAATGCCCGCCGAAGCTTCCGCCAGATTGGCGGCGCGTCCCACGACGGAGAAATCAGGCTCGGCTTCGAGCAAACGGATCAAGCCCTCGCGAAACAGCGCGTGATCGTCCACCAGGAATAGTCTGATTTTCTCTGCCGTCATGACCTTGCCCCCGCTGCTTGAAGATATGCGACGAAACGGCACTGTCCAGAGACTGGCTCGTACCGGAGATCTCCGCCGTAGCTGCGGAGGATCGCTCGCGACACGTACAGGCCGAGCCCGACATGATCGGAGCCTTGCTGGAACGGTTCGAACAGGCGCTTCGGGTTCCGGACTCCCGGGCCGGAATCGGAAAACGAAACCGTCACCGTGCCGTTGACGGCGCCCGTTTCGATCGACAACTCCTTTCGCGGGCTGTCCTGGACCGCGCGGAGGCTGTTCTGCGTCAGATTGAGAAACGCCTGCATCAACCCGAACGGCTCGGCCACCACGTGAGGTACCTTCGGTGGCAAATTCCAGCGGACGCTACCGTCCTGATCGGACCACGCCGGCTCGATGACGATGTTGAGATGGCCGAGAATTTCACCGAGGTCGACAAGGCCGAGCTTGCGCGCGGCTTTCGACTGGAGCTCGGTGGAGGCGATCCCCTCGAGCGTCGCCACGAGCGTCCCCAAAGCCTGGAAGTCTTCGTTGCCGTCGAGGCTGGGCAGGCGCCGCAGATTCGAGTAGACCAGCGAAACAGCGCCGCACACGTTCCGGATCTCGTGCGACACCGCCGCGGCGATGATGCGATTGTTGTCGAGCAGTTGCCGCAGGTTCTGCTCCTCGCGCTCACGAACCTCTTCCGAGTAATCGACGGCGATCGCCGCCAGCCGCTTGGCGCCAGCCGGCGTCCGGTAGGTGGAAAACCAGGTGTGGGCCACGAACTCGCGCCCGTCGATCTTGCGCCCCCGCGATTGCGCTGCCGTGCGGAACTGGCCCTGGTCCGAGTCCATCTTCAGCGCGTCGGCGAGAATCGGCAGCAGGTCTGCCACCGACTGGCCCTCGATCGGCCGCCCTTTCGGAAAGCCGAGCATTTCCCGCGCGGCGTCGTTGGCGGTGAGGATGCTCGCGTTTTCGTCGATCGTGAAGATTGCCGCGGGGCTACTCTCCGCCAATAGCTTCATCTGGTCCTCGGCTTCGAGCCGTAACGCTTCCTCCTGCCGGAGCGCATTGACGTGCTCGATCGCGAGCCTGCGGTTTTTCACCAGTTGCACGATGAACAATCCCGTGCCGATGTAGGCGGAAAAAGCGAGCAGGCCGCGGAGAAGGGAATCGAGCGGGCTGTTGGCCGAAATCATCGTGCCCCGCAGCACCGCGCAGATCGCCGCCAGCAGAACCAGTTCCACCGCGGAGAAAGCAGTGGCGGCCACCATGACGGGGAGAACGTACAGCACGCCGAGCGAAACCTCGTCACCGGAGCCGAAATCCGCGATGGCGATCAAGGCGACCAGGACGCCGACCGACACGCCGATGTTGCGGCGGCCGGCGTCGAGCAGGCGGCCGATCAGCGTCGTCCTCGGGACTTGGGCCGCGGTCGTCATGGATCCCTACCCTCAAAATACCTCAATCCGGAGTCCGTGCGATCCGTCCGATACGCCGTATCCATTGGTTCTATCCGAAAGATAGGGTTGGAGTTCTCCGCGCTCATAATAAAATCGAATCAGCCGCCGAGTTCGTTGTTGTGCTCCCCTCTGGCCCCCTCCGGAGATCCCACCCGACCTCGGCGGCTATTTGCGTCTTCCGAGGGGCTAGTTTCCAGCGTAGACGACCGGGGTCGAACCCATGACGACATTCGCCGGATTGGAGAAGCGCACCGGTATCGTTACCGATGATCCTGGAGCCAATCCATCCGGAGCGGCCAGCAACACCGGGGTGTCTCCCATGTATCCGGAGGCATTGGTAAGGGTCACTCCGGCCGCAAGATTCTGGAATGCGACTTCGACCAATCCGGAGAGAGGCTGAGTTGACGGATTCGTTACGGTCACGGTTCCGTTGAAAGTCCTCGTCACGCGGCTATACACAAGCCCGGAACTCGATACACGGGCCATGAGCGCCTGCTTGGCCATAGGTCTGGCCAGCAGGATCGCCTGATGGCCGGTCGATCCGAACAAAGACGTCCCAAAGACTACCGCGTTGCTCTCAACGGCCTGATGGAAGAGCGAGAATCCCAGTGGATAGGCGAGGTAGGGCGCCCCCGCCGCGAGGATGTTCATCTTCACTAGCATGTTCTGGATCTGACGGGATTCGCCAACGAGGGCCGTCCCAACGACCGCACCGCCCGCACCGGTGCGAGCCAGGATCACCGCGGGCGTTCCGGTTACCGAACCACCCGTGAAGGCCACCATGTGCTCGAGCGGCACCTTCCGCGCGAGTGCGATTGCGCTCAGATTCGGCAAGTCCGGAGGACCGCTCGGGTTCCCCGCGAATGGCAATGGCTGAAAGCCGCGCGGGTCACCCGCGTAGATTTGGCCGTTGCCCGCAAACACGATCCCCCCGGCCGAATCTACCGACGGGCTGCCGAGATTCGTGGCATTGTAGGGGAAGTGTTTCGGGGAATTGGCGTACGTGAAGAACGGTGTCCCAGCAATCGATGCCAAGCCTTCTCCCGTTGCGAACTCGCCCCGGATGTTGGTGAACGAGCCTGCACTCACACTGCCGGAGAATGCTATCAACTCACAGTAGCCTCCGCAGCGGGCCCATCCCGGTGCAACGGCTATGTCTGTCTCGATTACCTCGAAGGAAGGAAAGATGCTGAAGAACGTGAACGTGCCCTGCTGCAATTGCGGTGGAGGACTCGGTCCCCACAGCGCCAGAGGGCTGATCACGGTGCTTTGGTTGACGACGGCCGCCGGTCCGGTTTGGCCAGTGCCCACGTAGATCCCGGAGTCCGTGCGGAAGATCACCTTGGGACCTTGATTGGCGACGCTGCTGAACTGGGTGAACAGTTCGCCCGAGCTACCTGGAACCGGCATGGTGCTGTCGGCGATGCGCACCGCCGGGGATGTACCGGTCACGGCGTAGACGCCTGACCCGCTGAACGAATCACCTATGAAAGCCAGCGTGCCGTTCTCGAGAGAGATCGGAGCTCCGCCATCGCAGAAGATCGTCCAAGAGGGCTGACCCGGAGCGACGCCGCCACCCGCGAACACGGTACGGGGGATTGGGTTTCCGATCGTGTGCAGCCGGATCGCCCATGGCGCACTGGATTGGCACCGGGTCGAGTATGCCACTTGCCATTTGCCTTCGTAAAAATCGAGAGCAGGGGTGCCGAGATCCGGACCGCTCTGCACTCCATTCGCAAAGGACGAGGCCACGACCGAAATCTGGTAGGGCGGTTCCTGCGCCAGGCAGGCCGCTGCGATCAGCGCGAGCAGGATTTTGAATCGCCGTGCCGCCACCACGGCAAGTCCTGCTGAGAGCATCAGCCACGGGGCAGGCTCCGGAATCTGGTTCACTTTCGCGTCGCCGGGCTGGAACGTCGTCACGTAGGTGCCGCCGTTTGGTGTCAGGTCGATGAGAGCGGCAAATCCGTTCGGGTCCGCGAACTGGCCGGTTAGCAGTGGCACCGTTCCCGCGGCATCGGAGAACAGCGCAAAGGCGAAAGTGCTTCCCGACGGAAACCCCGGCAGGGGTGAGTCCACCGCTGGGCCGGAGAAAGTAACTGTGAAACTGACGAACGGGCCAAACGTGTACTCGCGAAAGTAGTCGTTGAACCCGGTGGAGTTTCCGATCGCGACCGACGGCGGTAGTTGCCCGGTTACGTCGCCGGTCGCGGTGGCGGCCCCCGAGCCGAACGGTCCACTGAACACGTTCAGGGTCACGACGGCCGGTTGAGCGCCGAGTGGGCCCGGATTGAACTGGAAATCCAACGACCCGGTTGTTCCCATGAACGCCTGCGTATCGGCGTACACCGAATACGAAATCGGGGCGGTCAGGGCGAGAGCGGCGAATAGTGACTGGCATGCGAACAGCTTGATGAGATGACGCATTGCGAACCTCCGTTTGAGCAAGGAGCCCTGGGAGGCACGATCAGCCCGGAGTCCCGGCGTTGACGAGGATCGCGATCTTCGAGAGGCAGCCCGGTGCGGGCGTGTGCTCCCACCTCGGCGAAGAGCACCCCGGCTGCCGTTCCGGATCCGCCGGTTTCCTGGTTGCCATCACGCGCAATGGGGCGAGATACCCCAAAGTCCAGTTGCTATGCCACACCCGGGCGCGCATCGAGTCCGAAGACATGCCAATGCTCGCGAGGCAGCTTCCGCGGCTTCAGATCCTTGCCGAGGAAGATGTGTTTGGTGGTCCCGCGGGCCACATTCGTGCCCGAATCGGCGTTCACCAGATCGTAGTGGAAAACCACCATCCGCGAGTGGGCTTCAGCGACCGAAGTCCGGATCAGGATCTCGTCGTCGTATTTGGCCGGATGCAGGTAGCGGCACGAAGCCTCGACGACCGCCAGGTGAATTTGGTCCTCGTCCTCGAGGTCCTTGTAACGCAGTCCCTCCGCGCGGCAATACTCGACCCGGCCCACCTCCATCCAGACCAGGTAGTTTGCGTGATAGACGACTCCCATCTGGTCCGTCTCGGCATACCGCACCCGGACCTTCGTCTCATGAATTTTCATTGGCCTCGATTGTAGCAGGAGCGATTTCCGAAACACGGGTGGCGTGACGAGCGTCTGTTACGATAGCCGTTGTGCGAGTCCGCGTCCTGTTTTTCGGCTTGGTGAGGGATCATGCCGGCCGTGCCTCCGAGGAAATCGAGGTGCCCGAGGGCTTGACCCTGGATGGTCTATTCGAGCGATACGCCGAACGGGCGCCGGCATTGCGCGGCTTGCGGAGTTCCATCATGCTGGCCCGGAATCAGGAGTTCGCCTCGCGCGACACGGCAATCGCCGATGGCGATGAGATCGCATTCCTGCCGCCAGTGAGCGGCGGATCGGGTCCATACATCCACGAAATCCTGGATGCGGACACGGGCAACTTCTTCGCGCTGACACGCCAGGTGATCCAAACCAAGGAGATCGTTGCGCGGCTGCTGCGCGGTGAGGACGGCGCCTTCGTCGATTTCGAGGGAGTAGTGCGCAACAACACCAAGGGCAGAGCCACGCGTTTCCTCGACTACGAGTGTTACGAAACGATGGCCGTGAAGATGATGGCCCAAATCGGCCGCGAGATTCACGCCGCGCATTCGATCGGGCGTATCGCGCTCGTGCATCGCCTCGGGCGTATGGAGATCGGCGAAACGAGCGTGGTGGTGGTGGTCACGTCTCCGCATCGCAAGCCCGCCTTCGACGCGGCGCTCGAAGGCATCAACCGGCTGAAGAAACTGGTTCCGATCTGGAAGAAAGAATATTTCGCTGATGGCGAGGTTTGGGTGGAGGGCGATTGGGACGAGTCACTGCTCGAAAAAAATCGCTGATCTGGGTGCTCGCCGTTCCCGCGCTTGTGGCTTACGCTCCGGCGCAAGAGCAGAAGGATGCCGCGTTCTCGGTTGAGTCGCGGCTGGTCCGAATGCTCGTCACGGTCAAGGATTCGAAGGGCGCGGTCGTGGGCTCGCTCGAAAAGCCCGACTTTACGGTCTTCGACAGTGGGGTCAAACAGGAAATCGCTTTCTTCGAGCATCACACGGCCCAGCCGTTGTCGGTTGCGTTGCTGCTCGATACCAGCGCCTCGGCCGCGAAAGACCTCAAGTTCGCCTTGGACTCCGCGGCGAAATTCCTGCAGGCGCTGACGCGCGAGGGCAACCCCAAAGACGCGCTCACCTTCTTCACTTTCAATCACGAAATCACACGCCAGTTCGGCTTCACGCGCAATCACGACCGCTTCAAGCAGGCGGCGAAAGGCTTGAAGGCCGAGGCGGGCACCTCGCTCTATGACGCGCTGTGCTTTGCCTCCGAGGCCCTCGAGGGGCGCGAGGGCCGCAGAGTGATCATCGTGATCACCGATGGCGGCGACACTACCAGTTATCGCGACTTCCACTACACGCTGCGAGCCGCCCACAAGGCCGATGCGACGATCTATTCGGTGGTGGTGGTTCCCATCTCGAACGACGCCGGGCGCAACACCGGCGGCGAACACGCGCTGATCCAGTTCGCCGAATCGACAGGCGGCAAGGCGTTCTTTCAAGCCGTGGGGCCGCCACTCGATCAGACGTTCGGCGAAATTCTGCGTGCCCTGCGCACACAATATCTGATCGGCTATCAACCGAAGAACCTGCCCGAATCGAAGGACCGGTTCCGGCGGATCCGGCTCGAGCTGTCCAAGCCCGGGATGACGGCGGCGACCCGAACGGGCTATTATCAAGACTAAACGGATCCCAAAATCATGGACACCAACGACAAGCCCAAAAAGGGCAAGGCAAGGGCGCCCGAACAGACCTTCGAGGAAGTGAAATATCTTCGCTACCTGATCGACAACCACGTCCCCGTCAGGGTGAGGCTGCTCGACAACGAAGAAGTGAACGGCGTGATCGAATATTACGACCACAACTTCATCCGCGTGACGCGTGACGGCGCACCGAATCTGTTCATCTTCAAGCACGACATCAAATATTTAGCCGAAGCCGCGACCGGAGCCAACTGAGGGTGGCCTCGTTCCTCGAAACGGCGGCATCCATCGCTCGCGAGGCCGGTTCAGTGCTGATGTCGTACTACCAGCGCGGAATCGCCTTCGAGCTCAAAGGCGAGTTCGATCTGGTGACGGCGGCCGACAAGGCCTCCGAGAAGCTCGTGGTCGAGCGGCTTTCGTCGCACTTCCCCAGCCATGCGATCGTGGCCGAGGAAGGTTCGGGGCAGGATCATGCCTCGTCCGAGTATCGCTGGTACGTCGATCCGCTCGACGGCACCACGAATTTCGCGCACGGCTTTCCGATGTTCAATGTCACGCTCGGGCTCGAGCGGGGCGGCGAGATGATCGCGGGTGTCGTTTTCGATCCGCTGCGCGACGAGATGTTCGCGGCGGAACGCGGAGCGGGAGCTTATTGCAACAATCACCGCATTCACGTTTCGCGGGCCACGCGGCTCGAGGACAGTCTGATGGCCACCGGATTCCCCTCGTTCAAGCGGCATCTCAACATCAATGTCCACTTCTTCCATCAGGTGGCGATGTTGACGCACGGAATCCGGCGAGGCGGCTCGGCTGCGCTCGATCTCGCCTACACCGCGTGCGGGCGGTTGGACGGATTCTGGGAGTTCGGTCTGCAACCTTGGGATCAGGCCGCTGGAATGCTACTGGTGCGCGAAGCGGGCGGGCAAGTCACGAGCATGAAGGGCGGGCCCGCGGATGTGCGCGGCAAGCATCTGCTCGCCACCAATGGAAAGTTCCACGGGCAAGTGGTCGAACTGTTCGGCGAGGTCTTCGCGGGGCACTATCGCGTGCCGTTGCCCCAAATCGACTCGTCTCGCTGAAGGAGGCGTCATGCTGTTGGCGTTCCTGGCCGTCGCTTCGATAGCGGATTGGGTTCCGGCGCGTTGGAGCTCCGCCGATCCGGCTTCGCTCGACTTGGTGAAGTCCACACGCGTGAACTGTCTGCTGCTCGAGCAGTCATCCTGGAAGCCTGAGTTCAGCGAGGCGGCGGAGAAAGCGGGCATCGCCACGCTCGGTGTGATCCGGCCGGGAGCCGATGTGAAGGATCTTGCGGCGCGAGTGCGCGCGGCGCGATTGACGGGCGTGGTGGCGGAAGGCGATCTCGATCCCGCTCTGCTGGCGCCGTTGCGTGACTCGCGGATTCCGGTGGTGATGCTCGGCCCGCGCACGAAGATGAAGTTCGATGGCGCCGATCCTGTGATCGGAACCCATCAGGGTGTCTGGGCTGGCATCAACGAAGCGGAGGAGGGTTCGGCGAAGGCGGCGCCGAGCGGCGGTCCGTGGATCGACACCAATGCCGGATTCCTCCGATTCGCGCGATCGCTGACAGGCTCGGCGATCTGGATCGCGAACGTTCCGCCGAAAGGCAAGGTGTTTCCCGCGGCGCGCTACATGCAGGCGATCGGTGACGCGGCGATGTCCGGCGCGCGATGGGTGATCGCTCTCGACGCCGATCTCGACAAGCGCCTTCAGGCGCGTGAAGAAAAGGCGCTCACGGCGTGGAAGCAGATCGCGGCCGTGCTCGACTTCTACGAGTCGCACGCCGATTGGCGCAAACTGCCTACGTACGGAAAGCTCGCGCTCGTGCAGGAAGTGGACTCCGGCGGATTGATCTCGGGCGGGGTGCTCGACATGATCTCGGTCAAGCACACGCCGGTGAAGCCCGTTCCGGGACGCAAGCTCGCACCCTCCGAAATGGAGGGCGCCAAGATGGCCGTCAACGTCGATCCGGCGGCGATGACGGATGCGCAGCAGGAGATCCTGCGCGGCTTCACACGAGGCGGCGGAACTCTGTTGACGGCCCCGCCCGGATGGAAGTTCCCGCCGCAGCGCGCCGATCAGATCACGCTCGACAGGGGAGACATCGAGAAGCTCGACGCGATCTGGAAGGACATCAACTCGATGACCGGCCGGCACAACCTCGGCGCGCGTCTGTTCAACGTGTCGAGCATGTTGTCGAATCTGCTTGGACCCGCCTCCGGAAAGCCGCTCGTGTTGCTGCTGGTGAACTACTCGGACTACGCGGTGGAGAACGTCACCGTGCATCTGCTGGGTAAGTACGCCAAGGTGCGATTCCTCGAGCCGGGCGCGAAAGAGCGCGTGCTGGCGACATATGAGCAGGAGGACGGCACGGGCTTGGACATCGACAAGGTGTCCACGGTGGCCGCGCTGATCATCGAATGAGGCGGATGCTCTATTCGGAGGCGTTCCAGCGCGTCTCCGGCGAGGCACCGCTCGAGGAAGTGGATGAGATCCTGGCATCATTCGAGCCCAATGGAATCGAACTGGTGGACCGTGGCGAGATCGCCTCGGGCCGGCTATCACCGCCGAGGGCGCGGTGGAGGCGGAGATGCCAACCGTGCGGCTGATCGATTCCCATCTCATTCTGCTGTGGACGCGGCTCGCGAATCGCCGCTGCTCGTTCGCGTCGAAGGCTGGCTGGTGGATTCAGCGTAGAATGGCGGGGACATGCACCGAGCCTTCCGCCTCCTCGCCACCGGCTTCGTAGCCGCGCTCATCGCCTCAGCGCAGTTCCCGCCTGGATACGTCGATCCGGCGCCGGTGCTCGACGCCGCCACGCGCGCGATCGGAGCGGACAAGATTCGCTGCCTCACCGCCGCGGGCTCCGCCTACGCCGGAATGGTGGGCCAACAGCGCGAGTCGGCCTGGAACGTCGATTGGCCGCGCGGCGATGCTCTCACGAACTTCCGGCGCACGATGAACTGGGAGTCCGGCACGATGCGGGAAGAGTTCGACCGTCCGCCGGGCCGCAATCCAGCATCGTGGAAATACGGTCTCGGTTGGCGTGGCGGAACTCCGCTGCAACGGAATCCGCACCAGATCTTCAGCGTCAACGGAAATTTCGGGTGGCATGTCGACGGGGCAGGGAACTCGCCCATCGCGGCTCAGCCCGAAGATGCCGAACTGTGGCAGCTCGATCTGTGGCTGAATCCGGTGGGATTCCTGAAGGCGGCTCGAAAGCCCGGCGCGAATCCGCGCGCGGTGTGGCGGTGGGAACTCGGTGAGTCAGGCCGCGATGGCAATACGACGAAGCCCGACAAGGTAACGGTGGTCTCGATCACGATGCTCGGCAAGTATCGCGTTGACGCGACGATCAACAAGGAGAACCTGCTGCAACGAATCCACACCTGGGCCCCCGATCCCGTGCTCGGCGACACCAACATCGAGCACGAGTTCGCCAACGATACCTACGTGGATCTGAGCGGCGGCATGCGCTTCCCCACGGTTTGGCACAGCCACACGGGCTGGGACGACAATTACGGTGCGTTGAACGTGAGCGCGGGACACAACGGGTTCGGCGGGCCACTGAAGGAGGTCCGCGCGAACGCCTGCCCTGATACGGTCGAGGTCCCGGCCCCGGTGCGCGCGGCGCGGTTCGAAGAGCGAGTCACGATGGAGGCGCTCGCGAACGGCGTCTACCTGATGGGCGGTTCCACACACAACAGCGTGGCCGTCGAGTTCTCGGATTTCATCGCGGTCGTCGAAGCGCCGCTCGACGAGAAACGCAACCTCGCCGTGATCGACGCGATCGTGAAGAAGATCCCGGACAAGCCGATCCGCTACCTGATCAGTACCCATCAGCATTTCGATCACATCGGTGGACTTCGCACCTATGCTCACATCGGCGCCACGATCGTCACCCACTGGAAGAATTTCCCCTTTTACAATCGTGACGTCGTCAACTACACGCCCCGAACGCTCGCGCCCGACATGCTGTCGCTATGGCCGCCCACCGAACTCGCCGAAGGCTATCAGTGGGAGACGGTGCGCGAGAACTACACGCTCACCGGCGGCCGCCGCACGATGCGCATCAGCTACGTGCAGCCGCTCGCGCATGTCGAGGGCATGCTGATGGCGTATCTGCCGGAAGAAAAGATCGCGATCGATGCTGATCTCTACGATCCTCCTTCGCCGGGCGAATCCGCTGGTGCTCCCACGGCTTCGAACAACAGCTTCCGCGATCACGTGAGACGGCTGGGAATGGATGTGCGAACGATCGCGCCGATTCATGGACGCGCGGTAGCGTGGTCCGACTTCGAACGAATGTTCGGCCGGTGAGAATCACGCGCCGTGTGATACGCTCGGCGACATGCGCAAGTCCCGATGGCGCCTCCTGACCGCTATGGCGGTCGCACTGGCC
>CADECY010000194.1 GCA_902825945.1 uncultured Acidobacteriota bacterium
GCGTGTCGGCGAGGCTCGTGCCGGGTGCGCGGGCGAGGATGCGCGAGATGATGAATCGGCAAGCGCCGCAAGGCGGGTCGGCGTAGGCGGCGCTGGCGATCGCTCTGACGCCAGCTTTCAGCAGATAGTTGCGCGCGGAGTCCGCCACGCTTCATTCTTGCCTGACGGCATGACTCCTGGTTACCTACTATGATGTGTCAGTGCGGCAGTTCGAGTGGCGATTCGCGCGCGGAGGCAGAGCTTGATCGGCGCGCCTGGGCCGATTCGTCACATTGAACACCAGGCAGCATCCAACACGGGCAGTTCTTTGGGGTACCATGCCAAAGATGACCGTACCCCAACTATTCGATCTCTCCGGGAAAACCGCCCTCGTCACCGGCGGCAGCAAAGGACTCGGCAAAGCCATGGCTCGCGGATACGCCGAGTGCGGCGCCAACGTGATGATCTCGAGCCGCCATCAGGATGAACTCGAAGCAGCCGCCAAGGAAATCGGCGCGGGCTTGAACGTGCGCGTGGAATGGATGGTCTCCGACATGACCCAGCGCGACGATTCCGACGCCCTCGCCAAGGCCACGCTCGAACGTCTGGGCCGCGTGGATATCCTCGTGAACAATGCCGGATCGAACGTGCCGCAGCCGATCGATCAGGTCACCGATGAAGCGTGGGATCGCATCATCGAGTTGAATCTGTCGAGTTGCATGCGCCTCACGCGCGCCGTGGTTCCGCAGATGAAGGAGCGTAAGTGGGGACGGATCATCCACATCTCCTCCGTACTCGGTCTCGGCGGCAAGGCGGGGCGGAACGTGTACTGCTCGACGAAGTCCGCACTGATCGGGCTTGCCCGCGCGAGTGCGATCGATCTCGGTCCGCACAACATCACCGTGAACTGCATCTCGCCCGGACCGTTCCTGACCGATCTTCCCGGCAAGATCCTCACCGATGCCGAGAAGAAGGTCTTCTCGGATCGCACCGTGCTCGGGCGCTGGGGCAGACCCGAGGAACTGGTGGGTACGGCGCTGCTGCTCGGCAGCGAAGCCGGAAGCTACATCACCGGAACCGTGATTCTCGTTGACGGCGGCGTGCTCGCAAACATTCTGTGAGATCCCGCGCCACGGCCGCGCTTTGTGCCGCCGTGATCTTCGGTTTGAATGCGTACCTGATCCGGCAGGTTTGTTTTCTCGAGTTCACCGGAAAGACGAACTCGATGCAGGGATTCTGGATCGCGATCGCGCGCCTGGCCGGCGAGCATTGGTGGAAGCCTTCGTGGTGGCCCTATTGGTCCGGCGGAATGCCGTTCGAGAACACCTATGCGCCGCTGGTGCCGGGCCTGATGGCGTTGATCGCGAGGGCCACAGACATTCCGCACGGCCAGGCGTTTCATATCGTCGCGGCGTTGGCGTTCTGCCTGGGTCCGTTGGCCGTGTTCGCACTCGCCTGGCAATGGTGCGGAGACAAGCGCTGGAGCTTCATCGCGGCAATCGCCTATTCGCTCAGCGCTCCGACGGAACTCGCCGCGCCGGATGGAGCGTTCGCCTGGGCACACGTGCTCGATGCGCGCCGGCTGTATCTGACCTTCTCATGGGACGAAGCCCCGCATCAGTTCGCGCTGGCCTTCGCCTGCTTTGCCGCCGCAATGTTGGTGCGCCGGAACTTCGCGGCCACAGCGCTGCTCGCGGCTCTGGCCGGATTCGCGAATCCGTTCGGACTCACCGCCTTCGCGCTCCTGGCGCTTTGCACGTGCGTGGTCGCGGGCGTTTGGCGGACCGCCTTTGCCGCTGGGGCAGTCGCGTATCTGATCGTATGTCCGTATCTGCCGCCGAGCCTCATCCAGACGATTCGCACGAACGCACAGATGTTCGATGAAAGTGCGTGGTCCGCGGGATCTTGGATTGCGCTCGGAGCCGTGAGCGCCGGTGCTCTGGCTCTGTGGTGGAATACGAGGGCCTCGCGGCCGGAATTGCGATTCGCGGTGATCTTCACCTGGATCACGATCGCGATGGCGATCTTGCAGCAGCGGTGGAATCTCCACTTCGTGCCGCAGGCCGGCCGTTACAAGTCCGAGGCGGAGGTTGGGTTCGCCGTGCTCTTGGCGTTCGTCGCGGGGGATGTGGTCCGGCGGCTTCCCCGCCCCGCGGCGGTCGCGCTTGCGTTGATCGCTGTTGCGGCGGCCACCTATCAGACGATCGAACATCGCCGCTACAGCAAACGCGAGTTGATCGGCGCCGATGTAACCGCCACCATCGAGTATCGGGTGGCACGATGGCTCGACGAGAATCGGCCGAACGGATTCGTGATGGCGCCCGGATCGATCGCGCAGTGGATGAACGCCTTCTCGCGCGTGCGGCAGTTCAACGGCGGGTCGTTCCCGACCGCACCGGATCCGGAACAACAACGGGTGCTGTATTCGCAGTTCGGTTGCGGGTTCGAGGAATGCGTGAGCGCACTTCGCCGATACGGAGTCGACACGCTGGTCGTGTCCGGTCCGAAGAGCCGCGAGTTCTGGAAGCCCTATCGCGACGCTTCGATCTTCGAAGGTAGGCTCCCGCTGCTGTGGAATAAGGAAGGCGTGTCGATCTACGACATCCCGGGAGCAGTCCCGCGCCCCGCTGAGCAGCCGTACGAGCCGGGAGTCGAGCCATGGCTCTGCCGCGCGATCAGCCTGGGCACGCTCGCCGCGTTCGCTACGCGAGCGCTCGCAAAAGCCGCTCGACGTCTTCCATCGTATTGAAGATCCCGGGCGAAACGCGCATCTGATTCCATTTGATCTTCACGTCGACGTTCGCCTTTCGAAGCTTCTCGCGCGTGGCGGCCGCATCCTTCACGAGGAACGCCGCGATCGGAGCCTTCGATTCCGGCGGCGTGATCGAGGGGTAGCCGAGCTTCGGCACCTCCTTGCGAATCCGATCCACGAGCTTCAGCGCTTCGGCTTGGATCTTCGCGACGCCGATCGACCGGATGTGCCGGATCGACTCGGCCGCGCAGGCCGCGCCGATCGCCGAAACATTTCCCGTCTCATACGTGCGGCCGCCTCCCGCCGCGTGTTTCGACCAGCGGCCCTCGCCCGGCACTGCGCCTGGAAACATGTGATATTCGAAATCGTCGTACTGGCGGTCACCGAACTGCGCGGGCCTCAACACGCGTCCCTGGAGTTCAGAGCGCACGTAGAGGAAGCCGAATCCACGAAGGCCCATCAGCCACTTGTACGTCGAGGCGGCGGCGAAGTCGATGTCGAGTTCGCGCAGATTCAATGGGACACAACCGGCGCATTGAATCACGTCGGCGTAGAGGAAGGCACCGTTGCGATGCGCGGCTTCAGCGATCCGGCGGGCGTCATGCTCGTATCCGTTGATGTTCGACACCAGCGTGATCGCGGCCAGTTTCGTATCCTTGCCGATGGCGCGCGTGAATTCGCCCGTGTCGATTCGCCAGTCGCGTTGCTTGATGATGCGGACTTCGAGTCCGGCCTTCGCGAGCGATTCGTACAGATGGAGCCCACCGTGATAGTGGAGTTCGTCGGTCACTACGTTGCCCTTGCCCGAGTGCAGTCCGAGTCCGGCGGCGACTATGTTTTCGCCCGCCATCGTGCTTTGGATGAGCGTGATCTCCGATGCTTTCACGCCAGTCAACATGGCGAACTCGGCTCGCGCGGAATCGAGCAGTTTCTCGCCGGAGTCCACGCCGGAGGCCGCCTGCGCGAGATAACGCTCCGCCGCGGTTTGCACGTGACGGCCCAGCGGATAGTATCCGGCGGCATTGAGGAACGTCTTGTTCGCGGTCACGGCGAACTCGTCGCGCGCGGCGGGGAGCATCGGCGCCGCGGCGAGGCCAGCCAGCAGAGATCTTCGATTCATCGGATCATGCACACTATATCAATGACGCTCGATCGAAGGATGTTCCTCGGGTCGCTCGCGGCGGGAGTTTCGCGAGGCCAGCAAGCCTTCTTCACGCTCACGAAGCGGAACGGCCGCCATTGGCTCCGGACGCCGGCGGGCCAGATCTTCTTCTCACTCGGGTTCAACCATATCGACTCCGCGCCGTTGCGCTACACCGATTCAGGCGATGCGTGGAACCGGAAGTACGCCAACAGCACCGAGCGCTGGCTGAAGCAATCGGTGCGCCCGGATCTGCTCGCGTGGGGTTTCAACAGCGCCGGCTGGACCCAGGAAGTCGTGGTCATTCGTGACACGATTCATCGCCACTCGCCAGCGTTCACGTTCGAAGAGTATCAATGGCTCGACCTGCCCTATTGCCATCTGCTCCCCTTCGCCGACACGCATCAATGGGATGCAGAGGTCAAGCTGCCGGACTTCCACAGCGGCGATTTCGAAGACTGGTGCGACTACGTGGCGCGCAGCCAGTGCGCTCGCATGGCCAATGACCCCAAGCTGATCGGCTACTTCTACACCGATTGTCCGGTGTGGATCCACACGCGGCCGTGGTCGAAGTGGAAGGGGCCGCTGTTCGATCCCGAAAAGCTGAACACCGAATCCGGCCGGCGGGAGTTGACCAGCCTCGCGGCGCGCTACTACAAGGTGACGCATGACGCGATCCGCCGCTATGACCGGAATCACCTGATCTTCGGCGACCGCTACGAAGCGATGGCCCCGGTCTCGGAAGAAGTGCTGCGCGCCGCGGTTCCGTTCGTCGATGTCTTCAGTTTCCAGCACTTCGGTCCAGTGGCGAAGATCCGCGCGGATCTCGATCGATTCGCGAAGCTGACGGGCAAGCCCGTGCTGCTTGCCGACAGCGCGGGACGCGTCGATCTGCCGAACGATGTCCGGCGTAACGATCCGAAGAAGTACACCGAGACCCTCGCCGCGCTGCGCGAGATTCCGGAGTGCGTAGGATTTCACCTCTGTGGCGCCTACCTGAGGAATCATGCGCGAAAGCGTGGACTTCGTGGTCCGGATGAATCACCGGATGAAGCCGCGATCGCGGGAATCAAAGCCGCGAATCTCGAGACCGCGGCGTGGACGCGGCGATTGGCTCAGTAGGGTTTTCGTCCGTCGGTCTCGTACTTGTTGAACTTCGGCGGCATCACCTTGGCCATCTGATCCAGACCCGCTTGCAGCTTCTTACGAGCCGCACGATCGGCGGCCGATTCCGAACCGGGCGCGATCGGTGATTGCTCGAAATAATCCTTATCGATGTCGAACAGCCGCCCGTCCATGTAGAGTTTGTGCCGGTGATCCCATGTAAGGCGCGTCGCCTGGAACGGCTGTTTGCAGCCAGGGTGCGGATCGTAGTGGGCGAATGCCCACTGGCGTGGATTGCCCTTCTTGCCGCGAATCTGCGGCAGGAAGCTGCGCCCATCGAGCGGCAGCCCATCGAACCACTTCGCGCCGGTTGCCTCCATGATCGTAGGCAAGAAATCGGTGGAGTCGATGAGGTCCGGACACACCTTGCCCTCGCCCGTGACTCCGGCCCAGTGAGCAAACATCGGCACGCGCATCCCGGCCTCGGTGGTCTTTCCCTTGCCGCCGGGAATGGTCCGGGTCTTGGTTTGCGAGGTGACCTCGGGCGGAGTTCCGTTGTCGGCGTAGAACAGGAGCAACGTATTCGAGGCAAGGCCAGTGCGGTCGAGGAACTTCATGATCCGGCCCACCGAATCGTCCATGTAGGAGACCATGTCGCCGTAGTACTTCGGGTCGTCTTTCAAGCGGTTCCCCTTGGCCCAATCAGCGCTCTTCGGCGTCATGTTGAACGGACCATGGGTCAAGGTCATCGGATAGTAGGCGAAGAACGGCTTCTCGGATTTCCGTTCCATGAACTTCTCGAGGAAGTCCATCTCGAGATCGGGCCCGTACTTTCCCTTGGTGTCACGCCGCAGCTTGCCGTTCTCGTTCAAGACGGGATCGGCATAGCGCGAGCCTTTGTCCTCGGTGAGCAGATCGTGCCAGAGCAGATATTCGTCGAAGCCGCTTTGCTCGGGCTTCATCCCCGCCTGGAACCTCGGCGAGCCCTTCTCTTCATAGCTGTAGAACTGCCACTTGCCTGCGATTCCGGTGCGATAGCCGGCACGTTGCATCGCGTGGCCGAACGTCTTCTCTTTCGGATCCATCAACCCGAACGCGCGCCAGTTGCGGAAGTTGAGTTGCCCCGTCATCAACTGCACACGAGTCGGCGTGCAGAGCGGCTGCGCGTAGGCATGCGTGAAGCGGATGCCTTTGCCCGCGAGCCGGTCGAGATTCGGCGTGCGATAGGATGTCGAGCCATTGCAGCCGAGGCACTCGTAGCCGAGGTCGTCGGCCATCACGAGGAGAATGTTCGGGCGCATGCCGCGACTCGATTGCGCCGCGCGCGCGGCCGACGGGAGAGAACCGAGAAAGTGCCGTCGTGTGAGGATGCTCATGGCTTATCGGGATGTTCTCCTGCGGAATTGATACGAGGCAAAGTCGAAGTCCCACTCGTCGCGATCGGGCTTCGGCGGCGCGCTCGACTTCGGCAGCCAACGCGCCATCTCCTGCTTCACCGGCGCGAGCTTGGAATCGCTCGCCAGATTCGTGTACTCGTGGCGGTCGGCCTTGCGGTCGTACAGTTCTTCGCCGCCGTCGCGGTAGCGGATGTAGCGCCACTTCTCGCTGATCACGGCGTGATTGCCGGGCTCGAACGTGGAGACAGCGGGTTTCCACTGGCGGCCCGCATCGCGAAGCAGCGGCGCGAGGCTCGTGCCGTCGAGCCCGTCGCGCTTCGGAAGTCCACACAGGTCGATCAGTGTCGGATAGATGTCGAGCAGCGTGACCGGCTGCGTGCGGGCCCGGCCCGCCGCTTTGGTGCTGGGTCCGGCGAAGATCATCGGGATGTGCGTCGACCGCTGCCACAACGTCGACTTGTGCCAGTGCTGTTTTTCGCCGAGGTGCCACCCGTTGTCCGACCAGAATACGATCACCGTGTTTCGTGCGTGCACGCTTTGGTCGAGCGCTGAAATCACTTGGCCCACCATCTTATCGGCGAAGCTGATCGCCGCCAGATACGCTCTCACCGCATCACGCCACTTGCCTTCCCGCACGATCCGCTCATGCTCAGGCCTGCGAAAGGCCGCGAGCTTCTGCCCGGTGGCCGGGATGTCGGCGAGATCGTCCGAGGGCACCTCCGGGATGCGGACCTTCTCCGGTGGATAGAGATCGAAGTAGTTCTGAGGCGCGAACATCGGGATGTGCGGGTGCCACAATCCGATCGCGAGGAAGAAGGGCTTGGCGTGTGATTTGCCGAGGAACTTCTCGCCGTACTCGACCGCGCGCATGTCGCCGTATTCCGATTCGGCGCGGCCCGGAATCACGCCCCAATCGAACTCACCCTGGAACTTGTCGAGCCCGTTGAACGGATGCCCCTTCGGCGCCGGAATCTTCTTGTTCCACGGATACCATTCGTCGCGCCGGTACCACGGATCGTCGAACACCTGGAGTTGGAAGTCATCCCACTGATCGGGCGGATTGAAGCCCGCGACATGGTGGAAGACCTTGCCAGCGCCCGCGACATGGTAACCGTTGGCGCGAAAATGCATCGGCAGCGTCACGGCGTCCGGGAGGTTGGGCTTCCAATAGGTGTCGTTGCCGTAGATGCCCGTGCGCCACGGTGCCTGTCCGGTGAGCAGCGCGGTCCGCGAAGGGTTACACAGGGGCGCGGCACAGTGGGCGTCGGAAAAGAGCACGCCGCGCTTGGCCAGCCGATCGATGTTCGGGGTATGGATTCCCGGATAGCCGCCGAGGCATCCCACCCAATCGTTCATGTCGTCGACCGAAATGAACAGCACGTTCGGCCGGGTGGCGGCCGAAGCGGAGGAAGCGGCAGCGAGGCCGCCCAGGAAATCCCGCCGGGTCATCTACCGGAGTGTATCAACTCCGGGGTATCGGCCAAGAGGAATTGGGGAAACGCCGGCGCGGACTTCTGGAAGTAGACGTCGTACCGCCGTGCGAACGCTTCCGGAATCGCACCCGGCCCCTCGAGCAGGCGCGGCTGCGGCCGGTTGACGAAGTACATGTCGACTTCGCGTTTCTCTTTCGTGAGCACCTTGCCTCGGTACTGGCACTCGAAGAAGTCCTTGACGCGCGCGTAGGTTCGCTCGGAGATGTTGATGCGATTCGGCGCGCCGCTCGACTCCATCCGCGAACTGTAGTTCACGGTATCGCCCCAGATGTCGAAGGCGAACTTGTCGATACCGACGACGCCCGCGACAACCGGCCCCGTGTGGATGCCGATGCGGACCTTCCAACCGGCGAGCGAGCCCTCGCCGGCGCGCCGCTCGACTTCGTGGATCATCTCGAATGCCGCCATCACGGCATCGACCGGATGCGACGGAGTGCGCGTGGGAAGGCCCGCGATGCACATGTAGGAGTCGCCGATGGTCTTGAGCTTTTCGATTCCATAACGGGCGCAGATCTTGTCGAACGCTGTGAAATAGTCATGCAGCACGTGCACGACATCTTCGGCGGCGAGATGCTCGGTGGAAACGGTGAAGCCCACGAAGTCGGTGAACAGGATGGTCACGTCCTCGAAGTACTTCGGCGCCACCATTCCGTTGGTGCGCAACTCCACCGCCACTTCCTCCGGCAGAATGTTCAACAACAGCGAATCCGACAAATGTTTTTGCTGCTCGACTTCGCGATTCTGCCGCGCGAGTTCTTCGTTCGCCCGGGCGAGCGACTCCGACATGCGAATCCGCTCCAGCATCACCGAGATCATGTGCGACAACGCGCGCAGCGCGGTTTCGCTGATCTCGGCGCCCGCGATGCCGAGGCTCCCGAACGCCTCCCCACCCCGGGTGAGAGGAATGATCGCGAACCCTTCTCCGATTTCGAAGGATCGAGCCCGCGCCGCGTGAGCGAGCGCTTCCGCCGTGATCAGATCGGCTTCACCGGCACGATGCGCCTGTCCGGACTCTAGGAAGTGGAAGGCCGCTCCCCGAGCTCCGAAGACTGGCAGAATCTGATTCGTGACGGTGTAGGCGACCGTTTCCATCCGGCCGGCAAGCATCAGCGATTGGCCCAACTCGTACAGCCGCTCGGTCTCGCGTTGCCGCTCGACTGCCTCCCGCGCCGTCCGGCGGGCGCGCAGCGCAAGCTGACTCACCACGATCGCCGTGATCAGCAGACCCGCAATGGCGATCCAGCCGTCGATCGTGTGGATCGCGAGGGAACCGATCGGCTCGACGAACCAGTAGCCGAAATGAACCGCTGCCACGATCGATGCGGTGATCGACTCGACGCGCCCCACGCGGATCGCGATGAACAGCACGGCGAGCACCAGCACGAGCACCATCGTCGCCGCTTCGACGTCGGGCAGCACGTTTCCGGTCCACACAAGAGCCGCGACACTGGCGTTGCACGCCAGAATACGGGCGATTTGTGCAAAGTGTCGTCGCGGCAAAAGGGACCCGATCTCATATCGGCAGGAAGGCCCGAAAGTTTGACAACGCGCGCACGCGTTTGGTGTAATGAAATGGTCGCGTTCGTGACGTCCACTCCTCGGTAGCTCAATGGTAGAGCGTTCGGCTGTTAACCGAAATGTTGTAGGTTCGAGTCCTACCCGAGGAGCCAAATTTTTTTCGCATTGCCCCTCCGTAGGCGTTGGGGTACGCGGTCGATTTCCAAACATCCAGCAGCACGTTCAGCGGATGCTGCGCTTTTAGCTATCTGGAATTCGACACGAAGAGGCCGCCGGTGAATGCCCTACCCGTTCGAGAACTGTGGCGACGCGGCGGCGACCGATTCACTCGCTGGAGCGTCAGCCGCGTTCATCAAAAACTGGCCCGACGTGATCGTGCCCATTCCTCCGTCGAACGCAGCGCGGAAGAGGAAGCCATCGAGTGAGATCCTCTGGACGGCAGCCTAGATTTGGACCAAGGCCTCCGGCCTCCCGATCATGGGCCTCGGTAAGTCCTTGGCTGGAAAAGGCCTTCTGCTATTGAATCAGGTCCATAAAAATTTTCTTCTTCCGGCAGATCTTGGTCCGCTGCTACAGTAGAGACAGCTCGCAACGACCTGTCGAGCCTATCGCAGACGAAGCCCTGTCCGTTTCCATTTTTCTCCGCGCGGGAGAGACCTTCGCGAATTCTAGCTTGTTCAAGGAGCCCCGTGGCGGAAACGGCCTACGTGTACCCGAGCGAACCTTTGGCACTGCCTTTGATGGAAAGCGCTCTTCTTTCCACCGCGGCAAGATCGCGCGTGCGAATCGAAACAGCGCCGGCGGAATTGATGCCGCATCGCCCATTGGCGGCGGGCGAGCAGTACCGATTTCACTTCGACATGACCAAGTGCATCGGTTGCAAGTGCTGCGTGGTGGCGTGCAATGAACAGAACGGAAACCCGGCCGAGATCAACTGGCGGCGGGTGGGCGAAATCGAGGGCGGGCACTATCCCTTCACGCAGCGTTTTCACCTCTCGATGGGCTGCAATCACTGCTTGGAGCCTTCGTGTCTGATCGGATGTCCGGTTGAAGCGTACACAAAGGACGATCGAACCGGCGTGGTAATCCACAGCGCGGACACTTGCATCGGCTGTCAGTACTGTACCTGGAATTGTTCCTACGGAGTGCCGCAATACAACGCCGCGCGCGGAGTGGTGGGCAAGTGCGACATGTGCCACAACCGAATTGCGGACGGGATGGCACCAGCATGTGTGAATGCGTGCCCGGAAGGAGCGCTCGCGATCGAAATCGTCAACGTCGCCGGCTGGCGGGACGAGCATCTGTCCGCGAACGCACCCGGATTGCCGTCGGCGGACGACAGTATTTCGACGATGCGAATCACGCTGCCCGAGAACCTGCTGCCGTCTACAGACCGCGTCGACCTCGAGCGCGTTCGTCCTGAACATCCGCACTGGCCCCTGGTCTTCATGCTGGTTCTGACTCAGCTCTGTGTGGGTGCGTTCGCTGTGCTGTGGCTGCTCGACCTTCTAGGATCAGGCGGCGCGCTCACCACGGCAGCAGTGGCAACACTGAGCTTGGCCGGTTTGAGCCTGGGCGCTTCCACACTTCACTTGGGGCGCCCGGTTTATGCGTGGCGCGCATTGAAGGGATTGCGCCAATCGTGGTTGAGTCGCGAAGTGTTGACTCTTTCACTATTCGCTGGAGCCGCTAGCGCGTTTGCCGGCATGTTGATGCTTGACCTGCCGGGCCGCGCAATTGTCGGACTTGCAACGTTCGTCGCGGGGCTTGCTGGAATCACCAGTTCCGCCAAGATCTACATTGTTCGTGCCCGTCCGGCTTGGTACACGAACTACACGCTGGCCGAATTCTATGCCACGGCGGTGTTGCTCGGCCCCTTGTTTGTTCAGCTCCTGAATCCCTCGGCGCCGCGATGGCTTCGGACCGCCGCGGTGTTGGGCGGCACAGCCCAATTTCTCGCGCAGATGCTCAAGTTCTTTTGGCTTGCGCGCTCGGAAGTGGTTGAGCTGCGTGCGTGCTCACTTCTGTTGTCTGGGATACTGCGCAACCTCTTCCTGATACGACTGACGGTCCTTGCTTTGGCCGGTATTGTCTTGCCGCTGGTGACAGGGGCCGCGGCAACTGCCCTGGCTCTGGCACTGGTGGGTGAATGGTTGGGCCGATATCTGTTCTTTGTGAGCGTAGTGCCGAAGAACTTGGGCGCGGCATTCACTTCCGGAGAAAGGGTAGCCGCATGAACTGGAAACGTGCCATCGGCCTGGACAATTTGAGCGAAGAGTACGCCTTCGCTCGCAGCGAGAGCACTGGCTACACATCCGTCAAGAAGATTGCCGAAAAATGGGTGCCCACAACCTGCGGCTATTGCTCGGTTGGCTGCGGCATCGAGATTGGCGTCAAGGACGGGAACGCTGTCGCGACGCGCCCCCTGGCTTCTCATCCGGTGAATCGCGGCAAGCTGTGTCCCAAGGGACTTTCAGAGCACTACATCATCAATACGGAGAATCGCGCGAAATATCCGATGCTGCGCAGAAACGGCAAGCTCGTACGCGTCTCCTGGGATGATGCGCTCAGCGCGATGGCAGCCGCGTTCCGCAACGCGCAGGCCAAATACGGCCCAAACTCCCTGGGAGTATTGAGTACCGGTCAGCTTGTTACCGAGGAATTCTACGCTCTTGGCAAGCTAGTGCAGCTTGGCTTGGGCACGAATAACTACGACGGCAATACGACTCTGTGCATGGCCAGCGCCGTTTCCGGCTACAAAATCTCCTTTGGCAGTGACGGCCCCCCGGGCGCCTACGAAGATATGGAGCAAGCCGACGTGGTGCTGCTGATCGGCGCCAACATCGCCGACAACCATCCGATTCTCTGTCAGTATTTGGAAGCCAACCGGAGCAAAACGCTCATCGTCGCCGACCCTCGCGTTTCCAAGACCGCGATGATGGCCAATTTGCACTTGCCGCTGAAGCCTCGCTCAGACCTGGCGCTGCTTCACGGCATCGCGCATATTCTGATCGCATACAACCTGATTGATCGCGGCTACATCGAGAAATATACGAGCGGATTCGCGGAGCTCGAAAGATTTCTCGCTTCTTACACACCGGAACGAGTGGCGGCGATCACTGGGCTCAGCGCGGAGTCGATTTTCAGAACCGCTGTGCTGTACGGGCGTGCCAAGGCCGGATTCATCGGTTGGACCATGGGCGTGAACCACAGCACTTTGGGCACGGCAACGGTAAATGCCATCTGCAATCTGGCACTGCTGACGGGCAACATCGGCCGTGCGGGAGCCGCGCCCTTTTCCATCACAGGCCAGTGCAATGCGATGGGCACACGCGAAGCTGGGTTCACATCATCATTGCCGGGCTATCGCAAATTCGAAGACGCGGAAGACCGCGCCGGCCTTGCGCGCATTTGGGGCGTGGATGAATCGCGCCTGCCGGTCAAACGCGGCTTGGCCTATCCCGACATTGTGGAGGCGTGCGTGGCGAAGAAGATCAAAGCGCTCTGGATCATCGCAACGAACCCGCTGGTCTCCTATCCGAATCAGGATGTACTGCGGCACGCGCTCTCGAATCTGGATTTCCTGGTGGTGCAAGACGGCTATCATCCGACGCCAACGACTGAGCTTGCGCACTTGGTTTTACCCGCGGCGATTTGGGGCGAGAAGGAAGGAACCTACACCAATTCCGAGCGCCGTGTGAGCAAAGTAAACAAGGCCCTCGAGCCCATCGGCGAAGCGCGTTCGGACTTCGACATTTTCTTGGCTTTGGCGGAGAAACTCGGCTGCCGCGAAGAGCTCTACCCTGAATGGGCGAGTGTGGAGGACGCCTTCAATGAATGGCGGCGTGTTTCACAGGGACGGCTTTGCGATTACTCGGGAATCAGCTACGATCTCCTCGCCTCCCACGGCGCAGTTCAGTGGCCGCTCCCGGAAGGCACGGCTCCGGACGGTACAAACCGTCTGTACGCGGACGGAGGATTCAAAACGGCCGATGGGCGGGCAAAATTCCTGTGCACGGAGTGGGCGCCTTTCCCAGAACAACCAAATCGGGAGTTTCCTAACGTGCTCAACACTGGGCGCACCGTGGAACATTGGCACACCCGCACCAAAACGCGCGAGGTGCCGATTCTCGAACGCCTTTCGCCGCGCGCCTGGCTGGAGATGAATCCGCGCGATGCCAAGGCCATGGGCCTGCGCAGCCACGAATCGGTGGACGTGGTCAGCCGCCGCGGGCGAGTGAAGGACGTGGAGTTGCGGTTGACGGAGATCGTGGCGCCGGGCCAGGTGTTTATGCCATTTCACTTTGCCGAAACCAATGTGAATGAAGTGACCCAGGATGCTTTCGATCCCATTTCGCGCGAGCCCAACTACAAGCAATGCGCCGTAAGGGTGGAGCGCACAGGAGCGCGCGCATGAAACAACGGCTCGTAGTGGTCGGCAACGGCATGGCAGGCGTGGCTTGCGTGGAGCAGATCCTGAAGCAGTCGCGGGATTTCGAGATCACGATCTTCGGCGATGAGACTCATGTCAACTATAACCGGATTCTTTTGTCGCTGGTTCTAGCCGGTGAGAAAACGCCCGATGAAATCGTGATCAACGGTCTTGGGTGGTATCAGGACAACGGCATCCGCACACGCCTTGGTGTTCGCATTGCGCGCATTGACCGCGAACGCAGGATCGTGGTGGATGAATTGGGGGCGGAAACACCCTATGACAAGTTGATTCTCGCCACCGGAAGCAGCGCCTTCATCCCGTCTATTCCCGGCGTGGAGAAGAAAAATGTACACGTGTTTCGCACCTTGGATGACACACGCGCGTTGCTGGAGAAAGCCCGGCCCGGCCTGAAGACCGCTGTAATCGGCGGAGGGCTCTTGGGCTTGGAAGCCGCTCGTGGATTGCAGGTGCAGGGCTGCGACGTGACAGTAGTCCACCTGATGGAAACGCTGATGGAGCGTCAGCTTGACTCCACCGGCGGTCAATATCTGCGGCGCAAGATCGAGAGTTTGGGCATCCGCGTGATGCTGCCGGCTCAGACCG
>CADECY010000195.1 GCA_902825945.1 uncultured Acidobacteriota bacterium
GACCAGCAGCGATCGCGGACCGTGCAGATTCCGCTCGCACGTCGCGTCAACGTACTCGAGCCGGTTCATGTCCTCGAGGTTGAATCGCAGCGCGCCATGGGCGCCGTGGATCTCGAACAGGTTCCGGTTCTTGGCACCGGTGGCGAAGCGCGTTGCTTCGAACGTGCCAACGCTGCCGTTGGCGAAGCGCGCGAGCACGAGCGTCGCATCGTCGATATCGCGTGCCGGCGAGAACGTGTGCTGCATCGCGCTCACTTCGGCGATGGGTCCGTTGAGATAGAGCGCGGTGTCGAGAGAGTGGCTCATCAGGTCTCCGAGGACGCCGGAGCCTGCTTCCGCGCGGCGGACCTTCCAGTTCACTGGGCGCGTCGGGTCTGGACCCCACTCCTGCAAGTACGTCGCGCGATAGTGGAACGGCTGGCCGACTCGACCCTGCTCGATCAACTGCCGCGCGAACGCGATCGCCGGGACGCGCCGGTAGTTGAACCAAGCCATCGTCCGCAAGCCCCTCGCCGCGGCGCACATCCGCACTGATTCCTCGAGTGAATTCGCGAGCGGCTTTTCGCACCAGATGATCTTCCGGGCGGCCGCTGCCGCCTCCACGATAGGCGCATGCAGATGATTCGGCGCGGCGATGTCGATCACGTCGATGTCGGGTCGCTCCACCACGGCGCGCCAGTCCACGGCTGTGTCGCGCCACTCCCATCGGGCCGCCATCGCGCTCAACCGCGCCTGATCCTGACCGCACAGGACCGCGAGTTCGAGATCGTAAGGCAGGTCGAAGAACTTGGGAGCCTGGCGAAAGGCGTTCGAATGGGCCTTGCCCATGAAGCCCTGGCCGATCGTGGCGATGCGCAGCTTCGGTTTAGCCAATGCGATACTCCGCCAGCTTCTCAGGCCGGAATCGCAGACCGAGGCCAGGATCGGTTCGAGGCTCGATCCAGCCGTTCACCGGTTGGATGGGATTTTCGAGCACCGCATCGAACATCTTCACGCCGCTCGACCGCACAAAATACTCGACGATCATCGCGTTCGGAATCGAGGCTTGAAGCTGAGTGTGAATGTCCCAGTTGTAGTGCGACGCGATCGGGATGTCGAACGCAGCCGCCATGTGAGCGATCTTCAGCCACTCGGTGACTCCGCCGCAGACGGTCGCGTCCGGCTGCAGGATGCTGGCCGCGCGCCGTTCGAGCAATTCGGCGAACGCCCATCGCGTCGCTTCGAGTTCGCCGGTTGCGACCGGTGTTCGGATCGCCGCGCTGATGCGCGACATCGCGCCGATATTGTCGGCGCGCACCGGCTCTTCGATCCACACCGGCCGGAATTCCTCGAGCCGTTGCATGGCGGCGATCGCGGTAGGTGCGTCGGGCCAGCCGCCGTTGGCGTCGAGCAGGATATCGAAATCGTCGCCCAGCGCCTTGCGGATCGCTGCGAGCCGCAAGGCATCCTCGCGGCCGGAGTACTTGCCGACCTTCAGCTTCGCCGCGTCGAATCCAGCCTCGCGATACTTCATGTACTCGGCGGCAAGTTCGTCGAGCGTTTGCCCATCGCGGAAGTAACCGCCGGTCGCATAGCAGCGTTGTCTGGTGCGGTTCACGCCCAACAGCGACATGACCGGCAGCCCCGCGATCTTTCCGCGAATGTCCCAGAGTGCGATATCGATGGCCGAGATGGCGCGAAGTGCCGCGCCCCGCCGCCCGGCCTGGATCGACTGCCGGTACATCTCGGCCCACAGCCGTTCGGTTTCGAGCGGATTCGCGCCCATGAGGATCGGGCGGTAAATCGAATCGGTCAGCGAGATCATCGCGAGGCTGCCGTCGTAGCCGAGGGTGAATCCCGTCCCACTGACTCCGTCGCTGGTCGTGATCGTCACCATGTAGTGGTCGCGATGGGTGATACGCCGGACGGCGTCGGAAACCGGCGTTTCCAAAGGAATCGAAATCGCGAAAGCTTCGATGCGCTCGATCTTCATCAAAGGGGAGTGTACCAGATTCCTTCCTTGACGATCCCTGCTAGTGAATGCTAAGGTAGTGCTTGCTAGGTTAGCATCCGCTAGGAACATGTCCGCTCCCGCCAAAACCCGCCTTCCCGCCGCCGAACGCCGCGCCTCGATCGTCGATACCGCGGTTGATCTCTTCTCGCGCCGAGGCTTCCGGGCCACTACGACCCGGGAACTCGCCGCCGCGTGTGGAGTTTCAGAACCCGTGCTCTATCAGCACTTCGAAACCAAGCGTGCGCTTTATGACGCGATTCTCGAGTCGCAGGCGGTAAACGAGGACGGAGGCTGTCTGGTCGGCGAACTCGCCCAAGCGACCGATGCTGGCGACAACATGAAGTTCTTCAAGCTGCTCGGAACCGCGCTGCTCGACTGGTACACCACCGACCCGCGATACGCGCGCCTTCTGATGTTCGCCGCGCTCGAGCAGCACGAACTCTCGGACCTGTTCTTCCAGCACAAAGTGCAGGCGTTCTACGACCTGATCACCGGCCACATCCTGAAGCAGATCGAAACCGGACGGTTCCGCTCGATCGATCCGCTACTGGCGGCGCGAATCTTCTCGGGAACGATCGCGCACCAGGGAATCGTCTACGCCATTTACTGTCCGGGCTTTCTCCCCGCGCCCAAGGAGGAGATCGTCCAAAACGCGGTTGCAATCTTTCTGAAAGGGATTACCAACGAATGAATCGGGTCCTATTCATCGCACTCGTGCTCCTGGCGTCTTGCTCACGCCAGGCCGAGCAGAAGAAAGCTGCCGACGCGGCAGCCGCTCAGGCCGCATCCAAACCTCCGGCCGTCGCCGTCAAAACCGCACTCGCCGAGACCAAGCTCGTTCCGAAGGCGATCGACATCACCGGCTCATTGGTGCCAGATGAAACCACCAACATCAGCTCCGAGGTGCAGGGCCGAGTCGCCGAGATCCGGTACGATTTCGGGCAGAGCGTGCGCAAGGGCGACGTGATCGCGCGCATCGACGGCACCGATTACCAGATCCAAGGCGACCGGACCCGCGCCGCGCTTGCTCAAGCTCTCGCCCGCGTCGGACTCGATCCCTCGCAGGAAGACACCACTCCCAAAGACACTCCGGCGGTCCGCTCCGCCCGAGCGCAATTCGAAGACGCGCAGCACAAGTATCAGAACGCCAAGAAACTGGTGGAAAGTGGTGATATCGCGACCGAGCGCTTCGTCGAGATCGAAAAGCTGGTGAACTCACGCCGCGCCGCGCTCGAAGGCGCGCAAGACCAGATGCGCACCGATCTCGCGAATGTGATGGTGATCCGCGCCGAGAGGCGCCTCGCTGAAAAACGCCTTGGCGATACGACGATCCGCGCGCCCTTCGATGGAACCGTTTCCGCCAAGCTCGTCTCGACCGGACAGTTCGTCAAGGACAACGTCCCGCTGCTGACCCTCGTCAAAACCTGGCCGCTGCGCTTGCGTCTCGACGTGCCGGAAGTCGCGACCGCCTTCGTCTTTCCTGGCTTGGTGCTTTCCTACACTTCCGAAGCCCTTCCGGGCAAGGAGTTTCAGGCAACGGTGACACAAGTCAATCCTTCCCTCGACGCTCGCGTTCGCGCTTTGTCCGCCGAGGCTCGCATTCAGTCGGGCCCGCCCAGTCTGCGGCCCGGCATGTTCGTTCAGGTGAAGCTCGTGGTGGCCAAGGGCTCACCGATCGTCACCGTTCCCAAGGAAGCTCTCTATAATGTCGCGGGTCTGTACAAGGTCTTCTCGATTCAAGGGGGACGCGCGAAGGAATATCGCATCAATCCGGGCGAGGCAGGTGAAGGATGGGTGGAAGTTCCCGGCGGAGTACTCTCCGCCGGCACCAACGTCGCGGTCTCCAACCTCGCCAACCTCACCGACAACGCCGAAGTGACGGTCCAATAAGGAGCCCGCCCGCATGCAAAAGCTGGCTGAAATCTGCATTCGCAGGCCCGTCTTCGCCACCATGCTCATCATGTTCCTGGTGGTCATGGGGCTCGACTCGTATCGCAAACTCGGCGTCGACTTTTTCCCGAAAGTCGAATTCCCGATTGTGACCGTGACCACTTCACTGCGCGGCGCCGCGCCGGAAGAGGTCGAGTCGCAAGTGACCAAACGCATCGAAGAGGCCGTGAACACGGTCTCCGGTATCGACGACCTCAATTCGCTCTCGGCGGAAGGCACGTCGGTGGTGACGGTGCAGTTCGTACTCGAAAAAGACGCCGACGTGGCCGCGCAGGAGGTTCGGGACAAGGTGGCGCGTGTGCTGCCGCAGCTTCCCGACGACGCTGATCCCCCGGTGGTCGACAAGATCGCGACCGATGCCGCGCCCGTCATCAATCTCGTCATCTCCTCGCCGCGCGACCTGCGCGAAACCACCAAGCTCGTCGATGATCGCATCAAGAAGAACCTCGAGTCGCTGCCCGGCGTCGGTCAGGTTCGTTTTGTCGGAGAGCGCCAGCGCCAGATCCAGGTTTGGCTCGATACCGACCGGATGTTCTCGTATCACTTGAACGTCGATCAGATTCGCGCCGCGCTGCGCGCCCAGAACGTCGAGGTTCCCGGTGGCAACATCCAGCAGGGCCCGCGCGAAACCGCCGTCCGCACCCTCGGACGTATCGAGAAGCCCGCGGATTTCAATCGCGTCATTGTCGCCAGTCAAGGCGCACCCATCCGGATCTCCGATATCGCAACCGTCGTCGATGGTTACGAAGAACCCCGTTCGCTCGCCCGCCTCGATGGATCAGCGGCGGTGGTTCTCGAAATCCGGAAGCAGAGCGGCACCAACACGCTCGATGTGATCAAGAACGTGAAGGACCGTGTTGCCGAGATGCGGCAATTCCTTCCGCCGGACTTCAAGTTCGCCTACACACGCGACCAGTCGGATTTCATCGAGGAGTCGTTTCATGCCGTCGAAGAGCACCTGATCCTGGGCGGTGTCCTCGCCGGCATCATCGTTCTTCTGTTCATGCGCTCCTGGCGCAGCACGCTGATCGCCGCCATCGCGATTCCTACCTCAATCATCTCCACCTACACGCTGCTGAACATGATGGGCTTCACGCTCAACCAGATCACGATGCTCGGCCTGGTGCTGATGGTCGGCATCGTGATCGACGACGCGATCGTGGTGCTCGAAAACATTTTCCGGATGATGGAGGAAAAGCATCTTTCGCCGATTCAGGCGGCCATCGAAGGCACGCGCGATATCGGACTCGCCGTCATGGCGACTACGCTGTCCCTCGTCATCATCTTCCTGCCGGTCGCATTCATGCCGGGCATCGTCGGCCGGTTCATGTCATCGTTCGGATTCACAGCGGCGTTTTCGATCATGGTCTCGCTGCTGGTGAGCTTCACGCTGACTCCGATGCTTTGCTCGCGATTCCTGAAGATCGCTCACTCCGGCGAAACCAAGGACACGATTCTGTTCCGGATGTTGGCGGTGCCCTACCGGTCGATGTTGCGATGGTCGATGCGGCACCGCTGGATCGTGGCACTCGGATGTCTGCTAGTCATGCTCAGCTCGGCTCCGCTCTTCATGGGGATTGGCAAGTCTTTCCTGCCGACCGACGATCAGAGTGAGTTCGAGATTCTCGTGAAGCTTCCGACTGGTGCCTCGCTCGACGGTACCGATGCGGTGCTGCGACAAGTGGAGGATGAGGTGAGAAAGCTGCCGGGAATCCGCAACGTTCTCACCGTCATTGGCGCCGATATCCGCCGGACGGTCGATCGGGGCTCGATCCTGGTCGAAATGGTGAAGCCCGATCAGCGAAAAGAAACTCAGGATGACGTGATGGGAATGGCCCGGGCGCGCCTGAAGCGTTTCAGGGACGTGACTATCGCCGTGCAGCTTCCCTCGCTGATTCAGGGCGCCGACAATCGCGAACTGCTGTTCTACATTCAAGGTCCCGACCTGCTCCAACTCGACCGGTACGCGACCGCGATCAAGAAGAAGCTCGAGCAGGTTCCCGGACTCGTCGATCTCGACACCAACTACGAGCCCGGTAAGCCGGAACTCCGCGTCGTCATCAACCGTGATCGCGCGGCGGACGTGGGGGTGAATGTCGCCTCGATCGCAACCGCGGTTCGCACCTTCGTCGCGGGTGATACGCAGGCGACGACGTACCGTGAAGGTGACGATCGCTATGACGTGCAGCTTCGAGTGGCGGATGAGTATCGCAAGAATCCGGCCGAACTCAACCGTCTGTTCGTTCCGAGTTCGACACTGGGCAACGTTCCGCTCGGCAACCTGGCTCATCTCGCGCCCTCGACGGGACCTGCTCAGATCACGCGCTACAACCGCCAGCGTCAGGTGCTGATGATGGCCAATATCGCGCCCGGGCAATCGCTTTCGAACGTCCTCGAAATCCTCAACAACACCGTGGACGGCCTCAAGATGCCGCCCGAGTACCGCACCGGTACCATTGGGCGTACGAAGGAATTCGGAAGGGCGGGGAAGGCCTACATGTTCGCTTTCCTGCTTTCGATCGTGCTCATGTACATGGTGCTCGCCGCGCAGTTCGAGAGCTTTGTCGATCCGATCACGATTCTACTCTCGCTGCCGCTATCGATTCCGTTCGCGCTGCTATCGCTGATGCTGGCCAAGGAGAACTTCAGCATCATCTATAGCTCGGTGGGAATTCTGGTGCTGTTTGGAATCGTGAAGAAGAACTCGATTCTCCAGATCGATCACATCAAGACGCTCCGCGCCGAGGGTGTCGACCGTCTCACCGCGATCTATCGAGGCTGCGAGGATCGTTTGCGCCCCATTCTCATGACAACAGCGGCGCTCGTCGCAGGCATGATTCCGCTTGCTCTCGGCGGAGGCGCCGGATCGGGCAGCCGCCGCACCGTGGCGATCGCCGTCATTGGGGGACAGAGCCTCTGTCTGCTCCTCACACTGCTCGTGACACCGGTCGCCTACTCGTTGTTCGACGACCTTTCGGCTTTCTTCAGCCGCCTGCCATCCAAACTCGGCCTGCGTCCGCCGGCCGCTTCGCCGGCTCCCGGAGACTGAGAAATGAAATTCGCTCTTTACCTGATCTTTTCACTGGCCGCGATGGCCCAGCCCACCCGAGTGGGAGTGACCGTCACCGAGCGGAAGCTCTCGCTCGAGGACGCAATTCAGATGGCGCTGAAGTCAAACCTCGATATCGAGATCGAGCGCACTAACATCGCCACGGCGCATTCGCTATTGAAAGGCTCCTACGGAGTCTACGACGCACTGGTCCGCTACACACCCGGATACGAGAACCGCAACACGCCCACTTCGTCGATCCTGTTCGGCGCCGACGGCAAATTGAAGGAGACGTTCAACAACCACACGCTCTCGTACCTCCAGCGGCTCAACTGGAACGGTGCAAGCTGGCAGGCGGCGTTCGACAACTCTCGCCAATCGACTACCAATCCATTCGTGGGCCTCAATCCGGCGACGCAATCACGGCTCACGTTCGGCATCTCGGTTCCTTTGTGGCGAAACCGGCTCATCGATCGCGATCGAGCCGAGATCCGAGTGCGCTCGAAGAGCACCGAAGTGTCGCAAGTGGATCTCGAACTGCGCGTGATCGATGTGGTCGGCCGGGTCCAAGTGGCCTACTGGGATCTAGTGGCCGCGCGCCAAAGCGTGACGGTGGCCGCCGACGGCGTCAATTGGGGTCAGGAACAACTGGCTCGCACCAAGCGCGCGATCGACGCGGGCACTGTGGCCCGTGTCGAAATCGCCGCGGCGGAGGCCGAACTGGAACGCCGGCGCGACACCTACTACGGAACGATCAACATCCTGACCGAAGCCGAGAACGCGCTCAAGGTTCTCGTCTCCGGAAGCCGCGAAGAAGGCATCTGGACCGATCAGATCATCCCCACCGACGAACGAACCGTCGACATGGCGGCGTCTGACGATCTCAATCAGGCGTTGAAACTCGCGTTGGAAAAGCGCGCCGAACTCCGCCACGTCGCCCTGCGCTCCGAGACCAACAAGACGCAGCAGGAACTGGCCCGCGATCAGATCAGGCCCCTTGTCAACCTGACCGGCGGATACGGTGTCAGCGGTCTTGCCGGCACGCAACCGGCGAGCGCCGGTGCAAATCCCTTCAACGAATCGACGCGGATCACCTTCCAGCGTTTGAACGAACTTTCGGCGCGCGTGGGCTTACCTCCCGTTCAGGCTCCGTCGCTCAGCGGCGGCATTCCATCTTCGCTGATCGGCGGCTACGGCAGTACGCTTCAGAATCTGTTTGGCTGGAACTACCAGACGGTCCAAGCCGGCCTCACGATGGACTTCAACACACGCAACCGCGCCGCGAACGCAGCGATCGAACAGACGGTGATCACCGAACGCCGGCTGAAGCTCGAGCGCGAGCGCGCGGAGCAGGGAATCGCGGCGCAAGTCCGCAATGCGATGCAGGCGATCGAGACCGCGCGGCAGCGGATCGTCGCCGCGGAGTCATCGGCGAAGGCCGCGAAAGAGAAGCTCGATTCCGAGACGCGCCTGTTTCAGACCGGCGAGTCGACCAACTTCCTCGTGATTACGCGCCAGAACGAACATCTCGATAGCCTGCGCCGCGTGGTCGTCGCCAGGCTCGACTTCAATCGCGCCGTCGCGCGGCTGCAGCAGGCGACCGGTGTTACTCTCGAGACGTGGAGGATCTCGCTGAAGTAAGCGTTTCGGTCCGAATCCATCGTCCGCGAATCACCGCTGGGAACGCGTTCTTGATGGCCGGCTTCCGGCAGTGTTTCTCCGAGATTTCCCGCACGATCCTGTCCCAGATCCGTTGCTCGCCTGCATTGACGAGGCATTCCCGCGCGCAGTCGAGATGATCGAGCGCATAGCGATGGTACGCGCTCTTCGAGTCGTCCAGGATTCTCAGCGCGAGGATGTGGAATATACGCGCGGCCGCCTTCGGAGCGTATGCCACGAGCATCTTCGGGGCCGGTTCGGTGTCGTAGTGGCTCATCGCTCGCAGTTGTTGTTCAGTGGCGGCTTCGATCCGCTTGGCGAGCAGGTCTCTCTCCCCGATCGCAACGCAGACCTCGATGGCGCTCGCGGGTATTGCCCTCTCGAGGTACGTCATCGCTCGTGCATGAACCTCGCCACGATGGTCCGCAGCCGTCGATGACATCAGGATCTCGTAGGTGTCCTCTCCGGGGCGTCGCGGAAGCGCGCCAGGGCGCTCCGCTCCGCCTCTTCCTCGCGTCCTGATTTCAGGAGGAGATTGGCTCTCCGGACGGCGAGTCCAGGACACTTCTCGACCCATGCGAGTGCCTCCGCGAAGCGGCCCGCCTCTTCGAGAAGGTCGACAGTTTGCTGGTCGTCCTGCTGAGTCACGTAGTCGCGCTTGGCGAGAGCGATGTACTTGTCGACCTGCTTCCCGCGTGAGTAGAGTTTGCGCAGGACACTGCCCGTCCGGCTGGCGCTTCCCGGACGAAAACGTTCGAGCAACGCCTGCTCGAACGTTTCGGCCATGCTGTGGAACCTCGCGAGGACCTCCGCATCGGCGGCTGCCAAAACGCCAATGTGTCACTTGCCAGCCAGTCGAGGACGATCGCCATATTCAGCGCGGCGTTCGACGAACTCGGTGAGAACCTCCGATGCGATCCGGCGGAAGGATGAGACGGCACCGTCCTCTTCCAATTCCTGAGTCTTGTGGACAAAGGCGGTGAGGAACAATCGGCTGATCTCGGCAGCTTCCCTCGCCATGGCATCACGCCAACTGGTGCGAGATCGCTGCCGGCACCGCGACGCCGTGCTTCGCGGCGATCTCGGCGATCGAGTTCCACAACGGCTCCGACACAGGAACTCCATCGCGCAAGCGAATCGCCTCCGTCCGCCACTCCGGCTCACCCGCTACCAGCACCTCATCGTAGCCTTCCGCGGGACTCGAACTCTTCGTCATCTCGATCAGCTTCTTCATCCGTTCCGCGAACTCCTCCACCGGCTGGAATCGGCTCACGTCGATCGCGAGGTAGAACTGACAGACGCGGAACGGCCGTTCCTTCACACGGAAACCGCCGAGTTCGGTGCTGATCGCGCCCGCGCTCAACACACCGCACAGCATCTCGACCATGAACGCGAGTCCGCTGCCTTTGTATCCGCCGAGTGGCATCAACAGACCCCACAGCGCTTCCTGGGTTTTTGTGGTCGGAACGCCCGCCCGGTTCATGGCCCAGCCTGCGGGAATCTCCTCCTTGCCGAGCACGTTCGCTCGATAGATCTTCCCCATTGCTACCGTGGTGGTCGCCATGTCGAGCAGCCAGCCGCCGCCGTTCGGACCTGGCACCGAACAACAGATCGGATTCGTACCCCAACGCGGATCGCGGCCTTGCCACGGTGCGACCATCGACGACGCAGTGCACATCACGATCCCGATCATGCCCTGCGCCGACATCTTCTGCGCCCACCACGCAGCCGCTCCGAAGTGATTGGACTCGCGCGCCACCACGCATCCGAGGCCGTGCGCGCGCGCCAGCCGAATCGCGTGATCGCAGCAGCGGTCGGCTACTGCCTGTCCGAGTCCGTTCTGGCCGTCGTAAACCATCACCGCCCCGTTCTCGGAAACAGGTTCGCCCACTTTCGACGGATCTACACGCCCGTCATCCAATTGACCCGAGTAGAACGGCACCAGCTGCAGGCCGTGTGAATCGACACCGCGCGCATGCGCGGCCACGAGCGAATCGGCCATCAGCGCAGCCGTCTGTTCATCGATTCTCTGAGCGGCCATCAACCGGCGGATGAACGGGCGCAGATCTTCCGCGCGAAACACCGGATCGAGGCTCATGCCTTGATGTCCGGCTTCAGCAGCTTCTGGATCGCGGGCGTATCGAGGTTCTCCTTCGACACGACGACAGCTTCGAGATCCATGCGCTTCGGCGCTTCTTTGCCGGAGAGCTTGATGGCGATCGTATGAACTGCTTCGTAGCCGATCTTGAACGGATCTTGCACTACCATCGCATGCAGGTTGCCCGCGCGCACCTCTTCGATCATCGTGTCGTTGGCGTCGAAACCGACCACCTTGAGCTTGCCGCCCAGTCCGCGAGCCTTCACTGCGAGCAGCAAGCCGGAAGCGCTCGGCTCGGTGGAAGCGAACATGCCATTCAGATCGGGATTCGCCGTGAGAATATTCTCTGACGCCGCCATTGCCTTGGCGCGATCCGACATGCCGTAGAGCTTCTGCACGATCTTGATTTCAGGAAACTCCTTCGCGATTGCCTCTTCGAATCCGTTCTCGCGATCCATGGTCGAGACACTGCCTGGTACGTGCTGAATCACGCCGACCTTGCCCTTGCCGCCGATCAGCTTGGCCAGCGTGCGAGCGCCCATCGCGCCGGCGGCGACGTTATCGGTTGCGACCCAGCTCATGTAGTTGGTCGAGTCGAGTCCGGAGTCGAAGATCGTCACGGGGATTCCGGCGGCCACCGCCTTGTCCACTGTCTGCACCAGCGCCTTTCGATCGCACGCCGCAAGCACGATCCCGTCGACATGCTGCGAGATCGCCGAATCGACGATCTGGATCTGCCGCCCGATCTCGGTCTCTTGATTGGGGCCGTTCCACTGCACGTCGAGTCCGAATTCCTTGCCCGCCGCCAGTGCGCCCGCGCGCACGGTCACCCAAAACATGTGCGACGTACCCTTGGGAATTACCACGACGCGCTTCCGCTGATCGCGGCCGCACCCGGCGGCAGCCGCGCCCGCCATGGCAGCCAACGCCTCTCTTCTCGTCACTGCGCGCACCAGCCTCCGTCGATCAAAATGTCAGTGCCGGTGATGAATCCGGCGTCTTCCGAGCAGATGAACCGCGCCAGCGCTCCGATCTCTTCCACGCGACCCCAGCGCCCCACCGGGATCTTCGAGATGAACTGCGCGTTCGTCTCCGGATTCTGCATGAGCGGCGTGTTCATCTCGGTCGCGAACGGACCTGGGCTGATGCCGACGACCGTGATTCCGTCACTCGCCAGTTCCTGCGAAAGAGCGCGCGTCAGTCCGAGCAGCGCGGTCTTGGTGGAGGAGTATGCGGTTCGGCCGGGCAGCGACACGTGGCTCATGATCGAGGTCATGTTGATGATGCGGCCGTAGCCGTGTCCTTTCATGTGCGGCACGAAGGCACGGCACATGAGGAAGACGCTCGTGAGATTCGTGTTCGTCACGCGCATCCACTCGTCGAGCGTAAACTCGTGGATCGGCTTGCGGATGTTGATGCCCGCGTTGTTGATCAGGATGTGAGCAGCTCCGAAGGCACCGATGACGCCGGCTCGGGTCCGTTCGACGGAACTCTCATCCGTCACGTCGCACAAGAATGTCTCAACCCGGGCGCCCTTGGACCGGCATGCCTGTGCGGTCTCCTCTAGTTTGTCGGCATCACGCGCCACGAGCGCAAGAGACGAGCCTTCCTCGGCGAGCGCTAATCCCATCGCGCGGCCGAGTCCGCGGCTGCCACCGGTGATGACGGCCACGCGGCCGTCCAATGCTTTCGCCATCTCTTTCGATTTCTCCTTAATTCCCGGGCGCGCCTGCTCCGGCCGCGCCCGAAGCCCGTTGGCTCTGCCGCGCGAGCAGCAGGACATGATCGGCCACGCGTTGCGGCTGGTCGATGTTCGTCATCATCAGTCTGCCCGCTTCGCCCGCTGATTCGAGCGTCAGCGTCCCGACGCCCATCAGTCTGTCTCCGAACGACTGCTCCACGCGCGCGTCCTGGACCTTGGCGATGTTCATCGACCGGGTCGACTTCGACAGAAATCCTTCTTCGTGAATCAGCTTCTCGCCGTCGGAGGTAAGCGAAGTGAAGAGCAGTCCGAGATGCCGGAAAATCGTGCTCACCAGCCACAATGCCGCCGCGCCGTAGATCGCGTACTCAGCGGCGGAGGGCATCTTCTTCGCATATTGATAGCGAAGCCCGTAGCCGATGGCGGCGAGCAGGATCGCGAGCAGGTAGTGGATCTTGACGGCCTTGGTGGAGGGCCGAATGAACAGGATCGGAGCCGGTTGCGCCATGGTGGTCTCAGCCCGCTATTGTACCCCGCGTGCTCCGCGTCCGGTGCATGTTATGCTGGCTGGTTCAAGGAGACGAGACACACACCATGAGAGTCGGAGTATTCACCGCGCTGCTCGGCCAGCTTCCCCTCAATCAGGTTCTGGCCAAGCTCGAGGCGCTGAACATCAATACGGTCGAACTCGGCACGGGCAACTATCCCACCGATCCACACTGCAAGCTGTCTTTGCTCGAGAACAAGACGGCCCTCAAGGACTTCAAGTCGAAGATCGCCGACGCCGGTTTTACGATCAGCGCGCTGAGCTGCCATGGCGAACCGCTCCATCCTGACGAGCGCATCCGCAACGCCAATCAGGAGACCAATCGCAAATCGATCCTGCTCGCCGAAAAGCTCGGCGTGCCCGTCGTCATTGATTTTTCTGGATGCCCAGGCGATTCCGATTCGGCCAAGTATCCGAACTGGGTCACGTCACCCTGGCCGCCCCACTACCAGGATCTGCTGAAGTGGCAGTGGGAAAAGAAGGTGCTGCCGTTCTGGACCAAGCGCGCCAAATTCGCCGCCGATCACGGCGTCAAGGTCGCGATCGAAATGCATCCGGGCTTCGTCGTCTACAATCCCGAAACGATGCTCCGCCTGCGCGCCGAGTGCGGACCCTCGATCGGTTGCAACTACGATCCGAGCCACATGTTCTGGCAAAACATCGATCCGATCGAAGCGATTCGCGTGCTCGGCGACTCGATCTTCCACGTCCACGCAAAAGATACCGAGATGTACCAATCGAACCTGCCCAAGAGCGGCGTCCTCGACATGAAGCTCTACACCGACACCCTCGGCCGCGCCTGGAACTTCCGCACTTGCGGCTACGGCCACGGCGAGGAGTGGTGGAAGAAGTTCGTTTCCACGCTGCGCATCGCTGGGTACGACTACGTGCTGTCTATCGAGCACGAGGACCTGCTGATGTCGCCCGAGGAAGGGCTCACCAAAGCCGCGACGCTGCTCAACGGACTCGTGATCCGCGAGGAAACGACCAAGCCGTGGTGGGTGGACAACACCTCGGCCTAACCCAACGCCTCGGAAGTAGAACGTGCGCCGCTTCATCCTTCGAGTGAGGCGGCGCTTCGTTTTTCAGTTCGCTTCGGCCAGTTGCGCGTTCACGAAAATGGGCGGCCCATCATCTTGCCGGCTCGGAGCG
>CADECY010000196.1 GCA_902825945.1 uncultured Acidobacteriota bacterium
TTCATCGAACTGAACCAATCCTTGGGGCATATTGTGATCGATATTCCTAGACCATATATAACAGATCCATCTTGACAACGCTACCGTTTCTCGCCAATAATGCGGTCGTGACTGTATGGTCATGACCGCATATTGGAGGCGACTGCGATGAATCCAACCGACCCAGCGCTTTTGCAAAACGAACCTGGCACCCTCCCGGCCCACGAGACCGGAGAGCCGCTCGAAGGGTCCGGCTTCGAAGCCGAGATCCCGGACGAGGAGGTCCCGAATGAATGAGCGCGACTTCCGTCGAGAGGTGACCGACCGCATCATCGAGATGCTCGAGAAGGGAACGGCCCCGTGGCAGAAGCCTTGGGACCCGAGCAAGGCCGTCGCCGAGATGCCCCAGAACCCGACGAGCGGGAAAGCTTACCGGGGAGGAAACGCCGTCCACTTGATGGCCGTCGCCGCCGCCCGTGGCTACGAAGATCCGCGTTGGCTCACCTACCGCCAGGCTCAGGCCGAGGGGTGGCAGGTCCGAAAGGGTGAGAAGGGCACCGCCATCGAGTTCTGGCAGTTTCCGTCCGGCGCGGCCCCGTCGGAGGAGAACGAACCCGGCGCCAAGGAGACTCGCGTCCCTTTGCATCGCACCTACACCGTCTTCAACGCGGCGCAGATCGACGGCATTCCAGAGCACACGGCCCGCTCCTTGCCGGAGTGGGAGGTGGCACAGAACGGCGAGCGGATTCTCGCCGGGTCGGGCGCGGCGATCTCCCATGATCAACACGACCGTGCCTTCTACAACCGCGCGAGCGACCGCATTCACCTGCCGCCGAAGGCCGCGTTCGCCGACCCCGCCGCTTACTACGGCACCGCCCTTCACGAACTCGCTCACTGGACCGGTCATCCCGATCGCCTGAATCGCGAGACTCTGACCGGGTCACGGGCGTTCGGCGATCCGAATTATGCGCGCGAAGAGCTGCGAGCGGAACTCGCGAGCCTCTTCCTCTCCGCGCAGCGCGGCATTCCGCATGATCCCGAACAACACGCCGCCTACGTCGGATCGTGGATCGAGGCTCTGCGCAAGGACAAGAACGAGATCTTCCGCGCGTCGAAGGACGCCGCGGCGGCCACGGACTACCTGCTCGAGCGGGAGTTGCGGCTCGAGCGCGAGACTTCCGAACATGTCGCCACGTATGACGCGGACAACGGCGCGGTAAGCATCGTCGAGAAGAACACCGCCACCGAGACGCGCACGTTGCTCGAACCGTCAGCGGAGTCCGCGCAACTCGTGCAGGAGGAGATCTTGGACGGCGTTGTCGACGGCAAGCCCGCTCCGAACGGAGCCGGGATCGACGCCGCGAAAGCGTTGGTCGAGGCGAGGCTCGGACCTGGAGCGCGCACCTACGAGGCCCACCGCGACGGCGGCCGCTATGAGGGTCCGGTGATCGGGCAGACCGGAAGCCACTGGATCCAACTCCTGACTCCGCGCGCGGCGGCGATCCATCGGCTCCAAGACATCGCGGGCGTGGAAGTCAATCCGGATCGGGCTCTGTTGATCTCATACGACAACGAGCGCGCGACCGTTGCACCCGCGCGCGATTCGGTTTCGCGCGATCCCTTCGAGATGGAGCGATGACGCCCACTTCGGGGCCGTACAAGCAGCCATCGAGTCTGTACCGCGTCCCGCTGAGCCCAGGCTTCATCGGCGGCTACCACTGGCCTTCACTGGCGCTCGGTCTCGGCGGTCTGCTTCTCATCAACATCATTGCGACGCAGACCGTGGCCTCGATCTTCGAATACCAACCAGCACTCGGTGCACCGTTCGTTCATGCCGGCCGCATTGGACTCTACGCTCCGTGGAACTGGGCCGTGTGGCTGTTGAAGTTCAGCTCGGCCTCCAATCCCTCGACTCGCCTCGGAGTGCTCGCGGGAGCCGCCGTCATCGTCATCGGAACTGGTGTCTCTCTCGGTCTCGTCTATTGGAACAACATCCGCCGTACACGGAAGCTCTCCGCTGGAAAAGACGACCTGCACGGCTCCGCGCGCTGGGCCGCGGCCGCCGATATTCGGGAAGCGGGGCTACTCGGACAGACACGCGGCGTCTACGTTGGCGGATGGTACGATGCAGCGGCCGAGTCGCTTCACTACCTTCGACACAACGGACCCGAGCATGTGCTCGCCTTCGCGCCGACGCGATCCGGAAAGGG
Source organism: uncultured Acidobacteriota bacterium (assembly GCA_902825945.1). Classification (GTDB taxonomy): domain Bacteria; phylum Acidobacteriota; class Terriglobia; order Bryobacterales; family Bryobacteraceae; genus SYLY01. The sequence continues at coordinate 2,190 of CADECY010000196.1, forward strand.
CGTGAGCCTCGTGATTCCGACGCTTCTCGGTTGGAGCGAGTCCTGCGTCGTGTACGACATCAAGGGAGAGAACTGGGCGCGGACCGCGGGCTTCCGGCACAGCATGCGCCATACCTGCCTCCGGTTCGCGCCATGCGATGAGGAAGGAAACTCGACACGCTTCAACCCGCTCCGCGAGGTCCGTGTGGGCACGCTGCGCGATGTCTCCGACGCGCAGAACATGGCGGACATTCTCGTTCGCGACATCGAGAATCGTCCCTCCGATACGCACTGGATCGACACCGCAGCAATGATCGTCACCGCCGCCATTCTTCACGTTTGCTACTGCGCCCACGCCGAGGCGCGGGAGGCGAACCTCGGAGAACTCTCGAGCCTGTTCGGCATCTTCGGACAGTCGTTCCGCGACACGCTCAAGGAGATGGCGATCACCGACCACGATCCCAACGGCCAGTACGGTTGGATTGCGCAGGACGGCCGGCCGACGCGCACACATCCCGTCGTGCTCGAGCAGGTTCAGAAGATGCTCGACAAGGCGGACCGTGAGTTCGCCTCCGTAGTCTCGACGGTCAACACGGCGTTCGCGATCTACTCGGATCCACTGGTCCGCCAGAACACCGCGGCCAGCGACTTCACGGTGAATGACCTCGTGAACCATTCGCGGCCGGTCTCGCTCTACATCGTCGTCCCTCCGAGCGATCGCGTGCGGATGGCTCCGATCCTGCGATTGATTTTCACTCTGATCGTCAACCGCCTCACACAGCGAATGGATTTCGACATGGGCGAGCGGAAGGGCAACCGGCACCGCTTGCTGTTGCTAATCGACGAGTTCCCTACCCTGCGCAAGATGGGCGTTTTCGCGGACGCGCTCTCCTACATGGGCGGCTACGGGATTAAGGCTTACCTGATCGCCCAAGACCTCCAACAGATCTTCGAGTTCTATGGAGTGCATGAGAGCATCGTTTCGAACTGTCACCTTCGAATCGCTTTCGCTCCGAACAACATCGACACGGCGCAACTGCTTTCGAAGATGACGGGCGCGATCACGATCGAGAAGGCGACGTTCAGCTTCAGCGGCAATCGTGTCTCACCGGTGCTCGACCACGTTAGCGCGAGCGTGCAACAGGTGGAGCGTCCGCTGATGACGCCGGACGAAGTGATGCGGATCCTCCCGGCCAAGAAGTCCGGCGACGGACAGACCGAGAAGATCGTCGCGCCTGGCGAGATGCTCATCTTCGTCTCCGGCCAGCCGCCCATCTTGGGCACGCAGATCCTCTACTTCCTCGACTCGGCCTTCGCGCCGCAGTCGCAACTGCCGCCTCCGGCTCGGCTTCCCGCCTTCGAGGATGGGGAGTTGGTGGAGCAGCGGCCACTCGCGCGAGCGCGTCATCGCAACAGCAAAGTCGAGCCCGCCTCGCCCGAATCCGAACCCGGCGACGTGAACGAAAGGAGCTACTTCGACCATGACACTCAATGACTGCAAGCTGGCGGGATTTCTGGGCACTGATCCGGAGATTCGGTTCATGCCCTCCGGTGTTCCGGTTGCGAATCTCCGGTTGGGCCAAAGCTATTCCTACACCGATGGCAAGACCAAACAGGAGGCGACGAGGACGAACTGGTTCATGGTCGTTTGCTATGGCCCGGTTGCGGAGATCGCGAAGCGCTTTCACAAAGGCGACAACATCATTCTCGACGGCCAACTCGAAACTCGCGAGTGGACGGCGCAAGACCAGAGCAAGCGGCGCGTCACCGAGGTCGTCGCGCACAACATCGGCAAGCTCGAGAAGAACGAGCGCCCCGCCGAGCACGAGAGCTTGGAGCAGGACGATGACTGGCCGACGATTTAGGATCATCGCCGCAGTCTCGGCGGCACTCGCGGTTCCCTCGATCGCGTTTCATCTTCTCGGCGTCCGCATCAACGTGACCCCTTCGATTCCACTTGGTTTGTACGTTCGCACTTCCGGGGCTCCGGACGTTGGCTTGATCGCCGAGTTCTGTCCGACGGGAATGTCAGCGCACGAATCGGCGCGGTATCGCGGGTTTGGTCTCGGCTGCTCGGACTGGGCGATCCCGTTGTTGAAGCCGGTGGTCGCGAAGGAAGGCGATGAGGTCGAGTTCGGGCCGGGCGGAATCGCGGTGAACGGGCTCGCGCTTCCGAACACCGCTCCTCGGGATTACGACGGCTCCGGGCGCCCGCTGCGAGGATGGACGGCTGATCGGGCCCGCGTCGAGGCGGGTTATGTCGTCGTCGCTTCAACGTACCATCCGGGCAGCTACGACAGTCGCTACTTCGGTCCGATTCCGTCGTCTCGTCTACGTTCGTGCCTGCGGCCATTGTAGGTGCTTCGATGAACCCCGCCACGTTTTGCCTCGCGGCTCCGCTGTTCGTGATGGCGCAACCGAGTCGCAAGTTGGCATCGATCGCGAGCCTCGCCGTGAATCTGTTCGCGAGCTACGACATCCTTTTCACGGGCGAGTTCCTCCGGGCCGCGGGCAACCCGCTGCCTCCGTCGTCGTTGTGGCTGGCGGCGGCGATCTTGCAGACTCTGCCGTGGGCGCTGCTATGGGCCGGTCCGTCAGTTCCCTTCCGGCTGAGTCTCGCGGTTCTCGTCTCCGCGATTCCGCCTTTCGGCCTCATTGGCTGGAACAGCGCTCTTCATGGCGCCGGGATGCTCTTCCCTGGTTTCGGAATCCTCGGCATCTTCTGTACGTTGGCTCTGCTCGAGATTGCGCTCGCGAGCCGGACAGCGATGATCGGCGTGATCATCTTGGCGTTTGCGATCCCGGCTTACACCGCGACCACTTCCCTTCCCCCTCCTCCGGCGGATTGGTGTGCTGTTCGCACCAACCACGGCGACATCTTCAACCATCCGAGCCCGATCGAGCTCGTTGAGTCGGTGGGCGAGATTGCATCGGAGAGCTCGGCGAACGTCGTGGTGTTCCCGGAGAGCATGATTCCGCGATGGACCGATGCTACGCCGCTCTTTCTTCCGGGCGATCTGCTTCGCCGCAAAGCTGTAGTCGTCGGTTCGACGCTTCCACGCGGGCGCGGCTATCGGAATGTCGCGGTCGCAGTCGGTCAGCACTCGTTCGTCCTCGATCAGAGGATTCCGGTTCCCGTCGCGATGTGGCGTCCGTGGGCGGATGATGGCGCGCCGCTGAATCTGTGGACTTCGCCGATCCGAAGCGTCGGTGGTCGCAAGGCGGCGTTTCTCATCTGCTACGAGCAACTGCTTCCTTGGTCGTATCTGACGCTGCTGTTCCGGCGGGTCGATTTGCTGGTTGGGATCTCCAACGTCTATTGGGTACGCGGCACGCGAATTCCGAAAGTCCAGTCGCGGTGCTTGGAATCCTGGGCTCGGCTGCTTCGGTGTTCCATACTTGGAGGCTGTCAATCAGTAGGGTGACTTTACCGTGCCGTTATTTCACACTGTTGCCGCAGTCTGGACGGAGGATTAAGAGATTCTAGTTTCAACAGGATACGGCAACGAACGGCGGCGCGTCGGGACGCTCGGTCCCTGGCGAGATCCTCGTCGACTACCGTATCCCTTTCGACTCCGGACTCTCTTCAATCGGAAAATGAGGCCAGGATCGACCGGGCAATGCTTTTGTCGTCCTCGCTGGAGTTCGGGTCGGCCAGGATCGCCTGCTGTTGCTTGCGGTAGAACTCCATCTCTTCCTGAAGCGCAGCTTCCCGCTGGGCCTCGGCCTGCTTCCGAAGCCGCTCGGCGGCGCGGAAGTGCTCGAAGGCGTCCCCCTGGAAGCATCGCGGGACGGCGGTCAACAGGAAGCCCATTGGGTTCTGGATATTCCGCAGCCGGGCGGCCAAGTCCAACTTGGCGGAAGTGAAATGCGCGATCTCCTCTTCGGTCGCGTCGAGCGCGTTTCGCCGGCACGCTTCGACGAGCGACACGATTGAGGCATCCTCGGCGAATCCGAGCCGATCCGAGAGGAGAGTGACGAGTTTCGGGAACCTGACGTTCCCAGCGCCACGCACCGGACCCTTTCCGGGTACGGTATCCCTTTCGACTACTCTGGTCGGTTGGGGTGGAGGTGGCGGCGGGTCGACGAACTGGACTCCGCGGGTTCGGATCACCCACTCGAGTCCCGCCGCCTTGCGCCGTTCGAGAATCGCCTTGTACGAGAAAACCCGATACGTCCTGCCAATGCGCTCCGAACTGTTCTCACCGGCGACGAGTTCCAGGGCGAGCTTTTCGATGAGACTCTGACAGTTGTTCTTCGTATTGCGCGGAGTGAGCCTGGCGATGTGGGACATGACCTTCCAGCCCGCTGTGATCAGCTTCGTCTCCTTGGTCTCGAACTTCGCGATTCGCGCGTTCCAGAGCGCTTGATAGAGTGCCTCTTCGCCTAGCGAGTGGCCGTCCTGCGCAACGACGCAGCGTCGGATCTTGTGGGGTCGATCGAGGGTCGGTTGGGATACGGTATCCCTTTGGAATGGCGGCGGCCTTTGCGACCGATCGACCTCCGTATCCCTTTCGACCACCGAATCCTGATCGAGACGGGTGTCGGCTTCGGCCTGAGCTTCATTATCAACGAAATCAGACACACTCAGGCCAAGCGTACCAGCCTCAACAGCGGCGGGATTCTCTTCGACTACCGTATCCCTTTCGGGTACGGTATCCCTTTCGACCCCTCCCGGAACTACGCCTGATCGGTTTGCCGCCGTACCAGCTCCCGCCGTCTCAGTCAGCGGAGGGGGTACCGTATCCCTTTCGGATACCGTGCCCGCTTCAGCTACCTCCGTCGCCACCCGAAGCCGATCTGGAGTCAGGTCATTGAGCGGGATGTCCTTGATCTCATCCACCAGCTTCTGAAGGTGCGGAACCGCGTCCGGAGGCTGCAGGATCGAGACAAACCCGCTCATTCCCGCTCCGTTGAGCAGTTCGTCGATACTGATCGGTTCGAGCTCGGTCTTACGCCGTGCTCGGCTCGATGGCTGCTGGCTTCGGCTTGACATTGAGAATCTCGAGGAGTTCCGCGGCTGCCTTCTGATAGTCCTCACACGCCTTGCAGTGGTTGTCCATGTCCACTAGGAACTTGTGAGCACGCTCGGCGCGGGGCACGGTTCCATCCGTCCTGATCGGATGGAGTAGTGGGATGTGATATTTCTCCGACATTGCCTCCAGTGCCTTCATCGTGAGGCTGGTGAGGTTGAACCGGCGATCGACCATGGTCGGGAGCAGCCCGAGCGGCCGGATCTCCGTCTTGAACAGTTCCGTGAGCATCCGCGTCGTCTCCAGGCATGCCGTAGCGCCCTGAAGGCTCAGCATGTCCATCGCGACCGGAATCAGCAACTGCTTCGCGTACATGATCGAGCACGTCTGCACCAGATTGATGGATGGCGCGACATCGATCAGCACCGCGTCATAGGCGTCTTCGATCATGCCGAAAATCCGGAGAAAAGCCAGCTCTCCGGCCGTCATACCCAACAGCGCGACCTCGACCTTCGTCGTGTCGCGGTTGCTGCACAGCAGATCGATGTTCGGGGCCACCTTGACCACGCAGTCCTCAAACGCGAAATTATGCACCACGAACGAGTACAGGTAGTGTTTTGGCTTCACGCCCAAGACGAGGCCGAGCGAGCCTTGAGGGTCCGTATCGACCATCAGGACGCGCATACCCTGATCAGCGAGGTAGCGCGCGAGGGTGTGGGTCGTGGTCGTCTTCGACACTCCGCCGCGCTGATTGGAAATCACGATGCGAATCATTCGGCCTCCCGCAAAGTTCGCCGGACGCGCTCCACGTCCTTCTCCGTCCAAAGGCGGTATCCTGTCATGGGGTTCCGCTCCGGCTCCGTGATCGTGCCCCGCTTCAGCCAGTTCAGGACGGTCTGGCGCGTGACTCCCAAGAGTTCCGCGACCTCGCCTGTCTTGAGGTACCCAACAGATCGGTGCTTTACCATTGCCATCACACTATATCGTAGTGCGTCTTTCAGCTCTCGTCAAGCAAAACTGTATAAACTGTATAAACGTCGCAATTCTCGGCGTCCACCTCGGGCGATCCGTCTAGATCATGGCTCCGCGTCCTCGTTTGCCTGGGTTTGGCCTCTGATGACGATGGAACTCTCCTTCCCGTGCCTTAAACTGCCTAACTGTATTCCTAAAAGGGATGATCGAATCGAGTACGGCCCCGTATCCTTTTCATATCCCGATCCCGGCTCCGATTCAGCCACCGCTCGGGAGTCGGTAGGGGTATCGGTCTGAATCCCTTTCGACTCTGGATACGGAGACCGAATCGACTACGGTATCCCTTTCGCTAGCGCTGGGTCATATTACGCGGTCAAGACTGTATTGTGCTCCTGATTGAGCGAATCTGTCAAGCTCAGACTGCAATCCGCAAAACCAAAGGGCGAAACCTTATAATCAAAGGGCGAAACCTTGCGGGGAAAGGTACTATGCGCCGTCGAGGAACGCCGAGATCTGCTCGAAGTCGTTATTCAACGCGTACACGATCGCGCCGACGGCGGCAAGGAACTCCTCGGTTCCACGGAACTCCACCGTCAGGTTCGTGGGAGCTAACGTGACGTTCGGGGGCAGGGAAGCGAACCGGCTGTTGAGGAGGGCAACCGCCTGGGAATCGGGAACGACTCGAGTCCGATTCGCGACAACCTCGGGTCGGATCCTCTCAAGATAAGCCGCCAGCCGCTTGCGTCTCTGGACTTCGAAGCTGGTGTTGCCTTCCGCAGCCAGCCCCCGAAGCCGGTCGATGACATCCGATCGCCGACACGCAAGGCCATTCCCCGGACCTGGCTGTCCGCCGCACTGGCGTAAGAGCCGCCAGGCGACCGTCTTCGAGACCCCCAAGGCCAACTCGATCTCCCGTCTCCCGACCCAGTCGGTGTCCAGAGCCTCCAGGCGAGCGATTCCGGCAGGAAGATCGCGGCACCAGGAAGGCTGGGAAGGCATAAGGGAGCGAGTCCGATTCTAGCATGTTCCACAACGATCGTTTCACATATCCGATAATCATCATATTATCGGACCTATTGTGATATCCTCTATGTATGGCCCCGGAAGGCGCTGAACTCGCGACCTTGATCGGCGAAGCAAAAGCGTTCGCCGCCGCAGCGCACTCCCCGAACACCCAGGCCGCCTACGAGTCGGACTGGCGCGACTTCACCGGCTGGTGTTTCGCCCATCGCTTGCCTGCCTGTCCGGCGGCGCCCGAGACCGCCGCACTTTACATCACAGCTCTCGCGCGGACCTCGAAGCCCTCGACCATCGGGCGGCGGCTATCCGCGATCTCCCGATTCCACCGCGCCGCCGGATTCCCCTCGCCGACCGCGGCTCCGGAGGTTCGGACAGTGCTCTCTGGCATCCGTCGCCAGAAGGGGACAGCTCCGAATCGAAAGAAGCCGATGACCGGCACGATGGTGGTCCGAGCCGTGGCAAACCTCGGTGACGGCCTGATCGGTCTGAGGAACCGGGCTCTCCTCTTGATCACGTATGCGGGAGCTCTCCGCAGGAGCGAGGCCGTCGCGCTGCGATGGGAGAATATCGATTTCGGTCCGGAGGGCGTGACACTCACGATCGCGCGCAGCAAGACCGACCCGACGGGGAAGGGAAGTGCGGTCGGGATTCCCTTCGGATCCTCGCCCGAGACGTGTCCGGTCCGGGCGCTCGAGACATGGAAGGCGGCGAGCCAACAGACCGGCGGCCCGGTGTTTCCGGTCATCGGCAGGGCAGGGAAGATCTTCGGCGAGGCCCTCTCCGATCGTGCCGTCGCGCGGCTCGTCAAGCAATCGGTCGCCGGACTCGGGCTCGATCCCGCCGCGTATTCAGGACATAGTCTCCGCGCGGGGCTCGCGACGACCGCTGCGGCGAATGGGGCAGCGGAGCGGAAGATCATGGATCAAACGCGGCACCGGAGTGTGGCGACGCTCCGGTCCTACATTAGAGAAGGCAACCTCTTCCGGAATAACGCAGCCTCGTTGGCGGAACTCTGACATGCATTACAATCGTTGATACCCATGGCCGCGCCGCGCGAAGAAATTCTCGAGAAGCTCCGTGAAAGAATCGCCGCCTATTGGACATCTATTGATGGGAGAGATCGCGCGGAGGATATCGCGCAGCAGACCATCATGTTGTTGATTTCAAAGTACCCGCACCTGCATTCCGAGGAGGATTTGGTGCCTCTGGGCATCGCGAGTTCCCGCCGCGTGCGCTGGAGCCTCATCCGAAAGGAGAAGCTCGACAAGGTCACTCCGCTGAGCAGTACTTTGGATCCACAGTCGCCCGACGAGGATCCCGAGGGACTCGCGGTCCGCGCACAGCGCCAGGCCCAGATCGAGGAGCATATCCTCACGCTGGGCGACCGTTGCCGCGACATCTTCCAATATCTCGTCGAAGGCTTCTCTTACGAAGAGACGGCCCAGCGGATGGGTGCCAATCTAGACACCCTTTATGTCTGGGTTCATCGCTGCAAGAAAAAACTCAAGGATTGCATCGGAGGTGCGAAATGACGCCCCAAGATCCTCACACCCTGACAACCGGACACATCACGGGCAGCCTGAGTAAGACCCATCAGCAACATCTGATGAAATCGGCGCTCGATGATCAGGATGTATTCAACGAACTGATGGAGGATGAGCCGCTACGGGAGGCGTTCGCCGACCCCGTCTTTCGTTCCCGTCTCGCGGCGAAGCTGCGCTCCAAGCGCGCGGAGGAAGGCCTGCCCTTCTGGGAACAGGTGCGCCGGTTTGTCCACCAGCCATGGGTCTTTCCGGTTGCCGGATCAGTGGCCCTCAGCGCGTTGCTGTTCTTCGTGATCGGAAATCGCGGCGGCGAGCATCAGACGGCGTCGCTCGCGGTCAGTTTGAGCGGAACTGGGATCGTACCCTTGGCGGAGCTGCTGAGCGTCCAAACCAGCGAGTCGACGCAACGCGAGACCGAACGGAATTCCGAGATTCGCCGCAATCCGCCCGCGAAAACGGGCGGCGGAAAACTCGGGCTCGATCAGACGGGCGCCACTCCTCGCTACCGCGCCGGGCAGCCGATGCGAATCGGCTACGAGCCGGCACAAGCGAGCAGCGTGATGATCGTCGAGGAGCGTTCTGACGGATCGGTGGTCCGGCTGTTCCCGAACCGCTTCCAGGAATCCGCTGGCGTCAGTTCCGGAGAACAGGTGCTCGTGCCTCCCGCGGGACAAGGCGACCTCTCGGTCGATGGCCCCCCTGGACCGAGAGTGATCCGCGTGCTCGTCTTCCCGCCGGAAGTGAACCCGCTCGATCCGTCGAAGTCCTGGGCCGAACTGCAGCGGTCCGCATCGGTGATCGAAAAGCGCTATGAGGTGATCCCGTGAGGGCGCTGACCGCGTCGCTTCTCGCGGTCAGCCTCTCGTGCGCGAGCCAGAGCCCCTCGACTCCCAAGACGGAAGCGCCGAAAGCGGAGGCTCCGAAAGCTCCCGCCGCCTCGGCGGCTCCCACGAAGCCGCCTGCCCCGAAACCGGAGGCGAGACCTCCAGCCAAGCCCAAGCCTGAGCCGAAGCCCGCCGCCAAAGCGAAAAAGCAGCCGAAGAAGAAGGAATCCGGCGCCGTGAACGTCAAGACTCCCGCGCTCCCCGCCAAGACCCAAGCGGACACGGCGGCGGACCAGAAGCTCGATGACCGCCTGCTCCAACTCGTGAAAGCGTCGCGCGGCGGGGGGGCCACGGCGGCCGAAGCCAAGGCCAAGGCGCTCTCGCTCTACGAAAAGGAAAGCCTCGTGAAGGTGGAGATCACCGCGGTGAACAACGACGGCGTACCCGCGATCAAGAAAGAGATCGAAACCGGAAAAGGGGAACTGATCGTCGACCTCGCCAATCACATCTTCGCGCTGGTTCCCACCTCGCTGATCGAACCGCTTTCCAAACTCCCGGCGGTTTACACGATCGCATCGACAGCCAACACCGTGAGGCAGTAAGATGATTCCGATGAGCGCACAGGCCGCGAAGGCGCGGCGCCAAATGTCCAGGAACACGCCGTCAGCCGGGCGCCGAAGCGAGTCCGTTGTGCGCGTATTCTTCAAGAGAAACTGGTTCGCCGGACTCTTCTTGATCGCGCTGGCCGCCTCCGCGCAGGACCGGTCGGTGACCCCGATCTCGGTGCAACGACGCCTGGCGCTCGTGATCGGCAACGCCGCCTATCCGATCGGCGAGTTGACCAATCCCGTGAATGACGCGCGCGATGTCTCGGCCGCTTTGCGCCGCCTCGGGTTCAACGTCACCACCGTGACCGACGTCGACCGCCGCGCGCTCGATACCGCGGTGAGCGAATTCGCCAAGCGGGTTCGCGCGAATGATCTCGCGTTCTTCTATTATTCGGGCCACGGACTGCAAGTGCAGAACGAGAACTATCTTCTTCCGCGGGACTTCAAGGCCGAGTCCGAGGCGGATGTGCCGTACGGGGCGACGCCGGCATCATGGGTCCGCGCGAAGCTCGAGGAGACGGGCGCGCGGGTCCGTGTGATGATCCTCGATGCGTGCCGGAACAATCCCTGGCGTTTCAAACGGAGCGTCCCCGGCGGACTCGCGGCGATGTCGAACGGGGCCGAAGGAACGCTGATCGCCTTCGCGGCGAGCGACAACCAGACGGCGGACGACAATCGCGCGGGCAGCAATGGACTCTACACGGCGCACCTGTTGCAGGCGCTCGAGACTCCGGGATTGGGTCTGCGCGATGTGTTCGACCGGGCGCAGGCGGGTGTCTATGCGGCGTCGGCGAAGAGGCAGTTGCCGGCGGTTTATAACATGGTGGTGGGCCGGTTGGTGCTGAAGGAGGGCGGTCCGCCAGTGGAGACGCAGACTCGCGTGGATCCCGCGGTCGAGGCATGGAATGGGATCAAGGACTCGAAAGATCCGGCGGTGTTCGAGAAGTTTGCGGGGATGTTTCCGGGGCATGAGCTGGCGAAGGTGGCGCTGTTGCGGGTGGATGCGCTACGTCCGGTCGTGCGGGTCGAGCCCGCGCCGACTCCGGTGCCACAGCGGCAAAGCGGGAAGAGGGAAGGAGCGGTGTGGATCGAGCCCGGCAGCTTCCTGATGGGCTGTTCGCCGGGTGACAACGAGTGCTTTTCCAACGAGGCGAAGCCGCCGAAGCGAGTCACGATTGCGAAGGGGTTCTGGATGAAGGAGACGGAAGTAACGCAGGCGGAGTACGAGCGGGCGATGGGAGCCAACCCGAGCCACTTCAAAGGTCCGAACCGTCCTGTGGAGCAAGTGGACTGGAACCAAGCCAAGTCGTATTGCGAGAAGGAGAGAGGCCGCTTGCCGACGGCAGCGGAGTGGGAGTACGCGGCGCGAGCGGGCACAACGGCAGCGCGCTACGGCGACCTTGGCCGGGTCGCCTGGGGTCCTCACAATGCGAAGGACGAAACCCACGATGTGCGCGGACTCGAGCCGAATGCGTGGGGCCTGTACGATATGCTGGGCAACGTTTGGGAGTGGACTGCTGATAATTACGACGGTACGGGTAAAGAGGTACGCGGCGGTTCTTGGGACTACGTCACCTGGAGCCTCCGGGCGTCGGGCCGTCTCAGGTGGGCGCCTTCGGGCCGGGGCAACTTCATAGGGTTCCGGTGTGCGTGGGAGCAGAATTCCATTTAGTATTTTTCATTTTCCATTTACCACGGCGGCGAAGCCGCCGGAAGAAAACTTTTGGGCAGGTTGCGGCTTTCGTGGCGGGAAGACAACCGAGCTGAAGATCTGCTCCCGAAGCCTCCACGTATCGCCGTGCAT
>CADECY010000197.1 GCA_902825945.1 uncultured Acidobacteriota bacterium
GAGGGCGCCGATGCGCTGTTTCCGAAGATCGCCGATGTGCTGAATGAGCTGGCCGAGATCGCGGGCCGCGACAGGATGCACCTGCTCATCGAAAACGAGGGCGCTTGCAATGTCGGAACGGCGGAAGAGTGCGCGCGGATGATCAAGCTGCTGCCGTCGAAGTGGATCGGCATCAATTGGGATCCGCACAACGCCGCCAATCGCAAGGAAGTCGCGTTTCCCGACGGATACGAGATGCTGCCCGCCAAGCGCATCGGCAACGTCCAGATCAAGGGCAAGTCGCTGCTGTACCCCGAAGAGCGGATGGACTGGAAGGCGATCTTCCGGCGGCTCGAGAAGGACGGCTACAAGGGTCAGGTCGGACTCGAAACGCACATCTTCGGCGAAGTGCAGATCCAGAAGTCACACGAATCGATTCAAGAGATGATCCGCATCGTAACATCGTAGGGTATGAAGCTCTCCGTTCCGATGCTCGCCGCCGGACTCGTCGCAGTTGGCGCGATGGTGATCGGGTTCCTCTCGCTCACCAAGGACGCCGTGATTCAGGTGACGGGTGATATCCAGAAGGTCCGGATCGGCGCGCTGGACGAGCGCGGTTCGATCGCGATCCTCGACTTCCGCGTCACCAATCCGGCCGGATATCCTTACGTGGTGCGCTCGGCGGAGCTATTCCTCGAGAACAAGGCCGGCGAGCGGAAGACCGGACGGGCGATCGCCGACATGGACGTGAAGCGAGTGTTGCAGGCGTTTCCGATTCTCGGACCCAAGTACAACGACACGATTCGCACGAAAGAGAAGTTTCCGCCCAAGACCACGGTCGACAAGATGATCGCATCCCGGTTCGAGATGAGCGAAGCGGAACTGAACGCCCGGACCCGCTTCATCGTGCGGATCGAGGATGTCGATGGCGCGGTCAACGAGTTGGTGGAGAAGCGTTGAGCCGGCGGATCGAATCGTTGTTCATTCCGGGTCCGGCGGGGAGGCTCGAGGCTCTTCTGGAAGAGCCTGACGATCGCGAGCCGATTGCTGCGGCGCTCGTCTGTCATCCGCATCCGCAACACGGCGGCACGATGCACAACAAGGTGGTCTACCGCATCGCACGCGGCCTGCGCGCCTCGGGCGCCGTCGTGCTGCGCTTCAACTATCGTGGCGTGAACCTGAGCGAAGGCACCTACGATCACGGCATCGGCGAAATCGAGGATGCTCGCACCGCGCTCGGCGTCCTGCGCGAGCGCTATCCCGCGCTGCCGTTTCTGCTCGCGGGATTCTCGTTCGGCTCGCGGATCGTGCAGAAGCTCGGATGTCCGATGCCGGATGTCCGCCGCATCATCGCGGTGGGCTTTCCGGTCTTGCACCTCGACGGCGGCAAGTACACCGAGTGCCCGGTGCCGCGAACATTCATTCACAGTCCGAACGATCAGTTCGGTCCGCGCGATGCGTTTCAGCCGTTCTTCGATTCGCTTCGGGGCGAGAATCAGTTGATCTGGGTCGAGTCGAAGGATCACTTTTTCGCGGGCGCTTTGGATGAGTTCGAGGCGGCGATGAAGTCCGTGCCGTTGGTTTGAGAGTGGCTGCCGTCACCCCGGATCCGTCACAGCCGGGTAATAGCGCTTCACCAACTCTGCGGCAACGACATACATTGTCGTAATCCCGAGAATCGCGAACAACACTTCTTTCGGAAGAGCCACCAGTCCGAACATCCCCGCGACTGGCGTCCACGGCAACACGAGCGTCACCACAATCGCGATCGCCGTCGAAATCTCGAGCGCCCGGCCCGGCCGGCTGCGGAAGAACGGACGCCGTGTCCGCACCACGAGCGCGATCACCAGTTCGGTCAATAGGGACTCGATAAACCACGCCGTGCGAAAGACCTCGGGGCTCGCGTGGAACCACAGCAGCAGCACTCCGAACGTCAGATAGTCGAAGACGCCACTGACGAGGCCGAACACGATCATGAATCGTTGAATGAATTTCAGGTTCCAGCGGTGCGGGCGCTCGACCCATTCGTGATCGACGCTATCGCTCGCGATCGTCATGCCCGGGATGTCGGAGAGAAAATTGTTCAGCAGGATCTGCTTGGCGAGCAAAGGCAGGAACGGCAGGAACAGCGAGGCGCCGGCCATGCTCAGCATGTTGCCGAAGTTGGCGCTGGTTGTCGTAAGAATGTACTTGAGCGTATTGGCGAACGTGTTGCGGCCGCGCACGAGGCCTTGCCGCAGCACGTCGAGATCGTGCTCGAGCAGCACGAGATCCGCCGCCTCCTTGGCGACATCCACCGCCTTGTCCACGGAGATCCCGACATCGGCCGCGTGCAACGCGGGCGCGTCATTGATGCCGTCGCCCATGTAGCCAACCACGTGGCCGGTCTTTTGAAGCGCGAGGATGATGCGCTCTTTCTGGTTCGGATCCACCTGCACGAACAGCGAAGTTCGCTGGGCCTGCTGCCACAGCGCCTCGTCGCCCAGTTGCTGGATTTCGGCGCCGCTCAACACACCCTCGGTCGAGAGTCCCACCTGACGCGCGAGATGTACCGCGACTCCACGGCTGTCACCGGTGATCACTTTTACGTCGACACCGAGTCCCCGCAGGTCCGTAAGCGTCTTGGTTACGCCTTCCTTCGCCGGATCCATGAACAAAAGGAATCCGCGGAATTGCAATCCGGTCTCATCATCCCGCGAATAGCCGGACCGCGCCTCGACCTCTCGCGAGGCGACGCCCAACACGCGGTATCCTTCGTCGCACCATGCCTCGTAGCGGCGCACGATGGACTCGCGCCGCGCCTCATCCAGCGCACAGATCTCCACGATCGATTCGAGAGCGCCCTTCGTAATGATCTCGTGCCGGCCGCCGCCCCGGTCCACCACAATCGTCAAGCGCTTCCGCACGAAATCGTACGGCACCTCGTCCGCCTTCGGAACCGGCGGCAGCGATTCACTCCGGGGATGCGATTGAATGGCTTCGTCGAGAGGATTCGGCAAACCCGTCTGCAGACGTGCGTTGACGATGGCCAGGTCGAGCACTTCGGCCGAAGGGTTGCCATCTTCGGCGAGTGCGCCGTCCAGGCTCACGACACCTTCGGTCAATGTACCCGTCTTGTCCGTACAAAGGACGTCCATGCTGCCGAGGTTCTCGATCGAACTGAGACGGCGCACGATCACGCCGTGTCGAGCCATGTCCTGCGCGCCTTTCGATAACGTCACCGTTACGATCGCTGGCAGCAGTTCCGGCGCGAGTCCAACGGCGAGCGCAACGGCGAACAGGAGCGATTCGACGGCCGGCTTGGCGTTCAGAATATTCGCCGCCACCACAACCAGAATCAGCACGAGAATCGCGCGCCCGAGCATCATTCCGAACGCGTCGATACCGCGCTCGAACTCGGTGCGCGGAGCGCGCAATTCCAGGCGCGAGGCGATCTTTCCGAACTCGGTGCGTCCGCCCGTTTCCGTCACCAATTGCCGCGCCACGCCGCTTCGAACATTGGTCCCCATGAAGACCGAGTTCGTGCGTTCCGCGAGCGATGCGGTGGTGGCAATGTCGCCGGGGCGCTTCTCGACCGGGAAGGTTTCACCGGTCAGCACCGCCTGATTGACGAAGAAGTCCTTCGCCTCGAGAACCACGCCATCGGCCGGAATCAGGCTGCCTGCCGCTAGCACTACGATGTCGCCCGGCACGATTTCGGAAGCTGGAATCGATTGCTCACGGCCGTCTCGAACAACCGTGGTCTTGTGCGCGATCCGCGCGCGCAACCGCTCCACCGCGGCGCTTGCCGAGTACTCCTGAACGAAGCCGAGCACACCGCTGCCGATCACCACCGCGACGACGATCGCCGCATCCATCCACTCACCGGCGAATCCCGAGACCACCGCCGCGCCGGCGAGAATCAACACCAGTGGATTGGCGAATTGGGCGGCGAATAGCCGCAGCGCGCCATGCTGTTTGCGATCCTCGACGCGATTGGCGCCTACGCGGGCCCGAATCGCATCGGCCTCTTCACTCGTCAATCCATGCGAAGAGTTGTTCACTTGGGTGGCGCGTAAGGATCGGGTGTTCCCGGCTTGATCGCAGGCTCTTTCAGAAAGGTCGCCTGATGATCGGTGAGGACCTTGCCGGTTGGCCAGCGGACCCACAGATTCTCGACGAACCGTGGATCGAGCGCGTTCTCTTCCTTCGGGTCAGTATGCAAATCGAACCACAGCGGAAAGCTGTACTGCTTCACCGGCTCACCGAATCCGCGATCGACATTGCGCGTGATCATCTTCCAGTTCCGCCACTTCACGCCGCAGATTTCGTTGGCGAGGTAGAGCACGAAGGCCTCCCGCGCCGACTGTTCGCTCTTTCCCGAGAGGAAGTCGAACTGATCCACGCCATCGATCACGCGGTCGCCCGGCAGTTTGCCGCCCGCGATGCGCGTCAATGTCGGAAGCAGGTCCATCTCATGCACGATCTCATTGCTCACGCGGCCTGCCGGAATCCGGCCGGGCCAACGGATCAGAAACGGCACGCGCAACGAGCCCTCCCACGCCGTGAAGTACGTGCCGCGCCACGGACCATTGAAACCGTGATGCGGCATGGTTGCCTCGGCTCCGTTGTCGGAGGTGAAGATGAACACTGTATTGTCCCGGATGCCGAGCCTGTCCACATGATCGAGCAGCCGCCCCATGTAGGCGTCGGTCTGCGCGAGCACGTCGGCGAACTCGCCGTTGCGGGTCTTGTTCAGGAACTCGGCGGCTGGCGTGACCGGCATGTGCGGCTGTGTATAGGGAAGATAGAGGAAGAACGGTTTCGCCGATTTCGCGTTGCGCTCCATGTAGTCGAGCGCGCGGCGCGTGATCTCGCCATCCATCTCGGCGCGGGCGGTCTTGTCGTAGACCTTGACCTCACGCGGAACCTGCCCCTTGCGCGATTCGAGCACTTGCGTCAACTTTACGAATGGATGCGAGCCCTCACGAAAGCGCGGATTGTCGGGCCAGTAGGCGTCGTTCGACGAATTCGGAATCCCGTACCACTCCTCGAAGCCGTGATCGGTGGGAAAACGGCCCGGAGTCTGTCCGAGATGCCACTTGCCGTACATCGCTGTCGAGTAGCCGGCATCGCCGAACATCTCGCCCATCGTGTATTCCCATTGCGTGAGTCCATAGAGCGGGCTCGATAGTGGAACCGAACCGTTGCCCGTACGGACCGCGTATCGTCCTGTGAGAATCGCGGCGCGGCTGGGCGTGCATTGGGCCTCGACGTTGAAGTTCAGCAGGCGCGTACCTTCGCCCGCGAAGCGATCGATGCGCGGAGTCGGAGCGCCGCGAAGAATGCCTCCGCCATAGACACCGGGTTCGCCCCAGCCGAGATTGTCCATCAGCACCAGCACGACGTTCGGCCTACGCGATTGCGTTTGACTGAAGGCTCCCGAAGCGGCCATCGCGCCGAGAAAGCTTCGCCGGTTCAAGCAGAAACTCATCGAGATCAGTATCCTCGATTCAATGACTCGAGCGCTCATTCTGCTCGCCGGCGCCTGCGCACTAGCAGCGCAACAGCCCTCGTTCGTGCTCCGCAACGCCAACGTCTTCGACACAGGTACGGGCACATTCCTCGCGAATCGAACCATCGTGATTCGCGGCGAGAAGATCGAGCAGGTTCTCGGCCCGGGTGCGCGTGTTCGCGGCGCGCGCGCGATCGACCTGCGGGGTCAGTACGTGATCCCCGGGCTCATCGACGCGCATGTCCACCTCGTTCATCAGCCGGACTTCGCGCACATGACGCCCGAAGAACTCTTGCCTATGTATCTGGCCTGGGGCGTGACGTCCCTGCGTGACACCGGCGACGAAGTCGTCGCTGAAACCGCCGCTCGCAAGTGGGCCGATGCGCACCCGGACACTTGTCCCCGCGTCTTCACCTGCAGTCCTCTGCTCGATGCCGATCCGCCCTATCATCGCGACATCGGGCGCGCGATCACCGATCCGGCGAAGGCCGCGGAAACGATCGAGGACATCGCCGCGTGGGGAGTCACCACGCTCAAGATCTACGTTGGAACCGATCGTCCGGTCGGCCGCACGATCATCGCCGAGGGCCACAAGCGCGGGCTCATTGTCGCGGCTCATCTCGGCAAGTATCAGGCGCAGGACGCGGCCGCCGATGGCGTGGATGTGCTCGAACACATCTGGTCCGTGTTCAACTACGGCTTCCCGGAAGGTCCGCGTCCCGCCCGCCATCAGCTCGACTTGAACAATCCACGCGCAGCCGCGCTGCGCTCATTGATCAAGGACAAGGGCACGATCGTCGACCCGACGCTCGCCGTTTTCCGCAACATGATTCTGCTGCATGACGAGTCGGCAATTCATGCGAGCCCTGACAACGCGCGTGTACCGAAGCGGCTCCGCGATCACTGGGAGCGCTATCGCGTGAAGTCCAACCTCCAACCGTCGACACTGGCCGCACGCAAAGGCGAATTCGCCAAGTATCAGGAACTCACCGGACTCCTGCACCGGGCGGGCATTCCGATCCTCGCGGGTACGGATTCGCCCGAGCCCTATGTTCCACCCGGCGCCTCGCTGCACCAGGAACTCGAGATGCTCGTCGAGAGCGGACTCTCGGCGGCGGACGCACTTCGCTCCGCCACAATCATGAACGCCCGCGCGCTGAAGCAGCAAGACCGGCTCGGCTCGATCGAAGCGGGTAAGCTCGCCGATATCATCGTGCTGGGCGCGGATCCGCTCGCGAGCATTCGCAACACTCGATCGATCCGCATGATCGTGCGCGGCGGGCGCGTGCTGGATCCGGCGCGGATTCACGCCGCGGTTCCCGCCGAATAGGTCAGAGCCGCAAGCCCAGAACCGCGTAGTCCATCGAACCGAAGAAGGTCTTGCGAACGGATTCGGGCAGATCGTTCACCGCTGGAATCGAATCCTGAGCGGGCGCGAAGCGGTGGGTCTCGAGCAGTCCGAAGCCGGTCTCTTCAAAGTAGAACGCGAGCAGTGGCGGCGGAATCGGGCGCGTGTGCGACGGGTCGAGGTAGAAGTGCGTTGCGAAGATCGCCAGGCACTCCGGATTCGGTGTTTCGACGGCAAGGATTCCGCGTGGCTCGAGCTTTGCGTGCGCGAGCCGGATCAGTTGCGGTACCTCGGCCGGCTGCAAGTGTTCCACCACTTGCGAACAAAAGATGCCGTCGAGCGATTGATCGGGCAAGGCGTTCAAGTGCTCGAACATGTCGGCGAACTCCGCCTTCAACCCGGAGCGCTTGCACATCGCCACCAGTTCTTCGTTCTGCTCGATTCCGCGAGCCTCGACTCCGTGTTCGCGCATCAGTTCGAGGAACTCGCCGCGGCCACACCCGAGGTCGAGCACGTTCTTGCGTCCGCGGAAGCGCTCGACGTAGAACTGCTGCCCGCGACGCACGTCCTCTTCCGAGCCGCGAAACTTCTCGGCGAACTTGATCCAGTCCATCTCGACCGGAGCCGCGGCGGTCGCACTCCCGCGTGATGGCGCGGCCTGCGGCGCCAGCAATGCGGCGCGTTGGCGAACGAGACGCAGTTCACCATGGATGATCGATTCGTAATGATGCCGGATCTTTTCGAGATCGTCCCAGAGCCGTTTCTGAATGTCGATACCCGAGCGGTCGAGGGCGCCCTCGAAGTCGCGATGCTGCGCCGTAACCATGTCGCGGAAGTTCGATTCCATGAGCGTCGCGCGATGTTGAAAAGCGGTCTGTAAGTCGGCGAGTCCGCGCAGGAACTGGGTTTCGTTGACCGAAAGCTTGCGCTCCCACTCGCTGCGCCACGGAATCCACTGCGCGCGCGTGTCGGCGGCCTCTTCCCGAACGGGCTCGAATTGCGCCTGAATCTTGGCGTCCTGAGCGGCGAGTTCGCGCAAGGCCCGATTGTTCTCGTCGAGCGCTTCGAGAATCGCCTCGAGCGCGGTGACGGCGGCGCGGTTGAACTCCACCTGCTCGCGAACGTGCCAGTTCATGGCGCGCGAGATGAATCGCTTGGCCGCCTGCGCGATCGAGTTGACGATACCACCCGGGCGCGGATTCACCTTGCCGATCGCAGCGACCTTCCCGAGCGCCGCGTCGCGCGCATGAACGATTGGACCGAGGTCCGGCAAGCGGACCGAGCCTCCCATGTCCGGATCGGGATGCCTTTCCCGAACCCGCTCGCGAATCTCGGAGATCAGGCTGGCCAGTTCGGCGAGCTTCGGATCGGCTCCGCTACTTGCGGCCACTCTTGCGGCTCCACGACGCGGTGATCTTGCTGTAGACTCCGCCGCGCGGCGTGAATTCGCCCACAACCGTCGCGCGCACCGGCTTGCACGCTTTCACCACGTCGTTCAGAAAGCGGTTGACCACATTCTCCTGAAAGATGCCGAGATTGCGATAAGCGAGCCAATACATCTTGAGCGACTTCAGTTCGAGGCACTCTTTGTCCGGAACATAGGTGAGCGTCAATGTTCCGTGGTCGGGAAGACCGGTGCGCGGGCACACCGAAGTGAACTCGGGCGTGGTGATTGTGATCTCGTAACCCGGATACTGGTTCTCCCAAGTCTCGATCGCGGGCAGTGGGACATCGACACCGGCGCGCGCGTGTTCGTCCGTGTACTCTTTGACCTTCTTGGCCATCGGCTAAGCCCCCAGCGCTTTCGACAACAGGTCGAGGAACAGCCCCACGTCGGTGACGACACCCACCGCCTGTCCGGTGCCGCGATCGCTCACCTTGGTGGCAACCGCCGGATTGATATCGACACACACCACCCGGACCCAGCTCGGAAGCATGTTGCCCGTGGCGATCGAGTGCAGCATCGATCCGAGGCAGAGCACGATCCCGGCGCCGCGCAACTGCTCGGCATAGAGATCCTGCGCCTCGTTCATGTCGGTGACGGTATCCGGCAGCGGACCGTCATCGCGCAGGCTGCCCGCCAGCACGTAGGGAACGCCGGCCTTCACCGCTTCGTACATGATGCCGCTGGTGAGCTTGCCCTGTTCCACCGCACCGCGAATTCCGCCCGCGTTATAGATCGCGTTGATCGCGCGCATGTGATTGCGGTGTCCGTGCTCCTCCTGTCGGCCGTCGGCCAAGCGCAGTCCGAGCGAGGTGCCGAGCAGCGACGCCTCAATGTCGTGCACGGCGAGTGCGTTGCCGCCGAGCAGCGCCTGCACATATCCGCGCCGGATCAGTTCCGACAACGGCCTGACGCCGCCCGTATGCACCACGACCGGACCCGCGACGACCACGACCTTCTGCCCGCTGTCGCGCACATGCTGGACCATCGCCGCCGTCTGACGCACCGCGGTCTCGACCTGCCGCTCCGACGAGATGCCGTTCGACATGAACGCGAAGTGCGCCCGGTCACGCTCCTTCGATTCCGGCACGACACGTATGCCGTTCATACCCACCACAACGAGATCGCCCGCCCGGATATCGCGCAACCGGCGGCACCAAGCCTGCCCCTCGCGCACCACGATCAGTGCGTCCATGCGCTGATTCTGGCATTCGATCCACTGGCTGTTGCGGCGTACGAGAGTGCGGTGATTGGTGGTGGAGTAGAAATCCTCCGGCGCGCAGCGATCACGCTGGACTTGCTCGAGAATCGCTTCACCGGAGTCCAAGGGTGAGCATCCGAGCCCGAGCAACTGCGCCAGCATGCGGTCCCGGTCGCCGGTGCTCGGAGCCTCGATCCGGAGCCGGAGCTGTGATGGTTCACTGTTGGTCCGGCCGATGTGGAAGCGTTCGACTTCGAACTTGCCGTTGTGCTCGACGACGGTGTCGAAAATCTGCTCCATGATGTGGGAGTCAATGAGATGGCCCTCGGCCTCCACCACTTCGGTGAGGGACTGCCGTGCGGCCTGTTCGCTGTTCATGGGTGATCTTTCAGAATACCGTGCCCGGCGGGAAGACGGGTCCGGTTTGGTAAGATCGGGAGATCCTCTTCACCATTCCAAGGAGCAAATTTCTCAAATGTCCAACGTTTTAAGCGGCGCCGAGTTCAAGCAGGAACTGCGCGCCGGGAAGCCGAAGTTCGGCCTGTTCGTGAACTCGCACAGCCCGACTGTGGCTGAACAGCTTGCCCACAGTGGCTACGACTGGCTGCTCATTGACACCCAGCACGGGCCGATGAGCTTCGAGCACGAGTCGACGATGCTGGCCGCGGTTGGCAGCGGCGGAGCGAAGTCGATGGTCCGTGTGGCTGGTTATCATGACCGCGGCGGCATTCAGCAGGCGCTCGACCTCGGGGCGGACGGCGTCCTGGTGCCCTACATCAACAATGCCGAGGAAGCGCGGCAAGCGGTGAGTTGCGCGCTCTATCCGACGGCCGGCACTCGATCGGTCTACTTCCCGCAGCGTGCCACCAACAAGGCCGGTCTGCTCGGCTACGTGGGCAACGCCAACAAGAACATCATCGTCGCGCTGCAGGTGGAAACCGCGTCGTGCATCGAGAACATCGAGGAGATCGCGGCTGTTCCCGGCGTCGACATGCTCTTCCTCGGCCAAAATGACCTGTGCATGTCCATGGGCTTGTTCGAGAAGTACGAATTCCCGCACATGTACACGTCTCCCGAACTGGGCGCGGCCACCTCGGCGCTGATCGCCGCAGCCAACAAGAACAAAGTCATCCTCGGACTTTTCCTGTTCGGAACCGCTCGCGTTGGCGAATTCCTGGATAAGGGCTTCACCTTCATCAGCATCGGCAATGACCTGCATCATGTCTTGACGCAGGCGGGTGCCTATGTGAAGGACATGGAGGCGATCTCCAAGGACAAAGGCAAGGAGTGGACGCGCCGGCCGACGGCGTTGGTGTAGGAACGTTCAAACGCGGGGCGGATCCTTCCGCCCCGGTCCCCTATCATCGTGCCCGAATCGGCACACGCATTGCGATACGCCGGTTGGTGCGTTGATGGCTGACTGATTCTGGCAAAGTCCGGCGTTCGCCGCCGGGAACGCTTCCTGATACGCGTCTTCCCACGGATCTTGATGAAGCGCCATACCGGTCTGGTGGAACTCTCTCATCGGTGAGCGCCCAGAACTGGCCTTCGGGGTTTCAGTGGCGTTCGAGCGGCTCCGTTGCAAATCAACCTTCCCGGATGTCCCCGGACATGTCCTGGGATGCGATTCAGGTCACTTGGGCTGGATGAGGAGTCCAGGCGGGTTTGCTTAGTCCGCTGTTGCAAACGCAGCGGCCAGCCGGGCATCAATTTCCGCCCGCGCGGAACGTTCTTCGCGCTCGGAGAATTGCACGACGAACGCAAAGGTAGAGATAGCGCAAACCGACATGCCAAGAATGAAGAGTGCCTGCGTCCACGGCAAACTGCCCTTGAATAGCAACCCGGCGAGCACTGAGCCGACATTTCCGCCTGCGCCGACGATGCCAGCGACCGCACCGAGTGCGCGCTTGTTCACGAAAGGAACCAGTGCGTAAGTCGCACCGTTTGCCACCTTCAAGAACAGACCGGTAAGCATCATGGAGGCGATTGCCAGAGGCAGCGAGCGCATTTGTGAGAACAGCATCAGACAGAGTCCTTCTGCAAGAACTGCTGCCCCCAGCAAAAGGGCGCGGCCGCGCAGGCCATAACGGGTGTGCAAGCGGTCGCTCACAAAGCCGCCGAGGGCGCGCGCAAACAGGTTCATCATGCCGAAGCTGCCGGCCACCACTCCGGCCGCGGTCAGGCCAAGGTGGAAATAGTCGGTGAAGTAGAGCGCGGCGACGTTGTCGATGGTCAATTCCATGCCGAAGCAGGCGGCGTAGATCACTGCCAGAGCCCACACGCGCGGATCGCGGCACGCCTCCCCAAAACCGGCGGCCTTTGAGGAGCCAGTCTGAACCACGGGAAGGTCACCGTCGGCTGTGTCGCGCGTCACCTTGTAGTATGCGATCCCCGCAATCAGCATCATCGCGCCGGGCACGAACATCGCCAAGCGCCACCCCAACGCCTGGTCTGCTCCTAAGCTAAGAAAAGCAGCGAACAGCGCCGGCATGACGATCTGAGTTGCGCCACCCCCAAGGTTGCCCCAACCGGCCACAGTGGCATTGGCGGTTCCCACGATGTTCGGTGCAAACATCACCGACGTGTGAAACTGGGTGATCACGAAAGACGCGCCGATGGCGCCGATGGCCAAGCGGAAAATCAATAATGTCGTATAGTCATGCGCGAGCCCCACGCACATCAGGCAGGGATCCCAGCATCAGCAGCCACGTGTATGCTCTCCGCGGGCCAATACGGTCACACAGCCATCCGATCAGCAAGCGGACCAAAACCGTGATTGCAACGGAGGCAATGGTCAGGTTGCCAATCTGTGCCTTGGTCAAATGGAATTCGCTGCGGATCACAGGCATCAGTGGTGCCATGCCAAACCAGCCAAAGAAACAAAGAAAGAACGCGAACCATGTCATGTGGAACGTACGCATCGGCACGCTGGAAAAATCAGCCAGGCGGATGCGCGTGGCTTTGTTCGAGATATTCACTGTGAGTCTGCTCTCCTCGGTTTGGAATCAAGACTCAACGGGGAGGCCTCCGACGGGGAGGGTTGATCTAAATCACCTAGGCAGCTTCCTGCTTGCTGCCCAGCAAATCTACAAAGACAATACCCTGCTCAACGCGAGTGGCATAGGTGGTAAGGCAAGCCGCCTGCGAAGCCATGACAGGCATGCCAGTTTCGAGATTAAACCGTTGGCCATGAAGGGGGCAAATGACTGTGGTGCCAGACAATATGCCATCGCACAGCGGCCCGCCCTTATGCGGGCACTGGTTGTCGATGGTGAGATAGCGATCTTCCAGATGAAAGATGGCGATCTCCCGCCCACCCACGCGAACGGCGCGCCCCTCGCGCAGTGGGATGTTCACGGCTTTGGTTATCGGCGTCCAATCGATCATGCGGTGTGAACCTCCATGGGGTGAATTTGAACAAATTGAGTAGCGGTCACCGGTCTTGCGCCTTCGAGCCAGGCATCTTTGGCCTGCGCTTTCGATCGCGCCAACCGCTCCAATAACGCGTCTTTGTCCGCGCGCGCCGCGTACACGGTTTCTTTTCGGATCTTTTCGATGCCCAATCGTTCAACAAAGTCATACGTGCGTTCTAGATAGTTCCCGTTCTCGCGGTAATACTGGAAGAACAAGTCGCTGGCTTCCAACGCTTCGGCTGTTGTCTCAACGGTGATCAGCAAGTCCGCCTTGCGAACGCTCTTTCCGGCGGCGCCGCCAACCACCACCTGCCAACTTCCTTCCTGGCCGATCAACCCCAGATCCTTCACCGTGGCCTCAGCACAATTTCGCGGGCAACCGACCACCGCCATTTTGTACTTATGCGGTGTGAACAGGTTCTCCAACCGGCGCTCCAGTTCGATTCCTGTGTTGGTCGAATCCTGGACGCCGAAGCGGCAGAATTCACTCCCCACGCACGTCTTCACCATGCGCACACCTTTTGCGTAGGCTTGGCCTGAGGGCATGCCCAGGTCCGCCCACATTCTTGGCAGATCGGCCTTCTTCACGCCCAGCAAATCGATCCGTTGGCTGCCGGTAACCTTCACCATTCGCACTTTGTACTTGTCCGCGGCATCCGCGATGCGCCGCAACTCATCGGCGCTAGTCACGCCGCCGCGCATGCGCGGGACAACCGAAAAAGTGCCGTCGTTCTGAATATTGGCGTGCACACGGTCGTTGATGAATCGCGCCGAGCGATCCTCTTCGTGCAAGCCGCACCACAGCATGTCCACCATGTAGCTCACCGCCGGCTTGCAAACCTCACAGCCCTTGCGATTGCCATAGATGTTCAGCACTTCTTCCACGGACTTCAGTTTCTGGCCGCGAACGATTTCGCGGAGCTGTTCATAGGAGAACGGAATGCATGCACACAGGGCCGTACGCGTTTCGGCGGTGAAATCCGGCGCGACGGCGCGCAGCAGCTTTTCACACAAACCCTTGCAGCTTCC
>CADECY010000198.1 GCA_902825945.1 uncultured Acidobacteriota bacterium
GGGGGGCCGCCGCGGTTTGGCCTGTGTTGTTGGTGAAAGTCCGCCGGAGCGCAACGCATGAGTAGATCGCAGCGGCGCGTGCACCGGATCGTTTGGACGGCGTTGAGCCTTCTTCTGCCGGCGCTCATCGCGCTCAGCCTGGTCTCCCGGCATTCGACTCGTTCCAACGGCACTCGGTGGGAGGAATTCCGATGAGCGTGCAGTACCCGGCGATCGGCTGGAACCGGCAGAAGAAGCGATACGACGCCACGATCGCCGCGTTGTGCGTGTTCTACCTGCTCGTTTTCGCCGCAGGCGGAGCATGGCTTCACCCCAATGCTACCGTCGAGACATTGCTGATTCGCGGCTTGGGAACGCTCGCACTGTTGATGCTGCACGTCACGCTCGCCATCGGTCCGCTGTGCCGGCTCGACCCGCGTTTTCTGCCGCTGCTCTATAACCGCCGTCATCTCGGAGTCGCGACGTTTCTCATGGGCGCTTCGCACGGTCTGTTTGCGTGGTTTCAGTTCCACGCGCTCGGCGATGTCAATCCGCTCGTGAGTCTGCTCACGAGCAACACCCGTTTCGACAGCATTGCAGAGTTCCCGTTTCAGATGCTCGGCTTCCTTGCTCTCGTGATCCTGTTCGTGATGGCGGCCACGAGTCATGACTTCTGGCTGCACACCCTGTCCCCGCCCGTGTGGAAGGGGCTGCACATGTTCGTGTATCTGGCCTACGCGTTGCTGATCGCGCACGTGGCGCTTGGGGCGCTGCAGTCGGAGACGCATCCACTGCTTGCCTCGATCGTTGTCACGGGCGCTGTCGCTCTGTGCGCTCTCCACCTCATGGCGGCGCGCCGGGATCGCGACCGGAGCGCACCGTTGGCGGTGGAAAGCATTCCCGAGGATCGCGCCCGCGTGGTGACGGTGGGCGGCGAGCGAGTCGCGATTTTCCGGCATGGCGGAAAGATCTCGGCGGTGTCGAATGTCTGCCGGCATCAAGGCGGGCCGCTCGGCGAGGGCAAGATCATCGACGGATGCATCACCTGTCCGTGGCACGGATATCAATACGATCCGGAAACAGGGACTTCACCTCCGCCATATGACGATCGCGTACCGGTGTACGAAACCTCGATCGCGGACGGAAAGATCATGGTCCACTCATGCCGGAAATGAATCGACCGGACGAGTTCTACGTCGGCTATCAACCGGACCCGCCGCCCGGCGTTGCACGCGTGATCCGCGGTGCCGTCGCCGGGATCGCGGTGGCCGCGCTTCTGCTCGCCGCGCTTCTGCTCGCCGGTCAAGCCCAGTTCGATATCAGCCGCTTCGAGTTCCAGCAGTTTCGCGAGTACCGGGGGGCCTACTACGCGTGGCCCTACCCGATGATCGCGGCGGACGGCGTGGACTACCTGCTCGCCGGATTCGGAAAACGCGGAGCCGAGGTTCCACTGGGCATCGCCGAGGGCGCGGCTGTGGCGCTGCGTGGCGCCAAGGCGGAGAACGGTTCCAACCGGATTCTCGAGCTGATGCCCGGTACGTTCGCACGGATCGAGGGCGAGCCGCTCGCGCGTTCGATCTCGCGGTTTCGCAAGGTGACGCTTTCGGGCGAGATCGTCGACACGAAGTGCCACTTCGGAGTGATGAATCCGGGCCGGGGGAAGGTCCATCGAGATTGTGCCGCTCGCTGCATCAGCGGCGGAATCCCACCGGGACTCCTCGCGCGCGACGCATCGGGAGTACAACGCGTGTTCCTGCTCGCGGATCGAAATGGGACACTCGGAAGAAGGTCTCTCGCCGGCTTCGCGGGCGAACCCGTGTCGATCACAGGCGAGATTGTCCGCACGGGATCCACATGGGTTCTCGAAACTTCAATTGAGGCGATTCGGCGGGAATAGAATCCGCGTGATCGCAGATCAAGAGGTATGACGACGATGCCTCACGATCTCGACCAAGCGTTCCGCGGTTTGATGCCCGCACTCGATACGAATCCTGTCGTCGTCGCCGTGCATGGGCCGGCGCAGCGTGATCTGCTGTTTGCTCGATGGCCACGATCGAAGCCCGATTGGACGCCCGCTTCGCAGTGGCTTGCCCGGGAGGGTGTGCTGTCCGCGCTTCCGGTTGTCCCCGTGTACATGGAGCGTCCGAATTGCTCGGGGCTGCGCGTTGGCAAGGCGATTCCACCTGAGTCGTTCGCAACGCTGCCCGACACTGCACAGCAAGTGCGCTATCTCCGTTGGCGGATCTCGCTGCTCGCGGCGCGGCCCAGGATGGCAGAGATTCCGCGGTATCGCGAGCCAGTGGCGCCGCCGATTGCTCCGGATGAGATCGAGAGGGAACTCGACGCGCTCGGGCCGGATCGAAGGCTCGCGGCGTCGGGCGGCTTCGAAGTGCTGCTGACGACGGCACAGGACTCTCCCCGCACGCTCGCGGAGATCGGCCGTCTGCGCGAAATCGCGTTTCGATCCGTGGGTGAGGGCACAGGCCGCTCCCGGGATCTCGACGGTTTCGACGAATCGTATCTGCATCTGTTGGTCTGGAACAGCGCCGCCCGCGAGATCGCCGGCGCCTATCGTCTCCGCCTCACCGGAGAGCGCCCCACCGAACTCTACACGGCGACGCTGTTCCAGTACGGGCCGGAGTTTCTGCGCCGCCTGGGACCGGCAATCGAGCTGGGCCGGTCATTCATCCGAGTCGAGTACCAGAAGAGCTTTGCTCCGCTCCTGCTTCTGTGGAAGGGCATCGGGAGGATCGTCGCGCGAAATCCTGGTTACAAGACGTTGTTCGGACCGGTCAGCATCTCGAATCAATATCAATCGATCTCGCGCGAGCTGATGATCGAGTTCCTCGAGCAGCGGGAGATGTTGACCGACCTGGCGGAACTGGTCCGGCCGCGAAACGCGCCCCCCCGGCGGCCCGGCGTAACGGCGGAGTTCTGCCGCAACCTCGAGGAACTCTCCGGAGTGGTCGCCGATCTGGAACCGGAGCGCCAGGGCGTTCCGGTGCTGCTTCGTCACTATCTTCGCCTGGGAGGAAAGCTCCTCGGCTTCAATGTCGATCGCGACTTCGCCAATGCCCTGGACGGGCTGATCGTGGTCGACCTCACCCGAACGGATCCGCGCCTGCTCGAGAGGTATCTCGGCAAGGCGGAAAGCGCGGCGGTTCTCGCCAACCATCGATAGAAAAGGAACCCATGGAACTCTCCAAGACACTACACATCGCCAGTTGGATTCTGCGCTCCGCCACTGCGGTCATTCTGTTGCAGACGCTCTTCTTCAAATTCACCGCTGCCCGTGAGTCTGTCTACATTTTCACCACGCTCGGAATGGAGCCATGGGGGCGGATCGGCAGCGGAGTCGCCGAGCTCATTGCCTCGGTTCTGATTCTGCTGCCGGGAACGGTCGTGTTCGGTGCGCTGCTGTCGCTCGGTGTGATCACGGGAGCGATTCTCAGCCATTTGACGAAACTTGGAATCGCCCTGCCGGCGGTTGGGGATCGTGGCGAACTGTTCGCACTCGCACTGGTGGTCTTCTCTTGCTCGATCGCGGTGCTGGTGATCCACCGCCGTGAATTGCTGGCGCTGTTGCCTCGGCGGTAGCGCCGATTCCTTCCGGTCCTGCTCGCGCCGATGTGCGCCCGGCCTGACCGGAAAATCTCGCAGGCTTCTGCCTGTCGAACGGCGCACCCGAAGTTTCAGCAAATGTTTCAAACATTTCTATAAAGTTCCGTTTGAAACATGCGATGGATGGAGTGTATGCGCAACGCATCGCTTCTCCTTCTGGTCCTGCTCGCGCCGCTGCGCGCTCAGCCGGACCGCTTCGGTCTCCACGCCTGCTCCGGGCCGGACCGCGAACTGGCCCAGAAGCACTCCTTCACCGTTTGTCATTCCGCCGATTTCAAGGCTCCACTCTGGGCCGCCCACGAACTAACGCTGCCCGCCTCCTCTCTCCCACTTCCACGCGGCGTGCGTACTTCCGGCGCGATCACTACTTGTCGATACCTGGAGCCTTGCTTGCCGGCTACCGCTCGACTGGATTCAGCCGCGGACACTTGGTCCCCGCCCGCGACGTGGCCCATGATGAAGAGGCATTGCGCGATTCGTTCCTGTTGTCGAACGCCGTCCCACAGAACTCCGTGATGAACCGCTCCTCGCGGAGCCGCTTGGAAAATCAGGTGCGGAAACTTGCGGAAGAGGCTGACTCGGTAATCGTGGTCACGGGAGCGATCTTCACCGAGCGCCCGGACAGAATCGGTGCCGGTGGCGTAGCGGTTCCATCAGCGCTCTACAAGTAATTCTGGTGTGCCAAGCCGGCCGCTCTCGGCTGATTGCCGTGATGATGCCGAACGCCGAGGCAACGGAACGCTCCCTGGAAGCCTTTATCGTGCCGGTGGCCGAAGTCGAGATGCGCACTGGATTGAAGTTCTTCCCCGATCTCGAAGGCAACAACTAGCGTCTACGCCGAACGGCGGCGGCCACGAACCAGACGAACGAGATCGGCCAACTTCATGGGCTCTTCCCCAAGCGCACGATTCGCAGCCCCGATCGCAAATGCAATCCGCCACTGTTCGAACAGCGACCGGTACGCGCTCCAGATCGAGACGGCCGGATCGTAGATATGCGCGGCCTCGGCGGCGACACCGTTGAGTTCGATCACGCGGAAACGGCCCGCGCGCAGGTCCTCCACCGATTCCGCGCGGACATCGAAGCGGCCAAAATAGAAGCCGGGAAACGCTCGGCTGATCCGGCCCGCTTCCGCTTCGAGCGCTGCCGTACGGTGCTCGCGCGCGTCAAGGAAGATCGCGCCGCGGCAATGCGAGCCGATCTCCACCAACGTGCAGCTCTCACCAGCCAACGGAACGGACTCCGGGTCGCGGCGGCTCGCTCGCAGGTATGAGTCCACGATGCACGACGCACGCCGGTCCGCCAGAATCAACTCGCGCAATGTGCGCCGTCCATCGCCGGTAACGGCAGGGAAGCGCTTCTCGGTGATCGAGAGCACGCATCCGCGCGCTTCACCGGGGAAGCGATAGTAGAAGACTCCGAACTCGAGTCCGCGATGATAGCTCTGCGCGATCACGTCTTCGTGGCTTTCGACCAAGTACCGCTCGACCTCGAAGCGGGTGGGTACGATCGCAACACCTGATCCGCGCTCGCCGACATCCGGCTTCAACACGATCGGCCAACCGGAACGCGATGCGACCTGGCACGCCAGCTCGCATCGCTCTACCGCGGAAAGCCCAGTGGGAATCAGCGTGAAAGCGCCAGTATGGGCGCCAGCGAGCGAGAGCGCGCCGAGGATCGCGGACTTGGATTCGCCTGCGAGTCCGCCGCCCGGGATGGCAGGGTTCGCCGCCGTGAACACCGTGAGCGAGCGATGGCGCAGCGCTAGATACAAGATGTACGGAACGACCGGAATGTAAGCCGCCCATGCCGGCCAGAACTCCCATCGCGTGTATCGGCGGACGAAGGCAATGATGCGCTGGCGATGGGCGAAGCCCTTGCCAACCAACCACAGCGATCCGGCGACACCCGCGAAGGCAGCTACACCACCGGCCGCTGAGTGCAGCAGCCCGGCGGCGCCGACGAGCAGAGGAGTCCACACCAGCGCCGCGATCAGGAAGTACGCGGCAAATGCCGTCCATCGCGTTGGCAGCACGCCAGCCGCGAAGTAGGTTGGCAACCGCAAGCCCGGCGTGAACCGGCTGAGCAGCACAATGGCGAGTCCGTTGCGGTTCAGCCATGTGGCTCCCCGCTCCATCGTCTGATCGGGAATCCATCGCCGCAACAGGCGCGCGGCGAATGGCCATCGCCTGGACGCGCGTCCGGCGAGATAGAGCAGCAAGTCGCCCACGAAAATTCCAGCGGCGCCCGCCGCGGTGGCTGGAATGAATGCGAGCTTGCCCTGCGACACGAGCACTCCCGCCGCGGCCAACGCGAGATCCTCGCTTGCCAGCGTTCCGGCAGC
The DNA here is from genome assembly GCA_902825945.1 of uncultured Acidobacteriota bacterium. Taxonomy (GTDB): domain Bacteria; phylum Acidobacteriota; class Terriglobia; order Bryobacterales; family Bryobacteraceae; genus SYLY01. The sequence goes on from CADECY010000198.1 coordinate 5,945, forward strand.
AATCAGAAAGAGTTGGAAGAACAAGTGGACACCGCCTGATGAACGCGCCGCATCTTTGTTGCCGAAAGCTCCCGGGCCTGACACGGCGGGCCCGGCGCGTATTGGAATCGAATTCCCTCGCGATCCACCGTGACATGGCTGAAGCTCACGGTCCTGGCGTCCTCTCGATGCATGCAGGGCGAGTCGGCACTCGCTCGCCCGCCATGATCCCGGTGAAACGCGCTCAATACGTCGAAGTCCATTTGACGCCGGTCGCGCGCGAGTTGCTCGAATCGTTCGAGCCGCTTCGCCCGGGCCCGTGGCGCGTTGACCGACGACGAAGTCAGCGGCATCACCGCATCACCTCGCTCGAGCAGCGTGCGAGTCTCTCCGTTCCATTCGACAATCGCGGCCGGCGTCCCCGGCTCGAGCGCGACCAGGGTGAACGGCGCGAACTCCGAGAGGTCGCACTCGCGGACTCGGTCACACGCTTCCCGCGCGCTCGCGCTCGTAGCGACACTCATCAGCAGACTGCCCCGGCTCTTCAACGGAGCGTGCGCCACGCGTCCGTTGCCGTTCAGCAGGCACAGCGCTACCGCCGTTTCGTTCACGGAAATCCAGCTTCCTCCCGCGTCGCCATCTCGGGGCGCGATCACCTGAACGCCGCCGATCGTTTCCAGCCTTGGCGGAAGCGCTTCGCGCCGGGTCAGCAGTTCGTCGCGATTGCAGAGCAGTTGATAGCCGTCTTCGTGATGCAACCAACTCACCGTACACATGTCAGGCGGCCACGGCGTGAATCCGCATCTGCTCGCGATGGCGCAACGTCGAGGGCGCGACGCCGAAGCTCTCCGCAACCGGATATCCAGCCGTGCGCAGCATGAGCGCGATCAGCGCAAAGTGATGGATCGTGTGACTGCTCAGTGCCTGCAGTTCGCGTCCCACCGAGGAGAGGAGGAACGCGGCCGGAACGCCCATCGCCTGGGCATCTTCCATCCGAACGAATACGGATCCGTCGCGGTCCAATTCCGGCTCCTCCGCCAGGCGGTTGATCAGGGTGCGAATCCGCGACGCGGCCACGCGGCGCTGCTGTTCGAGCACGAGGTCGCGCCGCCGGCCGTCGTAGTCGATGTGGAACACCGCGAGGCCGTCGAGGAAGCACTCATAGAATTCGATCACGTGCCGGAACTGCGCACCGGCGACGGCGTAGCCCTCGTCATCGAGTCCCTCGATCACATCCAACGCTTGGTGGAGCCAAGCCACATTCACTCCCGCCAGGGCATTCTGCCGCTTCAAAAGGTCTTGGTCGCACATGGTCATGCCGCGAATATGACGACCGGGTTCACGATTATTCCGGAATAATCGCCTGCCTCGCCGGAATCTTCGAAACAATGGAAACCAAGACCCCGGCGGCTGCGGCCGACTCATCGGAATGGCGCGAATATGTCATGGAAGCCCTGAACCTGGGCCTCTTCATGATGTCGGCGTGCGTATTCGGTACGATCCTCGGACATCCCGCATCGAACCTCCACATCGAAGAGCCACTCGCGCGTCGCGCGCTGATGGGCGTGGCCATGGGCCTCACCGCCATCGCGATCATCTGCTCGCCTTTCGGCCAACGGTCTGGAGCGCACATGAATCCCGCCGTGACCGCTACTTATTGGATGCTCGGCCGGGTGCGCACGCAGACCGCAATCTTCTATATTCTGGCGCAGTTCCTGGGCGGAGTGGCCGGCGTGCAACTGTCGGCATTGCTCGTCGGGCCGCCGCTCGGGCACGCTTCCGTCAACTACGTCGCCACCAGCCCGGGCGCGGCGGGCCCTGAGGCTGCTTTCGCCGCGGAATTCACGATTTCGTTCGTGATGATGACCGCGGTGCTCACCATCTCGAACTCTCGCCGCTATGCGCGGTGGACACCGGTGGCCGCCGGATGCCTGGTGGCTCTCTGGATTCTCATCGAGGATCCCTACTCCGGCATGAGCATGAATCCCGCGCGGAGCTTCGGGTCCGCTGCCGCGGCCGGTTCCTGGAACTGGCTGTGGATCTACTTCGCGGCGCCCCCCCTCGGCATGCTCATTGCGGGCTTGCTCTACCGTTTCCGCGCTGGAGCACATCGCGTGTTCTGCGCCAAGCTTCATCACCACAACTCGCAGCGATGCATCTTTCGTTGCTCTTACGGAGAACTCATCAAATGAACGCAGATCACCAATACGACGTGATCATCATCGGCACCGGCGCCGGCGGTGGCACGCGCGCGCAGAAACTGACGCCCTCCGGCAAACGCATCCTACTGCTCGAACGCGGCGGATACGTCCAGCGCGAAAAGGACAACTGGAGTTCACTCGCGGTGAACGTTCAGGGCAAGTACCAAACCAAGGAGGTTTGGCGCGACCGCGATGGCAAGGATCTTCACCCGCACACCAACTACTGCGTGGGTGGAAACACGAAGTTCTACGGCGCAGCGCTGTTTCGTTTGCGCGAACGGGACTTCGGTGAACTGCGCCACCACGGCGGAGTGTCTCCCGCCTGGCCGATCTCCTATGACGACCTCGAGCCCTACTACGCAGCGGCCGAATCTCTCTATCAGGTTCACGGCAATCGGGGCGAGGATCCCTGCGAGCCCCATGCCAGCGGACCGTATCCACACGCCGCCGTCAGTCACGAGCCGCGCATGCAGCAACTGAGTGAGGACTTCGCCGCCAGCGGATTGCGGCCGTTCCACACTCCGCTCGGCATCATGCTCGACGAGAGCGACCCGCAGCGCAGCAAGTGCATCCGCTGCAATACCTGCGACGGATTCCCGTGCCTGCTCTTCGCCAAGTCCGACGCGCAGGTGCTCGGTGTCGATCGCGCTCTCGGATTTCCCAACGTTCATCTGAAGACCCATGCAAAGGTGGATCGCCTCGAAACCAGCGAGAGCGGCCGCGAAATCACGCGGGTCGGAGTGAACGGCGAGACATTCTCCGCCGGCATGGTGGTGGTCTCATGCGGCGCGATCAACTCGGCGGCGTTGCTGCTGCGATCGGCGAATCGCCGGCATCCGAACGGGCTCGCCAATTCGTCTGGCGTGGTGGGCCGCCATTACATGGGCCACACGAATTCCGTGCTGATGGCGGTTTCGAAATGTCCGAACCCCACCGTGTTCCAGAAGACGCTTTCGGTCAACGACTACTACTTCCGAGGCCCCGGATTCGACTATCCAATGGGGCACATTTCGTTCGTCGGCAAGTTCGACGGAACCACACTTTCAGCGGGAGCTCCGGCGATCGCGCCTGGATTCACGCTCGACCTGATGGCGCGGCACTCTCTCGATTTCTGGCTCACTTCCGAAGATCTGCCCGACCCGGACAATCGGGTCACTCTCGATCGCGACGGCAACATCGTGCTCAGCTACCGGCCGAACAACGAAGAGGGACATAAGCGGCTCATCGCGACATTGAAGGATCTGATGAACCGGCAGACGAAGTGCACAGTCCACGGGCATGAATGTCACCAAGGACTGTTCTCGCGCAGCCTCTTCGTGGGTGAGCGGATTCCGCTCGCCGGAGTGGCGCATCAGAACGGCACCGTGCGGTTTGGAGACGATCCGCGGACCTCGGCGCTCGACCCGAATTGCAAAGCCCACGACATCGACAACCTCTACGTCGTCGATGGCAGCTTCTTCCCCTCGAGCGCTGCCGTCAATCCGGCGCTCACCATCATAGCCAACGCGCTCCGCGTTGGCGACCGTCTGCTCGAAAGGATGTAACCGATGCTACGCCCAACAGCTTGTTTTAGGAACACGCGCACGACGGACTCGCTACGGCGCCCCATCCGCAGTGTGTTCCCGGACATCTGGTGCCGCGCCTTCGCGGCCTGTGCGCTTCTGATTTCCGTCTCCACCGCGATCCTTGCCGCGAAGGATGCGTCGCCGCTCGCGGTTGCCGTCGATTCGATCGGCATGACCGTCTCCGACCTCGACCGGTCAGTCGACTTCTACACTCGAGTCCTCAGCTTCGAAAAGATATCCGGCTACGAGACCCACGGTGACGCCATCGAACGCACAACTGGAGTCTTCGGAGCCCGTGTGCGCACAGCGCGCTTGCGTCTGGGAGGTGAGTACATCGAACTCACCGAGTTCATGACACCGCGCGGACGCGCGATTCCGCCGGATTCGCGAAGCAACGATCGATGGTTTCAACACATCGCGATCATCACACAGGACATGGCCCGCGCCTATCGCCACTTGCGAAGCCATGACGTGCGGCACTCCTCGCCCGCTCCGCAACGTCTGCCCGATTGGAACAAGAACGCCGGCGGTATCGAGGCGTTCTACTTCCAGGACCCCGATGGTCACTCGCTCGAGATCCTCGCCTTTCCCCCGGACAAGGGCTCGGCACGCTGGCACCAACCGGCCGGCGGGGCACTCTTTCTCGGAATAGATCACACCGCGATCGTCATTTCCAGTACAGAAGCCAGCACGAAGTTCTACCGCGATCTTCTGGGGCTGGCAGTGGCCGGTGAGAGCGAGAATCACGGACCCGAGCAGGAACGTCTCAACAACGTCTTCGGTGCCCGGCTCCGGATTCGAGCCCTTCGCGCGGCCGAGGGACCGGGCATCGAGTTTCTCGAATACCTGGCCCCATCGGGCGGACGCCCCTACCCGCCGGACGCCCGCCCGAACGACTTGTTTCATTGGCAAACCCGGCTGCGAACCCGCGATGCGGACGCCGCCGCCGAAACTCTGCGGAGCGCCAGCCCCATGCGGGCAGGCACCGTCACCACGCCGGAAGCCTCGATGGGCTACCGGAAATCGATTCTGATCCGCGATCCCGACGGTCACGCCGTTCAGATCGTGGAGTAGTTCAGCTTAACCACCTCACCCTAGACAAGGAGATTCACCATGAAAAAGATGACTGCATTCGTTTCCGCGACGGCCCTGACGTTTGTCCTGGCCCTGTTCACTGGCTCGGCCCTCGCCGACCGTCACAATACCGACCACCGCACCAGCCAGTTCCAGGGCGCCAAGGCCAACACTGGGATGGCGATGCACTACACCGAGAACGGCAAGTCGATGCTGAGGGTTACCGACGACTTCAAGGTGCCCGATACGCCGGCTCCCACGTGGCGCGCCATCGACAGCAAGGGCAACATCCACACGCTCGACGCCTTCAAGATCAAGGGTGGCGAGAAGCGTCAGATCGCGGTCCCGGCCTACGTGAAAGACATCGTGAAGGTTCAGGTCTATTGCGCGTGGGCTGAAGTGCTGCTCGGCGAAGCGAGCTTCAGCACGGCGGTGAAGTAGCCTCTACACACAAGACGAGACGTCAGAAGGCCGGCGCGGTACGTCCGCTCCGGCCTTCGTCTGTCTGAACCCAAGGAGAACCACCATGGAACGACACTTTTGCATCCCCTTCGCGCGCATCCTCTTCGCGGCCGCCACATGTGCCGCCGCGCTACAAGCCAATTCCGTGAACGAGGCTCCGGTCCTGAGTCTGGACGGCGCACGAACCGTCGTCGCGACCGCCATCAAACAGGCCCGCACATTGAAGACCACCGGAGCGATCGCGGTGGTTGACACTGGCGGCAACGTGCTCGCTCTCGAGCGGGTGGATGGAACCTTCCCGGCAAGCGCGGGAATCGCCATTGGCAAAGCTCGTACCGCGGCACTCTTTCAGAAACCCACGCGCGTCTTCGAGGACGCCGTGAACAAGGGCCGGACCTCCATGGTGGCGCTCAGCGGCGGGGCGATGGAAGGATTTACGCCTCTTGCTGGTGGCGTTCCGATCGTCGCGAGCGGCAAGGTGGTCGGCGCGGTCGGAGTGAGCGGAGCCGCAAGCGCCGCCCAGGATGAGGAACTGGCGCTCGGCGCGGCGAAAGCGCTCGACATGGCCTCCGCCCCGGTCAGCTACTTCGAAAGCGCGCAGGTTTCGAACGCGTTCGCCAACGGAGCGGTATTGTTCGATCGCGGTGAACGATACATGATCCATGCCAGCCGCCGCGAAAAGCCGGGAATGGCCGAAATCCACGACGACGACGCCGACATCGTCCACGTGCTCGACGGCAGCGCGACCATCGTTACCGGCGGCCAAGCGGCGAACGTGAAGACGATCGCCGATGGTGAGTCGCGCGGTGACTCGATCTCCGGCGGCGAAGAGCGCAAGCTCGCCAAGGGCGACGTCATCGTGATTCCGAAGGGCGTTCCGCACTGGTTCAAGCAAGTGGACGCTCCGTTCCTCTACTACGTGGTGAAGGTGCGTTGAGCCATGACGAACTGGATCCCAAAACTGATCGCCGGCGCGGTGCTCGCCGTATCGACTCTCGCGTTCACCACAGACCGTACGATTCTCGCCACCATCGATCTCGCCACCGCCGAGGGCGCCCTGAGTGTCAAGGGCCAGTGGCGGTACCACGACACCAGGATCGTCGAGACTCAATTCCGCGCGGCTGGTCCGGAGGGCCAGCCGACTGGAGGTCCGGTGGGAACCTACGACGTCGAGCCTCGCGCTGGCGCGGCGGACTTCGATGATTCCGGCTGGGAGGCCATCGCTCCCGGTTCGCTTGCCAAGCGCCGCACCAACGGCCGCCTGGCGTTCAACTGGTACCGCATTCGCCTCACGGTTCCCAACGAAGTGAATGGCGTCGATCCCACTGGTTCGACCGTGATGTTCGAAACGTCCGTGGATGACTATGCGGAGATCTGGGTCGATGGCGAGTTGACCCGCTTTCCCGGTCAAAGCGGCGGATCGATGGTGGCTGGGTGGAACGCGCCCAATCGCCTGATCGCCGCGCGGAACGTGAAGAAGGGACAAAAGATCACGCTCGCCATATTCGGCGCCAATGGACCCCTGTCGAGCCCGCCCACCAACTTCATCTTCATGCGGTACGCGCGGCTCAGCTTCCACCGCGCCGAGCCGGGGCCGGTGGCAATTCCGCCGAGCGAGGTGAATGTCGAGGTGAAGCGCGTGAGTCCCGCGCTCGACCGCATCGTCTCCTATAACCCGAAAATCTACAAACTGGCCGATGGATTCCAGTTCACCGAAGGTCCGGTTTGGGTGCGCGACGGCGGATATCTGCTGTTCAGCGATCCCAATGCCAACACGATCTACAAGTACGAACCATCCTCCACGCATCTCGGCGGAGACGCGCCGGGCAAGCTGAGTGTCTTCCGGTCGAACAGCGGATACTCGGGAGCCGATGTCGCGATGTACGGTCAGCCGGGCTCGAATGGGCTCACGCTCGATCGCGCCGGCCGGCTGACGATCAACGAACATGGCAATCGGCGCGTGTCGCGTCTCGAGCGCGACGGCTCGATCACTGTGCTCGCCGATCGCTTCGAAGGGAAGCGCCTCAACAGCCCGAACGATCTCGTCTACAAGTCCGACGGGACGCTCTATTTCACGGATCCGCCCTTCGGACTGCCGAAGTTCTTCGACGATCCGCGCAAGGAGACTCCGTTCAGCGGCGTCTACTCATTGCGCGATAGCCGGCTCCGCCTCGAGGCCAAGGAACTGACCGGTCCGAACGGTATCGCATTTTCGCCGGACGAGAAGTATCTCTATGTCAGTAACTGGGACGACAAACGGAAGGTCATCCTGCGTCACGAGGTGGGAGCCGATGGGTCTCTGGGGCCCGGGGAGCTGTTCTTCGACGTGACGCCCACGCCGGGTGAAGACGCGCTCGACGGATTGAAGGTCGACCGAGAAGGCAACCTCTACTCATCCGGTCCGGGCGGACTGTGGATTCTGTCGCCCGCCGGGAAGCATCTCGGCACGGTGATCGCGCCCAAGCATCCGCACAACATGGCTTGGGGCGACGCCGATGGGAAGACTCTGTACCTGTGCGCCCGTTCCGGCCTTTATGCAATTCGCCTCGGAATCGAGGGGATGAGACCGTAGAAGAGCAGTTTTCCGGAAACCCGGAAGGGAATGGTGCGCCCGGCACGACTCGAACGTGCGACCTCCTGGTTCGTAGCCAGACGCTCTATCCAACTGA
>CADECY010000199.1 GCA_902825945.1 uncultured Acidobacteriota bacterium
GGCTCGCGGGCACTGGCGAGGCCACCTTCACCACACGAATCGGATTCTGAAATCGAATGCCATCCGGCCCGCTCTGTTGCTCGATCGCCCGCTTGACGGACTCGATCCCATCGAAGCCCTGCAGGCTCAGATTGAAGACCAGGACCACCGTGTCCGGCAGTACGACGGTGCAGATACCGCCGATATCGGTGAGCCCAGTCCGCGAATCGATCAGGATGAAATCCGGCTGATAGACGTCGATGAGAGCCTGTCGCACGGCTGGAAACCACTTCTTCCCGAAACCCGTGTGCGGGCCGAAGAAGCGGTTCCAATCGACTTCCGCGTACCGTTCGCCATAGTTCGAGTCCGGCATGCCCGCGGGCAGGATGAAAAGCCCCGGCACCTTGGAATCACCCTGCTCGATCACCAGACGCTTGACCGCCTCGCGCAGCCGCTCCGGATCGATGACCGGATCGAGCAGAAGGTCGGTCATTCCGCCCTTCGCGTTCACCGCCCATGGATGGAACTCGGGAATCCGAAGGAGACCCGGTGCCTCGAGGTCGAGTTCCCAGATAAGCACTTTCCGTTGGAGGCGCGCCGCCAGCATGTACGCCGTGTTGGCGAGAGCCAGAGTGCGGCCGACGCCGCCCTTGAACGAGTAGAAAGTGACGGTCTGAGTCATGCCGCGTTTTGCTGCTTCGGGCACATCAGAGACCGAGGTGACCTTTGGTCGTTGAAGTCCCGCGCGACTTCAATGCCGATCAGCCCCAGGGAAACAACCACCTTGCGCCCATCGGACTTCCGCCGCAGCAGTCCTCTCACCTCCATTTTGGAGAGCGTCTGCGACAAGCTGGACTCGGAGGTTCCGGTCATCTCGAGCAACTGTTCCTTGTGAAGCGGACTGCGGCGAAGTTCTTCGATGATGCGCTTTCCATGTTTGCTGGTGCTCAAGAAGTCCTTGGCTTCCTCGAGTGGAGAACGGTCATTCCGATGAACGTCGAGCAGGGTGTGGATATGCTCCCATTGCACGAGTCTTCTGGTTGCCGCGTCCGGATAGAGTTTTCGCCCAGGTTTCGACAGGACGATGCGGCGCAACAGTTCGAACAACCGGTCGCGCGCTTGGTTGTCGTTGCGCTCGAGGCATCCGAAATAGCGCATGTGGATCGCCTGATCCACGCGCTCGAGGAGGCGCTCGTCAGCGGCGGAAAGAGCATGGACCGCCGCGGCTTCGACGGTTTCGTCCGGCGCGGCGAGCAGATCGGGGAACTCTTTATTCATACTTTAGCTCGCACGACTCATCTACAGTATATCTAAATCGTCAAATCCAAGGCGTAGGGGCATTCCCAGATCAGCATTTCCTGGCCTTCTCCGGCGGTCTGACTCCTGAACGCCTCTCTCGCGGTCTCGCCGACGAGTTCCCGGTCATCGATCGGGACCCGCCAGAAGCTCCGTTCCGTGGAGCCGATGGCGGCGCAATTGGCGAGGAAGGTCCCCGCCCGATATCGAGCCAACTGCAGGGCGAGGGTCACCATGTCGGCAGTTTTGGGGGACATCGCGGGAACAAAGAACAGGTTCGCGCCGGACGCCTTCATCACAGCTTCGGCGGGCGCCATGAAGAAGCCGGCACAGATTGCCGTGGTGAGTCTGCCGATCGGGGTGTCCACGACAGCCAAGCGACTGGCGCGCCGGATGTCTTCCCGCCCGCCACCTTCACCGATCCGCTTGGACTTCCAATAGTCCGGGTCCTTGGCCACGACATCGGCGGAGATTTCATATTCCGCCAACTTGTCGTTCCTCCACAGGAGGTCACCGCGTGGGCCGATCGTGTCACACCGGTTGACGTATTGACCATTCTCTTCGACGTGCCAGCTTCCCGCGACGACGCACGCCAGTGATGGAATTCCGTCAAGCTCGCGAAGCCACTCGACGAGAGCAGCGCGGATGGCTGGGCTCACCCTCAGTTCGGGCAAGACGAGGATACTCACGCGCTCCTCTTGGCAGCGCGTCAGTATCCTTTCCAGGAAGGCGATCTGGTGGCCCTCGTTCTCCCGGTTCGGGGCCTCGACAATGAAGCGAGTCCTCCTCGATTTCGAGGGCCGGCTGGTTGCGCGAAGGTTCGGCTGATCCGGCGTCATCGGACATACCGCGATCTTGAGGGTGGTGATGTTCCGCAGGACCGAGGGGAGCACTCGTCGTTCGATGGTACAGTCGCCCGCCTGGGTTGCAACGATCACCGGCGTCACGTGCACACCGGCGTGGAAGAATGACAAGCTGCTGGTCGCGTCATCATGCGGGGTCGCCATCCCGTAGCGGCTGTCGTCACGCTCATCCCAGACGGAGCTCACCGGAACCGGTGTTACGTGAAAGCGCTCGCCGTTGGACGCATCGAAGACCGTCTCACCAAACGCGGCCATGCGCGCAACCGCCTTCCATCTCGCGGCGATGGCTTGTAGGAGCGCCGCGGTTCGCGTCAGGGGCTGACTCCCGCCAAGGAATCGCTGGACTGGTGCGGGATCCGGAAGATGCACAGCGCGGGCTGCTGCCAGAATCCGCCCAGCTTCGAGGAGCAGAGCGTCCAGCGCATCCTCATGCCCTGGTCCCGCCACCGAGTCGAGATCCTGGAAGTTCTCGCGGCATGCGACATAGCAGTTGGCGAAAATTCGTCTTAGGTCACCGTCCGGCACGACCCGTGATCCGTAGCTGAACCGGTCGGATAAGTCGAAGAACGAAGTGCCGCGGGATTCCATGGCGGATTGTCCGAGTATACGGCAACTCGGAATTCCCTCCCAAACCCCATGCCCCACCCAACCACCAAACAACTACGGCTGCCCAAAAACAGCGCCCTCTGCGTGTCCCGGCCTGCCACCAAGAAACGCGAGCAAAGCAAGCGTACCTCCACCCCATGCCCGCCCAGCCCCCGAGAAAAACGTAGCGGACTCGGCGGACCGTAGCGCGCTTTGCGAGGAGCCTCCCAATCCATGCCCCACCCAACCACCAAACAACCACGCCCCCAAAGGCAGCGCTCTCTGCGTGTCCCTGCGTGCCAGCAAGAAACGCGAGCAAAGCGAGCGCACCTCCACCCGATGCCCCGCGAGCTGAGAACCACATGCCCCTCCGCCTCAGCAAACCACTCCCGAACCTCGAACCCAACCCGCCCCCACCTCAGGAAACTGAGCAAAACTTGGCGGACCGTTGCGCGCTCTGCGAGGGGGGCCTTCAAGCGAGCCTGGATTGGCCGGTAAGTGGGTCACATCGAAACCAACAAAATTTTCCGAGCATCTTCAATCACATCCAGCCCAACGGTGCGGTCGCCTCGAAACGCCCACGTCCATACTGAGCCCAGGTCGGCAAACTACGCCAACCAGAATTTCGAAAGAAACGGAGACCGACAGAACATGAACAGACAGGAAGCCTCGCGTGCAAACGGCGCCCGCTCCAACGGACCGGCTACCCCCGAAGGCAAGGCCAAGTCCAGCCTCAACGCCCTCAAGCACGGTCTCGCCTCCAACCACTTCTGCCTCCTCGAAAACGAATCCGAGGAGGCGTACAAGAAGGTGGTGGACTCCTACATGGACACCCTCCAGCCCGCGAACGAACTCGAGGCCGGACTCGTCGAAGAGATGATCAACTGCCGCTGGAAACTCAACCGCGCCGAAGTCATCGAGGCCACTCTGCTCGACCTCTCCCTCGCCACGCTCGAGCCCAAGCTCCCCGGCTACTTCGCCAAGATTTCGGAAACCGGCAAACTCGCCCTCGCCTACCGCGACGCCGTCGAGGTCTCCAAAGCGCTCACGAACATCGAACGCAACGTCACGAGGCTCAGCCGCCAGTTCCGCCATGCCCACGACAAACTGATGGAGATCCAGGATCGAAGAAAGAGCGAAACGCCACAGCCAGAACCGGAGCCCGTGCCGCGCGCGGAGGCGCCCGCGCCGCCGGAAAGCCCCGAAAATCCGCACAAAATACACGTTGTGCAGAACGAACCCGAGACCACCTCTCCGAGACCGCCGGCAACCGGCCACAGCGAGGAAAAATTACACGAATGGGATGGCTAATAGCACAGTCGAAGTCCTACGGCCGGCACTTCGACCTCGAATCGGGCGTCGACCCGATCAACATACTGCCAATCAGGCCCCGGGGCAGCGGCGATCGGCAATCCAAGGACAAGGATGACAGGGATAGTGTCATCGTGCCCGGCTCCCCAGAGGACCCGTGCCGCGAGGCACACTGGACCCTCGCGCGAGCCGTCGAAACTCTCCTGTGCTTCCCCGAAGCCTTCGCCGCATACAGGCGCGCGATCATGGAAACGGAAAAGCCGTGGCGTTGACCGTTGTCCTCGGCACGGCCATGCCATCAGAACTCGGGCACCGCCACGCCTGGAGCCGTGATCGAGATCTCCTTCCGCTTGGCGGCATACTTTTCGAGCTGTGCACGAATCTTCGCCGCCGGACCCGTGACGCAGAACTGCAACGCGCCAGAGACAAAATGTTTGCGTATCGCCGCGTTCGCCTGTTCCACCGTCACCGCGCCGATCCGCGAGAACAGGTCGTCCACTTCGCCGCGATTCAGGCCGAACACCTCGATCTCGGCGAGTTTCGCCGCGACCTGCGCGGCCGTTTCCAGTTGCTGCGTCGGAAATCCGCCCTTGATGTAAGCTTTCGCCGAGGCGAGTTGCTCGGCGTTGACACCCTTGCTCTGCAAACGCTTCACCACATCGAGCGCGAGATCGATCGCCTGAACCGTGGTATCTACCTTAGTGTAAGTCCGAATCGTGATCGCCCCTGGCAAGCGATCGAGTTGGAGATCGCAGCGGGCACCGTAAGTGAGTCCACTGGTGACACGCAGTTCGTCATTCAACATCGAGGTGAATCGATCGCCGAACAGCGTGTTCACCACCCAAAGCGCCGTTCGATCAGGATGGGTGCGATGCACGCCGGGGAGGGCGATATGGAAGTAAGTCTGCGTAGCGTCGGGCTTGTCGACAAGCAGCAGGCGCGGCTCGGTTCGCCGCACGGCCGTTGGCTCGGCGAGCCACGGATGCTGCGTTCCAGGAGGCAGCTCCGCGAAACGGGCCTCGAGGCCCGCGGCGGCCTCGGCATCGATGTCTCCTGCGATGATGAGCGTCAGGTTCCGGCCCACGAACGTCTTGGCGTGATGTGCGGCCACCTGCGTCCGGCTCATCCGCGCCAGACTCGTTTCGTCTCCCTTCGGATCGCGGCCATACGGATGCCGCGCCCCGAAATAGAACGCCCGGAAGTAGGCGGCGTTAGCCTGGCCCGGATTGTCCTTGAGCGCGCGGGCCTCGTCGATGCTCTGTTCGAGATGCTTCTTCACCTCGGACTCGTCGAATCGCGGCTTCAGGACGGCGCCGGCGAACAGGTCGAAGCCCGTGACGGACTCGCGCCGGAGCACATCCAGTTGCACCGTCGTCGCCTGCTCGTCGGCCGCCGCCCGGAACGCTCCTCCGATGCGGTCGAGCTCATCGGCGAACTGATCGGAGGTACGCCCACCGGCACCGCGGGAAAGCAACGCGGCGGTGACCGTCGAGAGTCCGGCGAGATCGGCGGGATCCGATTCCTGCCCACCGCGCGCCACCGCGACAACGGTCGTCAACGGCACGTCGGCCTTCGGAACAGTGAGGACCGTCACGCCGTTCGGCAACAGTTTCCGCTGAAACGGTGGCAGCTTTACCTGGGCGTACGCGAGTCCGCAGAGGGTAACCAGCCAGGGCAGACGCAGCATGTTACTTGCCCTCCTTTTCCGGAATCAGAACGCCGGTCGTCTGGTTCGACACACGCAGGTACCGTCCAGCCACGCGCTGCACGTCCGCCGGAGTCACCTTCTCGAGCTCCTCCGTGAACGTCGTGAGCCGTTTCCAGTCGCCGTAGTAGACTTCGGTCCGGCCGATCAGATTCGCTTTCCCGGAGATCGTGGTGAGCCCGCGATAGTGGCGCGACAGTAACTGATTCCGCGCCTTCGCCACCTCCGCCGCATCGATGCCCTTGGCGGCGCGGTCGAGTTCCTCGCGCAAGATCGCCTCCGCTTTGGCCGGATCGGCACCGGCGCGGAGCTGGAGACCGAAGACGTATTGCGTCGGATCGATCGCGTCATCGAGATCGCCGTAGACGCTGATCGCCAATTGATCGCGGTCGACCAGGCGCCGGTACAGGCGCGCGCTGCGGCCTTCGGTCAGGATCATGTCGAGCACTTGAAGCGCCCGGCGATCCGGATGCTTGCTCTGCGGAATGTGATAACTCACCATCAATTGCGGAACCTGAGCGGACTTGCGCAGAATTACGCGGCGCTCCCCTTGCTGTGCCGGCTCCTTCGTGCGAACCGGCGGCGGTGGCGCTTGCCGGGGAATCGGCTCGAGGTACTTCCTCGCCAACCGAAGTACTTCCGCCTGCGTCACGTCACCGGCGACGACCGCGATGCAGTTGTTCGGCGCATAGCCCATCCGGAAGTGCGCCTTCAGATCGTCCATGGTCCACGATTCGATGTCCGACGGCCAGCCGATCACCGGAAACTGATAAGGATGCGCGACGAAGGCCGTGGCGTCGAGTTGTTCGCGTAGCATGCCCTCGTTCGAGTTATCGACCGAGGTGCGCCGCTCGGAATAGACGACGCCGCGCTCGCTTTCGACCATCTCGGGATCGATCGTGAGGTCGCGAATCCGGTCGGCTTCCATGTCGAACATCATTTCGAGGGCGGACTTCGGAAACCAGTCGGTGTAGGTAGTGATGTCGCGGGACGTGTAGGCATTGTTCGAGCCGCCGTTCTTCTCCATCTGAATGTCGAACTGTTTGGGGCCGTACTTCTTCGCGCCGTTGAACATCATGTGCTCGAAGAAGTGCGACAGCCCGGTGGTGCCCGGACGTTCGTTCCGGCTACCGATCGTGTAGAAGAGGTAGAACGCGACATTGGGCACGTCTCGGTCTTCGTGGATCAGCAATTTCATCCCGTTGGCAAGCGTGTGGGAGGAAACGGCAAGAGGCTGCGCGGAAGCCAGAATCGCGCTGGTTCCCAGTAGAAAGGCGAGGCGCATATACCCGATTATCGCGCGCGCACGAATTCTGAAACGCGGACCGCTCGAGCTGCGTCTCCACCGGCGGTATCCTATATCAGAACGCCTTATGCTCATGCTCACCTTGCTGATGGCCGCCGGTGCTCTCACCGCGGCGGGACAGCAGGCTTCCGTTGACGGCACGGCGGAGGAGATCTTTCAGGTTCCGGCGAACCTCGTCCACTACATTCAGGGCGAAGTGTTCCGGGATGGCAAACGGCTTCCCGAGGCCCGCATGGCCGCCGCCGGACCGTGGAAGGCCGGCGAAACGCTGAAGTCCGGAGCCGGGCTAGCCGAGATCATGCTCGCTCCCGGCGTCGTCTTGCGGATGGCAGAGCACACGGATCTGAAGTTGTCCGAAGCGGCGCGAGAGAGAACCGTTGTCGATCTCGCCTCCGGCTCCATCGCCGTGGAGATCGTGAATTCCAAGCCCGGCTTGCTCATCGTGCGCTTCGGCGAAGCGTCGATTTCAGCCGATCAGCCGGGCGTGTACCGGATCGGAGGCGATCCGGCCGAAGTGCGGGTCTACGACGGCTCCGCCAGCGTGGCGCGTGGCACCATGCGCAAGACGGTGGCGGCAGGAACTTCCCTGCCCCTTGATGGCACCGCGCTGCCGAGCCGCATGGATCCGTCGAAGACCGATCCGCTCCTGCGCTGGAGTTCCCGGCGCGGACAACTGCTCGCCGCCGCCAACATTGCCAGCGCGCGAGCGATCCATGCCAGCCAGATTCCGTTCCGCCAATCGAGTTGGTGGTGGAACGCAAACCACGGTGTCCTCACATTTGTTCCGGCCCGTAACCAGAGCTGCGGTTGGGCCGGATACTGTTATGCGTCGCCTTCGTTGATCGGGCGGCGTGGTAGTTCGCAACCCGTCGCCGGAGTTGCCTACACATCGAGCCCGGCCGTGCGGCCGGCACCAGGAGATGAGAAATGAAGCGAGCGATTTGCGCAGGGTTGCTCATCACGGCGTCCGTATGGGCGCAGGATGTCGTGGCGGTCAAGGCGGGCTTGGTCCATCACGTCGAAGGCGATGTCTATCTCGATGACGCCAAGCTCCAACAGATGAAGCCGGAACAGCTTTTCGCCAAGCCACCGCAGATGAAGGAAGGCGGACTGTTGCGGACGGTCGATGGCCGCGCCGAAGTGCTGCTCTCGCCGGGAATCATCCTGCGCGTGGCCGAAGGCTCGGTGGTGAAGATGCTTTCGAACAAGCTCACCGACACGCGCGTTGAACTGGAGCGCGGCTCGATGCTGCTCGAAGTCATGGATCGCACGAAGGACAACATCGTCGCGCTGCACTATCAGGATCTGGTCATCGTTCCCCGCCGTGAGGGACTCTATAAGGTGGGCGGGACCATTCCGGAGTTGATGGTTTACGACGGGCAGGCCGACATCGTCTCCGGCAAGACACGGCAATCGTTCAAACGCGGCCGCGCGGTTCTGTTGCAGGAACTCGCGGTCGTGCGCAAGTTCAACCCGGACAAAGGCGACGGACTGGTGCAGTGGTCGATCCGCCGCGGAGAGCAGTTGGCGCTCGCCAGCCGCTCGGTGGTCGGCGGCATGCTCGACCAGCGGAGCTCATGGCGCTCGGGCGGCTGGTTCTGGAATCCCTCCTACGGCCTCTTCACCTTCATTCCGTATCGTGGCCAATACTGCGGTTACTTCGGTTACTGCTTCTACACGCCGCAAGCTTACTACAGCGCCTTCGTCATGCCCCGGATGCAGTTCCCGAGCGACAACCGGTCGCCCTCCGCGGACCATTCCGGCTACGGTTCCTCGGGTGGATATCAGACAACCTCCCAGCGAACCTATGAGCCACCGGCCTCGGTGAGCGCCTCTTCGGCGCCCGCCCCGAGCGCCGGCGCTTCCCGCGGAGGAGAGGGCGCGGCCAGCCGTGGCGGAGAGGGCGGCGGACGCTCGCAATAGCCGTGCTTTCGTGCGATCATCGCACTCATGACTTCTTTCCGAGTGCGATCGATCCTGACAGCGAGCCTGGCGGCGGGAATCTGGGTGGCGTACACGCAACAGCAGCCGCCGCCTGAATTGACCGTGACCAAGGTCCATGATGACCTGCATGTCATCGTCGGATCGGGCGGGAACGTCACTGTGTATGAGACGCCTGAGGGGGTGGTCCTCGTCGACGACAAGTTTGAGCCGAACGTGCCGCAGATCTTGGCAAAGACGAAGTCGGTGACGAGCAAACCCATCCGGTACCTGCTGAATACGCACCAGCATGGAGATCACACTGGCGGCAATGCCAAGCTGATGGAGCAGGGTGTCGAGATCATCGCCCACGAGAACGCGCGGCTGAACATGGAAGAGCGCAAAATGCCGGGCCTTCCCCGGCTGAGCTTCGCCAATCAGTTCACGGTCCGCCTGGGCGGCAAGACCATCCGGGCCCAACATTTCGGCCGTGGACACACCAACGGCGACGCGGTGATCTACTTCCCCGCCCGCAAGACGATCCACATGGGAGACATGTTCGTTTCGAGCGCCCCGTTCGTCGACTATGCCAACGGCGGCAGCGGAGTGGAATGGCCGCGAACGCTCGACCGGGTTCTGACGCTCGATTTCGACACGGTGATTCCTGGCCACGGTCCGATTCTGAGGCGCGCCGATTTGGTCAAGTGGAAGCAGGGATGGGAACAGTTCCGTGAAGAACTGCTCTCGAAGAAGCGGTCCGGAATGGCAAAAGACGAGATCGGAAAAGGCTTGAATGTCGATCCATTCTTCGGAACGGGCGGAAAATGGGAGCGCAGCTTTTCTGCCTTCTGGGACGAAGTCAAGTAGCCATCCAGGCCTAGAGTGGCCTATGGCGTTCGCCGGATGTAGTCTTCACATGGCCCCACCGAATCCTTAAAGCAGGCCCATTTGCGGCCTTTCCCCCGGTAAGGCACAATAGAGATGTGGCAATTCTTCTCTACAGATACGTCTCCTCCGCCGAGAAGCTATTCATAGACCAAACCGGTATGATCCAATCGAGAATGCCAGCCACCTATTTCACGCCGGACCGCTACGATGACCCGCGCGAAGCGCAGGCCAAACTTGCCCTCGCCGATGTTCCGGAGTGGCGAATCGGCGGAATTCCGGATTCTCAGATGCCGGATTTCGACGTACTTTCGCTGCGAGTGGTGAGCCCTTGGGGTAAGCAGCCCGGCGGCGGAACCCAATGCGCGACAAGCCGGCCCGTGTACCTGTTCGCGATGACGAGACTGTAGAAGGAGACATCATCATGTCCTGGAGCGATTTTCAAAACGACGCGACGTTTGCCGTCTGGAAGCCCGCGCTTGACGTGATTCTCGACGAGTCCCGGCAGTATGCCACACGCCACCGGATGCCGGAGTTCACTATCGTTCCAATGGCATGGGACGCCCCTGACATCGAGCTCTCCTGGAGCGGTGGCGGCCTTGCGCGCAGCCTCCACGTCACACTCGCCAACAAGGAATGGCCGCTGGAAGTCCGGTTCTCCGGCGCCGTCTGGCTCGACCAGCCTGGCCAGGAACGGGAGCTTCGCACGATTGACCTGAGCGCCGTACGAGCATCGAACCCCGATCAGCTCCGCGACAACATGAGCGCCAACCTCGAATCGGCGGTTAGCCAGATCGATCAACTGCAACTTCGGATGGCCGCCTTCCGGGGCTCTCACGCCGACTGAGGGCCCGGCCTCAGCGTGGTATGCTCCTCTGAGCATGATCCACCGTATCGCCGCCGCGTTGCTCCCCTTCGCGCTCTCCGCGCAGATCCAGACGTCCCAGGAACAGACGCAGAAACTGAAGGCCCTGGTCGCCGCCTCTCCCAAGCTCCCTTTGGTGAAGCAGGACCTTCCGGTTCAAACGCCCTTTGACGACTATGTCTCTTCGGTTGCCGTCGATCGCGCCGGGCTCATTTACGCCTTTCAACGCGGCGACAGGACCGACCCGATCCTCGTCTTCGACCAATCGGGCAAGCTCCTCCGCTCGTTCGGCAAGGGCCTGTACAAGATCCCGCATTCGATCCGAATCGACCCGAAGGGCAACGTCTGGACCGTCGATGCGGAGAGCTCGGTGGTCTATCAACACAGCCCGGATGGAAAGCAGTTGTTGAAGATCGAAGTCGGTGGACAACCCGAGCGGCGGAGCAACTTCAAGGGCACGACCGATATCTGCTTCGGCCCGAATGGGCGCCTATTCATCTCCGACGGCTACGGCAACGCCCGCGTACTCGAATACACCATGGAGGGCAAAAAGGTACGCGAGTGGTCGCACCATGGAACCGGCGATGGCGAGATGTTCCTGCCGCACGGGATCGCAATCGACAAGTCTGGAACGCTCTTCGTGGCCGACCGGGAAAATGGCCGGATCCAGCGGTTCACGACGGAAGGCAAGTTTCTCGGACTGTGGGATCACCTCGGCAAGACCTTCTCGATCACCATCACTCCGAACGAAGAACTGTGGATCGGCACGCAGCCGCGGACGTCGCCGAACGGTCAAGACGGCTGGATCTTGAAGATCGACAAGAAGAGCGGCAAGATCCTCGGACACATCGAGTCGGCGGGCACCCACTCGGTGGCTCTCCTGAAACCGGGCCAGCCGGTCACGGGTGCGCGGCCAAACCAACTCTTTTACTTCCGCCCGTCGAAGTAACTACAATCCAGCGATAAGTTCCGCCAGGATCCTCTCCGCCGCCTCGCGCGAAGCCGCGCTGCCCTGCGCTAACTGAGGATTGCCGCCGCCCCGCCCGCCATGTGCGGCGAAGAGCGCTTTCAGCTTGTCGCCCGCCTTGAACGGACCGTCTCCCGACACGGCGACCAGCACGGCGCCCGATTCGGAAGCCGCGGCGAACACCGCCCGGCCACCCGAGGCAAAGGCTTGCCCCTCGGTACGCGTGGCGTCGTCAATCGCTGGGCCCGCGAGCCTTCGCGTCACCACGCGCCAACCCGCAGCCGTGGGCTCGGTCGCGCGGAACAGCTCGGCGCCGCGCATTTGCGCAAGTTCGATCGCGAGTTTCTGGCGGCCCTTGTCAGCCTCCGCCGCACGTTCGAGGTGAGTTGTCACCAGCGCGGGAACTTCGTCAAGCGTCGCCGACAGTGCCCGCGCGGCGCGGGACAGTGCGTCGAAATCGGCCCGCGCCCGCGCAATGGCGCGATCTCCACAAACGAACTCGATCCGCACGTTGCTCCGGATCTTGTCCAGCTTCCGCACGAACACTGGCCCGATCTCGCCCGTCGATCGAACGTGAGTTCCGCCGCAGGCACTGCGGTCAATGCCTTCGATGCTGACCACTCGAATGGTCCCCTCGCGTTCGGTTGCCTTGCGCAGCCCGATCTCCTCGCGGGAATCATGGTAGCTCACGGCCACCAGACGATTCTCCATCGCCACTTCATTCACGCGCTTTTCAACCGCCGCGAGGAACTCCGGCTCGAGTGACGGACGATCAACGTCGATCGTGCAGGTCTCGGCGCCCATGTGAAAGCTTACGGTTTGGATCCCGTGCTCTTCCGCCAAGACCGCCGAAAGCAGGTGCTGCCCGGTGTGCTGCCGCATGTGGCCGAGCCGGCGCCTCCAATCCACCGCGCACGAAACGGATTCGCCCGGTTCGAGGTGGCCATTTACGACATGCGCCACGCGACCGTCCTCGTCGATCACATCCAGGACGTCGAGCCCACCGATCATGCCGCGATCGGAGAGCTGGCCACCGGATTCCGGATAGAAGGCGGACTCACTCAGGTAAACGCGTTCACCCTCGACAGCGGTAACCTCGGCACGGAACTCACGCAGATAGCTGTCGTTGTAATAGAGCCGCGTCATTCCACGTGAATCAGACCGTAATCGCTCGAGGCTGTGTCGAGTTCCACACGCACGGCGACATCACCGGACGGGACCTCTTCTGGGATCGCGACGACAACATGATAGATCCCGACCAATCCTGGGGCCAGTCCGACGAAGGTTGCATCGGTCCGCTGGCCTCCCAGAGTCAGACACCCGAAACAGACGCGCTTCTGGGCAGACGCGACGGAAACGAGCGGATCAGCGGGGCCGGGGGTTCCGGCGGCAACGATCGGGTCGGTTGCGCCGAGCCCCATGGCGAACATGGTGATCGTCTCTCCGCGTTTGGTGGGCCTGCTGTTGGCAATACCGAAATCGGCGGGGAGAGATTGGGTTCCGTCGGCATGAAACGCAATGCCGAAGTAGTCGCGAAACTCGGGGATTTCGAGACCTCGCGCGCGCAGTTGCATGCGGATCATCTTGGGAACCGCCGGGCGCACGATGATCGAAGCGGGCGAACTTCCCTGCCCGTCTCGCGTCACCCGAACCAAGCGCTCGCCTGGTTCGGTTTCGAACGGAATTTGAAAATTGATCTGGCCGTAGGAGGCGAACGAGAGAGGCGCTGAGCGCCCATCCACCGTGACGGACGTGGTGCCGAGTGTCCCCTGCCAGGCGCCCTCGGTGACGGATTCCGGTGCGCCATACGAGAACGCCTCACCGAAACCGGTGACCACGCCGCCGGGGGCGAGAACGTCTCCTTCGGCAAGCGTCGCCGCATCCTGGAGTCCGTTGAAGCTAATCACGGGCGGGCCTTGGGCAACGATCTCGAGTTCGACCGGGATCTCCGTGGGTGAGTTCGCCGCGTTGGACTTCATCGATACGGTTCCGCGGTAGATGCCGGGTGAAACATCCTTCGAATCCGCGTTGATGGTAACGAACTGGGTCCCTTCCACCTGCGCCGCGGAAAGCCATTCGCCCCCGGTCGCCGTTGTGGCCGTGATTTCGGCCAACTGGAGCGCCGCTTGGCCGCGATTGCGGATCAGGATGGTCCGGCTCGCCTTGGTGGAATCGCGGTGGACACGACAGGGAACGGACCGCGCGTAGGGG
>CADECY010000200.1 GCA_902825945.1 uncultured Acidobacteriota bacterium
TTCTTCAACGAAATGGCCGCCACCGGCGACGCGAGCCTGGAATACGCCCTGACGGGAGCCTTCGAGCGCCTCTGCGACTCTGACATGGCGGCGGATGTTGACGCCCGCTTGGATGGGGCCGCACGATCGCTGTTCAGAAAATGCCGGCTCTAGCAGCCGGAGTAATGGTGTGCTAACGCTAACGCCTAACCAAATCTCTGGAGTCAGGGGCCACGTTCGGAAAGTCGAGCCACTCACGATCCTCGTCGGACAGCGCGGCGGTCGAGTCGCACTGCGCAATCAGATCCGCGAGTCTGTACCTGCGTTCACGCTTCGGTGAAGCGAGCTCCCTCAGCCAATCCTCGGGGCTAAGTCCGGGATAAGTCCGTACTCGGCCACGCGAGCCGTAAGAGCCACGTCGAGTTCGTCGGAGATCTGGAGTCGTGTCATGCTCTGTCCCCCAACCTACACCAGCATCTTCTTCACGACCTCGCCCCCGATATCCGTCAGCCGGAAATCGCGACCCCTGATGCCGGTACGTCAGCCGCGTATGATCGAGCCCCAACGAATGCAGGATCGTCGCCTGCAAGTCATGCACGTGGACCCGATCCTCCACCACCTTCAACCCGAGCTCATCCGTGCGTCCGATCACCTGACCCGGCTTGATGCCGCCTCCCGCCATCCACATCGAATACCCGTCCGGATGATGATCGCGGCCGATGTTGGTAGGATCATCCAGGCGCCGTAGCTCTGACAACGGCGTCCGCCCGAACTCCCCGCCCCAAACGACGAGCGTTTCGTCGAGCAGTCCGCGTTGCTTCAAGTCCTGCAACAGCGCCGCCACCGGACGGTCCGTCGCCGCGGTCATATTGCGGAGTCCGCTGTCGAGATTGCTGTGGTGATCCCAGCTTGCGTGCATCAGCATCACGAAGCGGACACCGCGCTCGACCAGCCGGCGCGCGAGCAGGCAGTTGGTGCCGTGCGGCCTTGTCTCGCTCCGGTCAATCCCGTAGGACTCCAGCGTCTTCTGGGATTCCTGCTTGAAGTCGAGCAGTTCCGGCGCCGACATCTGCAGCTTGTACGCCAGTTCATAGGAGTGGATTCGCGAGGCGATCTCGAAGTCGCCGCCTTGCTCCTGATGCTCCTGATTCAACTCGCGCAGCAGGTCGAGCCGCGCGTGTCACGATTCGCGCGAGATGCCTTTCGGATTCGAAGGTACTGGATCGGTTCGCCGAGGCAAAGTAGAAGGATTGTTGTTGGCGCCACCCTTTCGCATGCGGTTCTGCGCCCGCTGGATTCAACTCTTCGAAGCACAACCCGCGTCACCTGCGAAACGGGCTGGCCGCTCCATAGTGACTAGACTAGACCGTACCGAGAAACTCCACGAGCTTGGCCCGCAGTTTCTCTTCCCGCTTCACCTGACACTCCCAGATCACCAGGGCCGACCAGCCGAGCCGCCTCAGCGCGCGCCGGTTCCGGGCGTCGCGCGCGCGATTACCCTCGAGCTTCGGCTTCCAATAGCTCCTGCGCGAACCCGGGATTCGCCCTTCGCGGCAACCGGAGTGCAGATGCCAGAAGCAGCCGTGGATGAAGATTACCTTCTTCCGCCCCGCGAAGACCAGATCGGGTTTGCCGGGGAGTTTCGACCCGTGCAGACGATAGCGGTATCCGAGCGAATGGATCAGCCGGCGAACCGCCATTTCGGGTGATGTGTCTTTCGAACGGATCGCGCGCATGTTGTCGCTGCGGCGCTTCGGGGTGAGCTTGTCCATCGTGCGCGTCTCAGATGGCGAGATCGAGCGGCAAGTCCGCGATGTCCTTGAGGCGCTTGCCTTCCACCATCGATTCGAGCATCTCGCCCTGATCTTCGAGCTCCAGATCCCGCAGGCTCGCCCGCAGCTCATCGAGCGCGAAGTGATAGACGCAATCGACATCGCCGGTGCCCATCGCGAGCGACGCCAGCCGGGTCGGCATGGGCTCGCCGGTCACCACCACGACGTGCGGAAGCCGGCCCTTGCGGTTTCGCATCAGGTTCAATGCTTCGGTGCGCGCGTTCTGCGCGCGATCACTGCGTAGTGTCCACTTGCACGAGATGCTCGCGTGCAGCAGGGGAAGACCTCCGGCGCTTTGCCTGAGGCTTGCGCGCGCCGCCACCGCGGCATCGATCAGCATGCCAGCTGCGTTGATGCGCTCGTCAGGCTCCGGATTCCGAATCACCACGATATCGGGCGACACCGTGTAGTCGCCGCTGAACGAAGCCGCGAGCTTCGGATCTTCCCTGGTCAGGATCTGGAGCGCGCGCTGAAAATCGGTCAGGTGCGCGTACTGCTCGTATGCGGCAAGGCTCGGCGTGCGCGATCCGCGCGTGGTGACCCGCAACACCCGCCAGTCGCCGGGACGCAGGTGGCGCAACATCGGAAACGTGGCGGCGAGGAAACTCCACGTGACATCCTCGAACTGGTTGCCCGACATTTGTCCGGCGAGCCGCTCACCCACGGTTGCGCCGCCGAGTCTTTCCACGAGTCGCGAGGCGATGTTGCGGCTGGTGCGGCTGCCCGAATCCGCGTTGCTCGGCACGCCGTCCTTGCCCGTGAGCAGCACACCCTCGAGCAGTGCCGCGTGGTAGCGGCAACGGGCGGCGGTGAACGCCGCGGGGCTCGCGCTCATCCCACGGCCCGCAACGAGGGCTTGGCCGTCAGGCAGCGGTGGACTTGAATTGCGACGCTTCGTGCCACGGGCGGTGGAAACGCATTGCCCACCTGACGGTAGGCGTTCGTCTTGCGCCCCTCGAAAATCCAGTCCGGAGGAAATCCCTGGATCAGCGCCACCATCGGGACAGTCAGCCTAGGCATGATGCCGCTGAAATCACGATCCGGAGGCAGATCGGCTACGCCGAGCCCGTCCACGCCGAGCGCCGCCCATGCCTTGCGTGCGCGCGTGGGCCCGAGGTCGGGCCCGCCGTGCTTCTTCGATCCGCCCACCACCGTCGGAGCGATGTCGTTCGCGCGGCGGCTCCATTCCTTGGCGCCCTTCCATCCGCGCGACGCCATTAGTTCATACAGCGTCTCGCCCACCGTGAGCGGCGGCTCAGCGAGAGGCTGTGGCCACTCGAATCGCTCCCACATCTCCTTGCGCGTCGCGACGAATGCCACGCGAGGCCGCAACTGCGGTACTCCATGGTCGGACGCGTTCAACAACAGCCATCCGGACAGATATCCGAGATCCTCGAGCTGCTGCTTGACTTGATTGCGATAATCGTCGAACACCGCGTCGAGAATCCCGCGAACGTTTTCGATCATCACCGCGCGCGGCCGCACTTCGCCGATGATCCGGATCGCCGCCGGAAACAAATTCCGCTCATCCCGTTCGCCGAGTTGTTTTCCCGCGACGGAGAAAGGGGGGCAGGGAAGTCCCGCGGCCACCAGGTCGACGCCACGATACGGAGTCGCGTCGAACGATTCGATGTCGGCCTCGATTACTTTCCACCCCGGCCGGTTTCGCCGCAACGTCGCGCAGGCGTGTTTGTCGATCTCGACCAGCGCGGCGTGCGAGAATCCCGCCTGCTCCAGACCCAATGCTTGTCCGCCGGCGCCCGCGCACAGTTCGAGCGAGGTGAGCCCCTTCTTCATCAATCCTCCAGTGTATTCCGCCGGATCGGGATCGCGCCCGCCGGCGAGGTGCCCACCGCAACTCGCGGCCCAATCCATCCGCGATATCGCTACCACAATCAAGTCATGGTTGTCGGCGCCGAATGCCCCGGCGGAACGAGTAGTGTCGCGTTCCGGTGTCAACTTGGGCCGAATACCGGACGATCGGGGCGCGCCTTCAGTCAGGACCCTCACCACCGCGCGCAAGCCGCTCACCGCCGCGTTGGCGCAACTCGTCGTCGCCGCGACCGAGGCGCTCGATCTCGAGGTTTGGGAGATCCGGCCGACGACGTTCGACCGCGAGCGTCTTCAACGGGCTTCGGACCCGATACGTCCCACTACTTCCGCGGTCTCGAACGCCTGGCCGGAAAAGCAGCGATCGACGGCGCCGCGAGATCTGCCGCTGGCTCGCGCCGCTGAACGCCGAGGCGGCAACGGAGTTCGTCCGCCGGCGCCAACGGCAGGCCCGCACACGTCCGAGGCTGCAATCGATCCGCGACTGGTTTGCCGCCCGCTCGAACGTCTGAGCCGCCAGCGGCGATCCTGTCACGAACCGCTGGCCTTGGACTTCAACTCGACGATCACCGATCCGATCAACTCTTTCGCGCCGTTGATCTGGGTGTTGATGATCTGGATGTCCATCGCTGGCTTGCCTGGTTGCCGCGCGCTCTGGCAGTAGACTCCGTGCTGGCCCACCAGCACGAGCGCATCCGTCAACATGTCGAGCGCGAGGGAAAGCCGGCCGCGTTCGAGGCCCATCTGGAACTCGAGCTTCTCGAGTTCTTCCGCGTTCTCGGTGAAGACGTCCTTGACGCGGCTCACAGGATCTTCCTGGCGGCGAGGAACTTGAAGATGTCGCCATAGAGCTCATGCATCTTCTCCGGCGGGAATCCGTGGCGTCCCTTGGGCACGGTGATCAGTTCGGCGTCGACTCCCGAGTCGCGCAGTGCCTTGGTGAGCTTCACTCCGTGATCGTAGGGGACGGTCTGATCCTGATCGCCGTGAAGCGTGAGTACAGGTGGAAGTCCCCGGCGGACGTAGGTCATCGGCGATACGCGCCGCGCGAGATCGTAGCGGCCTTGTTGCTCGGGCAGCCATGTCACCGCGTACTGACGCATGTTCTGGCCCGAGAGTTGATCGCCCACGTCGGTGATGCCATAGAAGTTCACCACCGCCGCCACCTTCACCGGTTTGCCGAGCTTGGCCTTTCCCGGCGTCATCCCCACCATCAGCGACAGGTGTCCGCCGGCGCTGCCGCCGGTGACGATGATCCGCTTCTTATCGACACCGTATTTCGCCGCGTTCGCGATGAACCAACGCGCGCCGGCGAGCACGTCTTCGACGGCCGCGGGAGCCTTCGCCGCTTTGGCCAGCCGGTATTCGACATTGGCCACGACGAAGCCCTTTTCGAGATACGGAAGCACCCACATCGCGACCATCGCTTCCTTCGTTCCGCCGGTCCAGCCGCCACCGTGGATGATGATCACGCCGGGGCGCTTGTCCCCCGCGCCCTTCGGTTTGTAGACGTCGATCCGGGTTTCGGGATACTCGCGATAAGCGATGTTCGGTTCGACATCGACGTTGTCCGGAATCTTGACGGCCGGGGCTTGTGCCCATGCGGCGACACTGAGGACGCCCACCAGCAGGACTTTTCGCATCCCTCCATTTAAACTGAAATGGAACCTCCGATGAAAGCCCTTCTGTTGATTTCCTTCGCCGCGCTCGCCGCGGCCGACCCTGGCGCGCGCATGGAGAGCCGGCGCGCCAAGGCGGACTTCGAGCCAACAGCCGACCCCGCCGCTCGCGCGTGGAAGTCCGTCAAGCCAGCCGCCGGCGCTGTCGATCCATTCGGCAACCCAGCCGCCTCGAACCGCTTCGAAATTCGCACGCAGTGGACGGAGAGGAATCTCTACTTTCTGTTCGAGTGCCCGTACGATGAGCTGACACTCAAGCCGAATCCAACCGAGACGGAAGAGACCAACAAGCTGTGGGAATGGGATGTGATGGAGATCTTCGTGGGTGCGGACTTCGATAGCATCGGGCACTATCGTGAACTCCAGGTCTCGCCGCAGGGAGAATGGGTCGACCTCGATATCGATCGCAAGAATCCGAAGCCCGAGGGTGGGTGGAAGTGGAACTCCGGCATGAAGACGAAGGCGCGTATCGACAAGACGAAGAAGATCTGGTACGGCGAGATGAAGATCCCGATGGCTTCGATCACGGAGACGCCCATCAGGCCGGGCACCGAGTTCCGGATCAACATCTACCGGCTGGCGGGAGCGGCGCCGAATCGCATCCAGGTGATGTGGACTCCGACTCGTGTTCGCAGCCATCACACTCCCGCGCAGTTTGGAAGGATCGTGCTCCGGTAGATGCCGCTCAACCTGCGAATCTCGCACGTGGGGCTGCGTGGCGTCGTCGGCGCGCGCGGCATGACGGCGAGTCACGTGATGGAATTCGCGGCCGCGTTCGGAAGCTTCCTGCCCGCGGGGGGCGCGGTGGCAGTGGGACGCGATCCGCGGTCGAGCGGCGCCATGATCGAACAAGGTGTATTGGCTTCACTGATGGCGTGCGGCCACGATTGCATCCGGCTCGGAGTCGTCTCGACGCCCGTGATTCAGCATGCGATCCGCCGGCATGGCGCCGCGGGAGGCATCTCGATCGGAGCAAGTCACAACTCCGCCGAATGGAACGCGCTCAAGTTCTTTGGACCCGAAGGTACGTACCTGTCCACGGCGGAAGCCGGTGAACTGCTCGATATCTACCATCTCAAAAAGTTCGCCTACGTGGACCATCGCGGGATCGGGAAGGCGCGAGAGGAATCGGGCGGGATCGATGCGTACCTAGGCGTACTCGCCGGGGCGTACGATTTCGAGCGGTTGCGCAAGCTTCGGGTTGTGGTCGACTGCTGCAACGGAACCTCGTCGCTCATCCTGCGCTCGCTCAACGAACGATATGGGTTCCGGCTGATTCTCATCAACTCGCGGCTCGAGGGATCGGCCTTCGTGCATGAACCCGCGACCAACGCGCAAACCGTCGGACTACAACTGGCGCCCCTCGTCGAGCCCGTCGGAGCGGACGCGGGTTTCGTCTTCGACATTGACTCCGACCGCATCGGGATCGCGGATGAGCGCGGTGTTCCGGTGTCGGAGGAGATGGTTCTGCCAATGCTCGCCGATCACGTGTTGCCGAAGTCCCCTGAGAAGCTGGTGGTCACGAACCTCTCGACTACGGCGCTGGTGGAAGAGGTGGCGGCGCGCCACGGAGCCCGCGTGGTCCGTGTTCCGGTGGGCCGTCAGGCGGCGATGGACGCACTGGCGAACTACGGACCGGACCGGATCGCGATTGCTGGCGAGGGCAACGGTGGAATCATGTTGTCGAAGTTCCGCTTCGTCTACGACGGAATCGCCGCGATGTTCGAGACCCTCGAAATGATGGCCGAACGCCGGGCGCCACTGAGCGAGATCATCGGATCGTACCCGAAATACTCGATGCTCAAGGCCCAGGTGCCGCTCGCTTCTCGCGGAGTTCCGGCACTGCTCTCGAAGCTCGAAGAGTCCTACCGGGAGCACTCGGTGAACGTCACCGACGGGCTGCGCGTCGATATGCCGGGCCAGTGGTTTCACGTTCGGGTGAGCCAGACCGAGCCGGTCGTACGGGTGATTTGCGAACAGAAGGGCGAACCGCCACGAGAGTTGTTCGAACGCCTGCTCGAGCACGTGGAGGCGATCCAATGAGCCGCCGCGAGCACAACATCCGGATCGGCGTTTCCGGGATTCGCGGTGTCGTCGGCGAGTTTCTCACGCCGAAGCTCGCCTGCGACTTTGCCCAGGCGTTTGGATCGTACGTGGGCACGGGCCGGGTCGTCGTGGGCCGCGATACCCGCTCGTCGGGCGAGATGGTCCAGCACGCGGTGGTCTGCGGACTCATGGCCGCCGGCTGCGACGTAATCGATGTGGGTATTCTGCCAACCCCTACGATTCAGGTGTACATTTCGGGAATCCGCGCACGGGGCGGAATCGCGATCACCGCTTCGCACAATCCCGAGCAGTACAACGCGCTCAAGTTTTTCAATCACCAAGGCCAGTTCTTCAATCAGTACGAGCGGGGTGAGTTGATCGATCTCTATCATCAGAGCGATTTCCGCCATGTCGCGAACAGCGAGACCGGTGGATGTACGCAAGATCTCGAGCATCCGATCCGGATGCATTTCGAGCGCGTGTTGACGCACGTCGATCTGCACCGGATCCGCTCGCGCGGGTACAAGGTCGCGCTCGATGGGGTGAATGGCGCGGGTTCGCGCGCGTCGGTCGAATTTCTGCGCGGGCGCCTGGGCTGCGATCTGCATGCCATCGCGGTCGATCCAACGCTGCCGTTTCCGCGCGAGGCCGAGCCGAAGCCGGAGGTGCTCGGGGAGTTGTCCGCGTTGGTGACGTCGAACGGCTGCGCGATCGGTTTCGCACAGGATCCGGATGGCGATCGCCTGGCGATCTGCGACGAAACGGGCCGCGTGCTCGACAATGACGATGTGCTGGCGCTTGTGGTGGAGGCGGTGCTCGCACGGCTTCCGGGCGATGTCGTCGTGAACCTGACGACGTCTTCGGCGGTGGACGATATCGCGGCCACTCATGGGCGCCGTGTCTTCCGGACTCCGGTTGGCGAGGCGAACGTGGTCGAGAAGATGCAAGCGGTCAACGCGGTGATCGGTGGTGAAGGCTCGAATGGCGGCATCATCTTTCCGGCCGTCCAGTATTGCCGTGACAGCTATACGGGCATGGCCTTCGTACTCGACCGGATGGCGGCGACGGGTGACTCGCTGTCGGCCCTGGCGGCGCGGCTTCCGAAGTATCACCGGCGATCCGGCAAGGTCGCGTTCCAGCACGGGCGATTGGGTCCGATGATGCAGGCTCTCGAGTCGATGTTCCCGGATGCCACTGTCGAACGTGCCGACGGCTTGAAGCTTCTGTGGCCGGGGAAGTGGATTCATGTGCGCGCGTCCAATACGGAGCCGTTGCTGCGTCTCTCGGTGGAGTCGAAGGACGCCGCCGAAGCGGACGAACTGCTCGGAAAGGTGCGGCAACTCGCATGAGCTCGTTTCGCGAACTGCCTTCCGTCAATGAAGTGTTGGAAGCGTTGCGCGATCTTGCGCCGCGGTTTCCGCACGAGTTGATGGCGAACGAGGCGCGGGAGGCTGTTGCCGCCGCACGAGAGGATCTGCGAGCCGGCAAACCGATGCGCGATCCTGCTGGCGAAGCCCGCGCGGCGCTCGAAGCGCTCGAGCGTCCATCGTTACGGCGCGTGATCAACGCGACTGGCGTGATCCTGCACACGAACCTCGGGCGCGCGCCGCTTGGCGGAGTCCGCGATGCGCGAGGGTACAGTAACCTCGAATACGATCTCGAATCCGGCAAGCGTGGCAAGCGTGACGTGCATGTCGAGGGCCTGCTGCGCAAGATCCTCGGTGTGCCGGGAATCGCGGTCAACAACAACGCCGCGGCGGTCTACCTCGCGCTGAAGGAACTCGCGGAGGGCGGGGAAGCGATCGTCTCCCGCGGAGAACTGATCGAGATTGGCGATGGTTTCCGTATCCCCGATATCATGGCCTCCTCCGGTGCCGTTCTGCGGGAAGTGGGTACGACCAATCGCACGAGTCTTGCCGACTATCGCACGGCGATCAACGAGCGGACTCGTTTGCTGATGATCGTGCATCCGAGCAACTTCCGGATCGAAGGCTTCACGGCGAAGCCTTCGCGGCGGGAACTGGCGGCGCTGGCCCGCGAATCCGGCATTCCGCTCTACGAGGATCTCGGCAGCGGCTGCCTCGCCAACCTGGCGCCGTACGGCATCTCGGAGCCTCGCGTGCAGGAGTCGATCGCCGACGGAGTGAATCTCGTCTCGTTCAGCGGCGATAAACTCCTCGGCGGACCGCAAGCCGGAATCCTCGCCGGCGATGAGTCCTTGGTGACGAGATTGCGCCGGAATCCGATGTTTCGCGCGCTGCGCCTGGACAAGATGATCATCGGGGCTCTCGAGGATACGCTGCGGAACTCACTGCTCGCGCGATGGGATCTCGTGCCCGCGATCGGGATGATCGCGCAGACCGCGGATCAGATTCGCGAACGTGCCGGGCGCATTGCCGCGCAGCTATCGAACGCGCGCGTGATCGACGGCCGCTCGGTTACTGGCGGCGGATCAACGCCCGAGCAGACTCTTCCCACCGCGCTGATCGTGATCGGCACGACAAGCGCGGTGGCCGCCGAACGCGAACTCCGGGCGCGACCGTTGCCGGTGATCGCCCGGATTGAGCAGGATCAGTTGTTGATCGACTTGCGGACGGTGACACCCGAGGAGGAAGCCGAACTCATCGCCGCGCTTCAGGCTCTTTCGAGGTAGGAGCCGTCGGCGGTCGAAACGCGAATCATCTCGCCTTCGGTGATGAACGGCGGCACTTGCACGACGAGTCCCGTTTCGAGTTTCGCCGGCTTGGTGACGTTCGATACCGTTGCACCCTTGATTCCCGGTTCGGTCTCCATGACCTTCATCTCGACGGAGGGCGGCAGGTCGACGCTGATCGGCTTGCCTTCGTAGAAGACGACCATTAGCTTGAACTGCGGGATAAGGTAGTTGACCGCGTCGCCGAGCAATTCGCCGCTCAAGTGGATCTGCTCGAACGTTTCGGTGTTCATGAAATGAAACGACTCACCGTCGTCGTACAGGTACTCCATCTCGTGCTCGTCCATGATCGCGCGCTCGACGCGATCTTCTGAACTGAAGCGGTGCTCCGTCATCGAGCCCGACGCGAGCCTGCGCATCTTGGCTTGAACGAATCCGCGGAGATTGCCGGGGGTCCTGTGCTCGGTCTTGAAAATCGAATAGAGTTCGTTGTTGAACTTGATAATCATTCCCGGGCGAAGCTGGGTTGCAGTGAGCATGAAACTACCAGAATACCAGTATGATGGGAGTTCCATGAAGACGGCGATCGTGACGGGCGGAGCCCGTGGAATCGGAGGCGCGACAGCAGCACGGCTGCGGCGCGATGGATATGAAGTGGCGGTGTTCGACCGGCTGCCGGAAAACGAAGCGGCCGAGCGCGGGTCGCTCTACCACCAGTGCGACATCGGCAAGCGTGAGGATGTGGAGCGCGGGTTCGCCGCCGTGCTCGAGCGCTGGGGACGCGTGGACGCGCTGGTGAACAACGCCGCGTCCGGATCGCGCGCGATGCTGGTGGATCAGCCGGTGTCCGACGTCGAACGCTGCTGGGGCGTCGTCCTGTGGGGCACCTGGCATTGCACGCAACTCGCCGCGCGCGAGATGGTCCGCGTGGGCGAGGGCGGCAACATCGTCAGCATCTCTTCGGTGATGAGCGAGTACACCTCGCCGGGCTCGGCCGTTTACAGCGGAGCGAAGGCCGCGATCAATGCGATGACACGCACATGGGCGAGCGAACTTGTTTCGCACCGGATTCGCGTCAACGCGATCGAGCCTGGGTGGATCGACACGCCGGGCGAACGAATCACGTTCGGTGATGCGCGAATCGAAGCGGCTGGATCGGACCTGCCGCTGGGACGCATGGGTGCGCCCGAAGACATCGCGAATGCCGTGGGCTACCTGGTGTCCGGCCAAGCGGCGTATGTCACGGGCACGATCCTGCGTGTAGACGGCGGCTTCACGCTGATCCGGTGATGGCGCCGCGATTCTCACCGTGCCGGGCCTGTTTGGCGGCCGCGTGTCTGTTCGGGACTGCGCGTCAGTCTCGAACGGCTTTCCGGCATCCTGATAACGTATTCGCGCAAGAGCGGGGCGCGAATCATCGCGGACTTTCCGTTTCTGGAAGCGAGGGATTGCTACGTGATTCCGGCTGGGAGGTGATTCATGCGGCGGATGCCGATCTGTCCCGCGCCCTGGACGGCGATCTCATGCGCTACGCGCGGGAGCGGCGACTCGCCGTCGTGGGCTATCGCTACGATCTCGAACCACATCCGCGCGTGTGAACCCTCCGGATTGGTCTTGATCGACCGCCACATGTTGGATGCGGGCCGGGTCGCGGAGATGATCAACCGCCATCGCGGCTACATCATCACAGCATGGCGAGAGGTCTGCGCGATCGCGCTTCAGCCGCAGTCGCTCGAGTGCTGGAAGGGAACCAGCCGATAGCCTCCCGGAGTCGGCCGAGGAGGCGGCCCTTGACACCGGCGGACCCGTGCGTCATGATGTCCGAACCGGAGCGGGCGGCAACAGGTCCATCTCCGGATACGAGATTGGGGCTACGGAGGTCTTTCGATGCAACGACGGTTTCGTTCGCTATTTCTGCCGCTGACGCTTCTATTAGCGGCGCTTCTCGCTCACGCGCAAGTCGGGTCGGACGGAGCGATTCTGGGTGTGATCACTGACCAGACCGGCGCGGTTGTTGCTGGCGCCACGGTGACCGTCACCAACACGGGAACCGGACTTCGGCAAAGCGTGACTTCGAATGACGCGGGCATCTTTGAAGTACTCGCGCTTCCGAACGGCGCCTATTCTGTCTCGGTCACGATGACCGGATTCAAGACGTGGAACACGACGGGTGCGGAACTCCGCGTCGGTGAGCGCAAGCGTCTCGCGCCCGTTCTCGAAGTAGGCCAGGTGACGGATCAAGTCGCGGTGGAAGCACAGGTGGAGCTCATTCAAACCGACAAGGCTTCAGTGGGAGGCACCGTCGAGCAGCGCCAGATGGTGGGGCTTCCGCTCAACGGCCGCAACCCGATCGGGCTCGTGCGTCTAGTTCCTGGAATGCGCTTCGTCAGTGATCGTAGCGGACCGGAACGAGGCACCACTGTTCAAGGCATGGGCAACCGTGCCGACGTCACTGAATTCCAAGTCGACGGCCTGAACGCCAACGCGGGCATGGACGAGCGCGCGATCACGATTCCGAACGTCGATACGATCTCGGAGTTCAACGTCGAGACTTCGAACTTCTCGGCCGAACACGGTCGCAACCCGGTGCAGATCCAACTCGTGACCAAGTCGGGCACCAACCAGTTTCACGGCACGCTGTTCGAGTTCCTCCGCAACGAAAAGCTCGATGCGTTCAACACGTTCGCCAAGCGCCCGGGCGCCGCAAAGCCAAAGCTCAGCCGCAACCAGTTCGGGGGAACGATCGGCGGGCCGATCGTGAAGGATCGCACGCACTTCTTCTTCGCTCTCGAGAGCACGCTCATCCGGCAGGGCCAGATCTACAATTCGACCGTCGTGCAACCGGGCATGCTGCAGGGCGACTTTTCGCCGATCGCGGCCGCCGCGGTTCGCGACCCGCTCAACAACGGTCAGCCGTTCGCCAACAAGCAGGTTCCGGTGGCACGCTTCAGCGCCGCCTCGCGCGCCTTCTTCTCCTATCTGCTGCTGCCGAATTCACCCGATGGCCGCTTCCGTGGAACCGCGTCCGTTCCGAACGACACCTACGAATACGTCAGCCGCGTCGATCACCAGTTCACGAGCCAGCATCGCATCTTCGGCCGCTGGATCGTATTCGACAACCGCCAGCGTCAGCCCGACTACAAGCCGGACGTCTACCAACAGAACGACACCAAACAGCACAACATCGGACTCACCTACAACTACACGATCACGGCGAACACGCTGCTCACCGTTACCGCCGGCTACACCAGTTCGTACAACCGCTTCACTTCTCCTCTAGTCGGAATCGAGAACCTCACGCAGCAAGCGGGCATCCGCGGGTTCCAGACCGCCGGCCGCGAAGGCTTCACCGGACTTCCGACCGTCGGCATCTCGGGTTACACGGGCTTCGCCGCTCCGTGGGGCAATCCGGGCCGCCTGTGGATGGAAGCGAAAAACGGCAAGGCTGGACTCAACCTGATCCGCGGCAGGCACACGATCAACCTCGGCTATGAGTTGAACGATCGCACCACGTTCGGCTCGCACGGTTCGTTTGCCAGCCGCGGCAACTTCACCTTCAACTCCCAGTACACGGGTGACGGATTCGCGGACTACTTGCTCGGATTCACACAATCCGGCGGGCGCAACTTCCCGCTGCAGACCTTCGGCATGAAGCACTCCCCGTACTCCGGAATGTACGCGCAGGACTTCTTCAAGATCTCGCAGAACATCACTCTGAACCTCGGTGTCCGTTTCGACTATTGGCACGAGAAGCGCGCCGTCCGCGGGAACGTGTCGGGCTTCGATCCGCGAACCGGAAAAGCACTTGCGGGAGAAGACAAGAATGGGCAAGTGGACCTCACCGCGCAACCGGTGGCGCG
>CADECY010000201.1 GCA_902825945.1 uncultured Acidobacteriota bacterium
GATCTCGATCGCTCTGTTTGGCCTCTATCAGGCCATCTTCATGGCCAACGCCGGCGGCGCATGGGACAACGCGAAGAAGATCGTCGAAACCGAACTGAAGGCGAAAGGCACCGATCTCCACGCGGCAACGGTGGTGGGCGATACGGTGGGCGATCCGTTCAAAGACACCTCTTCGGTCGCTTTGAACCCGATCATCAAGTTCACCACGCTGTTCGGTTTGCTGGCGGTCGAACTCGCGGTGTCGCTCTCGCGCACGCAAGCGGCCACGACCATCACCCTCTCCGCCGTGTTCCTGCTCGTTGCGCTCTTCTTCGTCTATCGCAGCTTCTACGGCATGCGAATCGAGAAGTAAGCTCCGCGCGAGTGCGTTCGGTAAAATGGAGGACTGCCCATGGTAGTCCTCCTTTTCCTTTTGGCGGCGAGTCTCTCGCCTGTGCCGGCGCAGGACCGGAAGGCGCGGGCTGCGCATGAACAAGGCCTGAAGTTGCAGGCCTCGGGCATGCATGAGCAGGCGATCCTGTCCTTCAGCGCGGCGATTTCGCAGGCTGGGAGCTGGCCCGATCCCCGCCGTGCCCGCGCGATCTCCTATGCCTCCCTGGGAACGCAGACCAAGGCCCTCGAAGATCTCGACTACGCCGTCAATCTCAACGGCAACGACCCCGAGGCTCACTTCGCGCGCGGTGAGGCGCTCCGCCTTCTCGGCCAGCCCGTGAAAGCGGCGGAGGCCTACTCACGCTGCATCCATCTCGGCCGCAAGTCTTCGGCGATCTACAACGGGCGCGGATCGGCCTATCTGGCCGCGGGCGAATATCAGAAGGCGGTCGACGATTTCGATAGTGGCATCAAGCTGAGGCTCGATAACGCCACGGCGTGGAAGGAACGTGGACAGGCGAAAGCGGCGCTGAAGCGCCAGGAGGACGCGATCGAGGATTTCGATCAGGCGATCTTCCTGCGGCCGGACTACTGGGATGCATACCTCGAGCGTGCCAACGCCCACGGCAACGCGGCGCGATTCCAGCGCTCGGTCGAGGATCTCGACAAGGTGATCGCGGGAAGTCCCAAGCCAGGGGCGCGCGCCTACGCGCTCCGCGGCGCGTCGCATCACGCCGTGGGCAACTACCAAAAGGCGGTGGACGACTTCACCAAGGCCCTCGAGATCACTCCGGACGACGTGAAGGTGCTGCTTGCCCGCGGATCGGCCTACTCGCACTCGAACGAGTACGAGAAAGCGCTCGCCGATCGCGAGCGAGCCGTCTTGCTCGATCCGAACAACTCCGGAGCCTACATCGCGCGCGGCGGATCGTATCACCTTCTCGGCCAGCACGAAAAAGGATTCGCGGACCGCACGCGAGCCATCGAGCTCGACCCGAAATCGCATACGGCCTGGTATGCACGCGGCAACGCCTACATGCTCGTCGAGAAGTGGCAAGAGGCGGCGAGCGACCTGCGCAAGGCGATCGCGCTGCAGCCGAACGTCCCCGAAGCCGCGGAGCTTCTCGACAAGGCTGAGGCGAAGATCGCCGCATCGAAACCCGCTCCAACACCCGCGCCGGCCGCTGACAAGACATTGCTCGCGACCTCTCCGCTGGCCGCTCCCAACATCCTGGATCTGAAGAATCGAACGGCGGCGCCGGTGGCGGAAGATCCGAAGCCGGAACCCGCGCCCGCGCCGCCGCCCGCTCCGGTGAACGCGCCCGAGCCGCCGAAGACAGTCGCGAAGCCGAAGCCCGCGCCTGCGCTAACGGCCGAGGCGCTCCATCAAAAGGGCCGCGCCCTCATGCAAGCGGGCGACTTGAACGGCGCGATTCAAGCGCTGTCGGAATCGATCAAGTCGAAGCCCGCGCAACCGCAAGCACTCAATGCGCGTGGCTATGCGTTTCTCCGCTCCCGCCGTTTCAAGGAAGCGCTCGCCGATTTCGACGCGGCGATCCGGCTGAATCCGAACTACGCAAACGCCTATCACAATCGCGCGGCCGCCAAGGCGAAACTCGGCGATCAGGCGGGCGCCGATTCCGACTCCGCCGTTGAAGCGCGCCTGCTCTCTTCGGCGAGCGCGGCGGGCAAGCCCACGCGATAGCTGGGATACCGCAACTCGACCCCGAGCAGCCGCCGGATCGCGCGCCCGTCCACGCGACGGTTGGCGCTCCGCGTGTCGGCCGCGGGCAGTTCTCCCGAAGGCTTCGGCGGCTCGACGCCGGTGAGCCGCGCCGCGAACTCCGAAATCTCGAGCGAGGGACACGGCTCATCGTCGCCAACCGGATAGGCGCCCGTCAGATCGCTCAGCAGCGCTGCTTCCACGATCGCGGCAAGGTCATCGACATGGATCCGGCTGATGTAGTTCGAGCCGTCGCCGGGGATCTTGTGTTTGCCTTCGCGAAGCGAGACGTGGACTCCGCGTCCTGGGCCGTAAATCGCGGCAGGACGCAGCACCAGCGCCGGCCAGGGGCCCGCCAGCACATCGTTCTCCTCCTCGACCCGCGCGGCCTCCCGCGGCACCCGCGGCGCAACGGGAGTGGACTCGTCGACGCGGTGCGCGGCACCGTACACACCGGTGGTTGACAGATAGACGACACGCGCGGCGCGGCCGGCCAGAAGCGATCGAATGACAGGCATCGCTCTCAGCGGAATCGAGTGCAGCACCCGGACTCCGTTCGGCAGGTCCGGGAGTGAGCCCGGACGCGCGATGTCGAAGGTGTCGCGATGCGTGGCGATCACTTCGAGACCACGGGATCGCAACCGCGCGGCCACGCGGCTGCCGGTGTAGCCGCATCCGAGAATCGCGAACCGCGGGGGCATTGCCTTGCAGGATAGCGTAGCCGGGCCGCGCGAAACGCGCTATGCGCTCTTTCCCCGTCCCAGCAGGCCGCCCAGGAATGATCCCCAGGTCCCGGACTTCTTCTTCGCCGGCTGCTCTTCTTCCTTCTTCTGGTACAGGCGGTCAGCGAGAGCTGCGAGGCTCTTGCCGAACCCGGTGGCAGGAGCGACCGGTTTGCCTTCGACGAGCGCTCGCTGGATGGTCTCGTAGTCGCTCGGGATCAGGTGGTGAACTTTGGTTTGCAGCGCCGTTTCAATCGCCTCCTGATTGAGGCCGACATCGGGGTTGTAGCGATTGATGACGAGCTTGACCTTGTCGCGATCGATGCCGTGCGACGCCAGGTGATGCAGCACTCTTTGCGCGGCGCGGAGCGACGGTAGTTCGTTGGTCGTGACGGCCAGAATTTCATCGGCGGCTGCCGCGACATAGAGCGACCAGTAGCTGTAGGGTTCGCCCAGGTCGATCGCCGCGACGTCGTACGCCTGTTTGCAGAACGAGATGACGGGGCTCGGGTCGGGCAGCTCATGGCTGGTATCGACGGGGTTCTCCGGAGACAGCAGCACGTCAATTCCGCCCGCGTTGGCCACGAGGCCTTTCCAGAGATCGGAATCGAGCGAGTCGACCCGGCTGAGCGCGTCGAGGAAACTGTAGTTCGACTTGATCTTCAGCAGGAATGAAACCGTGCCGGAGGTCAAGTCGAAATCCGCCAACAGGATCTTCTTCGCCCCGATCCGTTTCCAATGATGAGCCAGGTTGACAGCAACCGTGGAGGCTCCCACCGCGCCCTTCACCGGAATTACCGCGCAAACGGTTCCGCCGCCGGCGCCCCCCGCGACCATCTCTTTGAGCCGGCCGAGCGCCGGCTGGAGTTGAGCGGCGGTCACCGGATTCAGAACGAACTCGGCGGCTCCCTGGCGCAAGCAACGGAGGATGAGGTCCGGATCGTTGGAGCCTAGAACGACGACGATCTTGGCTTGGGGTAGCCCCGTGGCGAGGGCGGGCAGGACCGTGAGAGCCTGCTCGACATTGGTCACAACATCGAGGAAGCAGAGCGTGGGCCGCTTGGCGATGAGCTGGTCCAATTGACGCGCCTCAGGGTAGTGTCCGACATCTTGGACCGGAACCAGGGGAAGGTACTGGCTCAACAGCGGTGACAGGTCAGACAAGACCTTCCTGTCAGGACATATGACCAGGATATTCCTCGCGCTCAAAGGGGTGCCGACCTCCAGGGTTTACGTCTGTGCGCCGGGCCGCTGCCGAATGTCAGCGGACCTGCTAGTGAGAGACGTCCTCACCTATACCTTTCGACATTTTTTTTCAAAAACGTGAGAGCAATTGGCCCGATAAGGAACTACATCTACAGAGGGTTCTGGTGAGTCTTAGCCCGGCCATCAGATGCCCCACGCATGATCGACGGTATAGCACTTTTGGGAGATCGACAAATCGTGATCGAAACTTCAATCAACCGGAAGCGGGTGGTGGTGTGCGAAACGCAACCGCTGACCGCGGAGGGCGTTCGCGCCTCCCTGGAAGGATGTCAGGACCTCGAGTTCCTGAAGGGCGTTTTCTCGCTCGCTGAAGCCGAGGAAATGGTGCGCGGCCTCGGGCCGGATCTCATCCTGATCGACAAGTCGTTCGGCTCGCAGTCCATCCTCCAATGGCTGGTACAACTACGAGCCTTTCAGGCAACCACACATATCATCATTTGGGGCAGCTCCATCACCGAACCGGAGGCTCTCCGGTTCCTCCAATCGGGGGTAAAGGGGATCCTCAGAAAGACCTCCGGCTCCGAGACGCTGCTCACGTGCTTCCGCGCGGTCGCATCGGGTGCTAACTGGATGGAAGAGGCGTTGTTTCGCGAGTCCTCTCGGTCAGACCGCTACCCACGGTCTGAGCTGACCTCGCGCGAACAGCAGGTTCTCGAACTGGTCGAACAAGGCCTCAAGAACAAGGAGATCGCCCGCGAGTTGGGAATCCGTCCGGGTACCGTCAAGATCCACCTCAAACACATCTTCGAGAAGACGGGTGTTCGCGGACGCTACGGCCTGGCCCTGACCGGGCTCAAAGAGCGTGGCGTGCTCGAAATGACCGCGCTGCCGGCCGCGGTGGCCTAACGAGTCGGCACAGGGCGGGGCGCCCGAAAGGCATGAAAGGACAGCGCAGCCCCAGCTCCGTTGTGCCGGCGAGTCTCAGCAGTTCTTCATCTCTCATACCGATCGCCGGATGGCAGCGCGCCATCCGGCCCTACCGGTCGCGGTAGCCGAGCGGTGGTTTCCGCCCCTCCGGGATGCGGGAGCGGTAGGTCAAGCCGTTCCTACGCTTTTCGAAAGCGGCGCGGGCCAGGTCCACCTGCTTCGGATCGTGCACGATATCGAGCGCGGTCAGCGCCAGCATCTTCGCCGCGTGGACCATCCCGTTGCGCCCAATGCTCATCCCCGAGCAAGCGGTTGCCTGCCAACTGTGGGCCGAGACTCCGGGCACC
Organism: uncultured Acidobacteriota bacterium; assembly: GCA_902825945.1. Taxonomy (GTDB): domain Bacteria; phylum Acidobacteriota; class Terriglobia; order Bryobacterales; family Bryobacteraceae; genus SYLY01. Next base: position 5,298 of record CADECY010000201.1, read on the forward strand.
CAGGCCGCCACCGCAACCTGAGCGGTCGGCAACACCCAGCTCACGTCGCCGAGGTCGGTAGATGTGTTCGAGACCGTCATCATCGGCTCCACGGTCTCCTGGCTGCCTGGTGCGGCGGGCAACACGCCCTCGGTCCGGCGGATCGTCTCGGCGAACATTTGCTCCTCGGCCGAGTACTTGATCCCGCCGAGAAGGCGCAGGTTCTTGTCCGTCAGCGCCGCGAGCGCATCGTTCGGCAGCATCTCCCAGGAACTGTGCTCGATCTCGAATGCCGCCGTCGTCTCGGTGGCGAGCGCGGCGCCGAGCGCGGTGCGCCGGATACGGTCCCAGATCGCATCGAGCGCCACCATGCGCGGATGGCGCGCGTATAACTGGACTTCGGCGAACTCCGGGACCACGTTCGGCGCCGATCCGCCATTGCTGAAGATGTAGTGGACCCGCGCCTCGGGCGGAATGTGCTCACGCATCATCTCCACCGCGTTGCCCATGAGCATCGCTCCGTCGAGCGCGGACCGGCCTGCCCAGGGCACGGCGGCGGCATGAGCTGCTTGTCCCCGGAAGCGGAAGCGGGCCCCGATGATCGCGAGTCCGGTGGCGAGGTCGGCGCGGTTCGAGCCGGCGGGATGCCACATCAGTCCGATGTCGGTGCCCTCGAAGGCTCCGGCGCGGATCATGTAGACCTTGCCCGCTCCGCCCTCTTCCGCCGGTGTTCCGAAAAACTTGATGGTCCCCGAGAGCCGCTTGGCGGCCAAGTAGTTCTTGACCGTGACCGCGGCGAGCACCGCTCCGGGCGACATGAGATTGTGACCACATGCGTGCCCGGATGCGCCCGGTCGCAACGGCCTGCGGCTCGGGGCCGGGCTTTGCGACTGGCCTGGAAGCGCGTCATACTCGCCGAGAATTCCAATCACCGGCCGGCCTTGCCCCCAGGTAGCCACGAACGCGGTTGGCGCCCCGCCGATCCCTTCCTGGATGCGGAATCCGTTGGCCTTGAGGTCGTCGATCAGGAGCCGCGAACTCTGCGTCTCTTTGTACCCGAGTTCGGCGAGATCCCACAGTTTCTTCGACAACTCCGCATAGCGGGCGGCCGAAGCATCCACGCCCGCCAGCATCCGAGAGCGCTCGGTGGCCGGAAACTGCGCGGCGAGTGGAAGGGCGAAGGCGATCAGAGACGCCATGCGCCAGACTCCGGTCATTGCCGTTATGATAAAACATCCCTATGCCGAACGATCGTATTTCGAGAAGAACCGTATTGGCCAGTGCCGGTGCCGCCGCCCCGCTTGCCGCCGCGCCGCCCGCCGTGGGAATCGCTCCGTTTGCCCAAGCCGTGCTCAGCCGCCCGGCCGGAGCTCCGATCAAGATCGTGACGATGTACAAGTTCGAAGCGCCGGAGGTCGAAACGATCGTGCAGCGCGCGGCCGCGCATGCCCCGGTCGAGATCAAGATCTGCAACTCGCCCGAGGAATTCCGCACGGCGCTCCGCGACGCGGAGGTTGTCTACGGCGGATTGAGCGGTGCCGACCTCGACTACGCCCCGCGCGTGAAGTGGGTGCAGTCGGGTGGAGCCGGTGTCGAAGGCCTGGACGACAAGTTCCGCGAAAGCCCGATTCCACTCACCAACTACGCACGCACCTTCGCGCACGGGATCTCCGAGACCGCGATCGGCCTGCTGCTCGCGCTGTCGCGCGGCTTGGTCAAGTACTACTTGCCGCAGTTTTACCTGAAGAAGACGAACAATCCGGTGGGTACACCGAAGTCCGATCACCACGTCGAAATGGTCGGACGAACCATGGGCATCGTGGGCATGGGTGGAATCGGCTCGATGATCGCGCGCCGCGCCCATCACGGACTCGACATGCGCATCGTGGGCTTCGATCCGAAGCCGATGCCGAAGCCCGAGTATGTGGCTGAACTCCATGACCCCGCCGAGCTGATGCGATTCGTTCCGCAGGTGGACGTGCTGGTGGCCGCCGCGCCGCATACCAAACAAACCGAGCGGATGTTCAACGAGAAGGTCTTCCGGTCGATGAAGAAGACCGCGTACTTCCTCGCCATGTCGCGCGGCATGCTGTTCGACGACATGGCGCTCGTGCGCGCCTTGAAAGAGGGTTGGATCGCCGGTGCCGGGCTCGATGTCTTCCCGAAGGAGCCCGTTCCTGCTGGCCACCCGATCTTCGAGTGCGACAACGTGATCCTATCCGCTCACACGTCGGGTTGGAGCCCCGACCGGCAGGTTCGATTGATTGACGTCTTCGCGGATAATGTTAGGCGTTACGCGGCCGGACAGCCGTTGATGAACTTAGTAGATAAGGGCAAAGGGTACTAGAGGCTCCAGTTCGGACCGGCAAAATCCTTACAACTTCCTTACGTTTTCGATATTGTCCCTGATCGGGATTTGCCGTACGCTCATCTTATCCCTGCGCACCAAGAGGCGCGAGCGGTCTGAAGGAGATGATCATGCGATACGGAATAACACTGGGGGTAGTCCTGGTTGCGGGGACGGCCCATGCGGCCACGGCACCCCTTATTGGAGATGCACACGTGGCACAGAGTACGCCCGCCACCAATTTCGGTGCGCTGGGCGCGGTGAACGTGGGAGGGGCCGCCGTTCAAAAAGGGTTCTTTCAATTCAACGTTTTAGCCGGACTTCCACCCGGAACGACCTCAGCGCAGATCGCCAAGGCGAACCTGCTGCTGTTCGTCAACAAGGTGAATACCGCCGGGTCGGTTGACGTGAACGCAGCCGCTGCCGCCTGGAACGAAGCGACGATCACTGCGAGCAGCGCGCCCGGGATCTCGACGCCGGTCGCGGCGGCGGTCCCAGTCTCGACGACGGGAGTTTACGTGGTGGTCGACGCGACCAATATCGTCAAGGACTGGGTGAGCGGCGCCCTTCCGAACAATGGGTTCGTCGTGATGGCCAATGCGGGAAGCCCCTCGACGAGCGTCATCTTCGACAGCAAGGAGGGCACCTCGACCAGCCATAACGCGATCCTCGATATCACCCTTACTTCGTCGTCTGGCGGGGGCGGAGCCACCGGGCCAACCGGTCCCACCGGCGCAACGGGTGCGACGGGATCCGCTGGCTTGACCGGTCCCGCGGGGTCCACGGGTGCCACGGGCGCGGCTTCGACGATCCCCGGACCCACTGGCCTGACCGGTCCCGCTGGGTCCACTGGTGCCACGGGCGCGGCCTCCACGATCCCCGGACCCACTGGCCCGGCAGGATCCGCTGGCTTGACAGGTCCCGCGGGACCCACGGGTGCGACCGGCCCGGCCGGGACGGGCGGATCGGGTATCAATCGTGCCACGTTCTCCTGGGATGTCGCCACGAGCACTGGGGTCGCGTTCACTAGAATCTACCCGTTGGTGGGGCCGGGGGCTGGGGGTAACGCCGGGACCGACTTCGACACGCTCGCATCGAGGTTCTCCACGGCATGCAACATGATCGTGAACGCCCGGATCTATCCCGCGCCGGTCGCGGGACACGATAGTGGTCTTCGGCTGTTTCGGCTCGATGCCTCGGATCCGCTGGGCACGTTCGCGAGTGAGACCAGCGTCGGGTTCTTCAATGCGCCCGGTCTCGATACCTTTACCTCGTCTCCGCTCTCGATCCAGGCCGGCCAGCGCGTCGTGTTTCGGTACATCAAGGTGGCTGCTTCCACGCCCCTGCCTGTCCCGACGAAAATTTACGTCGAGTGGACCTGCAACTGAGACAGCAGGGAGGGCGGGCGAGCAGTCCTAGGCCGCCCGCCCTCCTTGGAACTGGTGGAATCCTTACCTCTTTCTTACGTCTTCGCTTTTGCCCTCGACGTGCCGTTCGCTCATCTTATCCCCGCGCACAAGAGGGCTCAAACCAGGATGGGAATTCGTTACTCATCGCCGGCGTCTGCTCCTTGGACCTTCCTGCCTCCCACCGCGCGATGTTCCGGCTGACGAAGGCAGCCGCGCCGTTGCCCATCCTGAATCCCATGCACGTTTTCGTCGAGTGGACCCGCCAGTAGAACCGAGGAGGGAGGCCGGCGAGTCCCGGTTTCCCTTGCCACCTGTAGTTGTTCGCAGGGTGCGACAATGAACCCGCGCCCGCCACGAATTCAGCGGGCGCCGAAAGGGTTCTCCATGCAGAAAGCTTTGATCGCCGCCACGGGCGCGAGCCTGCTCGGCGGCGCGCTCGCCGCGCAAACGTTGTGGGCTCCGAAAGCGGAGCCAGCAGCCTACACGGCGCCACACCGCCCGGTCACCCGGATCTCGGAACTGAAGTCGATCCACGCGGGCGAGAAGGAATGGCGGCAGGTCATCGTCGACGACAAGCATCTGCGAAGCGAATATCGATACCTCCAGCCGGGCTCCGGCCATCCGCGCGCGCTCCATCCGGATACACGGGTCTGGTGGGTGATCATGGACGGCGAAGTGAGCTTCGAAATCGAAGGCGTCCCCGCGTTCACGGCGAAGAAGGGCGCGATGGTCCAGTGCCCGATGCAGACCTTCTTTTCGTGGAAGGTAACCGGCTCGAAACCGGCACTCATCTTCGAAACCAATATCGCGGGCGCGAGGACTCTCTACGAGTCCCAACTGGCGCCACCGCGGATGCCCGGATTCGACTGGGTTCCGGTGAAGTTCAACGCACGCGAAATCGGCAAGTTCTTGCATGAGAACAAGCCGATGGCCACCTTCGATGAAGTGGCGGAGGATATCGAAAAAGGCCGCAGAAAGGGCACGATCCGCATCGTGCAGGACGATCGCGGTACGGCGAATTTCATCTACGGCTACAACTCGAAACTGCCGCCGCTCGACGAGAAGGCGAAGGGCCACTTCCATCCGGAAGGCGCCGAATACTGGCTGATCATGAAGGGCCAGATCCGCTATCCGATCGAACGCGTGGGCGTCGTGATCGCGGAAGAGGGCGACGTGGTCTACGTTCCGCCGTTCACCTATCACGCTCCGCGATGGTGGGGCGAGGGAGCTTCGTGCCGGCTGGCGATGAACGGATTCCCGTACATCTCACACTTGTTCGATGGGGCTCCGGGCGGGAACTGAGCCGTTCCCGCCGGATCTCCACGGCTAGAAGAAGAGCTTGGCGGCGATCATGATCACGCGCGGGGTCCCCTCCTGGGTCGTGATCGTCCCGAAAGCCCGGTTGGGGAGCGCGTTGTTCGGCTTACCCGCGTTCATGTGGTTCAGCAGATTCTGCGCCTCGAACCGGAGTTGCATGTAGCGAGACTCCTTGCCGAGCCCGATGTTCTTGAGCATCGCGAAATCCCACTGGCTGAATCCGGGGCCGCGCATTCCATGCAACGTGCTGCCCACGGTTCCCATTTCGACGTCCACCACCGGACGGAACGCGTCGGGGTTGAAGTACGGACTGAGGTTCGCCGATCCCTCGAGCGCGCGGTGTCCTGAGACGTTGTTGTCGTAGGGGACCCTCGGCTCGACGAACGACGGCCGGCTCAGCTTGCCTTGGCCGATCGTAATGAAGTTGCGGCAGAAGCCGGAGGCGCAGATCAGCGAGAAGGGCTGGCCGCCGCGGAAGATCGTGGTACCGGCCATGGTCCAGCCGCCGATCACCGAGTTCATGGCGCGGTTGGAATTGCCCGCGAACCGCTTGCCCCGGCCGAACGGGAGGTCCACCACGTAGTTGAACAGGAAGCGGTGGGTGACATCATAGTCTGATAGGCCGTAGATCTCCTTCATCGATTGATTGGCCTGCGGCGGACCGTTCGAATTACCCGTCGCGCCGACATTGTGTACGCCGTCGGCTCCGATCCCGCCGCCCGCGTGCAGCGCCTTTCCGAAAGTGTAGTTCGACAGGAAACTGAAGCCGTTCGAGAAGCGGTGCTCCACCTGAACGTAGGCGGAGTTGAAGTTCGAGTAACCGATCGGATCGTTTACCGCCCATAGTTCGCGCCATAGCGGCATCACCTGCATGATTCGCGCGAGGAAGTTGGTGGCGCCGCCTTGCGTGGTGTTCGGCGGAATCTGCCCGAAGAACGGATTCGTCACCTGCTTGTTCAGGTTCACGCCGAGCGGCTTCGCGAGAGTGTCCCAAGCATTCTTCACGCTGTGGAGGTTACCGAAGAAGGGAAGCTTGCGACCGAAGTTGCCGTTGTAGGCGGCTTCCACCACCCAGGCGTTCGAACCGGATCCGAACTCGCGCTGAACGTTGAACTGGGCCACGTGCTCGAGTCCGGGGAACTGATCTATGGCGGGGACGACGAACCAGTTTCCGAGCGTGGAGTAGTTGAGCGCGGTCACGTCGCGGGTGAAAGGAACGTAGCCGAGACCGCCCGGCAGCGGATTGGTGAAGCTTGCCGTGTAGGTGCGGCCGCCGTCTGGCGTGCCGTCCTGGCTCACGCGGGCGAAGTCGCCGAAGCCGACGTTATCGACGGCCGAGCTCAAGAAGCGGTCACCGGTCAGGGTCAGGTAGACCTTCCCGTAGCTTCCGCGAATCACCGTCTTCGGCATCACCTGATAGGCGAAGCCGATGCGCGGGGCGATGTTGCGCGGATAGCTCCTCTGCAGCGTGCGTCCCGGATAGTCGCGCGTTCCGGTGAGCGCGGCGCGGCCGAAGATGCCCTTCGAAATCCAGTCGGGCGCGGCGAAGTTGATGCCCGCTTCGCGCTGCGCCGTGTCCCAGCTCCAGCCCGGATTCGGTTGGATGTTCCAGCGGTAGTTCGGATCCCAGAAGACCTGACGGTCGAACCGTTCCGTTCGCGGCGGCTCGAAGTCCCAGCGCACGCCGAGGTTGATCGTCAGTTTCGGCGTGACCTTCCAGTCGTCCTGAATGAAGGATCCGAAATAGCGTTGCAGCGACGCCGGACCCGCGATCTGCACGCCTTGTCCCCAGGTCGCGGTGCCGAGCAGGAAGCTCGCCATCGGATGTCCGGTAACGGGGTTGTCGTAGAACTGCGACGTGACGCGGCGTTCGGTGGCGAGCGAGAAGCTACCGCCGGTGGTGACGTTCGAGTAGTAGCGGCGGTGTTCCCAACCGAACTTGAAGGTGTGCTTGTTCCAAAGCTTCTGCAACTGGACTTGCCCCGTATAGGTGGTGTCGCGCGAATCGAAAATGTCGCCGCCGCCGAGGCCGCCGATGTGGCTTCCGGTTCCGATGTTCGGAACGCGGTTGCGAGAGGTGCCGAGCAGATTCAGCACCTGCGCGGGAAGCCCCCAACTCGACGCATCGGCGTCCACCTGATTGCCGCGCGCGGTGAGGGCGCGAACCGCTCCGCCGCGCAGGTTGAGAATCGTGGTGGGGCTGAGGGTCCAGGTGTGATCGACGGAAGCGGTGTAGGCCGAACCGGTCGTGACGTTGGTGGGCTGCAGCGGTCCGAACCAGCGCGTGTTGCTTGCCTTGCTATCGAAGTAGGAGACCGAGCCGTGAGTGGCGTGCTTTGAATTCCAGTTCTCGTCGAGCCGACCCGTCCAGCGGTTGTTGTCGCTCGGATTGGACACCGATCCGATGAAGTTGCCCTCGTTGTTGGAGCCGGGCAGCGCGGGCCGGTTCGGTTGCGGATAGAAGCCCATGTAGCGCCGGGACAGTTCGTTGAAGCGGCTGGCCGGAACGCGATTGCCAGGGAACGGATCGCGCCGCACGCGTGGACCTTCGTTCTGCGACGTCAGCGGATCGAAGATCTGCACAGCGGCGCCCCGGTCGAGCAGGCTCTGCGTGTAGTCACCGTTGCGCTCGGCTTCGGTGGGCACCGATCCGAGCACGGCGTTGCTGCCCGTGCGGCGGCGCGTGCCTTCGTAATTGAGGAAGAAGAACGTCTTGTCGCGGCCGTTGTAGAGCTTCGGAATCCGCACTGGCCCGCCGAACGTCCCGCCGAACACATTGTCGTGGAACACACCCTTGGGGCGCCCGAAGCGGTTCGAGTTCCAATCGTTCGCGTTCAGCTTGTCGTTGCGGAAGAACTCGTAGATGGAGCCGTGGAAGTCGTTTGTCCCCGACCGGCTGATCACTTGCACCGCGCCACCCGAAAGGCGGCCGTACTCGGCGGAGAGCCCGTTGGTGATCACCTTGAACTCGGCGATTGCTTCGCGCGATGGAACGGACGGAGGAACGTCGTGGAGATATCCGGTAGTCACCGGAATGCCGTCGATGAAGTACTCGATCTGCTTCGAGCGGCTGCCATTGATCCGGAGATCATTCTGACTGCTGCCGGTGACATTCGGAGTCAGGAAGACAAAAGCGAGCGGATCGCGGTTGTACTGAGGCAGATCCTGGATACGCTTGTTGTCGATCACGAGACCTGCCTGTGCGTCCTCGGTCCGGACCAGTGGAATCTCGGCGGTGACCGTCACGCGGTCCGCCGTGGCGCCGACTTCGAGAATGATGTCGAGCCCGAGCCGGTCACCCACTCGCAGTTGCACGCCGCCGCGGTCGACGGTGCGGAATCCCTGCGCCTGCACGGTGATCGCATAGTCACCGGGGATCAGATTGGTGACGCTGAAGCGGCCATCGGCACTGGACTGAGTCTTTTGCGTGACGTTGGTCGCGGTGTTCCGGATTGAAATCTGGGCCGCGGGCACCATCGCGCCCGAGGGGTCCTTGATGTAGCC
>CADECY010000202.1 GCA_902825945.1 uncultured Acidobacteriota bacterium
GTACCCGGTGACCTTGGTGCAAGATCACCGGGATGCCGAAGTGGTTACGGACGAGTCGACAGCCCGGTCGATTGTGCCCGGACTGGGATTGGGATAGCGAACAACCGCGATCCGAGTGTTCGAACCGACGGGGATGAACTGAACTACGGTGCCAGCGTTTCGGTGGGCGTACGGAGGAATGGATAGGACGATGTGGACGGCCACTCCGCCGCCAGAGCGATCGTAACGCACGCGAGCACTTGGCTCTGGAGAGGACCAAGAGGTCTGTTCGGTGGGTGTGCACGGATCCGGACTCAGTGCTGTACGGTTATGGTTTTCTTCTTCCAGGTGATCGTGGAACTGCCCAACCCTAGGTCCCACTTGACCTCATCTCCAGGCTTAGGTTCGACACGACTGCCGCCGTCAACGGGTCCAAAGACCGAGGAAATCTTGGCTACATCAGCGACCGTGCACTCCTTAGGGCTCAACGGTTTTCCGCTGTTGATGTCACCTCGAAGCCGAGCACACTTGAATCCCACCAAGGCTGGAATGCTTTCGTGGATGGGGCGCCCGCAATCGTTGCCATGGTTAAGCCCGTGAGTCTTGCGGCTGAAGATCAAAGGCTCCTTGCCTTGGCATGGAGTGATCGTGATGGTGTCCCCAACTTCAGTGGCATCCTTGCCGATGACGACATCCTTCGTGATCCTGTTGTACACGACGTCGGCCTGGAGGGAACCAGATGTTGTGATGGCTATCGCCATTGGGAACGACAGAACCCATTCATACTTCATTCGAGCCTCCTCGGTTTCAATGATTGACGAGATGCGAGTATTCATCCGACTTAAAAATTCGAACCGCGCTGAAGTCGATGGTGTCATCATTCCGGATGAGGAAAAGGTAGAGTCGCTGCTCTGTTTCGCGAAGCCGACGGCCCAAGACCTTGCAGCCGCTATTCGAGGGTTGGTTGCTTGACCGGAACCCTTCAGGGCAGTCCTTCAGCATTAGTTCGACCATCCGCAGGCGGGTGTTCTCACCGCGGTCTGTGTTGGCGTCCAATCTGGCCTCTTGCTCTGAGACCAGAGCCAAGACCGTCGCGCCAGCCAAGAGTATCACGATGCAGGGCACGAAACGGTCGCGGAAATACAACAGCGCAGCGACGACTGCTAGCGCGACGGCTGAGATTACGATCGACGACGCAAACAACGACCATGTCTTGCCGAAGATCTCTTGCGGGCTGAGCACAACGGAATGCGGGGGGAGCGCCATTTCCGCGAAATAGCGGCGAAGGTGAAAGTATCCGGGAACAGATGCGAGAGTTCCCAGCCCAAGCAAGACCTCTAGGGCTGCCTTTGCCTGAGCCCCTGCTGCACCTGCGCCTTCAGGGGTCGGAGTCGCCTCACGCTCTTCGGTCGCCATCCGGCTCATCATATCACGCGCGGACGTAGCCATCTGCTCAGAGAGTCGTGACGGTCGCCGGGCCGGTCGAAGTAGAGTACCCGGTGACCTTGGTGCAAGATCACCGGGATGCCGAAGTGGTTACGGACGAGGCGACAGCCCGGTCGATTGTGCCCGGACTGCGCTGATCGCCGCGCCGGGATGATCCCGGCGAACCATGCGGATCTTCAGCTCGTTCTCGATGCGGCGAATTTCATGCCGCTCCGACCGGGTGCTGAAGGTGGAAGCAACTCCGCGAGCGCCCGCGCGGCCCGTGCGGCCCACGCGATGCACGAAGTCTTCCGGAGCCTGCGGCAGGTCGTAGTTCACGACATGCGCGATGCCATCCACGTGAATTCCGCGCGCCGCCACATCGGTGGCGACCAACACGCGAAACGTCCCCTTCTTGAAGCCGAGAAGGGCGTTGTTGCGCTGGCTTTGCGAACGGTCACCGTGTATCCGTTCGGCCTTGACGCCAGCCCGCTCGAGGTGACGCGCCAAGCGGTCGGCGCCGTGGCGGGTTCGTGCGAAGACGAGAAACGCGCCTTGCTCCTGGCGGAGCAGGCCGTTGAGCAGATCGACTTTGCGATCAGTTTCGACTTCGTAGACATGCAAGTCGACCTGATCCACCGGCTTGGTCGTGGACCCGATCGCGACCCGGACAGGGTTCCGCACATAGGTCTCGACCAGCTTGGCCACCGACTTCTCGATCGTCGCCGAGAACAACAAAGTTTGGCGCGTCGAGGGCAGTTGGCTCAGGATCTCCTTGATCGAGGGCAGGAATCCCATGTCGAGCATGCGATCCGCCTCGTCGAGAACCACGGCCTGTGCCTGCGAGAGGTTCACCAGGCGCCGGTCCAGGAAGTCGCAAAGACGTCCTGGCGTGGCGATCAGCAGGTTGGCTCCTCGCTTGATCCTGTGGAGTTGAGTGGTCTCACTCATTCCACCCACCGCGACCGCGGTCCGGACATTGGTTCCGGCCGCCAATCTCGCAATGGCCTCGTCGATTTGCAGCGCGAGTTCGCGCGTGGGGCTGAGGACGACAGCCCGGATTCCGGGCGTCTTGTTCGCCGACAGCATCTGCAATAACGGCAGGCCGAAGGCGAGGGTCTTTCCGGTACCGGTTTGAGCGGTGGCCACGACATCGCGGCCCTCCAGGGCGGGCGGGATCGCCTGCGCCTGGACCGGGGTGGGGGTGACGAAGCCGAGCTTCGTCAAATTGCTCCGCAGAACGGAGCTCAAGTTCAATTGTGAAAAATCGGTCATTCAGTCCTGAATGCACAAAACGGACCCACGGAGGGGTTCGGTACCCCTCGCGGGTCCGTTTCAGTGCGTTACCTCGATTGAGTGGTTACCAGCGCTGACGGCGTCCGCCGCCACCACTGCGATTGCCGCCACCGCCGCCGCCACGGTTGCCGTAGCCACCGCCGCCGCCGCCCGCCGGCTTGGGACGGGCTTCGTTCACGTTGAGCGCGCGGCCGTTCATTTCGGCGCCGTTCAACTGCGAAATCGCATTCTGGGCCGCGCCGGAATCCGACATTTCGACGAATGCGAATCCGCGCGGTTGACCGGTGTCACGGTCGGTCACGATGTTGACGCGCTCGACGTTGCCATACTGAGCGAAAGCCGCGTGCAGTTCATCTTGCGTGGTTTGGTAGCTGAGATTGCCAACGAAAATGTTGGTCATGGGGGAGAAACTCCTATACTATGCCAGCCCAAAGCTGTTTCCGATCCGCGGACGACGCCTGCCTCTTTGCCGGGTAGTCACGGGGCCGGGAAGCGGCCCTGGGCTGTTTCAATTCGTCCTTGTCGGATCGCGCAGAAGATCAATTCGGAGGGCGGAACCCACACGTCAAGATAAGGAGGCGGGCAAAGACAATTCAAGGATAGCACCCTTTGGCTATCCGCGTCCCGCCGTGGTAGACAACGCCGCCTCCGGAGCTGACCACTTGTCGAGAGCCGCCGCCAAGTGGTTCAGCACGATCGGCTTGCTGACGTAGTCGTCCATGCCGGCCTCGAGGCACTTTTCCCGGTCGCCGATCATCGCGTTCGCGGTCATCGCCACGATCGGGGTACGGCGGCCCTGCTCTCGCGTCCGGATCCGGCGCGTGGCTTCATAGCCGTCCATTTCGGGCATCTGGCAATCCATCAGAATCAGGTCGTACGCTGTACGTTCTAGAGCGGCTAGTGCTTCCTTGCCGTTCGTGACGAGTTCGTGCTCATAACCGAGCTTCTGCAGCAGGCGCTGCGCGAGACGCTGGTTCACCGGGTTGTCCTCGGCGATCAATACCTTTCGCGGACCGCGTGGGACCAGTCCACTGCTCCCCTTCGCGTTCGCGTGCACTGGAGTGGCCGGAGGGCGTACCATGGCTGGCGTATCGAGAGCGTTTTCGATCATCCGCCGTAGCCCATCCTGACGAAGCGGCTTGGTCACTAGGAACGGGCTGTTCGTGGCGTGGCTCCCAGCCACCCGGGAAGCCATCCAGATCAGCGGCGTCGGCGAGAACTGTTCGAGCATCCGCGCGTCGGCCATTCCGCCATCCGCGATCACCGCGCTGTACGGGAACGGTGTCTGCCGCGCGTCCTTGAAACGTACAATCGCCTCCCGCACGGTTGCCACGGCCTCCGCGCGGATTCCCCAGTAACCGGCCAGATAGGCGACGTATTCGCGCGTGACCTTGTGCGGTGCCACTACCAGCAATCGCCGCCCAGCCAAAGGAGACGTCGCCACTGGAACGGGCGCTTCCACCGGACGCCCCAGTTGAATGTCGAACCAGAAGCGGGAGCCTTTCCCCACTTCGCTCGATACTCCAATCCTGCCGCCCATCTTCTCGACCAGTTCCTTGGAGATCGCCAGGCCAAGACCCGTGCCGCCGTATCTTCGGCTGGCGGCCATGTCTCCCTGCATGAACGGTTGGAACAGCCGCATCTGCACGTCGGGTGAAACACCGATGCCGGTGTCCTGGACCTCGACGCGGATCGTGAAGCCCGCTGGACCGTCGGCCTCCATCTTGCAGGAGACCGTGATCTCTCCCCGATCGGTGAACTTCACTGCGTTTCCGAGCAAGTTGAGCACAACCTGCCTCATTCGCCCGGCGTCGCCGCGGACCCAGGCGGGAACCTCCTGGTCGATCCAGCAAACGAGTTCGATTCCCTTGCGAGCCCCGGCCTCCGCCATCAGGTCGCAGGCGTCCTCCAGTTGCCGGTGGAGTTCGAAGTCGACTGGCTGCAGCGCGAGCTTGCCCGCCTCGATCTTCGAGAAGTCCAGTATGTCGTTGATGATGTTGAGCAGCGCCTCGCCGGAACTGAGCACGGTCATGGCGAGGTCTTTCTGCTCGGCATTGAGTTCGGTGTCCAGGAGCAGATTCGTCATTCCGATCACGCCGTTCATCGGCGTGCGGATCTCGTGCGACATCGTGGCCAGGAAATAGCTCTTTGCCTGGACGGCTTCGAGCGCTTCGTCGCGAGCCTCGCGCAGTTCCTCGTTGAGCCGCGTGAGTTCGGCCGTCTGCTGCTCGGCTTGAACCTTGGCCACCTGAATTTGTGCCAGATTCTGGTTGAGTACCTCGCGCATGCGGTAGCGCTCGGTGACGTCGCGCTCCACGCCCTGGATGCCGATTTGCCGCCCTTTCTCATCGCGCAGCGGGCCCCATGTTCCCGCGAACCAGCGGACCTGGCCCTTGCGAGTGTTCACTCGAAACTCGATGTCGGAGAAAGCCTCGCCGTGGAAGACGCTGTCGAGCAGATCCGTCATTCGCGCCATGTCGTCATGATGAATCCATTCGAGGAAACCCAACCCGCGAACTTCCTCCATCGTGTAGCCGAGCAGCCGCTCGACGGCTGGGTTGACGAACACGATCCGCCGAGTCATGTCGTAGGCGAGAATCAGGTCGCTCGTGTTGGTGGCGATCAGATGATAGTTGCGTTCGGAGTTGCGCGCCGCCTGGAGCGTGAGCCGGAGGCGGTCCATCAGGAACGCGATTCCGGTGTTGGCCAGCAGGAAGATACCGAGCTGGATCAGGCCTTCCCAGGACAACAGGTCCTGATCGGGCTCGAGCGAGTTGGCGCCGGCGACGTAGCTGACCGCGAGCAGGACGGCGGGGAGCCGCCCGAACAACAGCGCAGTCACGCCTACTCCGAGGCTGACGAGCGGCGCCAGCCGGGGAACGAGCTGGAGGTGTGCGATGGTACCCGCGATCGCCAGGAAGGCGGCTGCGAACACAAGGCCGTTCCGTCTGCGTCGCTGGTCCGCGGCTGAGAGTCCTGGCACGGTTTATACGCTCTCCATACCCATCGGTAGGGGGCTGAAAAACCTGTAGCCGGGTGGGGATTCCCTGGCCACAATCGCGGCTGCCTCAGGGGATCCTCCTACCCTCATGGGCGTACTCGTACTGAAACGTAGTCACTGCCGAGCAGGGGCCGCTCGGGACTTGGTCGCAATCGCGCTTATCGATCGCAATAATCGCTAGCGGTTCGACTTGGTCCGGCGAGTTCGCACGGATCAAGCACTTCACAGCGCGGTCGAGCAGGGGCAGGATCGGAGACCGCTTCCGGCGCCAGCGAGCAAAGGCCTCCACGTGCACGATGCACTTGGCGCCGGGCTGGCGCAGCAGGAATCCGCGATCCATCTCGACCGCGTCCACGCGCAGATGTCTGAGGTTCTCTCGAATTCGGGTTTCGTACCTGGAGCGATGGCGTTGACGAACCGCAACACCAACTCGGGATGATCCTCGCGAGATCCTGAAAGCGCCCGCCGTACGCTCAACGCGCTACACTGGACCGCCATATGAACCGGCGAAACGCACTCGGAATGCTCGCAGGCGGAAGCGCACTCGCGGGCGCGCCTCAACAGGCCTTGGCGCAGGCATCGCGTGGACTTGCTCCCTTGAAGATCACGGACGTCAAGGTAATCCTCACTCAGCCCGGTGCCGACAATCTCGTGATCGTGAAGATCCTGACGAACGAGCCCGGACTCCACGGCGTCGGATGCGCGACTCACCGCGAGCGCCCGCTTGCCGTGGCCACCGCGATCGAGCAATACCTCAAGCCCTTCTTGATCGGCAAGGATCCGGAGGCGATCGAGGACATCTGGCAGTCGGCGTACGTCGCGTCATATTTCCGCAGCGGTGTCACGTTGAACAACGCGCTCTCCGGCGTCGACGGCGCGCTGTGGGACATTCTCGGTAAACGAGCGAACATGCCGCTGTACAAGCTGCTGGGTGGCAAGATTCGAGCGGCGGTTCCGCTCTACACGCACGCGAGCGCGCGTACGCTTGACGAACTCGAGGATCAGGTGCGCAAGTACATAGCCGAGGGCTATCGGCACATCCGGGTGCAGTTGTCGGTGCCCGGATTCGCTACCTACGGCGCCGCATCTCAAACGGCCGAGGCGGCGCGGCGGGCCCGCCCGCGAGGCGTGGGTGATTCACCCGTGTTCGAGCCAACGCCGTACGTCAACAACACGATCAAGATGTTCGATCACTTGCGCGCCAAGATCGGCTTCGATATCGACTTCGTTCACGATGTACACGAACGCATCCCGCCGCCGCAAGCCGTTCAACTGGCGAAGGCCCTCGAACCGCACCGGCTGTTCTTTCTCGAGGATCCCTTCGCGCCCGAGGATGTTCATTGGTTCGGAATCCTGCGGCAGCAGACCACCACGCCGCTCGCGATGGGCGAACTGTTCGTCAACCGGAACGAATGGCTGCCGCTGGTGCAGAACCGTTGGATCGATTTCATTCGCATACACATCTCGGCGATCGGCGGGTTGTCGCTTGCCCGCAAGGTTCAGTGCTGTTGCGAGATGTTCGGGGTTCGCACCGCTTGGCACGGTCCGGGGAATGTCTCGCCGGTGGGGCATGCGATCAACATGCATCTCGACCTGGCTTCGTTCAATTTCGGAATTCAGGAAGAGAATCGATTCTCGGCGGTGACGCGCGAGGTGTTTCCAGGGGCGCCGGAGATCTCGGGCGGCTACCTATACGCGAATGACCGGCCGGGGCTCGGCATCGACATCGACGAGCGCGCGGCCGCCAAGTTCCCCTATAGAGCGCCGGGCGGGAGCCGGGGCAACGATCGGCGCCTCGATGGCACGATCGTGCGGCCATAGTCCACGATGCGCGATCTCACCAAGGGTTCGGTCATCAGTCATGTCCTCCACCTGTCGGCGTTCACCGGCATCACGATGCTCTTTCAGACGCTCTACTTCCTCGTCGATCTCTACTTCGTGTCGGGAATCGGCAAGGCGGCGATCGCGGGAGTTGGCCTGAGCGGAAATCTGATGATGCTCGTGATGGCGCTGACCCAGTCGCTTGGAGTGGGTACCACGAGCCTGATCGCCCGTGCCGCGGGCCGCCGCGATCGCGAGGACGCACAGACGGTCTTCAACCAATCGTTCGCACTGTCGGCGATCGTGGGCTCCGCCGTCGTGATTCTGGGCCTGCTGCTCCGTGATGCGTATTGCCGCGCTCTCAGCGCCGATGATGCGACCTTGCGCGAAGGCACGGCGTACTTGCGCTGGTTCGTACCCGGACTCGGGATGCAGTTTCTCCTCGTCTCGATGAGTTCGGCGCTCCGCGGAACCGGAATCGTCAAGCCATCCACGATCGTCGGTGTTCTCTCGGTGCTTACCAACATCGTCCTCGCACCCGTTCTGATCGCCGGATGGGGCACCGGCCGCCCCATGGGTGTCGAAGGCGCGGGCCTCGCGACGTTGTGTTCCGTCGCTTGCGCCGGAATCGTGCTGGTGGTGCTGTTCGCGCGGCTCGAAACCTTCGTCTCGTTCGAGTGGGCGCGGATGATTCCGAGGTTCACTGAATGGAAACGGATGCTTGCGATCGGGCTCCCTTCCGGAGGCGAGTTTGCGCTGCTTTCGCTCTACACCGCTATCGTCTACCGTCTGATCCGAGGGTTCGGGCCGGAGGCACAAGCGGGCTTCGGGATTGGAGTACGAGTGGTGCAGTCGATGTTCCTGCCGGTGCTGGCGATCTCGTTTTCGGCCGCTCCGGTCGCGGGCCAGAACTTCGGTGCCAAGCTTCCCGAGCGGGTGCGGCAAACGTTCCGCACCGCCGCGTCAATGGGCGCGGGCCTCATGCTCGTGTTGACCGCGCTCTGTTTGCTCTCACCGGAGCCGATGATTCGCGCGTTCACGAATGAAACCGCCGTGATTGCTCACGGGGTCGAGTACTTGCAGGTTGTCTGCTGGAGCTTCGCGGGATCGGCCGTGATCTTCACGAGTTCGGGAATGTTCCAGGCAATGGGCAACACGATTCCTCCGCTCGCGAATTCGGCCGCGCGTCTGGCGTTGTTCATTCCGGCTGCCGCGTGGCTGTCGTCGAGGCCCGGATTCCGTTTGCCTCATCTCTGGTGGCTCGCGGTGGCAACGGGCTTGATGCAGGCGGTGTCGGTGGTCTGGCTGCTGCGCCGCGAGTTCGAGCGCAAGCTCTCAGTCGACAAATGAGAATTCGTTCGAGCTGAGCAACACTTGAGCCAGACGGGTCCAACCTTCCGTACCCGCCTGCTTGACGAACCCGCGAGCGAGCCTCTCCTCGTCTTTGTCCGCCGGGCGGCCGAACAGGAGACGATACGTGTTGTCGAGTCCCGATTCCTTCATTCGCTTGCCGAGAACCTCCGACTGGCGTAGGAGGAACGGACTGTTGAGGAAATAGAGCTTCTGCGGCGGAACGTTCGTTGACGGGCGCTTTTCCGCCGATACGCTGGCCGCGGGAAAGTCGAAAAGCGTGAGTGTCTCCTCCTGCTTGAAACGGCTGACCCGCGCATACACGGCGCGGCGGCGGAAATTGTCGTCGAGCAAGGCGGACTCACCTCCCGTCCGTCCGTCGAGGGCGCCGGTCACCGCGAGGATTGAGTCGCGCAGCGATTCGGCATCGAGCCGGCGCCGGTTGGCGCGCCAGAACAGACGATTCCCGGCGTCGATCGCATCATTCGCCGGATTGGCGGCGGAACTCGCGCGATACGTCTCGGAGAGCACGATTTCCCGGATCAACGACTTCGTCGAGAAGCCGCTCGCGCGGAATCGCCACGCGAGATACTCGAGCAACGCCGGATTCGAGGGACGATCGCCGCCCCGTCCGAAGATCGATGGTGTCGACACGATGCCCGCCCCGGTGAGATGCATCCAGATCCGGTTCGCCATGACGCGTGCGGCGATCGGTGAACGTGCGATCGACTCGGCGAGTTCGCGCCGTCCGCTACCCTTTGTCCAGCGGGCCGGACTGTCGGCGAGTACCGAGAGAAATCGCCTCGGGACAGGATCGCCATCGACGTAGGGATTGCCACGAACCGCCATGGGCAGGTCGATCGGCTCCTCATGTTCGGCGATGCCTGCGTGAAACCCGTAGGGCTGGGGACTCGCCTTCTTCAGCCGATCGAGTTCGGCGCGGAGTCCCGCGAGATGGTCCTTCCACGGCCCCTGCAGGAAGCGCTCGATCTTGTCCTCCTCGAACCGCAACAGCGCTTCCTTGCCGAGGAAGAATCGCCTCCAGAGAAGCATCCGGTCGCGCTCGAGTGACGCGACCGGAAGATCGGCGCCGGGGTTGAAATCGGCCTCTGAATCGTAGCCGCCGGGCAGTACTGTCTTTCGCCGCTTGACCGGAGCGCTCTTTGCCGCCGCGCCTTTGATCGCCGCGTTATCCGCGTCGAGTTCGCGCTTCTTGTTTGCCGTGGCGATGACGAGAGTCTGGAACTCGAGGGCGATTCCGCGCAGTTCGTCTCGTGGCGCTCCGCTGGCGACAGCGGCATGCCACGGCGCAAGGTATGGGAACTCTTCCTCGGGCTTCGACAGATACTTCCGGAAGCGTTCCCGGAGTTCCGAGTCCACGCTTTCGCCGCCCATCATCGCATCCGCGATCCGGTGCGCGAACATCTCCGCGACTTGATCGCGCTGGGCTTCGAGGAACTTCGAAATCTTGGCTTCGTGCGCCTTGATCGCTGCCTGCGCGTCCTTGTATCGCTTTACCTCCGAGGGGGACGCGAGCGGATACTCCTCGTACTTCGAACTCGCGAAGACACCCGCGAGTGCGTAGTAGTCCTTCATCGTGATGGGATCGTACTTGTGATCGTGGCAACGTGCGCAGGCTCCGGTGAGGCCGAGGAATCCGCGAGTGATCACGTCAACGCGATCGTGGCGCTCGTCGGCGCGAGACTGTTGCGGCTGCGCGATGCTGTAGTACCACGGGCCGAGACCGAACAGGCCGAGCCCGCCGATCAGGGCTGATCGGTCGCCGTCGATCAGGTCCGCCGCGATCTGCGCCTTGACGAAGCGGTCGTACGGCATGTCGGTGTTGAACGCGCCGATCACCCAATCGCGATATCGCCACGCATTGGCGTAAAACCGTGGTGCGGTTCCGGTGAAGTCCTCCTCTCCGAAGCGCGCGACATCGAGCCAGTGCCGGCCCCAGCGCTCGCCGAGACGGGGTGAGGCGAGGAGTTGCTCGACCAGCCGCTCGTACGGAAGATCCGCGGCGCCGGGGGCTGGGGGCAGCCCGGTGAGGTCAAAGCTCACGCGCCGGGCAAGCGCGTGGCGATCCGCCGGAGGATTCTGACGCAGACCTTTCGTTTCGAGCTTGGCGCGTACCAGAGAGTCGATGGCGCCACCCGGGTTGCCCAGTGCGCGAAAAGACCAGAACTCACCCGATTCGCTGGCGGCGGTTGGCGTACCGGGCCAAGGTGCGCCCGCGCGAATCCAGTGCTCGACCGCTGCGACCTCCCGTTCTTCCAACCGGCCTTGCGGCGGCATCTTCAACTTCGGGTCGCTTTGTTTCACCGCCGCGAGAAGGAGGCTCGCGGCGGGATTTCCCGGAACGATCGCGGGTCCGCGCGCGCCGCCCTTCAAGAGCGCTTCGCGGGAATCCAGGCGCAGACCCGACATCGCCGTCTTCGAGTGACAGGCATAACAGCGTTCTGCGAGCAGCGGGCGGATTTGCGCCTCGAAGAACTGGTCCAGACCTTGCGCGAACAGCGGCACGCCGAACAGCAGCAAGATCGGACCGCGCATCAGAATCTCTCTAGAATGCCCACCGCCACAGGTTCGCGCCGGCGGTGAGTCCCGCGCCAACGGCGGCAAACAGCACGTAGTCACCCTTTTGGATCTTTCCTTGCGCGAGTGCGTCGGCGGTGGCGAGTGGAATCGTGGCGCCCGTCGTATTACCGTATTTCTGAATGTTGATCAGGACGCGATCTTCCGCGAGTCCGAGCTTTTCGCAGGCGGCGCCGATGATGCGCCGGTTGGCCTGGTGTGGAATCAGGATCTTGACCTGATCGATGGTGATGTCATGCTGGGCGAGCACCGTCCGGCAGCAATCTTCCATTTTGCGGACCGCGTATTTGAAAACCTGCTGGCCTTCCTGATGGACATAGTGCATCGCACCGTCGATCGTCTCATGACTGGCAGGCATACGGCTTCCGCCCGCGGGCATCTTGAGAAAGTCGCCTCCCGAGCCGTCGATCTCATTGTGGAAGCCGATGAAACCCCCTTCGCCTTCCGGACCGGGCTCGATGAGGAACGCACCCGCGCCATCTCCGAACAGCACGCACGTTGACCGGTCCTTATAGTTGATGATGCGCGACATCGTGTCGGACCCGATCACGAGGACCTTCTTGTGCGTTCCGGCCTGCACATAGTGTGCCGCTGTCGTAATGCCGTAGATGAAGCCCGAGCATGCGGCGACGAGATCGAACCCCCATGCCCGTTTGGCGCCCAATCGGTCCTGCACCAGACAGGCTGTCGACGGAAACAGCATGTCCGGCGTCACCGTGCAGAGAATGATCAGTTCGATCTCTTCCGCGGAAATTCCGCGCTGCTCCAGTACGCGCCGCGCGGCCTCGAGAGCCATGTCCGAGGTGGCCATCTCTGGGGAGGCGATGTGGCGTTCGGAGATGCCGGTCCGTTCGATGATCCATTGATCCGAGGTATCGACCATCTTCTCGAGGTCGGCATTGGTAAGCACGCCCGGCGGGACATAGGTCCCGACGGCCGTGATCTGTGCTGTGGGCATTGGCGAGATGAGCCGGAAGGGCTTAACCGTTTATGGTACGGGGTCAGCCCTTCGAATGTCCACCGCGTTACTTCAACCCGGCCTGCTTCCACAGCGTGTCGACTCGGGACTTTACATCCGCCGGCATGGTGATCACATCCGGCCAGGGCCTGGTGAAGCCCTCCGAGGGCCACTTCTTCGTTGCGTCGATTCCCATCTTCGAGCCGAAATTCGGCAGACGGCTCGCGTGATCGAGCGAGTCCACCGGTCCCGTGACGAACTCGATATCGCGCTGTGGATCGATGTTGTTGAGCGCCTTCCACGCCACTTCGCTCACGTTCTGCACGTCGACGTCCTCATCCACCACGAGAATGCACTTGGAGAACATCGCCTGACCGGTACCCCAGATTCCGTGCATCACTTTGCGCGCGTGGCCCGGATACGTCTTGCGGATCGACACGATGATCAGGTTGTGGAAGATCCCTTCCGCCGGCATATGGATGTCGCGAACCTCGGGCAGGTTCAGACGCATCAGCGGCAGGAAGATCCTCTCGATCGCCTTGCCCATGTAGAAGTCCTCCATCGGCGGTGGACCCACGATGGTCGTGGCGTAGATCGGATTCTTGCGATGCGTGATGCACTGCACGTGAAACACGGGATACTCGTCCGCGAGCGAGTAGAAGCCGGTGTGATCGCCGAACGGGCCCTCGGTGCGAAGCTCGCCCAGTTCGAGATATCCTTCGAGCACGATCTCCGATTGCGCGGGAACTTCGATATCGACGGTCTCGCACTTCACCATCTCCACCGGCTTGCTGCGAAGAAATCCCGCGATCATCATCTCGTCGAGATCGGGTGGCAGGGGAAGAATCGCCGAGTACATGGCTGCCGGATCGGCGCCGATCGCCACGGCCGCTTCCATCCGCGTCACCTTGCCGCTTTCCTTCAGACGGCGGTAGTGCTCCGCGCCTTGCTTGTGCGTCTGCCAGTGCATGCCCGTCGTGCGATCGTCGTAGATCTGAATGCGGTAGCAACCGCAGTTGCGCTTGCCGGTCAAGGGATTCTTCGAGAAGACCATGGGCAGGGTGATGTAGCGTCCGCCATCATCGGGCCAGCACTTGAGCACCGGAAAATCGAAGAGCGAGAAGCCGGACTTCTTCACCACTTCCTTGCACGGGCCGTCTCCCACGATCTTCGGGAAGAACGAGCCCATCTCGGCG
>CADECY010000203.1 GCA_902825945.1 uncultured Acidobacteriota bacterium
GAGTCAGAAGAGTATCGCGGTGAGGTGGTTCCGTACTTGGACCCGCCCCCTCCGGTTTACGCAGCGATGGCGCAGGTTCTCCACGGCTCGAATCTCGCGGCCGGGATCCCAAGGCTCGAAACCGCGCTCGCCGCGCCCGGCGCGCATCCGGCGGAGGCATACACGGCGCTCGGCAATGCGTGGATGGAATCAAGCAAACCGGACAAAGCATTCCCCGCGTTCGAGCACGCCGCGCGCATCCGTCCGCAGTCGGCCGTTGCCCATCGCAACCTCGGAATCGCCTTGCTTGCGTCTGGCGGCAGGGATCGGGCCGAAGCAGCCTTTCGTCGAGCGATTTCGCTCGACGCGGCAGAGGCGGCATCGTGGTATCAACTCGCGCTGATCGACTCCGGCGAGCGACGCCAACGTGACGCCGTCGAGAAAGCTCGCCGCGCCATCTCGATCGATCCCGACCTCCTCGATGCCCGCAACAGCCTCGGCGTCAACCTAACTGGGCTCGGCAAACTCGCGGAGGCCGAAGCCGCCTTCCGGGGCGCACTCGTGATCGACCCCTATTTCGCCACGGCGCATTCGAATCTCGCGCGCCTACTCGGAACTCGCGGCGATTTCCCACGCGCGATTCGGCACTTCGAACGCGCGATCCGCTATCGCCCGCTGTTCGCCCCGGATCGGTACGATTTCGCCGTGACGCTGTCTCGCGCAAACCGGCCAGAGGAGGCGCGCGAGCAAGCGGAGTCCGCACTGAGCCTCGCGCCGGAAATGACCGCCGCGCGCGTGCTGTTGGGAATCCTGCATGCTCGACAGGGACGCCTCGCCGAAGCACGGCGCGAGTTCGAAGCAGTCCTGAAGCGGGAGCCCGGAAACACCCGCGCCCGTCAGGAACTCGATCGCGTGCTCAAGCTTTCGAGCCCAGGATCTCTCTGATCCGGTCCGCGATGATCGTCTCTTCTCCCGCCCGCAGATTGTACGGAAAGATTCCGAGCCCCTTCCACGGCGGATTGAAGTAGCGCATGTCGCTCGCCTCGATCGACGGTGTCCCCTTGCGCAGGCGATCGACCATCTGCTCGAGCGAAATCCCCAGCTTCGCCTCGTCCCACTGCACCGACAGGCGCGGCGAATGCGAGTAATCGTTGTTGGTAATGTATTCGGTGTGGACCGTCGGCGCGCCCTTCAGCCGCGCAGCGCAGCGGTCGAGCATCGCGTGCCATTCCTTGCGCTCGGACTCGTGATCCTTGGCGAGGAAGATCTCGAGAGCCGTTAGCAAGCCGATGATCTCTTCCTTGCCGACTTTCGAAATCCGTGCGAAGTAGTTGTTCGGCGAGGCGTTCGCGTAGGCCTTCTTGACCCACTCCTTCTTTCCGAGCAGCAACCCGCTCGACTGCGGTCCGCGCAGATTCTTGCCTCCGGAGAAGGCCACCATGTCGACGCCCATCTTCACGAACTTCGAGAGGTTGCTCGCGGGTGGAAGTTCGGCCGCGGCATCGAGGATAACGGGCACGCCCGCCGCGTGCGCGATCGCCACCGTCTCTTCGAGGGAGATCTGCTGGTCGAGCACGTGATGGCTTTGGACGAACGCGACAGCCGCCGTGTTGGGGCCGATCGCCTTCTTCATCTCGTCCGCCGTCACCACGTCGATCAGTTTGACGCCTACCATCCGGAAAGCGTGGTCGTACATGTTGCGGTGCCGCTTTTGAATGACGATCTCGCTCTTCATTCCGCTGAGATCGGGCAAGCGGGTCATCTTCGACTTGTCGTCGCCCGCGGTGACCGCGCACGTCGACAGACACAGCGCACAGGAAGCTCCGTTTGTAACGAAGGCGGCTTCGGCGCCTGTCAGTTCGGCGATACGGGCCCCCGCCTTCTCCTGCAGCTCATGAATGGGCACGAAATTGTGCGACGCTTCTTCCATGGCCCGCAACACGCGCGCGTCCATGAGCGTGCCGCTCAGCGTGGTGATCGTGCCGACGGCATTGATGAAAGTTCGCACGCCGAGCCTTTGGTAGATAGGCGCGGTTTCGAAGGCGCGCGCGGCGGGCGGTGCGGCAAAAGCGGGCACGGCGGCGGCGGAGGCAATGGCGGACCGGCGGGAGATTTTCTTTGACATCGTGGAGCCAGTATACTCCCGCGCGGAGGCCGGATTCAGGCGGGCGGTTGCTTGCGTTGCTCGAACTGGTTGGGAGGAATGAGATCTCTGGGTCCGCGCAGGCAGAAACGGGGAGAGGCGGCGACCGCGGTCGCCCGATAGTGCAACCCCACCCGTCTGTCCGAACTCGGCCTTGGCGGCGGATGGTCCAGCCGCCTGCACGGATCGAGCAACCGTAGCCTACTTGCCCTGCTTGGCGATGATCTTGTCCTTGATCTTGTCGTAGGTGCCTTCGGGAATGATGTTCTTGTCGATCAGCTCATTCTTGCCGCGATAGGGCCTGCCCGCGATGATCTTGGCCGAGTAGGCTTCACCGATTCCGGGGAGCTTTTCGAGATCCTTCGCGGAGGCCGAATTGATGTCGACCTGGCCAATGCTCTTTACGGCGCCGCCGGCCTTTTCGAGCCCGCCACCGGTGGCCGAAGCGCCGGCCTTGGTTCCATCGACCGTCTTGTCCTTCGCTACTTTCGCGCCGTCGACCGTCTTGTCCTTGGCGACTTTGGCGCCGTCCGCGGTCTTACTCCCGACGGTTTTGGCGCCATCGGCTGTCTTTCCACCGACGGTCTTTCCCGCGCCGACCGTCTTGTCCGCGGCCTTGTCCACTCCCTGACCAACCTTGTTCAATACCTTCTGGGCAACGCCCTGCTTCGGGGGAGGGGGAGGAGGAGTCTGGGTGGCCGGTTGTGTCTGCTGCGCGCCCAGGACGACAGCCAGAATCAAAGGCAATGTGAATCGAGAGAGGTTCATACCACCCTTATAACATTGCGCTGCCCCGCCCGCTCGGGCCAGGGCCAGAAAAGCCGCTTAAAACTTCTTCAGCTCGTCGACCAGCGCCTGGACACCACGCTTGCGGTAGATGTTGGTAAGGCGTTGCTCCTCGGCCGAGGGGATCAGCGCGCGTTGGAGCCGCGGATCGCGGAGTTCGGCCCGGCTCGGAATCCAAACCTGCCCATCCGCGAACTCCACTTGGCTGACGAAGCCCGTCATCGACTCGATCGACACAGGCTCATTGAAACGGAGCGCGGCATCCTGCAGAACTTCCGCTTTCTTTCCGGGAGGAAGCGCGGCTTTTGCCGGAACTGAACCGGCGACGAATTCACGGCCCTGACTGTCCTTGAGAATCCAGCCGACCTCGAGGTAGCTTACCGCGCGTGCCGACCGGTTCTCGACTTCGACCTTCGGCGCGCGCGCCTGCTGTCCGGACACATGCGCGATGCCCGCCACGGCGTCCACGGGAGCGCCGGGGAAGTGCAGGAACGAGAGTTGCACCTGCCGCTCGGGATCCATCGCGGTCGCGCGGCCCGCACGCGCAAGCGAGACGTTCATCCGGGGCAAGTCGCCCTGGCGTGCGATCGAAGCAAGGCATTCACGCTTCAACCCGTCGAGCCCCTGCGACTGCATGACTTGCTGAAAGTACCGCCGATCGCGCTGAGCTTCGAGTTCGAAGGCCGTCATGACGCGCCGCGAGTCGAGCCGGTTCGGCCCCCAGAAGGTCATGTCATCGAATAGAACGCCATCGAGCGTCATTTCGACCATCGGGCCCGATCCGCGCTGGACCGGTCGAAGCAGCTTCAGATCCACGCGCAGCGGGAACGTTTCGTTCGGGCCGACATCGAGGCTTGCCTTGGTCACCGAAGCGCGTCCACCCGGAGTCGCTTCCTGGGAAAGCACCATCCACGAGATCGCGCGGATCCGCCGGTTGCTCGAGTTGCGCAGCGCCAGCGAAGTATTCAAGTTGAGGACGAGCGCCGAGCCGCGTTCGGAGGCACGCGATTCGCCCCAGTCCGCCGAGAGCAGCGAAACGGGCGAATCGGCCGGCAGGTTCACCTTGACCGAGCTTCGCGATTCGGTCTGCGCGGCGAGCGCCGCCGCCATGAGCGCCGACGCCGCGAAAAACCTATTCCGAATAGACATGGTGAATGGTCACCTGACCCGTTTCTTCATCGATGTAGCGAGCGTTTACCGAGCCCTGCGTTCCGGCCGAAACAGTGGTGAGCGCGGGCCGGCCCGCGTAGGTCAGCGTCATTCCATGCCCATCCCGTTCCAATCCGACACCCGCGAGGTTCGCCCTGAGCACCGTTCCGGTGGGAAGCTTGGCCGATATCGCCAAGGGAGCCTCGGGCGCGGCCGAGGGATGACGTTGCACCCACCACCCGCCCATCACGAATACCACGAGCCCCGCGGTCACCGCGGCCATGCGCCACGCAGGCGCGCGTCGCGTGGATGGTGTATGAGCAATGCACTCCGACGCCGCGATTCCGAGCCGGATATTGGCGCGCATCTCGGCGGCAAGCGAATCCCATTTCAAACTCGGCGGCAGCCCCGGCGCGCCAGCGCGCACGGTCTCACGCTCGCGAGCGAACCTCTCCACTTCCTGGCGACACTCAACGCAACCGCGCACATGCCGGTCGACGGCGATGCGGCGAACCCATCCGAGGTCGGAACCCGCATGGAGCGCCAAATCAGATTTTGCCGGATGATTCATGAGTGCACTCTTTCCAGGTAGCGGCGAAACTTGGTTCGCGCGTTCGCAATATGCGAACGTACGGTCGCCTTCGAGCAGTTCATCTGCAGCGCCACTTCCTCGGCGGGCAAATCTTCGACGTCGCGGAGCAACAGGGCGGTCCGCTCCCGCTCGCTCAACTGCGCCAGTCCGCGTTCGAGGAGCCCATTTTGCTCGGCCCGGATCACACGTGCTTCGGCGCTTTCCTCGTGAGACGTCATCACTGGCTCCGGAAGACCTTCGAGGTCCACCAGGTTCAGCCGTCCGTGGCGCCGGAGAAAGTCGATCGCCGTATTGGTGGCGATGCGCGACAACCAGTGCGCCGCCTTGCCCGACTGCTGCAGTTGTCCGTTGCGTTGAAGGGCCTTGATGAACACTTCCTGCGTCAGATCCTGCGCGTCGGCCGTGTTGCCGACCATGCGATAGATCTGAAGAAAGATCCGGCGCAGGTTCTCATTGACGAACCTGTCTTGCCAATCGCCCTCGGCAGTGGCGTTATGGGCAGGTAGCGGCTGGAGAGCTTCGCTCATTCGCTCCTCGATCTGTCCGGCTGCCACGGCCATCTACCAGAGATGACGTGTGGCGCAACAAAACGTGCACCCATTCTTTCGGCATCCGGGTGAAAAACCTTAGATGTCCCATTCGCTAGTATAGAACTAGAGTCATGAGAGAAGTCGCCATCGCCGGATTCGGCAAGACGCCTTTCGGAGCTTTCGCAGGCCAGGATATCTGCTCGCTCGCCGTCACTGCGACGCGCAAGTGTATGGAAAACGGGCACATCCAGCCGTCACAAGTGGACGCCTTCTACCTCGGAAACTTCGCCGGACCGTCGTTCACCGGCCAGAATCACCTCGCCCCGTACGTGGCGGGCGAAGCCGGCATCACGGGAGTCCCCTGCACCCGGTTCGAGGCTGCGTGCGCCTCGAGCGGTGCTGCTTTTTTCCACGCATGGTCAGCGGTCGCGGCCGGTGTCTACGACACGGTTCTGGTCACCGGGGTCGAGAAGATGACCTCACAAACCACGCCCAAAGTGGCCGAGATCCTGGCTGGCGCTGGCGACATGTCGGGCGAGATGCTCGCCGGCGCTACCTTCCCCGCCCTGTTCGCGATGATCGCGCACCGGCATATGCACGAGTTCGGCACGACGCGTGAACAGATGGCGGCGGTTGCGGTGAAGAATCACGCCAACGGAGCGCTGAATCCCGACGCGCACCTGAGGAAAGTGATCACGATCGAGCAGGCGCTGAACGGGAAGCCCGTTTCGTCGCCGCTCACCGTATTCGACTGTTCGCTCGTGAGCGACGGTGCCGCATCCGTGCTCCTGATGCCGCTCGACCGGGCCCGCAACTTCACGGACAAACCGATTCGGGTGCGCGGAGTCGCGCAGACGTCCGACCATGTCGCACTCGACAAGAAGGAGACAATCACCACCTTTCCCGCGGTGCGAGCGGCTGCGGAGAAGGCCTACCGGATGTCGGGAGTGACTGCCGCCGATATCGATTTCGCCGAAGTCCACGACTGCTTTACGATCGCCGAGATCATCGCGATCGAGGATCTCGGGTTCGTTTCCAAAGGGGCCGGCGGGCCTTTCTCGGCGGCCGGACACACGGCCCTGCGGGGATCGAAGCCTGTCAACACATCCGGTGGCCTAAAATCGAAGGGCCATCCCGTAGGCGCGACCGGCGTCGCCCAACTGTGCGACCTCGTCCTGCAGATGCGCGGTGAAGCTGGTGCACGCCAACTCGAACGGACGCGGCTGGGCTTGGCGCAAAACCTCGGCGGCTCCGGCGCAACGTGCGTGGTCACCATCCTGGAGGCGGCATGAGCGGCGTCATCTATACGGAAACCACGGTCTACTCGGCTCCAGAGGCCTACATCAAGGAAGCACCCTATCAAATCGCAATTATCTCGCTCGAAGACGACACCCGCGTCACCGCGAGGATTCGAGGCGCGGCGGTAGCCATCGGCGATCGCGTGGAGTTTGTCGAGTCGGCCAACGGCGTACCCGTCTACCGCATCGCCCAATCCTAGCTGAACTTGCCGTGCTTGGCTTCGTCGATCAGTTCGACGAGTTTCTGGAACCCTCGATGTGCGTCACGAGAGCCTGCACGCACTCGAGAATCAGCGAACTGCGATGGTAACGCCTGCCTGGGACGCGATGTCCGCGACCGAAACAGTAAGAGGACGGACTCCAGGAGGTGTGAAGATCCCCGGCAGGCGGACGTTCACCTGAAACACACCCGGAAATGCCGCGACGGGACCCGCAAAGAGCACCTCCGCGCGGGCCTGCCCGACCATCACCTCAACGGCGTCCTTCCAGTCAGCGCCCTCACCGGTCAGGTAGAAGGCAAGCACTGATCCACGCGGCGCTGGATTCTCCGCTGAATTCAACGAGTTATCCTCATTGATCGCGACCGCCTGTCCGGATCCGTTCTGAGCGAAGATGCCGGGAGCCGCCCGTTCGAGGCGGATGGCCCGGCCATTGATCCGCACCTCACTTGCGGCGACCGGCAGCACGAAGCTCACTTGCTCGCGCGAGCTCGACACGGGAACGACGGGGCGGTCATTGACCGTGATCCGCGCATCACCCGGCCGTGCGATCACCAGTTGGCCCGGCGCGAACGGGCCCGGTGCGAGCGTGGCGGCATGAAATAGCGCCACCGGATCAGGCTCCGGTTCGACCAAGGGCTCCGGCACGACGGGGGTCAACCGCCGGATCCGCTGATTCTCATGGTCAGCGATATAGATGACACCGGCAGGATCGACCGCGAGCGACGTGGGAAAGCGGAACCGCGCGGCCTGCGAAGACTCGCCATCGCCATCATTGCCAGGAGTCCCATCACCCGCAATCGTCTCGATGATCCCGTCCGGCGTGACCCGCCGGATCTTGTGATTGAACGTATCGGCGATCAGCAGCCCTCCCGCCGGGTCCATCACCACCGACGACGGGCTGTTCAATGCGGCCTGCAACGCTGGCGCACCGTCACCGGCATCCTCCGCCGACCCGTTGCCCGCCACTGTCGTGATGAGACCATTCGCCGCCACGCGCCGGATCCGGTGGTTTCCGGAATCGGCGATATAGAGAACACCTGCGGAATCGAGGAACACTCCCTGAGGCGTGCTCAACTGGGCCTGGGTCGCAAGCCTCCCATCGCCCGAGAATCCACGCGTACCGGTTCCGGCGATGGTGGTGATGACTCCGTTGACGCCGATGCGGCGGATCCGGTGATTCAGTGAATCCGCGAAGATCAGATTGCCAGCCCGGTCGATCGTCATCTCGCGTGGACGATTGATGCGAGACGCGGTGGCCAGCGCGTTGTCGCCGCGATACCCGGCGGTGCCGTCGCCGGCAATCACGGTTGCCTTGCCGTCCGGCGCGATCGAATAGATGCGGTTACCCGCGTAGTCGGCGACCCGCATGACGCCGCGGGCATCCATGATTGCCGAGACCGGGTCCGCGAAGGTTTGGCCGTTGGCCATCGTCCGGATGAATCCGGCGGGGTTGATCCGGCGCACGCGGCGTCCCCGCTCTTCGGTCACATAAAGATTTCCCGCGCCGTCGAGACTCACGTGGATAGGCCCCGAAATCGCGGCATTGCCCGCGGGCGCGTCCTCAGGCAACGCGGCGGTGTCGGGTTGCCCGGCGTACAGGTTGAGTTGCCCGGAAGGAGTGAGCCGGAATACCCGGCGCGACTCAGCTATGTACAAGTTGCCCGCCGGATCAGCCGCGATGTCACGCGGCTCGGTGACGTCGGCCGCGACAACGCGGGTGTCGCCGATCCTGGACCGGCGATAGACGCGCTTCCGTTTCAAATCGAGGATGAAGATGTTTCCCGCTCCATCGGCGGCGACAGCCGTAGGAGTATCGAGCAAGACCGGGTCTCCCGCGCCTCCGGCGAAGGTCGAGATCTGGCCGCCGAAGATGCGGCGGACGAGTCCATTCGCGGAGTCGGCGATGTAGACGTATCCGAGCGGATCGACGGCAACACCTGCCGGGTTTCGAACCTTGGCTCTAGCAGCGACGGGCTCGGCATCGAAGCCAGCCGTACCAGTTCCCGCGATCACCGAAACCTCGGACGCGCTCACGCGGTACACGCGATGGCCTTCGTAGTCAGAGAAGATCACCGCGCCTGTCCCATCCACCGTGACATTCCGGGGACCTGAGAGTTTGAGAGCCTCGGTACCGCCCGCGATCGTCCGGACCAAGCCGGACGCGGAGATACAACGGACCAGCAGGTTCCCGAAGTCCGCGTAAAACAGGTGCCCGGCAGGTGCGATCGCGATTCCGTACGGCGAGTTCAACAGTGCCTGAGACGCTGGTGTGTCGTCGGGCGCCAAGCCCGGCGAAGACGAACCAGCCAGGGTCGTGATCACTCCCGATGGCAGCACTCGCCGGATTCGATGGTCTCCTGCGTCCGAGATATACAGATTGCCGAGCGAGTCGGCAGCGACTCCCTCGATCGAGCCGAACGACGCGCTGGTAGCGCGGCCACCATCGCCGAGTGAGTTGGCTCCCGCGATGGTCGAGACCGTGTAGGCGGTTTGTGCGACGGACATCTGAGCAAGGAGCAAAGCAGAGATGACGTTCGTATATGACATCTGGAAATAGTGCTCTCCCTATGGAATAAGTAGGTTTGGGGCCACAAAAATCTCATGGAAAATGCGAGGGCATCCCAATTTCCACTCAGTCGGGCGGGTGTAGTGGCCGCACGAAAGCGGCCTAGGTGCAAAACCGGCGTCGAAAGCGCCAGCGTAGGCGATAAGTCAGACATGCGCCTACAATTCGTGAAGGCGCACGGTGTCTCCACTGTGCGGCTTGTCATAGCCCTGCTTGCTCTCTCCGGTGGAGGCGCCAGTATATCCGGCCAACAGGCTGCGCCGCTTCGAAAGGATCCAGGGCGGCTGCACGGTGTCGTACGGCAGGCAGCGGCAGGAGACGCAGCGGACCTGCGGGAACGCGGGCTGACGGTGATTCAAGTGACTTCTGACGGGGTGGTCGTGTCGGGACCGATCGCCGAGATGGCAATCGCGCAGTTGCCGGAAGCCTCGGCCAAAGTGAGTCCGGTGTTGCACGACTTGGCGGGCGATCAAGCGATTCGTTTTCTCGCCGAGTTCCATCCGGATGTTCCCGAAGGCGACATGCGTTCGATCGCGACCCAGGAAGGAATGCTCATCCGCGATCACCCAGACCTGGTCGCAGGACACCTGATGCTCGAAGGCACGATGGACCAGATCGAGAATCTGGCCCGCTGGGACGAAGTGGCCTACCTGTGGCCGGCGTCGGAGGAGTTGTCGCACGGCGAACCGGTTCGCGCCTGCGCCGGCGCGCTCACCGAATTCGGACCGATCGGGCAGTACGTCGCCACTGTCGGCGCCGGTTGGGACGGTCCAGGACAGGGCGCAGCGTCGCTCCTATACTCGATCCAGCAGGGTACGCCGAAGGTGCCGGCGGACAAGCTGAAACAGGAGATTCAGAGGGCGCTCGCGGAATGGTCGCGCGTGGTCAAGATCGACTTCACACAGGGGGGATCAGCCACCCAGCACGGTCATCTCAACTTTCTCTTCGCAAAAGCGGCCCATGGCGACCCTTACCCGTTCGATGGACGAGGCCGGGTGCTCGCCCACACTTTTTATCCGGCGCCACCGAATCCCGAACCGCTGGCGGGCGACCTCCACTTCGACGACGACGAGAACTGGCAGGTGGGCATCGACACGGATGTCTACAGCGTTGTGCTACACGAACTCGGCCATGCGCTTGGGCTCGGCCACTCCGACCAGCCCAACGCCGTCATGTATGCCTACTACCGCAGAGCCGACAAACTGACGGACGAAGATGCCAAGGCCATTCGTGGACTTTACGCCACACGAGAACCGACAAGTTCCACCACTCCGGTAGTTCCGCCCCCCAGCACGCCCTCGACGCCGCCCCCATCCACTCCCAGCACACCACCGGCGACCGGTCCGGACCGCACGGCCCCGTCCGTTCTCATCTCCTCGCCCGCACAGACGTCCGTTATTACGACATCGGAGAAGATCGTCCTCCGCGGCGCGGCGAAGGACAACGTGGGCGTGGCACTTGTCAGTTGGAGAACGCTTGCTGGCGCCAGCGGAGTGGCCACAGGCACCGCGGCGTGGACGACGCCTGAGATCACACTCTACAAGGGCATCAACTACATCACGATGACGGCGTACGACTCCGCTGGGAACTCCAGTTGGCGCAGCGTCGTGGTGACGCGCAGGTAGCTCCATTCCTGGCGGGTAAACCGGCGCCCCCATGAGGCGGGCTACATTTCCGCGCCCGCAACTATGGCGGTTCCGGACATGTCATATCCGAATCGGCCTATTGAACCGGTGTTCCGTACGGAATCAGGGTCTTGATCCGTTCAGTCGAATCGAGCCGTACAATCCTCCAATCCTTGCCCAACTTCTCCAGATAGAACACCTGGACCTCGTTCCGGTCCGCATAGACGTACTCGACACGCAGTTTCACCTCACGATCGGTCAGTCCCTGGGGCTCCATGATCGCGATTCCCTTGACAGGTGCGTTGGTTTCCTTCAGGTACCTGGAGAAGTTCCCTTCCCCCTGCTCGGCGACGGACTGCCGTAACGAAGTCAGCATCTGGCCCGTGTAGTGGTCCACGTAACCGCGAACATCGCCATCCCGCGCGGCGTCGAACATCGAGTAAATCGTATCCTGTGGAGTAGGGTCCGCCTTCGGTTGAATCGCCGCGGGGAGGGCGCCGGCCACTGCTCCCGGACTCCAGCCCGCGTTCTTCACCAACACCGCCCCAAGCGCTCCCGCCATGAGCATGCCAGTCAGAATCTGGGCTCTGCGCTGCTTGGTCATTGCTGGCGTTGCGGAGCCGGCGCGGGCACGGGTGGCGCGGACTCTCCCTTGCGCAGGATCGTCAGGTCGAGGTTGCCCCGGTTATCGACGAACATCTTCCGTATCCTCGGCACGATCTGCTCCATCGCTTCGAGATACAAACGCCGCCCGTTCACCTCGGAAGCGCGCGCGTATTCCTGCGCCACCTGATTGAATCGATCGGCGTCGCCCTGCGCCTCATCGATCTTGCGGCGCCTGTAGCCATTTGCCGCATTCATCATTTGCTCGGCCTCGCCGCGCGCCTTGGGAATCAGATCGTTCGCGTAACCCTGCGCCTCGTTCACGATCCGCGCCGAATCAGCTCGCGCGCTCGCCACATCGTTGAACGCATCACGGGCTTCGGGCGGCGGCTGGGCGGATTCGATGTTCACGCTCGCCAGCAACACACCGAGCTTGTGCTGATTCAGCAATTCCTGCGCCTTCCCTCTGACCTGATCCTGAATCGCCACCTTCTCCGTGGTCAGAACGGCATCGACGCCGCGGCTCGCGATGTGGCGCGACAACTCCGATTCCACCGCCGCCCCAATCGTCCGCGGCACGTCGGCGGCTGTGAATAGATAGTCGGCGGGAACGCCCACCGAATACTGCACGATCACGCGCAAGTGGATCAGGTTCTGATCTCCGGTGAAGAACTGCGATTGCAGCGGCTGCGACCGTCCGAGAACGCCATCGGAAACACCGCCGCCGATGACGAGCCGTTGCAGTTGTTGGACCTTCAGCTTGGTCACACTGTTGATGGGCCACGGAAGCGTCCAGTGAATTCCGGAAGTCACGCGCGGCTCGACCAAACGCCCGAATCGCGTCACAACCGCCTGTTGATCGGCCGCCACGATGTACAGCCCGGAGAGGAGCCACAATCCGAGGAGACCCGCGGCGAGGCGGCGAGGCTCCTGATTCTGAATCACTGCGCGTTCTCTCCCCGCATCAGCACTTTCAACAGTTCCGAGTCGGAACTGAGAATCGCCGTCGTCTTGTCGTCGAAGATCTTCTTGTATGACTCGAGGGTCCGAATCAGCTTGTAGAAGCGAGGATTCCTCGAATAGGCGGCGCTGTAGATCCGGGTCGATTCCGCATCGCCTTCGCCCTTGATCTTCTCCGCCTCCTTGTACGCACCCGAGAGGATCTCTTCCTTCTGCCGGTCGGCATCGGCGCGGATCGACAACGCCTGGCCCTCGCCCTCGGCGCGATACTGGCGCGCGATACGCTCGCGCTCGGCGCGCATGCGCGCGAAGACGCTTTGTTTGTTCTGTTCCGGCAGATTCAGACGCCGGACCCGAACGTCCACCACTTCGATTCCGTACTGCTGCAAAGCTGCCGAATTCGTCTTCGCGGTCAGACCGTCGAGCGTTTGGTTCACCTGCACGTTTTGCTGCGTCACCGAAATCACCTGCTCGAGGTCGAGATTGCCGATCGTCGCCGAGAGTCCGCTCCAGGCGATATCCTGCAGGCGCATCTCCGCGGCCACTTCATCGCCCACCGTCTGCACGAAGATCTCAGGCTTCTGGATTCGCCACAATGCATAGGCGTCCACCACGAGGTTCTTCTTGTCACGCGTCAGGAATTCGCTCGGGCGTGGATTGTAGATCCGCACGCGCCGGTCGAAGTAGGTCGCGCTGTCGAAGAACCACTTCACGTGCAAGCCAGCGTCGGTGATCGTGTAGACCGGCCGTCCGAAACGCGTGATCAGCACGAAGTCCGTCTCGCGGACCGTGAGGAAGGTGAGCCACAGAAATGCCAGCGCGATCACGCCGTAGAGTATCGGACGGCGATAATGATGCCAGTCGATGTGGTGATGATCGTGATCATCGGCGCCGCCATC
>CADECY010000204.1 GCA_902825945.1 uncultured Acidobacteriota bacterium
GTCCGGGTGGAAGGGTTGCTCGCGCAGGCCCGCGCAACGGGACTGGTGCCGGGGAGACCGTAGATGCCTGCCGCGGAGAGCATCTATCGGGCGTTGCTCCGCTTTTATCCGGCTGCGTTTCGAAACGAGTATGGAGAAGAGATGCTGTTCGCGTTCTCCGAACAACGGGTGAGCGCGAGAAGACGCCGAGGTCCCTTCGGCGAGGCGCCACTCTGGGCAAGCGCTTTTGTCGACGCGGTTACGATTGGGCCCAAGGAGCATCTCCACGTGATCTCTCAGGATCTTCGATACGCATTCCGCGCGATGGCCGCCAATCCGGCCTTCACCGCCGTCGCCGTGCTGTCATTGGCGCTCGGCATCGGGGCCAACACGGCGGTCTTCAGCGTCTGGAATCGTGTCCTCGCGGCCGCGCTCCCCGTACCGGTTCCCGGACAGTTGGTGATTCTGAGCAATCCAGACGCAAGCGGTCTCGGCGTGGGACAGTCCGGTGGCGAGCGCGGCTTGCTCACATACGAAGAGTACGAGCAGTTGCGCGATCACGCGGACGTTTTCGCGGGCGTGATGGCTAGCGAAAGCAGTCTCGAACGGCTGCCCGCACGATTCGCCGGCGGGCCGTGGACAGAGATCCGCGGACGCATGGTCACGGGGACATACTTCGAAGTGCTCGGCGTCCAGCCGCTGATGGGACGCTTTCTCACCAGCGAGGACGACCAGCGCGACTCCCCCTTCGTTGTGCTCGGCTACGATTACTGGCAGCGCGCGCTCGGCGGAAATCCCGAGGTGATCGGCAGAGCCATCACGATCCGCAAGGCAGCATTGACCGTGATCGGAGTGGCTCAGCCGGATTTCGCCGGCGAGACAACCGGCCAACGCCCGGATATGTGGATTTCGATGCGCAACCAGGCGGCGGTCGCGCCAGGACTCGATCGTTTGCGTGGCACGGGGCCAGACAAAGTGATGTGGCTTCATGTGTTCGCGCGGCTGAAACCCGGAGTGACGATTGCGCAGGCTCAAACCGCCGCCAACGTGATCTTTCAGAATGGACTTCGTGCATTCTACGCACGTTCGCTCTCGCCCGAGACGGCCCGCGCTTATCTCGACCAGCGGTTAGTGGCCCGTTCCGCCGCGCTCGGAGCGTCGAACATTCGTTCCGCGCTCACCAGCCCTCTCACCGCGCTCCGTTTCGCGACCGGGGTAATTCTCCTGATCGCTTGCTTCAACGTCGCGAACCTGCTGCTCGCACGCGGCGCCAGCCGCCAACATGAGATTGCGCTGCGGCTTTCGCTCGGTGCCAATCGTTCCCGCATCGCCCGGCAATTGCTCACCGAGAGTTTGGCGCTGGCCGCCCTCGGCGGCATCGCGGGCCTTGTGGCCGCCTACGCGTTCAACCGGGCTCTCGTGTTCGCGATCTCGATGACGAACGAGACCTTCCACGTTGCGTTCGGTATCGACTCCCGCGTTCTCCTGTTCAGTGCCGGCATCACGTTGACGGCGGCAATCGTCTTCGGGCTTCTGCCGGCGTGGCTCGCCACCCGCGCCACCGCCCCGGAGGAGTTCCGCAATCAGGGCCGGAGCACTTCCGCCTCGACCGGGCAACTTCGCTGGGGCCGTGCGCTCGTTGGCCTCCAACTGGCGCTATGCCTGCCTCTGGTAGCCGCCGCGGGATTGCTGGCGCGCAGCCTCACGAATCTCTCCAACGCCGATCTGGGGTACTTGCGTGACCGGCTCCTGGTAACGCGTGCCAACCTCGGGCTCGGCGGCGTGGAGACTCACCGGCGCGAGCCGATGGCGCGGCGGATTCGCGACGAGATCCGTCGCATCACGGGCGTGCTCGCGGTGAGCTACTCCGAGAATGGGCTCTTCAGCGGGACCGATTCCGGTGACGAAATCGAGGTCGAGGGATACCTCCGTTCAGGCAAGGACGATCGGGGATCGCGGTGGGACCAAGTGGGTCCGGGATACTTCGCGACGGTGGGAATGCCGCTGATTCTCGGGCGCGATATTGCTGAATCCGACCACGCCGGCGCGCCGAAGGTTTGCGTCATCAACGAGTCGTTCGCGATGAAGTTCTTCAACGGGCGAAATCCGCTCGGCATGGGCGTCACCCAGATTCTCGGCGATCAGCGAACCACCCATCGAGTGGTGGGTGTTGCCAAGGATGGACGCACACACCGCATTCGCGGCGAGATCGATCCGCGCTACTTCGCACCGCTGACGCAACCGCTCGGCGAGTTTGGTGGTGTGGTTTTCGAGACGCGGGTGACAGGCGACCCGGCCCCGGTGGCGAGGGCTATCCAGGAGGTCATCCGCCGCGTTGATCCCGCTATCGACATCCAACACAACGAAACGGTGGACTCGCGAGTTTCACGTCGAGTCGCGCAGGATCAGATACTGGCGGCACTCGCTGCGTGCTTCGGTGCCGTGGCGCTGGCACTGGCGGCGGTGGGGCTCTACGGGGTGCTCGCCTACGGCGTAACTCAACGGCGCGTGGAGATCGGTATCCGGATCGCGTTGGGGGCCGAACGGGCTCGCGTGATTGGCATGATCCTGAGGGAAGCCGCCGCGGCGGTTCTCGGCGGACTCGTGATCGGAAGCGGCCTCACGTACGCGGGAATGGCGCTGATTCGGAGTCAACTCTTCGGCCTGGAGCCGAGCGACCCGGCAACGCTCACCGCCGCGGCCGTTGCTCTAGTCGCGGTCGCGCTGGCGGCCGCGTTTCTGCCTGCGTGGCGCGCCGCGCGCATCGAGCCGTTGGTGGCGCTCCGGCAGGATTGACCGCGCCGCGGCGAACATTCACCGGGCGTGGAGAAGACGCGCTAGCGTGGACACCCGACGCGTCTTGGACGCCGTACCCCTGCGCCCGCCGGGCCGGGATTCGGGAGCGCGCGGTTGCTCGCGCGCCCCGAACCTCGGAGTGCGGGCGTGGCGGGACGCATTCGATCTCGCTATCCTGAAAAGACAATCCTCATGAGATTTGCTTTGTTGGCGTTCGCCGCGTTGAGCGTGGCGACGGCGCAGGACGACGGGCACGATTGGCTCGACAACTACCAGGAGGCGCTGAAGCAGGCTCGCGCGACCGGCAAGCCCATCTTCCTCGAGTATCGTTGCGAGCCTTGAACGGCCGGACGTGTCTTTGACGCACAGGTTGTGCTGTCACCGAAAAAGTCGCCGCTGGGTCAGGCTTTGTCCCAATACGTACTGGTGCGGATCATCCGTCTCGACAGCGTGGATCTCAACCTGTTCGAGTACGACCGCAACAACACGTTGTACTTCTTCATCCTGAACGCGGACGAGCAGATCTACATGCGCTACGGTGGCCGCGACGCGCAGTCGCCCGACACCTATCTGAATCTCGAAAGCATCGAGCGCGCCGCGCGCAAGGGTCTCGAACTGCACAAGCTCTATCAAGAAGGAAAACTGTCGAAAACGGAGAAGCCGAAGCCGGCCTTCGCGAAGGATTTTCCGTTGCTCGTGGAGCGGACATTCACCCAGAATCGCTGTGTCGAGTGTCACCTCGTGGGTGACTTCCAGAATCAGCATCGCGAGCTCGACGGCACGCTCGACAAGCTCCAACACCTGTACCGATCGCCTGATATCAAGACGATCGGGATTCACCTGGATGTTCCAAAGGGACTCACGGTTAAGGAGACCAAGGGTGCGGCGGCAGCGGCTGGAATGCAGACGGGCGACCTGATCACGCACGTAGAGGGAAAGCCCGTCTACACGTTCGGCGACCTGCAGCATCAATACGACAAACTGACCCGGAAGTCGATGAAGTTGAGTCTAGCGGTGGAGCGGGAGGCCAAGCCGGTCGAACTGACGCTCGATCTGCCGCGGCAATGGTGGTTGAGTGATATCCGGTATCGTCAGATGACGATCGATCCGCGTACCTACTTCGAATCGCGCCCGCTGACCACCGACGAGAAGAGGAAACATGGCGTCAGGGAAGGCGGCTTCGCCAGCGAGGTGAAGCACGTCGACATGTTCGCCGAAATCACCAAGAGCCATGCGCTCAAGACCGGCGATATCGTCTTCTCAGTCGATGGCGCCGAGACCGACGACATCGCCGATACGGCGGAATTGTTCATCAAGTTGCGGAAGAAAGCCGGCGACGAGGTACGATTGGGAGTGATCCGCGACGGCAAGCGGATGGAGATGAAACTGACGACGTTCCGGATGGCGTTTCGAAAATGAGATTGACGGCAATCGGTGTATTTCTGATGGCGGCGCGCATGGCGTCAGCGGGCGAATGGTCGGCTTCGGGCGAGGTGTTGCACGAACTCGCCAGGTGCGTCACTTATCGCGCGCAGGTTTCGGGTGAATGGCTGATCGTCGAGGCAAAGCACGAATCACCGTGGCACTCCTATTCGATGGATAACAAGGTCCGCGTGGAAGAGAAACTGGCGGGCAAGAAGGCGTTGAGCATGGACCGGCCCACCGATGTCCGCCTAGTCGAAGGCCTGGAAATCGCCGGAACGTGGCTGCACACGCCGCCGAAGGAAACGTCGAAGCCCGAGTTGCGAATGTACTCGTGGTCGTATGGCGGCACCGCATATTTCGCGGCGAAGGTGAAGCGGACCGGCGAAAGCGCGAAGGTGAACGTGCGGGGACAAGTCTGCACGGAGACCAACTGCAAAACGGTGGACGTCACGCTCGCGATTCCGGCGGGCGGCAACGGTGATGCGGGTGTGGACTTGAAGTCGCTGGTGGCGGTCCGCTAGGTCAGTCGGCGCGATAGACCGGAGGCTCAGCGAGGTCGCCCCGTCCGAGCTTCCATGGCTCGACCAGCGCGGTTTCGTAGCTCGCGAGACGCGAGCGCAACGACTCCATCGCCGAAGCGGTCAGTGGCCGCGCCGATTTTGCGAGCGCCACGTTCGCCTCGACTTCAGCGATCCTGTCGGTGCCGACGATCGCGGTCGAGACAGGGAGCGACCACGCGTATCGCAGGCACTCCTCCGCCGTCGCGGCCTTGTTGCGCAAGATCGCGCCCGCGCCGAGCGTCTTCATTGCGATCACGCCCATGCCCTTCTGTTTCGCAGCCGGGAGGGTTTCGCGCTCGAAACTCTTCTGTGAGTTTCCGCCATCGGCCGCGCTCAGCGGCATCAGCACGGTGTCGAATGCGTACATCGAGATCGCGCGATTCAGCACCTTAGGATCGGTGTGGCCGGTAAGGCCCACGAAGCGGACCTTGCCGGCTTTGCGGGCCCGCTCCACCATCTCGATGACGCCGTTCTTTCCGAAGATGAACTCGATGTCCTCGGCGTTGATTACGTTGTGGATCTGGTAGAGATCCAGGTAATCGGTATGGAGGTTGGCGAGGCTCTGATCGAGGTCGAGTTGCGCTTGAGTCGCGGAACGGTGGCGCGTCTTGGTCGAGAGCACGATCTTCGATCGCAGGCCGTGCAGGGCCTTGCCGTAACGCGACTGACTGAGCCCGTAGGCGCCCGCTGCCGCGGTGTCGAAGTAGTTGATACCGAGGTCGAAGCAGCGTTTGACGATGGCGGCGGCTTGGGCTCCGTCATCCATATTGCCGATCTGCGCGCCGCCGAGCCCGAGAATCGAAACTTCGAGTCCGGTCTTGCCGAGAGGGCGGCGCGGAATCTCCGATCCGGCGGCGAGGGCGGATGCAGCCGACAGGCTGGCGGCAACGAACTGGCGGCGAGTGTCGCTCATGGTTGCAGTGTAACCCGTTCGATCGAGATTCGGTTCAGCGCCATCAGTTCGCGATCGCGCGATTTCGCGACTTCCATGCGCAACACTTTGTGCCCGGCGCTCAGGCTGATTTCGCCAGCGTCGAACTCGTGGAAGATGTTCCGTCCTCCGGTCGCCTGCACGGAGCCCTCGAGGGTTGCCGTGCCGATCGACAACCGCCAACGCCCGCCCGCCCTTTCGCGATCGCAGCCGTAGCCGAGCCGGACACGGTAGCGGCCCGCGCGCGTCACGTCAATCCGCCATTCCGCGGCATCGCCTTCGCGCTTCCATCCGTCAATCGAATCCCAGTCGTATCCGGCGAAGGTGTAGTTCGAGGTGCCCGCGTTGTCGAGTCCGCCTTCAACCGGTTGTGGCGCGGCGGAACTTGCGCCCGGCGATCCCCAGGTTTCGTGGGTTCCGCTCGTTCGCGCCCAACTTGGCAGCAATTCCACGGGATTCTCGTCGGCGCGGCCCACTTCGATGGGTGGCGGAGTGAAGTCGCGGCCTTTCGTCATTCCGTCGAGCCAGCGATCGAACTCGGAGCGGAGCCGGCGCGCGGCCTCGGGATGCGTCGCGGCGAGATCGGTCTTCTCCGATGGATCGGCCGCGAGATCGAAGAGCGCGTTTCGCACGAGTTTGTAACGCTCCTCGGTGACGGACCAGTTGGATCGTGCGGACGGACGATGACGGTCCCAGATATGGAACAGGCGCTCGTGGCGAGCGGCGCCCAGGAGAGAGAGTCCATCGATCGTGCGATCGCGCGGAACGGGCGCGCCGGCGATTTCGCAGATGGTGGGGAACAGGTCGAACATCGCGCGCATGGAGCCGTCCCTCGCCCCCGGCTGGAATCGGCCGGGCCAGCGGATGAAGCAAGGGACGCGAATGCCGCCTTCGAAGGCACTCGCCTTGTTGCCGCGGAGTCCGCATTGGTGGAACTTGCTGACGCCGCCGTTATCAGATGCGAAGATCACGACCGTGTTGTCGCGGAGTTGCGCGGCGTCGATCGCGTCGAGCATGCGGCCGATGTTGCGATCCACGTGTGACACCATTCCGTAAATCTGCGCGTCCTGCAGCGGCAGCCCCCTTTTCAGGTATCGATCGACCCACGGATTGTCCACGTAGTTCGGCGCGTGTGGTTCGTTGTAGGCGAGATAGCAGAAGAACGGCCGCTCACGATTTTCGCGCACGAAGCGGATCGCGGAATCGGTGAAGAGTTCGGTGACGTTGCCGCGCGCGCGAACACGGCGTCCGTTCTCGAGCAACTGATCGGGATGGAAATAGCGTTCGAGGTGGCCTTGCGTGAATCCGAGAAACTCGTCGAAGCCGCGCTGATCGGGCTGGTAGCGGCGATAGTGTCCGAGGTGCCACTTGCCGAATAGGCCCGTGCGGTAACCGCTTTCCCGCAAGACTTCGGCCAGCGTCCGTTCGTTCGCCGCAAGCGTGTCGCCGCCGAAGCGCGTGTTGTAGATCCCGGTGCGGAGATAGTAGCGGCCGGTCATCAGCGAGGCGCGCGTGGGTGCGCAGACCGGCGATGCGTAGAAGCGGGTGTAGTTGACGCCTTCCGCCGCAATGCGGTCCATGTTTGGAGTCGCGATGTGCGGATTGCCATTGGCTCCGGTGTCCCACCAGCCCTGGTCGTCGGTGAGGATCAAGAGGATGTTCGGGCGGCGGCGCGGTTGCTGGAACAGCGCGGGCGTGCCCAGGAAAGCTCGTCTCGAAAGCGGCACTCATTACAGCTACCACATCGCGTGCGGGTTCGATCACCGGGTCGAATCTCGAGGTATCAATCCTATGTTGCTCATCGATACGGTGGTTGCGGTCACCGTACCACCGGACTGTCCCGTGCATGCCG
Organism: uncultured Acidobacteriota bacterium; assembly: GCA_902825945.1. Lineage (GTDB taxonomy): Bacteria > Acidobacteriota > Terriglobia > Bryobacterales > Bryobacteraceae > SYLY01. The sequence goes on from CADECY010000204.1 coordinate 7,544, forward strand.
AAAAGGCTCGGGCCCCTTGTCGAACACCGTCACCGGCACGGCCACCTTCACGATCATTCCCTGATCAACCGTGCCTGATCACCAGGACATCGCCATCCTGCACGATGTACTCTTTCCCTTCCAGCCGCAGCAGGGGAGTTCCCCGCAACCCCGCGTATCCATTGTGATCGACCAAATGCTTCCAGTTGACCACTTCCGCGCGGATGAACTTCTTCTCGAAATCGGTGTGGATCGCGCCCGCCGCCTTGGGAGCCGTACTCCCCTGGTGCACCGTCCACGCCCGGACCTCGGTTTCGCCCGCCGTCAGGAACGACATCAGACCTAGGAGATGGTAGGTGCTCTTGATCAGCCGCTCGAGACCGGGCTCGGTGAGTCCGTAGCTAGCCATGTATTCCTTGGCGTCGTCGCCCGATAGTTCGGCGAGTTCCGCCTCGATCTTGCCGCACACGGCGGTGACTCCCGTCTGCGGCCGGCCCGCGAGTTTCCCACGCCACTCGGCTTCGATCTCCTGCATACGGCCCGCGTCCTCTTCACCGATGTTGAGCACGTAGAGCATCGGCTTCTGGGAGAGGAACTGGAAGCCGCGGATTCGCTTCTCGTCATCGGCGCTCAGATCGAGCGAGCGGAGCGGCTTATTCTCCTCGAGCATCGCTTTGCAGGTGACCAGCAGTTCGAACTCACGGTCGAGTTCGGCGCTCTTGGTCTTCCTGCGATCCTTGTCGAGACGCTCCATGCGCTTTTCGACAACGACCAGATCGGAGAGGATCAGTTCGATGTCGACGTCTTCGGCATCGCGCAGCGGGTCAACCGAGCCCTTCTCGTGCGGCACCACATCCGACTCGAACACGCGCAGTACGTGGGCGAGCGCGTCCACCACGCGGAGACTGCCCAGGTAGCTCGCTTCACGCAATGCCTCTTTCGAGATCGCGGGGAAGTCGAGATACTCGACCGTCGCGTAAGTGACCTTGGGCGGTTCGAAGATCTTGGCGAGCGCTTCCAGCCGGAGGTCCGGCACTTTGGCGACGCCCACGCGGGTCTCCTGGCTTCCCACGCGCGCCGATTCGTGGACGCCGGTCAGGATCGTGAAGAGAGACGATTTGCCTACCATCGGCAGGCCGATAATTGCGGTTTTCATGAAAGGGGTTAGAGGGGAACGTCCACCAGTGTGAGGATCTCGTTGAGGACGCGAACGGCGCCCCCGCCAGAGCGGTTGGAGAAGGCGGTCCGGGAGTTGATCATCACGCGATGTGACAGTAGCGGGATAACGAGACGTTTGACGTCGTCCGGAATCGCGTAGCCGCGGCCCTCGGCCACGGCCAGGGCCTGCGTCGCGCGAAAAAGAGCCTGCGCGCCGCGCGGACTCACGCCGAGTTGGAGCCCTTCATGCGCGCGCGTCTTCTCGACGATCGCGAGGATGTAGTCGACAATTGCCTCGTCGACGCTCACCTGCTGAACCTGCTCCTGCAACTCGACGACTTCGGCGCCGCTCAGCACGGGCTCGGCGGCGGCGAGCGACCGCGCGGGCACGTTCCGCAGGATGTCGCGCTCGCTCAACGCGTCCGGGTATCCCATTTCGAGGCGCATCAGGAAGCGGTCGAGTTGCGATTCGGGAAGCGGATAGGTGCCATGATGCTCCACCGGGTTCTGCGTGGCGAGGACCATGAAGGGGAGCTCGAGGGGATAAGAGCGGCCGTCGATCGTCACCTGCACGTCGTTCATCGCCTCGAGCAGCGCCGACTGCGTTTTCGGCGTGGCCCGGTTGATCTCGTCGGCGAGGAGAAAGTTGGTGAAGATCGGTCCGGGTTTGAACTCGAACTCGCGGGTGTGCGCGTTGAAGATCGTCACGCCGAGCACATCGCTCGGCAGCATGTCGGCGGTGAACTGGAGCCGGTGGAAGCGGCACCTGACGCTGCGGGCCAGCGCCTGGGCAAGCGTCGTCTTCCCGACTCCGGGAACGTCTTCGATCAGGAGGTGTCCGCGAGCGAGCAGACACACCACGGCCAGCCGCACCGCTTCCGGCTTGCCGCGAATGACCGATGCGAGCGAAGCCTCGAGCGCGCGGACCTTTTCCGAGACGCCGTCGAGCGTGACGGCCGCTTCGCGCTCCACCATTCTAAGCCATGATAGCGCAGCGGGCGGGTAGTACCAGTTTCGGACGGCAACAAAAACTGGTACTATTGTTTCGAACCTCGGCTGGGCAGTGGAGGCGTGCCGGGTGTTCACCCTAAAGGGTGGCTTCGAAACCGCCGATCCAACTCAACAGACGGGCATTGCGTATGCGAATCGAGAATGCCCGAGGGAAGCACTAATGCCGACGAACGAAGAAGGCGAATTTGAACTGGTGCTCGGCAACAGGCAGTTGCTGAGCGTATTCTTTATCGTAGTCGTACTCCTCGGAGTGTTTTTCACGATGGGGTATATCCTGGGCCGGAACACCGGGCCCAAGACCGAGATGGCGGCGGCGAGACCCGCGCGGCCCATTGAGGTCCCACCGTCGGCGTCGAGTTCGCCAGCAGCGGTGGACTTGAGCAAGCCGTCCGCCTCCAACAAGCCGGAGCCTGCGGTCGCCAAGCCCGAACCCGCGAAACCCGAGCCGGTAAAACCGGAGCCGCCAAAGGCGGAGCCCAAGAAACCCGAGCCGGAGCCCGTGGTCAAGGCCGAGCCCAAGCCAGAGCCTGCGAAGCCGAAGCCCGCGCCGGAACCGAAGAAGGCCGAACCTTCCCAAGGCGGCAAGGGAACCTATCTCCAGGTGTCCGCCACTACGAAGAAGGATGGCGAAGCGCTGGTCGCCAAGCTCGGTGCGAGCGGATTCAGCGCGATGACCACGCCAGTGCCGAATAGCGATCTGGTTCGAGTGCTAGTTGGGCCAATCGCAGACATGGCCGACACGCGCGCCAAGTTGAAGGCTGCGGGCTACGCCGATCCGATCCCGAGAAAGCTGTAGCAATCAGACTTTCGCCAGTTTCCATTCGCCGCGCCTGAAGAACAGAAACGCGGACGCGGCGAGCGCAAACTCGGCGATCGGCACGGCGGCGAAGACTCCGCTCGGGGCGCGCATGGGTCCGGTTGTCAGCCACCAAGCCAGCGGCAACTGGAACAGCCAGTAGCAGCAGAAGTTGATGCGGGTGGGTGTCGAGGTGTCGCCCGCACCGTTGAACGACTGGACCAACACCATTCCCCACGCATAGAATGCGTATCCGTAGCTGAGGATTTTCAAGCAGGAGACCGCGACCGGAGTCACACCTTCGTCGATGGTAAACAGTCCGATCAACGGTCCCGCGGTCAGCACGAAGGCGAGCCCGAGGGCGCTCAGGAAGATCATATTGTAAAAGCCGCATAGGATGACGCTGCGTTCGGCACGGTCCGGTTGTTTCGCTCCGAGATTCTGTCCGACGAGGGTCGCGGCGGCATTGCTCAATCCCCACGCGGGCAGAATCGTGAAGACGATAATGCGGATGGCGATCGTGTATCCGGCGATGGCGGCACTACCGAACGTGGCGACGATCTTCATGAGCCCGAGCCAACTCGCGGTCGGAACCAGATATTGAAGAGCCGCGGGCGCCGAAATCGCGGCGAGCGAGCGCTGGAGCGGCCAATCGATGCGCCAATGGTGGGGCCGCAACGTCACCTTGCCCTTGCCGTTCAGCAGGTGCCAAAGGCCGTAGAGCGCCCCGACCGAGCGGCCGGTGGAAGTGGCGATCGCCGCTCCCGTGACACCGAAGGCCGGCACGGGCCCGATCCCGAAGATGAAGACGGGATCGAGGATCATGTTGACCGCGTTGCCGATCCAGAGGGCGCGCATGGCGATCACCGCGTCTCCGGCTCCGCGAAAAATCGCGTTGAAAAGGAATAGCATCACCACCGACGGCGTGCAGAACAGCATGATCCGGGTGAACGACCCACCGTAGGCCGCGAGTTTGGCGTCACCAGACATGACTTCGAGCAGCCACGGCGCAGCCAGTCCGCAAGAGATCGCGATCAGAACGGAGATCACCAGTCCGAGCAGCGACGCCTGCGCCGCCGCGTGCGAAGCGGCTTCCGGGTCCCTCTCGCCAATCCTGCGGGCGACCGTCGCGGTCGCGGCGACGCTCAGTCCCATGGCGATGCCGAAGATGATCGCGAACATCGACTCGGTAACTCCGACCGTGGCGACGGCCTTGTCGCCCAGCCGCGCGACCCAGAAGATGTCGACGACGGTGAACAGGGATTCCATCGCCATTTCGAGCACCATCGGAATGGCAAGCAGCACGATCGCACGATTCAGCGATCCAGACGTGTAGTCACGCTCTCCGCCGCGCAGGGACTCCAAGACAGCGCGGAATAACTCTCGCAAACTCACAACTCAATCCTTTCCTGATTTCGAAGGCCTCGGGGCAGACGTCCAGTGGCGTGAGATCCACGGCACCGGCGCCGGGTCGATTAGCGGCGCTCGGAAATGGAAAGAGTAATCATAATAGTGCGAGTGTACCCCACGCGGGCGTGGTGCTGCAAGCGAAAAATTAGGACTCTTTTCCGGTGTATAGTCCGCCGACTTGCTTTTCGTAGCCGTTGTACATCAGAGTGGGAACCCGATCTCCAGTGGGGATCACGCGCTCGGACGCTTGTGACCAGCGTGGATGCGGCTTGCCAGGATTGACGTTCGAGTAGAATCCGTACTCGGCAGGCTGAGACTCGTTCCAGAAAGTCTTCGGTTGTTTGGCGGTGAATTCGATCGTTACGATCGACTTCGGGCTCTTGTATCCGTACTTCCAGGGCGCGATCACCCGAAATGGCGCTCCGTTTTGCGTGGGCAGCGGCTTGCCATAGATCCCAGTAACGAACATCGCCATCGGATTCATCGCTTCGTCCAACCGCATCCCCTCGTAGTAGGGCCACTTGTACCAGGACGCCATCTTGAGTCCGGGCATTTCATCGGGACGCAAGACCGTGACGAACCGGATGAACTTCGCCTCGGGCTTTGGATCTACCAACTTGATCAGCTGAGACATGGGGAAGCCGGTCCAGGGAACCGCCATGGACCAAGCCTCGACGCACCGGAAGCGGCAGAGACGTTCTTCGAGAGTCACCTTTTTCAGCAGATCGTCTAGATCGAACTTCGCGGGTTTGTTCACCAAACCGCTGACGTCGAAGGTCCACGGAGAGGGCTTGAATTTGCCGACGAGGTCCTTGACAGCCTGCTTGTTGGTGGGGTGGAACTCGTAGTAGTTGTTGTAGCTCGTCGCGGCCCATTCCTCGGTCAGCGGGCGGTCGAGCGTGTAGTCGGGATTCCGTTTGGCCGGATAGAGTCCCTTCGGCGAATCGGCGAGCAGCGAACCGGCACCGAGAAAGCCCGCGGCTTTCAGGATTTCGCGGCGGTTCCAGTAGACATGTTCGGGCGTGGCTTGGCGCTCCGGGATTTCCCAGTCCTTCGGAATTCTGATGAGCATGGTGTCCTCTCTGCAATCATCCTAACACTGCCTGGGTTTATTCCCGCGACTCGCGGAAATCACTCGGGCAGCCCGAGCTTTTTCATCAGAGCCGCGGAGCGCGGCCCTTTGAGCGAGTCCATCCGCGGGTCGAGCTTGGTGTAGGGCAAGCTGAGGTCGCCGATCTCGTACGACTTTTCGAGCAGCCCGAGCGCGGCGTCGGTTTCACCCAACCCCGCGCGGATCATCGCTTCGGAGTAGATGTAGCGGCGCAACGATCCGCCGGCGCGGGCCTTGATCGTGCCCAGCACTTCCTCGGCCTCGCTGCGGCGCCCTGTCTCGGCGAGGAAGTGGCCGAGAGCGGTGTTGGTGCGCGTTCCTGGGCTCGGGAGGCG
>CADECY010000205.1 GCA_902825945.1 uncultured Acidobacteriota bacterium
CCATGAACTCGGACATGTCGAAGCGGATGAGCGATTTCTCGCTGCCGAACAGGAACTCGGCGAGCGCGCGGGCGACTTCGGTCTTGCCGACGCCAGTGGGGCCGAGGAACAGGAACGAGCCCGCCGGACGTTTGGGCGACTTGAGGCCCGCGCGAGAACGGCGGATCGCCCGGGAAAGGGCGCTGATGGCCTTTTCCTGGCTGATGATGCGTTTGTGGAGTTCGTCTTCGATTCGGAGGAGCTTGGAGACTTCCTCTTCGCGAATCGCGGTCATCGGAACGCCAGTCCAGCGCGCGACCACGTCTTCGATGTCGTCCTTGGTCACAACTCCGGTCGAAGTGTCGTCGAGGTTGTATTTGTCGCGCAGCAGGCGCAGGTTCTCGCGTTCCTTGCGCTCTTCATCGGAGTAGAAGCGCGCCTTCTCGAACTCGTGGTTGGCGATCGCGCTCTCCATGCGATGCACGATGAACTTGATCCGCTTCTGCACGTCGGCGACTTCGGAGGGAAGCGTCGTCTGACGCAGCTTGACGCGCGCTCCCGCCTCGTCGATGAGGTCGATCGCCTTGTCGGGCAGAAAGCGGTCCGGAATGAAACGGCTCGAGGTGTGCACGGCCGATTCAATCGCTTCGTCGGTATAGGCCACCGCGTGGAACTTCTCGTAGCGTTCCTTGATGCCGAACAGTATCTTGATCGCATCCTTCTCCGGCGGCGGCGGGACCTTCACGGCCTGGAAGCGCCGCTCGAGCGAACGGTCTTTCTCGATCGACTTGCGGAACTCGGCGGGCGTGGTGGCGCCGATGCACTGGATCTCGCCACGCGAAAGCGCTGGCTTCAGGATGTTGGCCGCGTCGAGCGAACCCTCGGCCGAGCCGGCGCCGACGAGCGTGTGCAACTCATCGATGAAGATGACCGCGTTCTGGTTGTCCATCAGCTCTTTCATGATGGTCTTCAACCGCTCTTCGAATTGGCCGCGGTACTTCGTGCCCGCGACGATCAACGAGAGGTCGAGAGCGAGGATGCGCTTGTCGGCGAGGAAGCTCGGAACGTCGCCCTCGGCGATGCGCTGCGCCAAGCCTTCGACGATGGCGGTCTTGCCGACGCCGGGCTCGCCGATCAATACCGGATTGTTCTTGGTGCGGCGGCACAGGATCTGCACCACACGGTCGACTTCGTTATCGCGACCGATCAGCGGGTCGAGCACGCCATCGACGGCGGCCTGCGTGAGGTCTCGGCTGAACTCGTTGAGCAGCGAGCTTTCCTTGGGGCGGTTCGAGGACATTTTCTCCGACGACGACCGCGCGATCTCCTCCCGGACCTGCGACAGGCGCAGCCCGCGCTCATGCAGGATCTCGGCGGCGAAGCACTTCTCCTCGCGCAGCAGGCCGAGCAGCAGATGCTCGGTCCCGATGTGCTTGTGGCTGAGACGCTCGGCTTCCTCGGCCGCGTAGGCGAGAACCCGCTTACACTCGTGCGAGAGCGGCAGATCGACGGAGGTCGATACCTTCTCGCGGATCGTGGTGTGCGCCTCGATTTGCTTGCGGATCGATTCGAGCGCGGCGTGCGACCTCAGGAAACGGTTCGCCATCGCCTTGTCTTCCCGCAACAGGCCGAGAAGCAGGTGCTCGGTTTCGATGTAGGGACTGCCGAACTGGCTCGCCTCGTAGCGGGCGAAGAAGATCACCCTTCGTGCTTTCTCGGTGTATCGCTCAAACATGGTGTGCTACCGTCATCCTCCAACGTTACCGCCGGCAAGCTCCCCGCTCCGCGGCGGGGCTCCCCAGGGAAGGAACGCTCCCTTCTCTAATTGTAAGACTGTGTCGAAGCTCCTGGCGAAGGCGAGGTTGTGGGTGACCACTACCTCCGTGAATCCGAGGTCGCGATGGAGGCTCGCCAACAGGTCGGCGACCGCATCGCCGGTCTTGTAGTCGAGGCTGCCCGTGGGCTCATCGGCGAGCAGCGTTCGCGGACGGCTCACCAGGGCTCGCGCCAGCGCGACACGTTGTTGTTCACCGCCCGACATCTCGCCAGCGCGGTGCCAGGCGCGCGCGGAAAGACCGATGTTGGCGAGCATTTCGCGCGCGGCCTTGGCGGCATCTTCGCGGTTCTCGCCGCGGATGAGGAGCGGCATCATGATGTTCTCTTCGGCGGTGAATTCAGGAAGCAAGGAGCGTTGTTGCCAGACAAAGCCGATTTCCCGGTTGCGGAACCGTGCCAATTCGGCGTCGGGCCATGCGAAGATATCGGCCGAGTCATAGAAAATCTTGCCGCTCGAGGGACGATCGAGACCGCCCAGCAGGTGCAGCAGGGTCGACTTCCCGGCTCCGGACTCACCGATGATCGCCACACGTTCCCCCGGAGAAATGCTGAAATTCGCGCCCGAGAACACGGCCAAGTCGGATTGGCCGGACCGGTAGGTCATGGCCAGATCGGCGATTCGTATCGTTGCGCCTCGGGGCTCCGGCATCTCCTAGTTGTTACCCTAGCATGTCCGCACCGGTTCGATGCCTAGGGGATTACACGGAGATGCCGGAAATTCCGTCTCAGTGCTTTTCGTGCTTGGGCGCCGCCGGCTTGCCGTGATCGGCCGCCGCCGGTTTGCCGTGATCGGCCGCGGCGGGTTTGCCGTGATCGGCCGCCGCCGGCTTGCCGTGATCGGCTGCGGCGGGCTTGCCGTGCGAGTCGGCCGGCTTGCCATGGTTATCCGCCTGTTTTGCGTGCGAATCGGCGGGCTTGGGATGGGATTCCGCCGGTTTACCGTGCGAATCCGCGGGTTTGGCCTGCCCGCTGGCGGCCGGTTTTGCATGCGAATCGGCCGGTTTGGCCGGCGCGGGTCCACCTGCCGCCGGCGCTCCGTGTCCGCCTCCGGCCTTGGCCACCTCGACGGGCTTTCCGACAGGCGAGGGTTTGTCGTGGCCTGTCGGCGCTGGCGCCTTCGGCGTCGAAGCGGCAAACCGCCTCCGGACCGGGCCGGTGCGCGAGAGGCGCTGGGGTGCGGGTGTGGCTGCTTTCGGAGCCGCTGTCGCCGGGGCTGCGTGCGCGGGCGCTTGGTGCCCGTGGTCTGCGGTGGGAGGATGCGCCGCCGGACCGTGGGGCGCCGCTCCATGCGGGTCGCCTTGGGTATCATGCGGATCGGACGGAAGCACCAAGCCCGGAACAGCCAACGGACCGTGATCGGGCCCGTTCATCGCCATTCCGTCCGGAGGCAGCACGCGCAACGTAACCGGCACGACCGGCGCATTGGCGCTACGGTATCCGGACACGCGCATCAACACGCGATAGTTGCCTGGAGGCAGCCGCGATGGATCGACATGTAGTTCGAGCGCATCCGAATTCATGGGAGACATCGGCCCGGGCGTGGTCCCGCGCACTGGAATCGCCCGCAGCCAGGAAGCATCGCCCACGCTCGCCGTATAGGAGGTTCCGTTCCAACTGCTTCGTACCTGCACGACGATGGGATCTTCCAGCGCCGGAGAGCCGTGCGGTACCGCCAAACTCACCGACGCGGGTTCGACGGCGAGAACCGGAGCACCGGAGACCTCGATCGTGTATTCCTGCTGGACGGCTTCACACTCGTTGGCTGCGCGCACGATGAATTGGTAGGTTCCCGGCTCGGACGGTGTTCCCCGGAAGTAGCCCGCCGGCGTGAGGGCTACGCCGGGAGGCAGTTCTCCGCCCACCACTTGAACCATCGATACCTGCCGGAGACAGCGGCTGCCACCGGTAATCGTCAGAGGCCCGGCCGAGTAGTCACGCGCGGTAATCGCCAAGGGCAATTCCGCGGGCTCGATCCACATCGCTGCCGGGAGCGCGGCGGAGAGAGTCAGGAGGAGTGAGACGGTTCGTAGCACAATTCTCTTATCGGAGCGGCGGAGCCGAGTTTCTTTCCAAAATTCGTCCCATGCGCGCCGATGAGCAATATGAAACCACCATGCGCCCGATACTGGTTCTCCTCGCCCTCGCCGGCTCGCTTTGCGGAGCCGAATGGGGAAAAAGCTTCCTGAATAATGAAGGCCTAGTGCTTTTGGCACGGGCGGGCTACGGCGAAAAGTTCCTGGCCGAGCTGATACAGTCGCAGCCCTCCAGGTTCGACACCTCGGTCGAAGGCCTCGTCTTCCTTGCCAAGAACGGGTTGTCGGAGCGGATGGTCCGCTACATACTCCTCGCCAAGAAACGGGCGGACGAGGCCGAAGACATGGATGCCCCTCCCGCGTCCATGCCCACCGCGGGTGCTGCCGCACCCATGCGGCTGAAGGCGATGAAGCAGACCGTTCTCGTCCCCGAGTCAATGGCCAGTTCCAAACCCGGCGGCCAGATCATACTTCTTGACCCGCGCTACGTGCTCGTTCGCTGATCGCGCGTCAGCCCTCGATCACCAGCTTGACCGCGAGATCGCTGACCTCCGGCTTCACACCCGCCTCGGCCCAAGCCGAGCGCGCCGGCTCGCGCGCCGGGTCGCACTCGGGCGGGTTGTCGTTGTCCATCTGAAGCACGCGGTTCCGGGTCTGCTCTTTGAGCTTCTCGAAAAGCCCCGGAGCGGGCATCTTCCAGCCGTTTTCCTTGGTAATGTTCGGATCGCTCTTGTCGACCGGAATCAGAGCCATCAGGTCCGGACGCCTCATCTTTTCGAACAGTGCTGGAAGGGTCGCGTTGTGGCTGGCATGGTGGCCGGCCTTGTACAGCACCGTATTCGATAGCAGGCTCGAGGTCGTGATGCTCGGGTCCGCCCATTGCACGTCTTCCCAGCTCAACCAGTTCCCAGTCTGCGCGTCTCCAGCAAACAATAGGACCTTCCGGCTCGCTACGAGTTCGATCGCAAGGACCAGGCTCGAGTTGTTCGTGAACGTGTCGAGGAATAACGCGAGCGCTCCGCCCTGATCGAGCCAATCGTCGCCTATCGTTCGCCATGACTCTTCCTTGGCTCCATATTGGCGCCGGATCGCTGCGAGAGCGGTTCCCTTTTCCTTCCCAGTTCGCTTGAGAACCTTGCTGAAGGGATAGTGTTCCTCCTCACGATCGATGGCGCCCACGCCTTGTTGGACCGCGGCCAGAAATCTCGCTGCCTGCTGACCGGCCGCCGCCAGTGCGTGATCGTAGCTTTCGCCTTTGCGCGGATCCTTCCGGTAGAGCAGGCCCTTGTTCTCCGGCGGCCCGAGGACATGAAGACGAACCGAGCCTGGCGGAAGTCCGGGCATCTCGAGGCTTTGGCCGGGCCGCACATACTGGGGCGGCTGGCTGCCCATGGTTCGCAGCGCCTCGATCGCTTTGCGCGGAACCTCCGGCGGAGCGCCGGCCGAGGCGCCATGGAAGCCGAGCAAGTCGTCGATCATCTCGAGTTGTTTCGGCCGCGCCCCGCGTCTCAACCGCAACGCCCGGCTCGCCGCCGTCAGATGCGCCAGTAGATTGCCATGCTTTTCCCCGATCTCACGCGCATCGGGGTCGTCCGGATTGTCGAGCCAGGAAAACAGTACCTGCCCGACGTTCATGGCGCGAAACTGCGTTTCACAGTGGACGAAACCGCTGACATGATCGTTGTGCTGGTGGGTGGCGGCCACGACGTCGAGCGGCGCTCCGTTCAGTTCCGCGCGAATCCCCTCGACCACTCGAGTGACGCGAGCGATCGACGGAGCGCCGTTGCGGAACGAGCCGCAATCGATCAGCATCCGGCTGGACGTGTTTCCCGAGGCGAACTCCAGCAGGAAGCAATCTCCGAGTTCCCCCATGCGGAACATCCGGATCGTCGCGGTGGCCGGGTTACTCATGATGTTCAGCGTGCAGGTGTTGGAACCGCACCATCCATTCCCGCCCGCCTCCCGAGTAGAGCGCGGCTGCGGCGTTCGACACCCCGCCACCGAGCCCGTTCCTGTACTTCTCCTGCTGCTGGAACCGGTGATAGCTGGTGATGTTCTTGACGATCACGTGCTCGACGGTGTTCAGGCTGCCGAAGCTCAGAATGAGCGAGCATCCCCCCCGAAAGACCATGTTGCGGGGACTTCCCTTCTGACCGATATCGGCCGTGACACTCTGCGTCAGCGTCACCATCACCTGCTCGACTTGGCGTCCCTCACGTCCAGCCCGGAACGACGGCCGGATCGTGTGGACCTCGATCGGCGGTACGTAACCGTTGTCGGGCCGGCCGTTCCGCAGAAACCGCACGGCCGCCGAACTTTCGCCGAAAAGGAGCGATACGGGGCGCGACGTCATTCCCAGCTTGTTGAGAAAGTCTTCCCGTTCCTGGCCGCCGAGTTTCAGACTCTTGCCGGTCAGCAGCGTATGAAAGCGGGCCTGAGCGGCCCGTGACCGTTTGTAGATTTCCTCGCGGTCGCGAGTTTCGACGAGTGACCGGATGTCGCTCTTCATTTTTTTCGCCAGCCAGTCGATGGTGTCTCTTTCCTTGCTCGTGAACTCCGGCGCGTTCCAGCAGAGACTGTCGACCGAGAGCGAATTTACCCGGCTCGGGAAGATCCCGCGCGCCCGGAACGCCTCGATCAACGCGAGGCGATAACCGGTCTCGTCCTCGGGCGCGATATCGACATCGGCCGTGATCAAGGCGCGCAGATAGCTGCCGAAGGTGATGTCGTTGGGCGGACAGTAGTCGAGCGCGCGAATGCAAATGTGGAGCAGGTGCTCGGCGATCTCCGCCGCTTCGCCGGCCAGACGGTGGACCAGATCGCGGCTGATGCTGCCTTCAGGCAAGACACCAGTTCCGTTGGTGGCGATGCGGACGAGATCGCGGGTCCGGAAGTTGTAGATCCGCTGGAAGGCGTCGAAGATCGTCGCGACGAGCACGGCGCCGCGGGCGTGGCACTCCGCGTTGGACGCGTAGTCCGATGGACTCGCCTTCAAGGGCTCCCACTCGTCCTTTTCGTTCTTCTTTCCGATCATGCCGCGGAGCGCGCCGCGATTGCCTTCGAGAGCTTCGCCGAACTGCGTGGCGAGTTCGCCGAGGACGGTGTACCGGTCCATGCGCCCACCGCTTGAATAGAGCTGGTGTTCGACCAATTCCCGGAAGCTGAACCTCTGCAGCAAGGCGACGATATCGGCGAAGCCCTCGTGAAAGGCGGGCACGTCGGGATTGGTATCCTCGAGGTACCGGGGGTGGAGCGAATCGAGAAGGGCGTGCGCCGCCTCGTGCGCAACGATGTCGGGACTGAGACAAGAGAAGACGAGCCCGCCCGGATAGTTGGTCCCTTGGCTCCTCGGCGAAGCCCGGAAATATCCGAACAACAGGGCCTTGCGATCGCGATCGAAAAATGCATTGGCGTCGCGGATCGCATGTGGGTGGATTCGCAGGCGCCGCACGTAACGCCACTCCCGTTTGGCTCCCGTGCCGTCGATTCTCGGCTGCCACACGATCTTGCGTCCGAGCGCGCGCTCGAAGTGATGAATGACCTTCATCACGACGGCGTAGACGAACTGCTGATGAAACTGGGGATTGCCCTCGCTTGGCGCCAATCCGTTCTGCGAGGCGATCGCCTCGTCCGCCAGACTTACGGGATCATACCAACAGTTGCTCGCCGGATCGAAGTCGAACACTTCGACGTACTCACCCACCGGGCCAGGCTTCAGCGGCTCGAACGGGATCCGGTAGATGACTTCATTGATGGCGGCGGTGTCGAGCCGGGCGGAGAAACCCGGATCGAGCGCGTATCCACGAAGGTAGCGATAGACGGGTTCGGTCATGATCAATGACCGGATCAGACTATCACAATCCGCGTTGCCGCGGGCCGGAGTATCGTGCCTGGACTATCGTGCCTGGCCTGCACCGATCGCGCGTTCGCGAAGCCCGAGGGCTCCCAACACCCGCGCAACCGATGCGTCGAACGGCTCCTGGCCGGAAACGGTGACATCGGCCACGTGGCGTTGGGGCCAGACGAACTCGGCGGCCATCGGCCTCACCGTTCGGGCATACTGCCAATGGACGCTCTCAGTGGTGCGTCCGCGCTCAGCCGTGTCACGGTCGATCCGCCGCCGCAGGCACAATTCGTCCGGTGTCTCCACGTAGACTTTCAACTCGAGCCTCGAACGGACATCCTGGCGATGAAGCACGAGAATCCCTTCGATCAGCACCCAATCGGCGGGCTCGATCCAGGTCACGTCGGGCGCGCGATTGTGCTGGTCGAACCGGTAGACGGGCTCAGGAATCGCCTCACCGCGCCCGATGCGGTCGAGGTGATCGAGAAACAACGGCCAGTCGAGAGAATCGGGATGATCGAAATTCACGTGCGTCCGCTCGTCGAGCGACAGATGCGATAGCTCTCGGTAATACGAGTCGAGCGAGACGATCGACGTCTCGCCCGGTAATGCAGCCTCGAGTTTTCGCGCCAGGGCCGTCTTTCCCGAACCGGACGGCCCCGCGATTCCGATCAACACCGGCCGCAACTAAGCCCGCGGCGCCTTCGGCACGATCTTCCAGTTCTTCTCGTCGAAGTAGAGCACGCGGCCTTCGCGGTAGCTGTGCACGGCCATCGTGATGAGGGCCTGCGCGCGCGCGCCGGTCTCGACGTCGAGAGTAGGCTTCTGCCGCGTCCGCATGCAGGAAAGGAAATTCTTGACGTGCGTCTGCATCGTGTCGAGTTCCTGGACGTCGATCTTGATCTCGTCTTGGCCCTTGTACTTGTCGGCGAGTTCCGGAACGATGTACTTGCCGCCACGGCTCCTTTCGGCCTTCAGCGTGATCTGCTTGGCGAAGCCCTCGAACCGGCCGTGCTCGACCATGATGAGCGACGCGCCGTGTCCGCGGATGAGTCCGGGGATGTGTTGCGAATTCGCCATCGAGCTGGAAAGAACGATCGAGTGGCCCTCCGCGTACTCGCCGATCAGGTGGAACGTGTCGGGTACCTCACGGTCATTGGTGAACGAATACTTTCCACCGCCCGCCATTACCTTGTACGGGAACTGCGGCTTGCCCCAGCAGATGTTCATCGGTGCGACCACATGATAGAAGAGGTCGGTCGCGATGCCGCCGGAGTAATCCCAGTATTTGCGGAAGCGGAAGAAGCGGTCGGCATCCCACGCGCGCGATTTCGCCGGTCCGAGCCACGTCTTCCAATCGATGTAGTTCTCGCCCTTTCCGTTCGGACCCGCTTCCTGATCGATCGGCCAGTTCCATTCGCCCTCGACCGAGTTGCGGTGGTAGGAGCCCTGCGACAGCAGCATTTTGCCGATCATTCCGTCGGCGATCGCTTTCCGGGCCTGGTGCCATTGATCGCCCGAAGTGGTTTGCGAACCCACCTGCAGCACGCGCTTGGTCTCCTTGACCGTGGCGACGAGTTGCCGTGCTTCCTCGATCGTGTGGCACATCGGCTTTTCGAGGTAGACGTCCTTGCCCTTGTCCATCGCCGCCAGCGCGATGGTGGCGTGCCAGTGATCCGGCGTCGCCACGATCACGGCGTCGATATCCGGCCGGGCGAGCACTTCGCGATAATCGAGAGTTCCCAGCGTCTCGGCGAAGTCCTTCGAGAAATGCTCTTTGTTCGAGTTGACGCGCTTTTGGTAGACGTCGCAAACGGCGACAATCTGCGCGTTGGCGCCGTCTTTGCCGGCGCGCTGAAACTGGCGCGCGACGTGTGATCCGCGGCCGCCCGCGCCGATCAATCCGACATTGATGCGATCATTGGCGCCGATGACGCGCGCCGCCGATACCGCCTTGGAGGAGGGACGCGCGGCGAATGCCTGCGAAGCGAGCGCTGAGCCGGTGGCCGCGCCCATCAGAAACTGTCTGCGCTTCAGATTTTCGGACATGGAGACTCCTGGGAACTTATGTTCCCTCACAGTTTACTACGCCCGGCCGTCGAGTTCGCGCCGGAGGCGATCCTCGTCGAGTTCGCCTGTCCATCGGGCGATGACGATCGTCGCGACGGCGTTGCCGATGAGGTTGGTGATGGCGCGTGCCTCCGACATGAAGCGGTCGATCCCCAGGATGAGCGCGAGTCCACCGACCGGAACGCTGCCCACCGCCGAGAGCGTCGCGGCGAGCACCACGAATCCGCTGCCCGTCACTCCCGCCGCGCCTTTCGACGTGAGCAGCAGCACCGCGAGCAACGTCCCCTGATCCCAGAGCGAGAGGTGCGAGTTGGTCGCCTGCGCGATGAAGACCGCGGCCATCGTGAGGTAGATCGAAGTGCCGTCGAGATTGAATGAGTAGCCAGTGGGGACGACGAGTCCGACGGTCGGCTGGCTGGCGCCGAGCCGTTGGAGCTTCGACATGATTCCGGGAAGTGCGGCTTCTGAAGACGAAGTTCCGAGTACGATGAGGAGTTCTTCGGAGATGTACTTCAGGAATCGAAAGATATTGAAGCCGTGGAAACGGGCGATCAATCCGAGCACGATGAAGACGAAGCAGAAACACGTCAGATAAAAGGTCGCCATCAGCTTGGCGAGCGACAAAAGCGACTGCACACCGTAGGCACCGATCGTGAAGGCCATCGCCCCGAACGCGCCGATCGGCGCCAGCCGCATGATCATGCTGACCATGTGGAAGAGCGCCTCCGATGCCTTTTCGATGAACGAGAAGACCGGGTGTGCGTGCGGACCCATCCGTTGCAACGCGAATCCGAACAGGATGGCCAGTAGCAGCACCTGCAGGATCTCACCCTTGGCGAACGCGTCGAAGAAGCTCGTGGGAATGATGTCGAGCAGGAACTGCGTGGTCGACTTCATCTTGCCGGGCCCGGCATACGCGCTGATCGATTTCGCGTCGAGTTTCGACACATCGACGTTCATGCCCGCGCCTGGCTGGACCGTGTTGACGATTACGAGTCCGATGATGAGCGCGATCGTGGTGACGATCTCGAAGTAGAGGAGCGCGAGTCCGCCGGTGCGGCCGACCTTTTTGAGGTCGCTGGTTCCGGCGATGCCGATAACGATGGTGCAGAAGATGATCGGGGCAATGATCATCTTGATGAGCTTGATGAAGCCGTCGCCGAGCGGCTTCATGGCCTCGCCGGTGGAGGGGAAGAAGACGCCGAGCAGGATGCCTCCCGCGATGGCGATGAGGACTTGGACGTACAGGGATCCGGCGGCGAGTCGGCGCATGGGGAACTATCAAATGTACCGGATTGCGGTAGGGTCTCGCGATCAGGCGGTCCGGCCGGCGCGAAGTTGGAAGCGATCGCCGAGTTCGCGGCCGAGGTTGTGGATGCACCACTTCACGAGGGAGCGCAAGTGTGCGCATCGATCGGGATGAGCAAGGACGTGTTCCAGCCGGAGGCGCTTGACGATCTGATTGCCATGTTCGATTTCGTCGAAGCCCTTGTAGCGCTTCTTCAGGTCGTTTTTCGGGTGGCGCATCTTTTCCACGTCTCCGTCGTGATCCTCGAGTTCAAGATCGAGCACCGCGTTGATCGACGAGGCATCGGCGAAGTAGTAAGCCTCGATCATGGGAACGAAGAAGTGGACCGCGGCGCGATCTGCCCAGCCGGCGAGTACGGTGTCGAGCGCGGTTTTGTAGCGCTTGCGAACTTCGGCGATCGTCCCGCGCCGGTCGTGCTCGAGGTCATCGATCAGGAGGACGAATGAGCTTGCATCTTTTCGCAGGAAACCAAGCGCGACGAGGCCAATCTGCTCGTCTCTGGTCTGAAGCTGCTGCTTACGATTACCGACCATCCGGGCGAGCCGCTTCTCGCTTGTCACCGGGCTCAATTGCTCGATCTTGCGGATTACATGGAACACCACCCTCTGACCTTCCGGTCCGGGATCACACAACTCACCGAAGAAGTCCGGCAAGAACCGATGCTCGCCCTTGCCGGTAACCAACAACCCGAAACGGATCGGCTTCATGGCTCCGAAGTCTGCAGGGCCCCACTTTGCGCCGCCACCAATTCCGACATGTATAGCGTGCCGGGCGAATAGTGTTCGAGCAGGTCGCGAATCCCGGCGATGTCCGACAGCCGCCGCACCACGGAGCCCTGGTCGCCGGGCTCCACAGACAGGATGCTATCCGGACTGAACTGGCCCAACAGGACCGGCGAATGGGTGGCGAGCAGGACCTGCTTGCGCCACTTCGAAGACGTGGCTTCTTCGATCGCCTCAGCCAATACAGATATCGGCCAGGGATGAAGCGATGTTTCGGGTTCGTCAAACATCACCAGGGTAGGCTTCGCTTCTCGCACCCGGCTTTCCGCGAACAATGCGGTAAGCAGCAGGAGCATCTGGAGGTGGCCATCGGATACCCCCGATGCGTTGACCGGATGCCGAAGGCCCGCCTCGACGAAACTGCAGTAGACGGAAGCGGGACCGGATTGATCGAAGACCAAGTCCCGGAAGAGCGGAAAGGCGCGGCGCATGTACCGCATGATCGTTTCGTAGGAATCATCGATCGCGCGGCGCCCATGTAGATTCCGCAGAACGGAAAACAGGTTGTCTCCTTGGTTGAAGAGCCAAGTCTCACGCCCGCTTTCCGATCCATGCTTCCGCAGGGAGTACAGGCGCAGCGACCGGCATTGATAGAACCGGGTGAAACGGATGAAGTCGTTGAGGTCGACCGCCTCCGTGCTGGCCCGGTCGTACTCCGCGAACCTGGGCAGACTGATCTTCTCGGGCTCGAGGAGATCGAAGACAGCGGGCTGCTGCATCGAAGTGCTGTGGAACCGCACCTTCGCAGCGCCCGATTCCCTCTGCACCAACCAGATCCCTCGGCTGTTCGAATAGAGCCGCTCGCCCGCCATCGGATCAATCCGCCCGGAGAGAAAGCCGAGGGTGAGGCCGTATTCGACAGCATCGGTCGTGATCTCGACTAGAATTCCCGCATTCTCCGGCGCACCGTCCCACAGGAGTCCAATGCCATGTGAGCGCTCCGCCGCCGTCTGATCCACACCTTGCGCGGCGCACCCGCGCAGGAACCACAGGACATCGATGAGCGACGACTTACCCGCGCCGTTCGGCCCGAACAGAACATTGACCGGCCGCAGATCGACAGTTACGTCCGCGAGCGAACGGTAGTTCTTCACATGGAGGCGGGTCAGCATTCGATTGGGTCCGGCCTTACCAGCATAGCGCCGGCGCCCGCCGGTGCCGTTCAGTGCTCTTCGCGGCCCAGGCCCACGACGTAGAGCGCCGCTTCCGCCTTGCCATCAAGCGCGAGATGCCGGTTCAACCGGGCATCGAAGAATCCCCCCAGGCAGATCGATCCCAGGCCCGCTTCGGTGGCGAGCAGGCAGAGATTCTGGGCCGCGTGCCCTGCTTCGAAGAGCACATACCGGTATCCGCGCGGACCATATTTTTCGAAGGTCCGTTCGAACACCGCCGTGAGAATGATCGCTACGTTGGCGGTGTTCAGGTAGTATTGACCCAGCAGATACTCACCGAGCATTTCGAGCTTCGCATCCTGGCTC
>CADECY010000206.1 GCA_902825945.1 uncultured Acidobacteriota bacterium
CAGCAACGACAGCACACCCATCGCCGCGGCCAGGCGCGCCACAGCGACGTCGGTGGCTGCGGTCCGCTCGATTTGGGCTGGCAGTGTGCGGATGGAACGGACCACTTGCCGCTCGTCCTCGAGCGTCTTCCGGATCAGAGGAAGCACCGCCGCGGCATCGCCCCGCACGCGGGCCTCGACCGAGAAGAATCCGAATCCGCTTCCCGCCAGCGGCTCGTAGACCATCGGCACGGGATCGCGGCGCGGGCCGTCGAAGCGCGCGTCCTCCACTACACCCACTACCCTGCGCGGATCGCGGCCCTGATATCCACGTAGAATCTTGCCAAGCGGATCGCTATCCGGAAACAGAATCCGCCCAGCGTGCGCACTCAGCAGGACCGCCGACCCGGCGTCCTCCGGCGGTTCGAACGTGCGTCCGCGCAGCATCCGGATGCCCAGAGCTTCGAAGTAGCCCGGCATGACCCACGTCTGGCGCATGCTCTTTTCGGTTCCGTCCTCGCGCTGGAACACGCCGTCGCTGTTACTTCGCGTGAGGGGAGCAAACAGGGAGAGGCTCGCGCGTTCGACTCCCGGCACCGATTCCAGGCGATCGATCAAGCCGGTCATCGTCTTCTTCGATACCGGCTTTCGGACGGCCATGAGGGAGTTCACTTCCGCGATGACTGCCGATGCCGAGTCCATTCCAGTCGGCGTGTGAAGCAGATTCCACACACTGCGCCCGAGCATCGCCGCGCCCGTCAGCAGCACCATCGAAATGGCGGCCTGAGCAGCGAGAAGCGCCCGCGCCGCTGTGAATCGCGGTGGCGCGGCGCGCTCCGCCAGATTCAGGTGCGATGCTCGCCACGCGGGAATGATTCCGAAGGTCAGGCCCGAGACGATCGCGACCGCAACACAGAAAACCAGAACGCGAGTATCCAATGATGCTTCGACCACGATGTCCTCGTTGGCGAGCGCAAGCAGCGACCCCATCCAATCGGCGCCCATCCGCGCGGCCACGAAACCCGCCACCGCGCCGAGGCCCGAGAGAAGCAGACTCTCGGTGAGCAACTGGCGCATCAGGCGCGAGCGTCCACAACCCAGAGCGAGACGCGCCGCGATTTCGGATCGCCGTGCCGAAGCGCGCGCCAGCAGCAGGTTCGCGACGTTGAGGCAGGCGAGCAGCAACAGAAGCGCGGCCATCCACGTGAGCAACTTCACGGGTTGAGTCAGGAAACGGCCCACTCCCCGCCATCCACCAGAGCCGTCGCTCACGAACATCAATGGCTTCCCGGTCTTGTCCCCGAGGTAGGCGCGATAGAGCGCGCTCAACTCCGCGGCGGCCTGCTTGTTGCTCACTCCCGGACGGATGCGCCCGTAGATCTTGAGGAAATTCTCGCGCGGACTAATGCGGCGCTCCAGATTGACCGGTGTCCAGATATCGGTGGGGGAGCCCGGCGCGTCGCTCTTGAAAGCCGGCGCGGCGACTCCCACCACGCGAAACTGCGCTCCCGCGGCCCACACCGAGCGGCCCGCGATGGCCGGATCGGCCTGCATCCGGTCACTCCAAAAAGCGTGGCTCACCACCGCCTCGCCATCGGCTTCGAGTCCGCGCCCGAACGTGAGGGGAACACCGAGCACGCGGAAATAGCTCCCATCGACATCCTGCACGCGAGCGGCGAGAGCATTCGTTCCGCCTTCCACGCGGATGTCGTGCATCCGGTTCGCTCCTCCCGCCGCCGTCATCTCCGTAAACACGGTTTGGCGCGACAGTGCCTGATAGAGCGGATACGAGAGGCTGCCGTCATCGCGCATGACGATCCGCAGTTCGCCAGGGTCGCGAACCGGCAGCGGACGCCGGAGCAACTGGTCGGCGGTGCTGAAGATCGCGGTATTGGCGCCGATTCCCGCCGCGAGCGAGAACACGGTCACCGCGACGAACCCAGGAGCGCGGCGCATCCATCGAAAAGCGAATCGCAGATCCTGTAGCAGCCTCTCGCCCGGCATCCAGCGGCGCGACTCCCATCGCCGTTCGGTTGTGGCGGTGACGTTACCGAAACGGCGGTGAGCCTCGGCGCGGGCACTCGCTGGATCGGCTCCGCCCGCCACCAACTCGCCGGCTTCATGCTCGATGTGAGAGCGAACCTCGTCTTCGAAATCCTCGCGCATTGGTCAAACCTCCCCGGGCTGCAGGACGCGCCCGATCGCGCGCACCATGCGATCCCACTTCGATTGTTCCGCCGTCAGTTGCTTCCGGCCCACCGCCGTCAACTCATAGAACTTCGCCTTCCGGTTGTTGGACGATACGCCCCAATCGGAGGCGATCCAACCCCGATCCTCGAGCCGTTGCAGCGCCGGGTAAAGCGAGCCGTGGTCCACCAGGAGTTCCTCGCCGGACGCGGTCTGAATCGCGCGGGCGATTCCTTGGCCATGTTCGGGTCCGAAGACCAGGGTGCGAAGGATGAGGAGGTCGAGGGTACCTTGCAGCAGTTCGATGCGATCGTCGTTGGGCATAATGGTTTGGGTCGGCTTTCTACCTGAAGTATGCACCGGCTCGGGTCGAATGTCAACAGGAGCATCCGGAGGCGCCGTCACGCATCCCAGCGCAAAGCCGTCGGCCGCGCTACATTGCAGACATGAATCGCAGAAAAACGTGGCCGATTCCATCGCGACTCTTACCGTCTATGCTCCTTGCGGTTTGCACGCTATTCGGGCAGAAATTTCCGATTCGCCACTTGGGCAGCATCGGCCACCTCGAGGGCAAGCCGCCCGTGAATCTCGGGACCGTGCGCGCGGCGAGCGTCCACGCCAGCTATGCGAGGCTCGATGGCCGCGATCGCGCGGGTAAACCATGGCGCGCCTGGATGCGCACCTTCGGCGGAATCGTGGGTACCGAAGTTTGGGCAGCGGACTTCGATCGCAACGGACAGGACGATCTCCTGGTCGCGCGCCATTTTGCCGCGAATGGCTGGTGCCCTGCTCCGGTCGACGTCGTGATCCTGCTATTCGACTCCGGAGGGCGACCCGTACCGTGGAAGCTCCACTCGCAGAGTCCTCCGGCGTCCGCGAACGAACGTTACCCGTTTGAGCCGATCGCGGTCATCGACTCCAATCGCGACGGTCGCGCTGAGTTCGTATCGCTCGCATGCACTTCTCCGTTCGATAACCATCCGCTCGGCCAAAGTTGGATCGACGGTGCGTACTCCGCCAAAGATGCTCGACTGGGCGTGGTCAAGTCTCCGGACTTGAAAGCCTATCGGGCGCGAGTCGGTCCACTCGCCGCGCGTCCGGCGGAGTGGCAGGATCTTCGCTCCGATCCCGAATCGAAAACGTGGGAGCAGATTGAATCGTTGGCGAAAGGCGAGATCGGATGCAAAGAGTTTCAACCCCCTCCGCTGACTCTTCCAGTCCTCGGTCCGGGACGGAACCTGGTGCTCGTTGACGCCCCGAACCCCTGCAAGGCCACCGAAGACCCGGAGGTTATCCTCGCGGGACGCCGCGAGAATGCGTGGCCAGAGGACATCGTCGTTGACGGACCCAACGGTCGCGATATCTGGCTCGAGGACGGGACGGAAGGTGGCTCCGAGGGATTGCGAACGGTCTTCCGCGGAGGCTATCCCGTGCGCTGGTTCGACGATGGACTCGTTTGGGCCGATGCGTCCCGGCCACGTCCCGCCCAAGTAAGCGTTGCACTCGAAGTGAAAGCGTCGCGCAAGCGAATGGTGCACACCTTGCCTCTGCCAGATGGATGCCGCGAGTTCTACCACAAGGAGGACACGCGGTTCCGGCTTTGCCCGTCCGGCCTGTGGAATCGCCTCCGGGATTCATCGGTCGAGGAGTTGCTCCAGGATCGAGTCTCGATCAAGACTTCGCACACTGCGATGGGCATCACGCACTCGGGAGAGGAGCGATACGAACGTCCGCCGGGCGCGGGCGCGATGATTGGCGCCGCCGGTGGGCTGACGCAGTGGTCGAGCCCGAACGGTCCGCACTTCGCGATGCACGAAGGCGGACGGTTGACCGTGTGGCGTGTCGAGGTTCCGGTCAAGGGACAGCTCGTGGATACGCTGGTGTTCGCCAATCCGGCCCCGGACAGCCGAATCGAGTTGACCGAAGTACGCGGCCGGTTCCGCTGGCGGCGGATCGAGTAGGACGCGGCTCCGCGTCTGGTTCCAGGAGAAACCACCGTTCGCGAACGGTGTTTCAAACTCGCTTCTGAATCCTGTTTCGAACACTCCGAAGAAAGCCGCAGAGGCGGCGGCCGGCTCCGTCTTTCGCGTCCTCCCCGCCCGCAAATGCCCCAGCCGCGAACTCGCGGTCCCCGTTCCCTGGTGCTCCTGGCCCGGTCGCCCATGCCGCCCGAGGTATTCTGACGAGAGCAGATGCATTTCCTCCTCACCATCGTCACCGTGCTCATGGCCGCGAACCTGGCCGCACAGCACGTCCGCGTGAAGCATGACAAGACCCTCGACTTCGGCGCGACGCACACCATCGACTTCCGGCCGGGCCTGATCCACGGCCACCATCCGCGAATCGACGAGCCGGCGTTGCGCAAGGGCGTCGAAGAGCGAATTTTGCGGCACGCGGCGGCGAAGGGCCTGAAGCAATCCGCCCGGGCCGAGTGGCGGCTGACGTACAGCCTCACCGTTCGCGAGGCGGTGCACCGCGAACGGCGCGGAGGCCGCCAGGTGCTGCGCGACGTCACCGAGTACACTCTCCAGGTCCGTCTCGTGGACGCCGAAGGCAAGGAACCATGGTCCACGATCGCGACGGGAACGGTTGAGGACCGGAGGCACAAATACGTGGAGGAGCACGTGCTTCGCGCGGCGACGTTTTCGATGGCGAAGTATCCTCCGGGAAAGTGAACGTTAAGTTCGTCAAATTCGGGTAAAGAAAGCTTTACCTCACGGACCCCGGTTGCCGGCAACCGGGTTCATGGATGTGTACGTTCCTTAGATTAGGAGGTTCACAACCAGTGAACAAATTCATTCTGACAACCATGCTCGCGGCCATGACCGCCGCGATTCCCGCGGTGGCCCAGCCCTCGGGTGACCGAGGCACGCAGGGCTCTTCGCGCCTCGATTACCTCGCGGGGTATCTGAACCTGACCGACACGCAGAAGTCCCAGGCACAGACGATCTTCACCGCGGCCTCGACCGCGACAGCCACCGCGCAGGGCCAGCTCGACTCGGCGCGTACCGCGCTCCGGGACGCCTGGAAGGCCAATCGCGCCGACACCGAACTCGATCGCCTCGGCGCCGCCCTTGGCGTGATCGAGGGCCAGATCGCCGCTATCAACGCCAAGGCACAGGCGAAGTTCTACGCGCTTCTTACCGCGGAACAGAAGACGAAGTACGACCAGATTGGTAACCGCGGTGGCGCGGGTGGCGCCGGCGGACCGGGACGGAGGGGCTTCGGGCGAGGGCAATAATCCAACTCATCGCCCCCGCGACGCCGTTGGGCAGGAAACGCTTCTTGCCCAACGGCTGAATCAGCTCATCGCGGCACGAGTAGTGAACGCGATTGCCGAGCAAACTCAGTATAATCGGACCCGCCACCGCCGGCTCTCCTCCATCAGGCTGGGTGGCTCCTTGCCGAGCGTGTACCAATACGACAAAGCGAAGAGTCCCGACATCACCCACATGGAGAATGGATAGACCCAAGCAAGCAGGACAAACTCCATCGCAACTTCCCGAAGCCCGCCTTCCGAGATCGGGTGCCGGATCGCCCAGATTCCGATCACGGCGAGCGAAGCCAAGACGAAGCGCTTCGACCACCAGCGGAAGCGCTCGAGGCTCGCGGCCAAGAGATCTCGCCGCATCGCGCGATCCTGCTCGCGAAAGTGCCGCTCCTGCTACTGCGTGGGTGGCCGAAGCCTCCGCCGGGAAATGACGCGCCCGAGCGGCTTGCTCTTCATCGTGCCAGAAACACGAAAGCCACCGGCGAACCGGTGGCTTCGTGGGAAAGCATCTTCTTATCGTTTTTTCGTTCTGTCTCAGTCGCCGAAAGAGCCGACTTCTTCTTGCTTCACCGCCGGCTTCGGAGCCGTTGCGATCAAGTTGTCGATCGAAACGAATCCTTCGGGAGCCTTCTCCTTCAGGACCACTTCGCGATACAGCTTCGCCATCTTGGCGTTCTCGGCATCCTGCTGCAACTTGAGCTTCAAGTCGCGCGCCCGGATCTTCTCTTCACGCGCATTCTTGGCGATGCCCGCTTCGTCGAGATCGGTCTGCTTCTTGTGCGCCACGTGCTCGGCATTCAGCTTCAGGCTGTGATCCTTCGTCTGCAACTTCACGTGCTTGCCGCCCGCGAAGATCTCGTGACGGCCATGATCGTCGTACCACTTGGTGAGCGTCGCGGTCATGTGCATTTTCTCGATGATGTTCCGCCAGCCGATGCCCGTGTTGTAGGCGCAGAAGCTGATCTCGCCTTCCTGCGTCGCATAGGGGATGATGCACTGTTCGGTACGGCGGAAGTCGTAGTTGAACAGATCCTGGAACCACATGCCGGCGATGAACAGGAAGTTCCAGCGGTCCGCGCGCCGCTTTTCGATATCCTGCAGGCGCGTCTCGCCGCTCACCTTACCGTAGTTCTTACCGGTCGCGCCGAAGGTCTTGTCGAACTTCTTCATCAGGTCGACGAGCTTGAAGTGCGTTGGCGACATGAACGGATCGTAGTTCCGCATCAGCGCCAGCGCCATGCCCATCACCGAAAGGAACCGTCCGCGCGCCGCGTCGTTCACACGGGCCAAGTCCTTGGCAAGCCGGTCGCCGTTGAGGAACGCCGTCACCGGAACCGCTTCCTTGGTTTCCTTGTCCACCATCACCGCCATGCCCACGCCGCAGTTCGGGTGGCAGCCGCAGGAGAGATGTCCCCAATCCGCAGTCGGACCATGCACGAGATCGGCCCAGTCAGAGAACGTCGAGATGAACGAGATCGGGAACCAATCGCGCGTCGGCTCACCGAGGCCCACCTGATTCTTCACGTCGTGCGCCAAGTGCGACAGCGTGTAGCGCTGCGCCGCGCGCCGCTCCGGCGTAACATCCTCGTCGCGACCGGTGAAGCTCACCGGCTGGAAGCTGAGGAACGGAATCTTCTTCGGGTTGTCCAGCGCGAACTGAATCACGTGGCCAACCTGCTCGTTGTTGATCCCGTTCACGATTGTGATGACCGGGACGATGTCCACGCCATTCGAGTGCAGATTCTCGATCGCGCGCAGCTTCACGTCGAACAGGTTGCCGACGAGACGGTGCGAGTTCGCTTCGTTGCCGATGCCATCGAACTGCAGATAGACGTAACGGAGACCGGCTTCTGAAGCCTGACGGCAGAACTCGGGGCTCTTGGCGAACTCGATTCCGTTGGTGGCCGCCTGCACCGAGTCGTAACCGACCTTACGCGCATAGCGGACCGCATCCAGGAAGTACGGCGACAGCGTCGGCTCGCCGCCCGAGAACTGGACGCTCATCTTCCGGCGCGGCTTGATCGACACGGCATTGTCGAGCAGGGTCTTGATGTCTTCCCAGCTCAACTCGTGCACGAAGCCCACTTGGTTGGCATCCATGAAGCACGGGTCGCACATCATGTTGCAGCGGTTGGTCAGATCGATCGTCAGCACCGACCCGCGGCCATGCGTCACCGTCGACGAGCCGTGGTTGTGCAGCCCTTCGTCGTTGTGCGCGCGGATGTCGCGGCCAGGGAACACTTCCTCGAGGTGCTTGAAGAACGCCGGATCGATCGCCATCACGTCCTCGAAGTGGCCGTGCTTGGGGCAATCCTTCACCATCTTGATCTTGCCGTCGTGCTCGACGATCTGCGCCTTGATCTCGCCGACCTTCTCGCTCAGCAGGACCTTGTAGTCCACTTCGCCGTCGAGAATCTGCTTCCTCGCTTCCTGCACGCACTTCGGACACAGGGAATCGGTCGTGCGCGGCCAGCCGAGGGGCGGCTTTGTCTTCTGCCAGGACTTCAGCAGCGGCTTGTCAGACCACTTCGGGGTGAAGCTCGGGTTCTGACGGAACTGGTTCAAAGCGTCGAACACCACCCACGCGCCCTTGGCGCTCGTGGTGAGGACCTTCTCCACATATTTGATCGGCTTATGCATGCGTTTTCAGCTCACTCCTGAATTTTGCTGGACAGACGTCTGAACACTACCTCTAAAATGATCAGTATAGTCAACGGGTACTGGTCCGGCGAGACTTTGCGGTCCAAAGGCTGGATTGTACCATCGGATGGCGACCTGCGGCATTGAATGGAGCGTCCCTGCCCCTGCGAAAACAACAACTTGAGGGTCTTGCGGCGCGTTGCGGCTTCGAACTGGCGGGCGTGGCACCCGCGCTCCCCCTGCCGGACATGGACCGCTACCGGTCATGGGTCCGCGAGGGCCAAGCCGGAGCCATGGGGTACCTCACCGACCGTCGAGCCGAAATCCGAGCCGACCCGCGCCACCTCCTCCCGTCGGCCCGCTCCGTCCTGTGTGTCGGAAAACTATACAATACACCGGGGCCTGCTTCCACTCAATTCGACGACGCCATCCGAGGCTGGATTTCCCGCTACGCGTGGGCTGACGACTACCATGACGCAATGAAAGCGGACCTCCGCCGTCTCGTCGAACTCCTCGCGGCGGAAGCGGGCCCATTCGAGTCGAAGATCTGCGTCGACACCGCCCCATTGCTCGAACGCTCCTACGCCCGCGCCGCCGGGCTCGGCTGGATCGGCAAGAACACCTGCCTGATCAACCAGGCTCGCGGAAGCTGGTTCTTCCTGGGCGAGATCCTGGTTTCGATCGACCTGCCGGCGGACGAGCCTCCACCCGATCGCTGCGGCTCGTGCACCCGCTGCATCGACGCCTGCCCCACCGCCGCGATCCTCCCCGGGCCGGACGGAACTTACGCCGTCGACTCGCGCCTTTGTATTTCGTACTTCACCATCGAACTCCGCGGACCGATCCCCGAGCAGGCCCGCCCGGGCATCGGTCACCACTTATTCGGATGCGATGTCTGCCAGGATGTCTGCCCATGGAACGGCCGCGCCCCAGTTACGGCGGACCCTCGCTACCTACCCCGCTTCGCCGCCCCTCCGCTCGCCCAAATGGCCGCGCTCAGCGAATCCGAATTCCGCGCGATGTTCGCCGGCACCCCTGTCTCTCGCTCCCGCTACTCGGGCTTTCTTCGAAACGTCGCAATCGCCATCGGCAACTCGGGTCAGGCGCATCTCCGCGAAGAGGCAACACGCTTGGTGCAATCGCAGGACCCCGTGGTGGCCGAAGCCGCCCACTGGGCTCTCGCAAACCTCCCGTGAGTCCCTTGTATCGCGAGGATCTGAGCGGACCTCCGGCACGCATCCTCCCGCAGTTGCGTTAGCCCTTCGATTTCCGACCGTTTCGGGCATGCCCGACGAAGCGTTTCGAGTGCCGCCTCGATCCTGGCGCCCTCGAGAATCGTCGCCCGGCCGGATGTGATAGAAGGGTTGAGTATGAAACGAGCCGCCGCATTCCTGCTCTGGACGGGCGCGATGACGGCCGCCTGGCAGGCGGGCGTCGCGAAGGTCGACATCACCCCGGACGAGCCGATTTTCCTCGCCGGATACGGTGGCCGGCAGGATCCGTCGGACGGCGTGACGCAGCGGATCTGGGTGAAGGCTTTGGCGCTGCGCGATGATACGGGAGCGATTTCGGTGTTGACGACGGCTGATCTCGTGGGGCTCGACGTGGAGCTGCTCGAATATGTGCGAGGGCGCGCGAAGGCGATGCACGGGATCCCGCCCGAACGGATCCTGTTCAACTACTCGCACAACCATTCGTGCCCGGTGACCGGCGGCGTACTGAAGCTCTACTATGTCCTCTCCGCGCAACAGAAGGCCGCGGTCGAGCGATACACGAGAAAGCTTCACGATCAGTACGTGGACGTGATCGATCGCGCGGTGAAGGATCTCGGCCCAGTTGCTCTCGGCTTCGAGCAGGGCCTGGCGGGATTCGCGGTCAACCGGCGGCGCTCACGGCCCGGCACGCGGAAGCTCCCCGGTCCGGTGGATCACGACGTTCCCGTGCTCGCGGTGCGAACTCCGAACAACAAACTCAAAGCCGCGGCTTTCGGCTACTCTTGCCACGCCACGGCTCTTTCGGGAACCAAGGTCAACGGCGACTATCCGGGCTACGCGCAGGAAGCGTTCGAACAGAGAAACCCGGGCGCCATGGCAATGTTCGTGATGGGCTGTGGCGGCGACGCCAATCCCCTGCCCCGCATCATGAACAGCAACGAACCCGCCGCCTACGAACTGGCCACGATGTACGGCAAGATTCTTGCCACGTCGGCGCAACTGGTGGTGGATCGCAAAATGATTCCGGTGGAAGGCCCCATCCGCGCGGCCATGGGCAGCGCGGAGATCCCCTTCCAAACCGCGCCCACGCGCGAGGAACTGATCGCCAATCAGAAGAAGTTCACCGGTCCGCGCCTTCGCTACAACAACTACCTGCTCGCCGAACTCGACCGCGATGGAAAACTCCCGGACCGCTACCCGTATCCGGTCCAGGTGTGGCGTTTCGGGTCCGGGCTGACGATGATCGGACTCACTGGCGAGCCGGTGATCGACTACTGCCTGCGATTCAAGAGCACCTACGGCGCCGATTCGACATGGGTCCTCGGCTACAACAACGAACTGCTTTCCTACATCCCGTCACTGCGCGTGTTGAAGGAAGGCGGCTACGAAGGGACCGAAGCGATTCCGGAATATGGACTCCCGGCGCCCTATGGGTGGGCGGTCGAGGAAGTGATCGCGGGCAAGGTCGAGGAATTGATGCGGTCTCTCGAGAAATGAGTTGAACGGTCGAGATCACCGAGGCCCCCCAAGGGCTGCCCCCGGTTCGGAGAAAGCCAGATCTCGCCGAGTGCCAAGGAAGAGATTCAGGGACGGAATGTGGGCCACGGCATCGGAGTCCCGCAACATCCTAGAGCCATCCTGCGGCTGAAGCGGCAGATCGTACTCCACCGGGGTGGGGAGACCACTTCGACGAGAAGCGCCGCCTTGATCAGCGCCCGGTACGCAACAGCCAAAATCAGGGCGGCAAAACTTGAAGCCGAGTGGAGCGACGCTGCGCCCGTCCCGGCCGTGCACTGCGTTCCGAGGAGCTTCGAAACCAACACCACGGTAATTCGTGGCGCGATCAGGTCGTGCGCGAGCGTATTCTCGGGGAGCGAGAAAGCCGAGCATCATGGAACTCGCGCTTCGTCTCCAAAGCGGAATCTCCACAACCGGACTGGCCGACGCCGCGCAGGCCCGGCTCTTCATCCTGAGGTGAAGAAGGCCGAACTGCGTTACGATTCGAGCATGTGAAGTGAATCGTGGCCGCCGAGCGCTATAGCCAGGCGGTCGTGGTGCTACAGTCGCGGTCTCGGCGGCTTCACCGCCTCCCACGCCACCGTTCCCTTCTTCGCCACGCGCCGGCGGAAGACTTTGTCCCCCGCTGTCACGTACAACGTCTGCCGGTCCGGACCCGCGAACAACACATTCGACACCGAACCCGCCTGCGGCTTGCCAATGATTCCGATGACACGGCCCGGTTGATCGCACACCTGTATCCCGATGCGCGAGGAAACATAAAGCTGCCCTTCCGTATCCACAGCGATTCCGTCGGCGCCGCTAATCGTCGATTCATCCGGCGTGTCGAGCCGGTAGAAAGCCTGCCCATTCGCGAGCGATCCATCGGCTTGAATCTGGTACGACCAGACCCAGCGCCCGCGCGAATCCGACACCATCAGTAGCGACTGGTCGGGCGAGAGGGTCACGCCGTTCGGAAAATCCTGCTGCTTCTCGGCCACAACTCGCTTCGAACCCTTTTCATCGATCAGCCAAACCTTCTGGTTCATCGGATCGGTGAAGTAGATCGCACCCTTCGCGGTGACCGCAAGATCGTTCGATTCGACATCGGAGGCGATCACCGTCTCGCGACCGTCAGCCGTCCACGCAACAATGCGCTTGCGTCCGTTCTGGCAGCCGTAGAGACGCCCGTCCGGACCCACTTCGAGTCCGTTGGTCGCGCCGCTATCTTCCTTGAACACGGTCACCTTCCCGTCGAGCCCGATCTTGTGGATCCGGTTGTTCGGAATGTCGGTGAAGTAGACGTTGCCCGTCTGATCCGCTGCCGGACCTTCGGTGAAGCGGTGGCCCTGGCTCACCAGTTCCCATTCGCTTTCCGGACCGAGGATCTCCATGACGTAGTGGCGCTCACCGCCGCCCTTGGGCTTGGCAACCGGTTTCGGCCAATCGCGCCAAAGCCAGCGCAAAGCGTACGGCAGGATCGCGCCACCGTGGATCGCGTTATGCCCTTCATTGCCAATCGTGAAGGTGTGATCGTAACCCGCGTAGGCGAGCGCGGATGCCATGTCCTCGTTCGCGATAAACCAGTTTCCGGAATAGATGTTTTGGTCCTTGCGGCCATCCTGCAAGTAGATTCGCAGCGGCTTCGGCTCCATCTTCCGAATCTGGCCCGGATAGACGACGCCGCCCCGCAGATCCGTGTAGCTGCCGATGTAGCTGATCACGCGCCGGAAGGCGTCCGGCCGGTTCCAGGCGGCCGTGAACGCGGCGATTCCGCCCGAAGACGATCCCGCGATGGCACGATCGTTCGGATCCTTCGACAGGTTGTAAGACTTGCCCACCTCGGGCAGAATCTCTTCGATCAGGAAGCGCGCATAGCGATCGCCGAGCGCATCGTATTCGTAGCTGCGGTTGTACCGGTCCTGGTGCTCGGGCGAGAGCGCGGGTAGCACGCCCGGATTGATCAGGATCGCGATCGTCGCGGGCATCGCGCCCTTGGCGATCAGATTGTCGAAGACGATGGGCACGCGAAACCGCCCGGTCTCATTGACGAATCCCGCGCCGTACTGGAAGATCATCACCGGCGCGGGCTTGGCCGCGTCGTGTTGCGCGGGAACGTAGACCCAGTAGTCGCGCACGGTACCCGGAAAGATCTTGCTCGTCCATTTGTGCTGGGTAACCTTGCCCTGTGGAACGCCCTGCTGGCGCATCGAATCGGGGCCGAGCGGATACTCTTCGGCGAGCGCGGTGAACGCTGCGAGTGCAAACGCGGCGAGGCGAATCATTCCAATCATCGTAGGAGATATCGTAGCAAGGCCGGGCTAGCATGAAGTGATGTCCGCATTTCGAGGAGTCGACTACCTGCTCGTCGACACGCTTTTCACACAACAGGAACTGCTGGTGCGCCAAAGCGTGCGCGAGTTCGCCGGCTCGGAAGTGAT
>CADECY010000207.1 GCA_902825945.1 uncultured Acidobacteriota bacterium
GAGCTATAGAGTGTCCCCGCGCTCAACTGAACCGAGCCGTTCGTGCGTACCGAGACGTCCTGCATGATCGAGTAGCCGTGGCGGTCACGCCCGGCGAGGGCGATCAGAATATGGAAACCCGCGACTGGGAGGGGAAGGAGAGGCTGTGGATCTGAGGCCGGCATAGTCTACCTGAGGCGAGTATAGCGGGTCACACTATACTCGTCAACGATATAATTACCAATGGCGCGAGACCGTCAGCTCGTGGCTTCCACGGCGCCCGGGCCGATCCTACGCCAGGATCTCCTTGATCACGTTCCCCCCGAGATCCGTCAGTCTTCGGTTCCGCCCCGCGTGATAGTAGGTCAGCTTCATGTCGCTCAGCCCCATCAGGTGCAGGATCGTGGCATGCACGTCGCGGATCCGGTAGATGTTCTCCACCGCCTTGAATCCCAGATCATCCGTGCGCCCCACCAGCGACCCGCCCCTCACACCGCCGCCCGCGAAGAAGATGGTCATCGCGCGCGTGTTGTGGTCGCGTCCGGCTTTGTCGCGCTGGTCAGCCAGGTTGTCGGGCGTACGCCCGAACTCACCCATCCAGACGATCAGCGTCGAATCGAGGAGTCCGCGCTGCTCGAGATCCGCGATCAGCGCGGCGATCGGGCGGTCCACTTCCTCGGCGTTCTTCTTGTGCCGCGTCAGCAACTCGGTGTGCGAATCCCAGGATTGGCTCGGCGTGTAGAGCTGCACGAAGCGGACTCCCTTTTCGACCATCCTGCGCGCCATGAGGCAGCGGCGCCCGAATGATTCCGTCACCTCGTTCGTGATGCCGTAGTCTTCGAGCACGTTGCGAGGTTCGGAGTCGATGTCGAGCGTGCCGGGAACTTCGGTTTGCATGCGATAGGCCAGTTCGTAGGCATCGATGCGCCCTTGCAGGTCCGGATTGGTGAAGTGGCGCTCGAGGTGCGACTGATTGAACGACCGGAGCAACTCACGCTCGGCGGATTGCTGATCGGCCGTCACGCCCTCCGGCGGCTTCAGATCTCGAATCGGCTCGCCCTTCCAGCGCAGCATCGTGCCTTGGAAACTGGCCGGAAGATAGCCCGCGCCCCACTGTTGCGAGCCGCTGAAGGGAAGCGCGCGGAAGTCCGGCAATACGACAAAGCCCGGTAGGTTGCGGTTCGGCGAACCAAGCCCGAAGTTCGTCCAGGCGCCGACCGAGGGCGATCCGGGAATCACCGTGCCCGTGTTCATCAGAAAGACCGCCGCGGGATGATTGCCGTTCTCGGCCTGCACCGATCGCACGAACGCCATTTTGTCGACACGCTTGGCGAGGTTCGGGAAGAGCTCTGACACGTCCATTCCGCACTGGCCGTATTTTGCGAACTTCCACGGTGACCGGAGAATCAGGCGGGGTTTGGCGAAGAGGCTCACCTGGTCGGTGGCACGCTCCTTGCTCCAATCCATCACCGTGTTGTCGAACTTGTCGAGCGCGGGCTTGGGATCGAACGTGTCCATCTGGCTCACGCCGCCGAGCATCGTCAGGAAGATACACGACTTCGCCTTCGGAGCATGATGCGGCTCCTGCGTCCGGGCGGCACGGGCGTCGCCAGCAAGCAGATCCATCAGCGCCAACGGACCCGCGCCGAGCATCGTGTTGTAGAGGAAATTCCGGCGGTCGATCGACATGGTCAGCTACTCCAGATAGAGAAACTCGTTCAAGTTGAAGAGCACGGTGTTCAGCCGCGCGAGGGCATCGGCTGGTTTGCCGCGCGAATAGAGCGATTGCGCCTTGGTGGACTCCTCCGCCGAGGGCGCGCGGCCGAGTGTCACTTCGAATGCCCGTGCGACCTGCTTCCCGGGCTGCGGACCCACCGACTCGATCACGCGTTCGGCCAACTTGCGTGACGCCTCCACAGTGTTCGATCCGTTGAGCAGCGTGAAAGCCTGGGGAGCCACGGTGGTCACGTTCCGCCGCGAGCAGCTTTCGCTCATATTCGCGCCGTCGAACACTTCCATCATTGGCATCATCACGCTGCGCCGCTGGAACATGTAGACCGTGCGCCGCGCCTGTTCTTTCTCATCCGAAGCGAACCACTTGAAGAACTCGAATCCATCCGCAACGTCCTGACCGATCGCGAAGAACGCCCCCGGACCGCCGGGCGACGGTTGCAGGTCACCGCTCAGCGAGAGCAGCGTGTCGCGAATCACTTCCGACTCGAGCCGGATCCAGTTCATCCGCCACAGCAGCAGATTGTTCGGATCGGCCTCGCCGTACTTCTTCCATTCGGCATTCCCGGTCGACTGTCGATAGGTGGCTGAAGTCAGCATCAGCTTGTGCATCTTTTTCATGCTCCAGCCCTGCTTGATGAACTCGTCCGCCAACCAATCGAGCAGTTCCGGATGAGTCGGCTTGTCGCCGTTCTTGCCGAAGTCGGAGGGCGTGCGCACGATTCCCTCGCCGAAATGATGTTGCCAGAGACGATTCGCCATCACGCGTGCGGTGAGCGGATTCGACGGACTCGCGATCCATTCCGCGAGCGCCTTTCGGCGGCCCGAGCTGCCTCCGGCGAAGGGAATCGTCGCGGCATCATTCGAGCCCGTGAGGCAGCTCAGGAATCCCGGCTCCACCTTCTCGCCTTTCGCCGCAAGCTCTCCGCCCTTGAGTACGTAGGTGTCGGGAAGCGATGGGACTTGCGGCGGAACCACATCGGAGACCGAGTAGGCGAACGGCCGATGGCGTGCGATCGCTTCGCTCACTCTGCGCTGCCGGTTCCGAGCGGACTCCCATTCCTTGCGCTCGGCATCCGTGTAGGCGGCATCCTTCTTGTCGCGCAGGGCACGAATGAAATCGCCCTTGCCAGTGAACTTCGCCTTCAATCGCTTTTCGACTTGCTGCATCGCCTCATCGGCGGCTTCGGTTTCATCTTCGTACTGGCGCATCAGCGCCCGCATCTTCTTCGGATCTTCGACTGGCAGGAAGGCGTTGGCGCGATCGTCGACGCGGGTCGCTGCGAAGAAGGATTGGAGCCGATAGAAATCGCGCTGGGGAATCGGGTCGTACTTGTGGTCGTGGCAGCGCGCGCAGCCGGCTGTCAGGCCGAGAAAGACCTGCGACGTCGTGCCGGTTGCTTCATTGAGGAAATCCTGGCGGAGCTGGGTCTTGAAGTTCGCATCAGCCTCCCAGGTCGCCATGCGCAGGAATCCGAGCGCGATGACGCCTTCGGTTCGATTGACGCGCTTGTCTTCCACCTCGTCTCCCGCGATCTGTTCCTTGACGAACTGGTCATATGGCTTGTCGCTGTTGAACGAGCGGATCACGTAGTCGCGATAACGCCAAGCGGTGGGGCGCTCGCCGTCGATCGCGAATCCGTCAGACTCCGCGAACCGTACGAGATCCAGCCAATGCCGCGCCCAGCGTTCGCCGTAGCGTTTGTCTTCGAGCAGCTTGTCGATCACCCCTTCGAGAGCACCGGCGGAGGTGTTGGCCTCGAAGGCGCGGATGTCTTCCGGTGACGGCGGAAGCCCGATGAGGTCGAAGTAGACCCGCCGCAACAGTGCCCGCTTCGAAACCTCGGGCGCGGGCTTCATCTGCTTCGATTCGAGCTTGGCGAGAACGAAGGCATCGATCGGATTCCGCACCCACACCGAATCAGCGACCTTCGGTGGTTCCGGCCGGGCAGGCTTCCGGTAGGCCCACTGTGCGTCCGATGTTGCGCGTATTTCTGGCTTCCTCGAGTCGATCGCGCCGGCAATCGCGTCGATCACCTTCGCATCGAGTGTTCCGCCGAGCGGCATCTTCGGTTGCTGCTCGCCGCGCAGGAATCGCACCACCAGACTCGACTTGGAATCGCCCGGCGCGATCGCCGCGCCGCGCTTGCCGCCTTCGAGCGCTTTCTCCCAGCCGGCAAAGCTGAGTCCGCCGGATGCGTTCGCAGCGCCATGGCAGCCCGCGCAATTGGCCGTGAGGATGGGCTGGATCTTGTCGCGGAAGATCGCGCCGTTATCGGCGAGCGCCACCAGAGGGAGCGTAAGGAGGAGCCACGAGGATCGCTGCATCGCTGGCTTCTAGTCTATCGCCGCCGAGTAGGCCATTTCGACGAAGGCATTTCGTTCGTCGCTTCCACCCTCGCGATGGATCATGAAGATGCCGATCATGTCGCGCTTGGGATCGATGAAGCAATAGGTGCCGAATCGTCCGCCGTGGCCGAACGTACCGATGGATTGGAACAACAGCGTCCCGGAGTTGTCCTTGATCACATACCAGCCGAGCCCCCAGCCACCGCCCGGAGTGCTGGTCTTGAGGTCCCCCGTGTGATTGGTGGTCATCACCTCGACCGACGCCTTCGACAGGATCCGGACACCGTTGTAGGCGCCTTGGTTCAACATCGCCTGATAGAGCGGGAACAGATCGGCGGCGGTCGAATAGAGTCCGCCTTCGGGCAGGGAATAGAGCGCGCCTTCGCGGAACTTCATCTTTCCCTCGCCGAGCGTGAGCGACGTGTACTTCTCCGTCTTGCCGTCGCGGAGCACGTACGCCGTCGGCATCCGGTGGAATTTCTCTTTCGGCGGGAAGATGAACGTGTCGTTCATGCCGAGGGGCCTGAAGATCCGCAGTTCGAGGAACTTTTCCATCGGCATCCCGGAGTGGACTTCGATGATTCGGCCGAGCGCCGCAATGCCCGTATTCGAATACTGCCACTTCGTACCGGGATCGAACTCGAGCGGCTGTTGCGATTCGACGAGCATCACGTCCGCGAGTTTCTTGTTCAGCTCCGTGTGCATCTCGCCGATTCCGGGCGGCGGATTTAGCATCATACCCGAGGTGTGTGTCATCAGGTCGCGCACGGTGGGCAGCCTCGAAGGCTTGCGCAACCGGCCATCGGCATCCCGGACCGTGATGCCGCGGAATTCCGGCAGATGCTTCTCAACCGGATCCGACAGCGCCACCAGACCTTCCTCGACGAGCATCATCACGCCGATGCAGACGATCGGTTTGGTCATCGAGTGGAGCTGGAAGATGTTGTCCGTCTTCATCGGCTGCTTGGTTTCGAGGTCGGTGTAACCGGTGGCCTCATGATGAGCGATCTGCCCATGCCGCGCGACGAGCGTGACGAAGCCCGCGGCGGCGCCCTTGTCCACCCAATGTTGGAGGCGTTTCGGAATCGCGGCGAGGCGGGCGGGGTCGAGTCCGGTCTTCTTCGAATCGGTGACTACGGGTGGCTCGGCGGAGAGCAGAGCGGCGGCGAGCATACAGGGAACCAGTCGCATACGGATTATGCTACCTTAGCTCGCATGGATCGCCGAAACTTCCTCCAGAAGGGCGCGGCCGCCGGCCTCGTCAGTCTCAACGCGTTTCCGTATCATCTATATGCCTCCACGACGAAGAAGCAGGCCTCCGATCGAGTCAAGCTCGGGCCCAAAGGCGTCGAACTCTCGCGGCTGGCGATGGGCACCGGGACCAACGGCAGTGGTGGATCGTCGAATCAGACGAAGAAGCTCGGTGTCTCCGGTGTCGCGGACTTGTTCAAAGCCGCGCTCGACAACGGCGTCACCTTCTGGGACTCGGCCGATCAATACGGGTCGCATCCGCACCTGAAGGAAGCGTTGAAGAGCATTCCGCGCGACAAGGTGACGATCCTCTCGAAGACCCACGCAAATACCGCCGCCGAGATGCGCGCCGATCTCGACCGCTTCCGCCGCGAACTGAATACCGACTATATCGACATCTTGCTGCTACACTGCATGCTCGACGGCAATTGGGACGAGCGCAAAAAGGGCGCGATGGAAGTGATCAGCGAGGCGCAGGCGAAGGGAATCGTGCGGACCAAGGGCACGAGTTGCCACACGCTGCCCGCGCTGAAAACCGCCGCCAAAAGCGATTGGGTCGAGGTCGACTTGGCCCGCATCAATCCGGCGCAGGTGGCGATGGACGCCGATCCGGCAACGGTGATCGGCGTGTTGCGCGAGATGAAGGCGAAGGGCAAGGGCGTGATCGGCATGAAGATCCTCGGTGCCGGCCGCCTTCGGAACAAGGTGGACGAGTGCCTGCAATTCGCGCTTTCGCTCGACTGCGTGGATTGTTTTACCATTGGTCAGGAAAGCCGAGCGGAATCCGCCGATCTGATTCGCCGGATCGCCGCCGCATCCACTCGCGGATAAAAAGCGCGAGCGTGTGTTGAAACCTGAATCCTGCGCTCTGGGAAGCGCATCTGGGAGAGCTATGACTCGATTGACCACTGCCTTGGCCGCGGGCGCGCTTGTTGCGCTCACTGGCTGTGCTCCTGCTCCGCAGCAGGAAGCGAAGAAAGAAGCACCCGCCGCGCCATCCTACAAAGCGCCGGCCGTTCCGGGTTTCACCGACATGACGGTTCCGGCCGACAACCCGATGACGAAAGCGAAGGCCGACCTGGGGCACATGCTCTATTACGACAAGCGCGTGTCAGGCGATGAATCCAAGAGCTGCTATTCGTGCCACGTGAAGGAGAAGGGCCTCACCGACGGACTTCCGACCGCCGTGGGCGCCTATTCGGCGAAGCTGACTCGCGCCGCACCAACGATGTGGAACGTGGGCTACTATCCGGCGCTGTATTGGGACGGCCGCTCGCCCTCTCTCGAAAAGCAGGTCCTCGGCGCCATGGGCGGCGGCAACATGGGCTGCACCGGTAAGGATGGCAAGCCCGATGTCGACGGCTGCGTGGCTCGCATCGCCGGACTCGAAGGCTACAAGAAGGGTTTCGAAGCCGCATTCGGACCGGGCCCGATCACCAAAGAGAACTTCGCCAAGGCCGTCGCGGCGTTCATGCGTACGATCGTCGCCACTGACTCCGCCTGGTTCAAGTTCCGGAGCGGCGACACGGCGGCGTTCAGCGAAGCGGCCCAGCGCGGCTGGAAGGTCTTCAGCGAAAAAGCCAAGTGCACCAACTGCCACGACGGACTTCTCCTCACCGACATGCAGTTCCACAACGTTGGAATCGGCATGGACGCCGCCAAGCCCGATCTCGGCCGTGGTGCCATTTCGAAGGAAGAGAAGGACAACGGCGCGTTCAAGACTCCGACACTGCTCGATGTGGCGAAGTCCGGCCCGTACTTCCATAACGGCAGCGTGAAGACACTCGAGGAAGCGGTGGACCTGATGTCGAATGGCGGCAAGAAGAACAAGTGGCTCGACACCACCAATCTCAAGCCCGCCAATCTCACCAAGGCGGAGAAGGCGGACGTGGTAGCATTCTTGAAGTCGCTCGACGTCAACTATACGATCCCCGACCCGACTCTTCCCTAACGAACAATGAACACTCTTCGACTCTGGGCCAGCGCTTCGGCGCTGGCTCTCTTGCTTTCCGCGGGCCTGGCGTCCTGCAATCAACAGAAAAAGACCACCATCGCGGTGATCCCGAAAGGCCGTTCGCACCTGTTCTGGCAGTCGGTCCACGCCGGAGCCGCCAGGGCAGCGCTCGAGGCGGGAGTCGACATCCAGTGGAACGGACCCACGTCGGAGACCGATTACGCGGGTCAGATTCAGATCATGGAGAACATGATCACGCGCCGCGTGGACGCGATCTGCCTGGCGCCGATCGACAAGAAGATCATGGTCAACGTGGTGGACCGGGCCTCGAAGGCCGGAATTCCGGTGGTGATCTTCGACTCCGGCATCGATACCGATCAGTTCGTCTCGCAGGTAGCGACCGACAACTATGGTGCCGGGCGCTTGGGAGCCGAGCGGATGGGTCAGCTTCTCAACGGCAAGGGCAAGGTTCTGATGGTGGCGGTGCAGCCAGGCGGCGCATCGACCATGGAGCGTGAGCGCGGATTCGAGGAGGGGCTGAAGGAGAAGTTTCCGGGAATCCAGATTGTCGAGAAGCAGTACGGAATGGCCGATTTCGCAAAGTCAATGGCGGTGTCGGAGAACATGCTGACCGCGCATCCGGAAGCCGACGGCATGTTCGCCTCCAACGAGTCGAGCGCGGTGGGCGCTGCTCAGGCGGTGAAGGCGCGCAAGTCCAAGATCAAACTCGTCGGATTTGACTGGAG
The DNA here is from genome assembly GCA_902825945.1 of uncultured Acidobacteriota bacterium. Lineage (GTDB taxonomy): Bacteria > Acidobacteriota > Terriglobia > Bryobacterales > Bryobacteraceae > SYLY01. The sequence goes on from CADECY010000207.1 coordinate 8,011, forward strand.
CCCGACGCTGCTTCAGGATGTCGAGAACGGAATCGTCGATTCGCTGATCGTCCAGCACCCCTTCAAGATGGGTGAAGAGTCAGTGAAAGCGGCGATGGCCAAGTTGCGCGGCCAACCGGTTGAAAAGATGAACAACTTGGCGCCCCGGTTGGTGCTGAAGGACGACTTGGCCAAGCCAGACGTACAGGCGCAGTTGAACCCGGACCTGAAAAAGTACCTCGGGCAGTGATGGGCTACTAGACCTGATTCAGTAGCGTGGTTACCTTCGAGAATGTCTTGCTGATGTTCGGAGCGATGTCGGTTGGGAATATCGCCGCGACCGCCACCGCGATGAAGGCGGCAAGCAGGGCGTATTCAATGAGATCCTGCGCTCGTTGATCCCTCTTCAAACGAAGCGCATTGTGCAGATGGGTTGCGAGTACCATTCGGAGTCCTCCAGCAGATTCCATTTCATTATGCGGTCCCCCCGAACGGGTTACAATTCGGCAAGGACTCTAGGAGCAGCCTGGAATATCCTTAGAACCCGGGGCGCCTTGGCGGTGTCGAACTGGCAGCACAAGTCGAACGCTCCAAAGGTACAATTTCTCTATGGCGACCGGTTTCCTCTTGCTGAGCGATTTGGCGATGGGTGCGCCGGAGTGGGAAGGCGAGGAGGAGGCGTTCGCGAACTCGCTTGCAGAGGATGTGCGAGCCACATACGAGCCGGTCGATGCAGTTCTGATCGCGGGAGGTATCACGATCAGCGGCTCCCCGGATGAGTTTCGGAAGGGCTCTCAATTCTTATCCGTTCTCCTCGCTGGGCTTGGCTCACACACTGTCTTGATGGTGCCGTCCGAAGGTGATCTCCATTGGCATCTCGATCCACGCACCTACAGCGACTGGTCTGAGGTCTGGTTGCCATTGGCCCGGTCTTCCTATCCCAACGCCGAATTCGCTTTCGAGGCACCCGGCATCACGATCATCGGCCCCAATTTCTGGGAGGAACTCAACTTGGCGAACTCGGGCATTCGTGGAAGCGGGGGGCGCGCGAACCTTACTGCGGCACTAGTGCCTTCCGGGTGCGGGATGTCGCTAACCGAAACTTTCCGGTCAAGGCTGGACATGGCCTTCGTGGGGGCGATGGCCGATGCTTCCTGGACGCTCCGATCGGAGGATTCTTTGACGAGGATAACAGTCCCTAGGCTCAGCCCCGTTTCGAGGCGAAGAGGATACGCTGTGCTTCGCTTCCAACCTAACACCCGGCCGGACGCCACCAGGGGGTGGATTGCATATAGGGCCCACCTTGGCGCCGAATGGGCCGACGGGCACTTGGCATCCCCGGCCACGCATTTCACAATCGGAAGAGCGCGTGCCGCACGCAGCTTGTTGGCTCACCATGTCTCGGCTGCCTTCGAGCCGGTGCGAATCGATCACGTGCGGATTTCCCAGTTTCGCTCTTTCGCGGACTTCGAAGTTCGCCTCGGCCACGGCTCAAACCTTTCCGGGGACTGGACGTGCGTGGCGGGCATCAACGGAGCTGGCAAGTCGAGCCTGCTCCAGGGCCTCTGCATCGCCATGCTCGGCGAAGCCATGGCGCGCGAACTCGGCGGCGAAAGGCTCAATCGCATGCGCCGTACCGGTAAGGACGGCCCCGCGCCGCGCGCCACTATCGAGGTGGGATTGTACTTTCCGAGTCGGCCAGGAACCGCTACGATTCGGGCGGAAGTGTCGGAGCAGGGCGGCCTCAAGGTGACCGGTGATGACCTGTGGCAGCGCCTCCTGCCGACGATGGTGTTCGCTGCTTACGGTGCGACCCGCAATCTGTCTTCTCGGGCGGACTCTTCTCACGACAACCTGAGCGCGGATGTGCGGCGCGTGATCAGCCTGTTCGATCCCCTCAGCCAACTCGCTCACGCGGAAATCCTGCTCCGGCTGCCAACAGCGCCGGTGGAAGTCGTCGCGTTGTTTCGACCACTCGTGTCGAAGGTTTTCGAAGGAACTCTTGACGTTACTTCCAACGGGTCCGGGCCACGCTTCTCCGTTGCCGGCCTCGATCATGTGGATGCTCTCGACCTCCCTGACGGCTACCGCGCCGCGGCAGCTTGGCTAGCCGACATCTGCGCGATCTGGGCGGCAAAGAATCCCGAGTCCGCGAAGCGTGGCGATCCAGCCGAAATCTGCGGCATCGTCATGATCGATGAGATCGATCTCCACCTCCATCCTTCGCTTCAACGATCGATCGTGCCGAGGCTTCGCGCGGCAATGCCGAACGTGCAGTGGATCGTGACAACGCACTCGCCGCTTGTGCTTTCGAACTTCGATAGCAACGAGATTATCGCGCTCGACCGTACCGTCGAGGGCAACGTCCGGAAACTGGACCGGCAGATCCTCGGCTTCACTTCCGATCAGATCTACGAATGGTTAATGGATACGATACCGTCAGGTGAAGCGATCGAGGGCCTCATAGAGAACGAAGCCAACGGCGAGCACGCCGCCGCCGAACTGCTAACGGTGTCTCCGGAGGTCAGTCCCGAGCAAGCCAAGGAGCGAGTGAATAGATTGAAGTCTGCGCTCGAACGTTTGCGTCCGTGAGGAGGCTGAATCGACCGCCCGTTGTTCCGCCGTCTTTGCGGGACGATGGACGCGGCGGGCTCACCCGCCGGATCCACATCGATCAATACGCGAAGACCGGCAGTCCGCCGAGCCACTTTCAGGGTTACTGGAATGAGCCCGACGTTCGAGGGGCGCTGCTCGCGATGCAGGGATGGGTTTGCGCCTACTGTGGCGCCGACTTGTCGGAGGCCGGCGCCGACGTAGATCACTTTCGTCCCAAGTCGGTTCACTGGTGGCTCGCCTACGACTTTGCGAACTACTTCCTCTCTTGCACTCCGTGCAACCGGAGCGTCAAGCGTGAGCGCTTTCCGGTTGCAGCCGGGCACTCGCCATTCGGTTTCGCCGAAGCGGGATCGCTTCATCTCGAAGCCAGATTGCTGCTCGATCCAGTCGACGACGACGTTGAACGGTTGCTCGATCTCCATTTGGCAGGACCGGACCTTGCACTCTGCCGCCCGCATCCGGCGGTGGACTCGCCCGGGCAAGCTCGAGTCGACGGCGTAATCCGGTTCTTTCGCCTGAATCGAAACGTGCCGAGGCTGCGAAAACGGCTTAAGGTGTTGATGGACACGGTGGAGGCTAGTAAAAACGGCGGCGATTCACGGGCGCGGGTGCTCGCATGCCGCTACAAGAGTCACAGCTTCGGCGCGATACGGGTGCTCGAGCGGCTCGCTCCTCACCTCCTTCCCTCGATCGATGAAGAGATCGAATGGCTTATCGGCGAGATCTCATGGAGCCTCATTCGGATGATCGAGCGCCGCCCGATCGAGCCTTGGGACAGGATCGGTGAGCGGGACGCCAAACAAATGCTCTGGGCGCTTGCCGTGATCTGGTGCTTCCCTCCTCGCGGTGTAACTATTGACGTTGCGGACCTGCTTCATCGATTCGGGCTTCTTGACTACGTCCGGGACTACCGTGACCTCTTGATGAAACCGTGATTCCCGGGGCGCCTCGGCGGCGCCCCGGTGAACCTGCCTCCCTCCTACGGTGCCGGGTACCGGATCACTGTGTAGTTCCGCAACGTGACCGTTTCGGTCGTCGCGCTCGACATCTGCCCGCGGAAATCGACCGACTGGTTGGCCGACAGATTCTCCGCCGACGTTCCGAGGTCCGCAGCGAAAGCAACCGACTGCCCCCAGCTCTGGACCGACCACTGCTCCCCGGCCGAGTTGAACCCAATGCTCGCCCGGACAGTGAACCGGCTCGATCCCGCGCCTCCCGCCCGTGAGAGAATCGACGCCGATCCGAACCGAAGATCGGCCTGGTAGCCGACGGCCGTACCCTCGTGCGAGTAATCTGCGACGATCTCGATCCGGTCACCCGTCCGGAGCAATCCGCCTGGAATCGAGCAGGCGCCGAGCGAGGTACCGGACGAAGCGCTGGTGGCGCCGCCGGTCCCCGTGCACAAGACCTGCGGCAAGGTCCCGCCCGTGCCCGCCGTCCGGTAGGAGGCAAGCAGGATATCGCCCGGCTGCGGAATCGACACCGATGTGAAGGTGATCGCCGAGCCGGAGAGATTGTAATCGACCAGCCGCTTCTGCAGGATGCCGTTCCGGTACATCAGCAGGCTCGACGCCGGATTCGGCGTCTGCGAAAGCGTGTAGGCCGCGTTGGAGCCATTGGCCGCGCCGGACGGAGTTTCGCCATCGACGAACGTGCCGACCACTGCGCTGCCACCACCGCCCGAGCCGCAGGGCCCGGTTGATCCATCGACGCGAATGCAGTCGTCGGGATTGCCCGTCGCGCCATCGATCTGACCCTGGTCATTGATGATCGCCGCGCGCGGCCCAGTGAACGTCGAAGCCGCCACGGGACGAACGTCGAGCGCCGTCTGCAGTCCGTTGACGTCGGCGATCTCGATGCCTGTGACCGCCCCGCTCTGAGCGCTGGGTCCGAGCAACGGGTCCGGAATTCGGATGTCGCGCACCCGGACGGCGGAGTTCGAGGGCGGAACGGCCCAGAACTCGGAGCATTGGATGTCGCCATTCGACACGTACCGCACCGAACAGTAGG
>CADECY010000208.1 GCA_902825945.1 uncultured Acidobacteriota bacterium
GGCGACCGCGTTCCTGCACAGTAACCAGGTACCGTTCGAATATGCCCTCGACGGACGCAACATCCAACGCTTCCGCCCGTTTCCCCATGTGAATGGCACGGTGCCGACCGTCGATTCGACTGGAACTTCGAGCTACCATGCGATGAACTTCAAGGTCGAAAAGCGGTATTCGAGCGGCGTCAGCCTCCTGCTGAATTACACGATCCAGAAGAACATGGAAACCAACGGAACCGGCCCGTCCTCGTTCACCCAGAATGGCGGAACGAGCTTCGTCTTCGATCACTACAATCTGTCGCGCGAACGCGCCGTGGCGCCGGTCGATGTTCCGCAGATCTTCGTCGCGAGCTACGGCTACGAGGTGCCGTTCATGAAACGGAACAAGTGGCTGGGCGGATGGCAGGTGAATGGCATCACCACCGTGCGCGGCGGCTTCCCGAGCGACCTTCGGACAAATGTGCTCGCACCGATCTTCAACACGTTCAATTTGCCGGACGTGGTTCCGGGGGCGAAGGCACAAGTGCAATCCGGACGCAATGTCGATAACTTCTTCGACCCCGGCGCCTTCAAGGTTCCGGGAACCGTCCGTTCATCGGCCGGCGCCAACATCACGCTCCTCGGCAATGCCGCGCGGCGCAACGTTCGCGGGCCCGGCTCGGTGAACGCGGATTTCTCGGCCTTCAAGAATACGATGATCACCGAACGATACTCGCTCCAGTTCCGAGCCGAGTTCTTCAACTTGACGAACACTCCGACGTTTTTCCTGCCGTCGGCTAGTTCGAACAACCTGACGTGTATCGGTCCCGCTGGAGGGGCCTGTAACGCGGGTAATCCGAACTTCGGAAAGCTTTCGAACGGGACCGCCACGGGCCGGCAGATTCAGTTCGGTCTCAAGTTTCTTTTCTGAGAATCGCATCTCAGGTAGACTCAGAGATTGGACCTCGCACTCGTTGCCCTGGGGCTCGTCACCCTCCTCGTGGGAGCGCGCTACTTCGTCGGCGGGATCGCGGCGATCGCGGCCGCCCTCGGGGCGCCACCGCTCGTGATCGGGATGACGGTGGTTGCGTTCGGAACGAGCACGCCGGAACTGGTGGTGAACGGCCTGTCGGCCGCGCGTGGATCGACGGACCTCGCCTTCGGCAACGTGACCGGGTCCTGCATCGTCAATATCGGCTTCGTGCTGGCGGTAACGGCGATGATCCGTCCAATGCGAGTCGAGCCGTCGCTCATCACACGCGAGATCCCGATGCTGATCGTGGCTTGCCTGGCAATCTGGGTCTTTGGTAACGATCGCCTGCTCGATGGCGCCGCCTCGGGCGTGTGGAGCCGCACCGACGGACTGGTGCTGCTGCTCTTCTTCTCGATCTTCCTCTACTACACGGCGCGCCAAGCGATGTCAGCGCGATCCGACGACGCGTTCATTACGGAAGTGCGGGGAGAGGCCGGCCGGGCCGCGAGACCTCGCTCGCTGTGGATCGAAGCCGGAATCACGATCGCGGGATTGGCCGGCGTCTCGATTGGCGCGCAGATCACCGTCGATAATGCCGTCAATCTTGCTCGCGGCCTCGGACTTTCGGAAGCCGTGATTGGGCTCACGGTGATTTCGCTCGGAACCACGCTGCCGGAACTCGCCACTTGCGTGATGGCCGCGCGGCGCGGAGATGCCGATATCGCACTCGGCAATGTCGTGGGCTCGAACATCTTCAACCTCCTGGGTATTGGTGGACTGGTGAGCGCGATCCGGCCCGTTCCGATCCCTGATAGCGGTCAACCGGATCTGTTGATGATGGCACTGCTCACTGTCGTGTTGCTGCCCGTGGCGATCCGCAGTCAGCGGACCATCACTCGAGGGGAAGGAGTCTTTCTGTTCGTGTTGTTCGCCGCGTATCTATCGTGGCGCGTATCGAGCGCGTTGGCGGGATAGCGAGAGGGCGTGGAGAAACCCGCGCCCTCAATGCCCCCGTTACTGCTTCTTCAAGGTTCCCGACACGACCGAGCCGAGGAAGGCCGGGGCCTCCGGCCCCGGTGGATTCGGCACCGAGACCATGACATTCGCGCCTGCGCCGTTGTCCATGAGAGTCCCGGCCCAGGAGTTGCCGCCGAAGCTCATCGTGAACTCGCACGATGATCTCATCGCGTAGGATCCGCTGAAGCCCGATGGCACCAGCGGGCCACTGCCGTCTGTCAGATAGGTGCTCGCCGAGAATCCGCCGTTTCCGTCGAACACGACGCGGCCCTGGCGCGCGAACGGTGCCGGGGGTACGGGCGAACCGGGAACGATATTGACGAAACCTCGCATGGTCAGCGCGTAACCACCGCTCAGACTATTGTTCGAGCAGTTTGCGCGGTTCTGGCGGCGGAGCGAGATCGTAACGGTCGAAGCCGGAGGCGCCCCGAAAATCGACTCGAGAATGATGTCGTGCTGCTGGAAGTTGTCCGAGAGCACGCCGCGGAACACGAAGGGTACCAAGCCCGCGCCTGGAAGCGGAATCAGGAAGGTCACCAGGGACGTGCAGTCCGGGTTCACGGTCAGCAGGCCGTCGTACTCCTCGGCGAAGATGAATCCGTTCAGGCTGGCAACCGCCGAGACCTTCACCCCGCCCTTCCCATCGTTGTCCACACGCCCGATCCGGACTGTAGGACCCGCCAGGGGCGCCAACGGGCCAGGGAGCGCGAGGAAATGCCCCACCGCCGCCGCGCTGTAACTACCCCGAACCTGACTGACGCTGCAATTGCTCTGTGCCATGAGAGCCGTAACCCCCAACTGCACAAGGATCGCAATGAAAACTCCCTTTCGAAGTCGCATGATTTGTTCCCCCATGGTTGTCAATCGGCTGGCGGCACCGGGTTGCCCGGGCAGCGGTAGCCTCCCTTCCAGCCTAGCCACGCCCGATTGCAGGCGCTGCGCCGGCTACTCTCAGTACACTACTTTTCGTCTCGGCCGTCGATCTGGAACCGCAACAGCATCTCCCAGTTCCGGAACAATTCGTCATATCCGATGAGCAGGCTCTCGTTGAGAGTGTACTCGCGCGGCGCGGATGCCGATCGATCGCGCGTGAGCCAGTTGTGTCCCGTGGTGACGCCTCCCGCGGTCTCGACGTTCACGTAGTCGGGCCGGCTCGCGGCCCAGTAGTAACAGGCGCACTCGCGATAGTCGTTTTGCCACGGCGAGCATAGGCTCTGAGTCAGTTCGCCGGGCGCGGCCAGTTCTCTGCTGATGGCCGGAGTCCTGCGATTGGAGAGTTCGTCCACGTGAAAGAACCGGCGAACCTTCAGCATGCGCGTGGCCGAGGTATCGTCCGGCATCTGAAATTCGCAGCGGACGGTCTCGCCGGCGCGCGACAAGATACGGGCGAGCGCGTTCGACCATTCGAGGAAGTCGCCCCCAATGTTCTCCGCCGGTCCGCCCGGTGTCGAGGGCCGCAGAACGTCGCCAATGACGGCGTCGCCGTCCACGGAGAGGAGAAACGCTCCGCGCAGAGCCGTGATCTCCGGCGGCACGCCCGGATCGGTGCCGAGCACGACACCGCGAGCTTCGTGCAACGTGATGCCCTCCAGGACACGCCGCCACACGTTGCGAAAGTCGAACTCGAGGCCGGGGAAGCAGTTCGAGATAGCGCTCATCGGCAGAACCGAAGGCGGGTTGCCGCGGCCACGGTGCTCGATCTGGGCGGTCAGATTGACGGGATCCAATGTCGGGCTTGCCATGTTGTCCTCCTCAGCTCAGCGAGTTGATCCAGGCTTCGACGATTTCGACGCCTGTCTTGTTTTCGATCGTGGCGATGGCCGTCTTGAAGTTCCCGGCCATGAAGTTATTGCCGCGGATCAGCGTCACGAGCGCCGATGCTCCGGCGTTGCCCTTGACCACGAGTGGCTGACCAGCGGGCAGGCCGAAGCTTCCTTTTGAATTACCGTTGACCAGGAAGTCGAGAAGTTTCGGCGGATCGGCGAAGAGGTCGCGCAGCGGGCCCGCCCCCGCAGGCACGTTTCCGTGAAACTGCGCCGCGCCGGCCGTGTCGCGGAGATGCTCCACGAGCCGGATCATTGCATCGCGCGGAGTCAGTTGTGGCGGCTGGACTACGATGGACTCCTCGTAGCGGCGCACGATGCTTACCTGACGGCGCGTCAGGGCCAGATGCTTGCCGTCCGCGCCTCGCATCATCGCCGGCATCCGCTGCCGTCCTTCGTTCGATAGGTCGCCCACGCTGTCGAATGGACGCAACCGTGGGCTGACGGAAACTGGTGTGCCCGCGCCGATCGCTCGCAGCACGTTCTCGTGACGCGCCACCACCAGCGCCGGGTCCGCGGCCTGCGGCGGGAAGATGGGCTCGAACGCGCGATCGTAGTTCGTGTCGTGCCCCGGCATATTGTTGGTGCTCTGTGGAACGCCTCCGATCCCTTGATTGCCATTCATGACGCGGGTCTCGAGCAGCCGCACTGTGTCCAGCGCGCGCCGAACAATCTCGGCCGTTTCGTCCTTCGTGCCCGATGCAGCCTCCGGACCTTCGGCAGCTTGGACGAGTTCGTCCCCGACCGTGCGCACCGGAACCGCCGCAGGAGCGAAATCGGGCGGGCCCGAAGCGATTCTTGCGAAGGCGGTGACCGTTTTCCCGCTCGCGAGCGCGATGGATACGGTGACGATGCCGTCGCATGAGTCATCGAGGTATCCGCGGCTCACGACCGTCTGTGTCTGCGAATTGAAGGTGCCGGCGAAGATCCCACCCGGAACGGTGGTTCCGGCACCGCCGGCTTCGACATAGTTGTCCCATGAGCCGCGGCTGCTATCGTAGACATCATCCGCGATATTCGGATCGCCGCTCACGGGCCCGTAGACTTTGCCCACGCTTGGCGTGAAGCGGAAACGAATCTCCGGGAACGCCGGGTTCGGCTGAACGTACTGCACGTGTCCGAACGGCATGGTCTTGCCGGCTTTGAAGTTCGGACTGCGCCCGGCAAGCGCCGCTCGCGCGTGCCCATTCACCGTGACCGAAGCGAGGATCTTGTCCTCTTCGACGCCCGTCCGGCGGAAGGCCTTCAAGTTCCCCACCTCGACGAACCACTGAACATTCGCCGGAGTCAATCCGAGGCTTTCCAGATGCGAGACGGTCAGAGGTTCCAACTGGCCACCCGCGCTGAAGCGCGCCCAGACTTCGAGGAACGGAGATACCGGGCGGATGGCGCCCGCGCTGTCTCGAAATCGAACGGCGGCGGGTGTGGCCGCTCCGGTGATCAGTCCCGTGAGCGGATCGACAGTGAGCGTTTCGGCCGGAGCGAGTGTGCGCGGGCCAGTGCCCGGCGGGCTGAGGATCTCATAGTTGTCCATCGGATCCGGCGAGGAGCCGAAGCGGCCGATCGCCAGTGAAGGCAACAGGCGCAGTTCCAGGATCTCCGTCTTCGGAGTCAACTCGGCGATGCGGGCGTCAACCGTTCTCCAAGGATCTTTCGTGGGGTCGGGAATCAGCTTTCGCAGCTTCTCCTGCCGTGTCGCATCCTGTTCGCTTGCGAGCAACTGGGAGGCAAGGGAGCCGGACGCCGCGAGGATGTCGCGGAGCGTGAGCCAATTGCCGAGATCATCGGTCGAGGCCGAGAGCAGGTAGGGAAGCTCGAAGGGCGGCCCGGCGTTGGTCGAGCCTCCGCTCTTCAGCGGAAGACTTGTCAGCACTTCGGCGATGTCGGCTACACGATGCATATGCCGGAAGGCCACGTCGGTCACGAGAACTTTGCGCGCCCCGTGCGAGGCGGGAGTCCGTAGCGAATGCGCGATCCCGTGCAACAGCAGCCGGTATTGGAGATTGAACAGGTGAGCCCAGTCACGAGTGCGCGGATCGGTGATCTCTCCTCCCGGCTCCTGTCCGGAGGTGTTCGGGTTGGAGGCGATGTCCGCCACGGCAAGCGGTGCCGCCTTGAACTCGCTGTAGATCTTCCAGAACTTGTGGAAGTGACTGCCCGTCGTGAGTCCGTCCCCCTCGCCCTGGATGGCGACTGCGTGGAGTGCCCTCTCCGCATCATCGCGACTCTTGATGCGGCGCACGATGATCGCGTCCGGATCATCGGACTCGCTCCCTTGCCACTCGGTGGGCGCCGCCTGGTAAGCGAAGCCAGGATCTCCGAGAAAATCGATGGCATCGACGCGGCCGATCACGCTGATCAATTGCGCATAAAGCTTTCCGACGCTGGTCACTCCGCCCGCGTCCGTCTGCGCATCCTTGCGGAGATCCGCCAGTTGTTGCGGCGCCAGGCCATGGCCGGTCTCGGGCATCTCGGCCAACGTGTAGCGCGCGAGCGTCTTCAGAGAGAACGGTTCAAGACTGAATTCGAATGGGTAGTAACCGCGCCGGAACGGGTAGTCTTCGCGTTCCAGATTCAGCGGAGCTCGCAGCGCGGTGAGTACGTTCTGAATCGTGATCAGGTGGCCCATCTCCTGAATCGCGATGTCCCACATGTCATCGACCCACGCTGTCGTGGCGCCCGCGGGAGCAGTGAACAGCGCGTACAGGTATTGGATCAACAACGCATGCTCCACCTCGGCGGCGACATGGAGCAGGAAGATCGCCTGATCGCGAATGGTACTGATCTCCGGGTCCACTCCTGGCGTGGCGGCAGCCGGTGCGGCGAGTGAAGCGAGAGTGGCCGAAGCCGGGGCCCGGCGTTCTCCTGGGCGGCCGGAGAAAGTAAGATTTCGAAGTCTCATGTCACGAGGTCCTCCTGAACCTGCGAATCAGCGTGTTCAGGATCGTAACACAGACTAGTCTTCGATGTGCTCATCGGGTCGGAGCTTCAACTTCGTCCCGCGCCAATCGACGGTATCGCCGAACAGTCCCGCGATCCAGATCGCGGTTCCGAACCAGTCGCGCGCGGGAATCAGGAACCAGGAGCGGCGCGTGAGCGGACAGCGCATCGCGCCTACGCCCGGGGCAAGCGCCATCGTGTATCGCGCGGCGAGCGTGGCGACGGCGAGGGTCCAGAACCCGGCCAGCGCGGCGATCAGAGCCCATGTGCTCGCTTGCGTGACGAACAGGCCTGCGTAGGCTCCGCGCGAAACGCGGAACGTGCGGTGCCAGCGGACCTGATGCGCCCAGACCTGTCGCCAGCTCTCGCCTTGCAGGCTCGTCTCGACGGTCGTCTTCGAGAGTTGGTAATCGTCGGCGATGTAGTCAGCCAGGACTTCGAAGCCTCCGATCGCTTCGAGATCGGAGCGGCGAAAGACGAGCGTGGAGCCGAGCCCGAGCTCCTTGCCTCCCACGAATGACGTTCAGCGCGTTGAGGCAGAGATTGCCGAAGCGCAGATGATCGGCGGCATGTCCGTAGTAGCCGAAGCGATCGTAAAGCCACGGAGCGTCGACGAAAAAGAAAGTGACGCCACGTTCCTGTTTGGTCCAGATGCCGGCGGAAATCGCGTGGCGGCCGAGGTAGGCGATCAGATCGCCCCAGGCGTGGGTCATGTCCACCGCCGGGATGTTTCCGTAGCGCGGCATAACAACTGCGACTGCGTGACCGAGTTCGGCGAGCGCGCGTAGCAGCGCGCCCACCACGCCGGCGAGGCCACCGGTTTTCGCGAACGGCGCGGCTTCACTCGCCACCACCAGGGTTCGAGCCATGGGCAATCTCTCATGTAGACTGGTGGGCCGAGCGGACGTGATGTTCGCGGCTCTTGCGCTCGCAGCTCAGTCCAGGTCCGCGGGGACTCGCTTCTCAACAAAAGGGCTCGAGCGCCGCGACAATGGCGAGGCCGAGCCCGGGATAGAAGGGCGCCGAGCGTGAGATCGCCTCCATCATGGTGTTGAAGTGGTTTTCGCGGGACTGGCCCGGATGCAATTCGATTGCTTGGGCGACCTTGTCGACGAGTCCTGGATACCGCGCGATGAGGCGGATCATTGCTTCGGTCATGGCGATGAAGGCCTGATCGGATTCAGTGACACTCCGGGTGTCCGCCGGTTTCGCGTCCGGGGGCGCGGGCTGTTTTCGAGGCGCCGGAGTCCATTTTTCGGGCAGCCATTGGGCGGCCGGGAAGCTTTGCGGCTCCCTTGTGTCGGCGATCATCTGAAAACGTGGTTTTCTGATCTTTTCGCCGGAGGCGGCGACATCATCGGCGCCGCAGGCGCCAATCGTCAGTCCGATCATCAGGCACCTTTCCTCGGCAGCCGAGGAGCCTGCCGCTGCGCACAGTGCGGGCTTAGCACTGTCTGGGTCGACCCCTTTCCGCTACTGCCTCGTCACCTCCGGTCGGCCCGAAGATCAAAAAAATACGCTCTTACATGATCGCTAACGCTTCGCTCGGAAGTCCGAATTTCGGCCAGATCAACGCCGCGGCGGACGCGCGGGTCGTGCAATTGGAGCTCAAATTGTACTTCTGATCCCGCGGCCGGGTTTGGATGCCCGTCCCGAAACTCTTTTTTACGCCTTCGTGAGCCAATTCCGGCCGTTGCCACGCTTGTAGTGCAGAAGCGGAAATCATGCCGCTTCGCGGAACACGCAAGATAGGCTCGCCACGGCGCCCCGCCGGTGGGTACCGGCCGATGCTGGTTTCCGTGTCCGCGCGGCCTCCGCGCTGGAGAAAGGGAGATCCGAAATGAAGACCTTGCTACCCGGCCGCCTGTCGTTTGCCTTGTTGCGGGTGATACTCGCCGTTCCCGCCATGGCCGCTTCGAGGGGCCAGTCCGTCATGGACAGCGTTCCCCTTACCTTCGAGCCGAACGCGGAAGCCGAGTCGCGGACGGTCCCGTTCGTCGCACGGGGACAAGGCTTCCAGCTTCGCTTCGAGCGGTCGAAGGTTTCGATCCGCCTGGCCTCCGGCTCGATCGGCATGCGGTTCGTCCGCGGCGCGAGCTCTCCGGTTCTTCAGGCGGAAGATCGGCTTCCCCACAAGGCGAACTTCCTTCACGGATCCTCCGCCGCATCCTGGCGGACCAACGTCGAACAGTACGCCCAACTCCGCTACCGCGACCTCTATTCCGGGATCGATCTCGTCTTTCACGGCAACCAGCGCCGCTTCGAGTATGACTTCGTGGTCCGCCCCGGCGCGGACCTCGAACATATCGAGATGGCGTTCGACGGGGCTCGCGCCTCGATCGGCGAGTCGGGGGACCTGTTCCTCGACAGCGCGGACGGCCGCCTCGTCCACCACGCGCCGGTGCTCTACCAGGAGCGCCCGGACGGCAGCCGTTCGCTAGTCCAGGGCCGTTACCGTTCGCTCGGTGGCAACCGGATCGGATTCACGGCGGGCCGCTTCGACCAGACGCTTCCGCTCGTGATCGACCCAGTGATGCAGTTCTCGGGCTACCTCGGCGGGAAGGCTCCCAACGGCGCCGACGACGTAGCCTACGCCACAGCGGTCGACTCCGAGGGCAACATCTATGTCACCGGCCGCACGGTCTCCTCCGACTTCCCCTTGCAGGGCTCGATGCAAGGTCAGAACAAGGGTTCGGGCGATGCCTTCGTCACCAAGCTCGACCCAACGGGCCAGAAGGTCCTCTACTCGACCTACATCGGTGGGCGAGCTCTGGAGTACAGCTACGCGATCGCGGTGGACTCGTTCGGTCAAGTCCACATCACGGGCCAGACCGGTTCTGATGACTTCCCGGTCAAGAATGCGTTCCAGTCGAAGAAGACCGGCCTCAACAACCTGTTCGTGACCAAACTGAACGCAAGCGGTGACGGGATCATCTTTTCGACGCTGATGGGCGGAGATCGGAACGACGCGGGCCGCGGAATCGCCGTCGATCCGTTCGGCAACGTGCTCGTGGGAGGCTTCACCAACTCCACGACATTCCCCGCGTTGAACGCGATGCAGCCCAAGCAGGGCGGCAGCAGCGACGGTGTGATCGCGAAGTTCACGCCAGACGGCAAGCTCCTCTTCTCGACTTTCCTCGGCGGACCCTCGGGCGACGAAATCTACGCGCTCGCCGTGGATCAAGCGGGCAATGCGTACGTAACCGGTACGACCGCTTCGCAGAACCTCGCCACCGCCAACGCCGCGCAGTTCAAGCTCTTCCCTCGTGATGCGTTCGCCGCCAAGGTGATGGCCAACGGCTCCGCGCTGGCCTACTTCACCTACATCGGTGGAAATGGGACCGACGAAGGCCACGCGATCGCCGTGGACGCGAGCGGCAACGCCTACGTGGGTGGGTTCACCGGCTCGCGGGACTTCCCCGTGACCAAGGGCGTGATCCAGGAAAGCATCGCGGGCAACAGCGATGGCTTCATCACCAAGGTGAACGAGAACGGAACCGCGTTCGTCTGGAGCACGCGTATCGGCGGCTCGGGTGTGACACCGGCGCTCGATGACGAGATGGTCAAGGCCATCGCCCTGGACCCTGATGGCTGCGTCTACGCGGCCGGCAGCACGGTGTCGAAGGACTTTCCCTCCAATCGCGCCACGCAAGCCAACCAAGGCGGCAAGCGCGACGTCTTCCTGACCAAGCTGACTGCGCAGGCCGATCAGGTCATCTTCTCCACCTTCGTGGGCGGCGCCGAGCACGACGAGGCGTACGGCCTCGCGATCAGTCCGCTCCGCGCGATGTTCGTCGCCGGACAGACCTTCTCGCGGGACTTCCCGGTCGAAAAGGGAGTTTCCGAGTCGCGCGGAGGCAACTCCGACGGCTTCATCACGCGGATCTGCGATCCCGTCATGTTCCTCTCCGCCGGTTCGTTCGACTTCACCTGGGTGCAGGGAACCGAGATCCCCGCGAAGCAGACGCTGACCGTCGCCGCGTGTCGCGATCTGGCATTGAGCACGGCGATCGACGGAGAGACGTCCTGGCTATCCGCTGAACCCCAGCAGCCGGCGGCAGGCGTCACTGGCGTCGTCCTGGCCGTCGCGCCCGGCACGCTCGATCCGGGCGACTATCAGACCACCGTGACGGTCGTGAATCCGGATGTGTTCTTCGGACCGAAAACCGTAACGGTGACCTTGCGAGTGCTGCCTCCGCCCCCGCCACCAATGTAGCTTGCGCGGGTGGAGGAATCCTGGTCCCGCATTCGGCCGTCTTGGCGGGTAGGTCGCCGCCGACCGCGCGGTCTGTGCCTCCGATGGCTCTACATCCGCGGCTGTGAAGAACCGGCGTTTCGGCGCTACATTGGATGCATTGCAGCCTTGGTGTTGTTGATCATCGAAGTTTTCTGAACTTTTGTCGAGATTACCATCATCCGGTCGGCGCCCAAGGGGCGCCAATCATCAGTCCGGTCACCGTCACCGTGCGTGGAGCCGTCGAGGCACCGGCCGGCCGGTCCAATGCCCAATTCGCCTCGACTACCCTCGACGCGAGTACCTGGGAGGGGCCATTGAGCCTGAGCGGGTTTCCACATCTCGCAATGTGGAACCTGATGACCCTGACCAACAACGAATGGGTCGGAAACAGCGTTGCGACTGCTCACCTCATGTCCAATAACGACATCCCCCCATGTGACAATCAATCAACGCAGCCTCCCGTCCGTTTGGTGATCCACCGGTCGCTGTTGGCCGCCGATCCGCCCGCAAGCATGGCGTCCGGCAGTGGCAGGACTCTTGTCATCAGGAGCGCGAATGGTGTCAGACTGGATTGGCAAATCACCGGAACGACCTCCTTCTTGACAGTAGGTCCGGTGAGCGGCATCATTCCCACAACCGCGAGTGGCATCAGCCAACTCACGATTCCAGTGGCGTTGTCACGCAGCCGAATCCAGGCGGGACATCCACCTCATGTGGATCTCACCGTCACCGGAACTGGCGCGGTTCCCGCATCCGTGACGGTAAGGGTGAGTTGGCACTGACGCCCGGGGACACCCGCGCGGCGATGAAGATCCAGCTAACAAACGCCTCGGATGATTGACTGGCGGCTGGCGGTGCCGGAAGAGCCATCTTCATCTTTCACGTGCCGCAGCAGCGCTGTCAGCCGCGGTTCCGCTTCCGGACGCAGGTGGGATTGAACCTGCACAATTGCGGCTTCGATCCTGCGCCGCTGCTCCGACTCCAATCTGGCCGCCACCACTTCAGCCTTCTGGCCGCTCTGGCCCCGCCTGATCGCCGCGAAGAGTCGGACGGCTTCCGCGCTTGCTTCCCCGGTCTTCCATCCGTAGATGTTGGCTTCGGTGATCATCAGGCTCGCCTCACCGTCATTGAATCCGTACTTGGCGAGGAACTGCTCCCTCAAGGCTCGCGACCAGGCCGACGGCGGTGCATCCTTGATCAGATTCAAGAGTAGTGTCCAGGCCGCGCGATCGGCCGCTGCCGGCGCGGCGGGAGGTGACTGGGCTACCGCGACTCCGACGGCGAGAGCCAGTCCGGCGAGTTTGGCGCTCATTTCCATATGTTAACGTCAACCGAAGCACCGACCGCGCTTCTCGGGTGTTCCGGCTCGGCCCGCGGCTAAGTGTTTCTAAGACTGGCCGGCGATGCGCCCATCGGGACGGAGCTTCAACTTCGTCCCGCGCCATTCGACGGTGTCGCCGAACAGTCCCGCGATCCAGATCGCGGTTCCGAACCAGTCGCGGGCGGGGATCAGGAACCAGTAGCGGCGCGTGAGCGGACAGCGCATCGCGCCTACGCCCGCGGCAAGCGCCATCGTGTATCGCGCGGCGAGCGTGGCGACGGCGAGGGTCCAGAACCCGGCCAGCGCGGCGATCAGAGCCCATGT
>CADECY010000209.1 GCA_902825945.1 uncultured Acidobacteriota bacterium
CGAGTACTCATTCCTGTCCCAGCGCGACCTCGAGGAGGTCGTCACCCAACTCGGCGAAGAGCTCCACAGTCAATACCTCATCTACTACTCTCCGAACAATCGGAAAGAGGGCGGCTGGCACGAGATCAAGGTCTCCTTGAACCGCCCGAATATCGAAATTCGAACCCGAGACGGCTACTACACGGCGGCGAAGTACAACAAATCGACAGGCGCGCAATAGGACCACTACAAATTGTACGGGGGTGGAACCAATGCTTCCACGTGGAACGTGTTGATTTGAAATAAGATAGCCCTATGCGCTATTTTCTTCTCGGGATGGCCGCCCTCGGGCTCTCCGCACAAGACCTCGACATTGCCCTCAACAACGGTCGAGTCATCGACCCCGAATCTGGCCTTGACGGGGTCCGCTCGGTCGGCGTCAAGGCCGGAAAGATCGCCCAGATCTCGAACCGCCCGCTAAAGGCTAAGACTGTCATCGACACCACCGGACTCGTCATCAGCCCGGGCTTTATCGACCTCCACTCGCACGGCCAAACCCCCGAGAATTACCAATACAAGGCCCGCGACGGCGTCACCACTGCCCTGGAGATGGAGATTGGTGTATTCCCCGTGGCCCAGTGGTACGGCGAGCGGAAGGGCAAGGCCCTCGTCAACTACGGCGCCACAGTCAGCCACCCGATCGCGCGAATGAAGGTATTGGGCGACACCGGTTCCTGGCTCCCCCGCGACAAAGCGATCGCGACGATCGCCACCCCCGAGCAGCACGCCGCCACCCTCGAGAACCTCCGCATCGGGATGCGCGAGGGTGGACTCGGGGTCGGCTTCGGCATCGGCTACGTCCCCGGTTGCAATCAACAGGAGATCATGGAGGCGTTCGCCGCCGCGGCCGAGTTCAAGCGCCCCGGATTCGTCCACACCCGCGACGGCCGTCAAAAGATGGTCGAGAGCCTCCAGGAGGTGATTGCGAACTCGGCGGTCACCGGCGCACCCGTGCATGTCGTCCACATACAGGCCTCATCGGGCCGCTTCGTCGATACCGCGCTGAAGATGGTCGACAACGCCCGCGCCCACGGAATCGACGTGACAATGGAGGCCTACCCCTACACCGCCGGACAAACCCAGATCGAATCCTCCATCTTCGATCCCGGCTGGCAGCAGCGCCTCGAGGCCGATTACAACGACCTCGTCTGGGTCAAGACCGGCGAACGCCTCACCAAGGAAACCTTCGACAAATACCGTAAGATCGGCGGATCGATCGTGACCTTTACGAACAAAGACGAGTATGTCGACAAAGCAATCGCGCATCCCGCCATCATGATCGCGAGCGACGGCATGATCTACGACGGGCAGGGGCACCCGCGCGGCGCCGGAACCTACGCCCGCATTCTCGCCGTCTACGTTCGCGACCGCAAGGTCCTCACGCTGAAGGACGCGATCGCCAAGATGAGCCTCCTCCCCGCCAAACGTCTGGAAGCCTACACACCCGCCATGCGCAACAAGGGCCGCATCAAGATAGGAGCCGACGCCGACATTGCCGTCTTCGACGCGGCGAAGGTCCAGGACAAGGCAACTTACACCCGGCCCAATCTCTACTCGGAAGGCATCCCTCATGTCCTGGTCAACGGCGTCTTCGCAGTACGCGATGGCAGGATCGTCGAGGGCGTACTTCCCGGTCAGCCGGTCCTGGCCAAATGATCGTGCGGGTCGCTGTTCAGCGCTCCGGATAAAGCGCCGGATACGCGCTCTTCATCTCACTCGCGGTCTCGACGGCGGTGCCGATCTGAATGAGTTCTCCCTTGCCGATTCCGGGGCAGAACTTGGCGGCCGTAGCCCACCCGGAGCGTTTCTCCACCAGTTCCGGCCAGAACGGGAAAAGACGGCACTGCGTGGGCTTCGCCGGATGGATCGAGCAACCGTTCTCGTTCAGAAAGGGGCACTGTTTCTCCGGTGGCTTGCGCAGCCGCATCCGCTTTGCCGTGCGGTACACGTACCTTTTCTCGAAGGCCCCGGGCGTCATGCCGAGAAAATTGGCGGCCTTCCGCAAGTCGTCCTCGGTGATATAGACCCATCCGTCCTGGTCGCAACAGGCGATGCAGCCACGCTGGCACTCGAATCTCAATTCGATCATCAGATCATCTCGTTGAGGAGTTCGGGCCTCGGGTGCGGAATCACCACGCGATTGACGAGCATCCCCTTCTGTCCCACGACTTGCGCTCCGGCATCGACCGACGCCTGAACGGAGGCGACATCGCCTGTCAACGTGACGAAAGCCTTACCACCGAGCGCCATGGCCAGCCGGATCTCGATCAGTTCGACCGTTGCCGCCTTCACCGCCGCGTCGGCGCCTTCGATCAGCGCCGCGACCGAAAAACTCTCGATGATGCCAAGCGCTTCGAGCGTCTCGACCTTGGTGCTGCCACTCAGCGCCGGGAAGATCGCCTCGTGGAGGTTGGGAATCACGAACGAATCGATCACGGAGAAGTTGCCAGCCGCTTGTCCCGATGCGACGCTTGCCTGAACGGCGGCCACATCGCCGCGCACCATCACCATGTACTTGCCTGAGCAGATGCTGCGCGACAACACGATTTCCACATCGGCGGCCTTCAGCATCGCGTCCGCGACCTGAAAGCCCGCCGCGATGGAGGAGAGCTCGATGAGTCCGATGGAGTTATGAGCCATGTTTCAGTGAGTGATTTCGATGTGATCGGGCGTAACAGCGGTGACCGTGCCGGATACAGGCGTGTGCACCGGACACCCGAGATCGGCCGGCGGCAGGTCGGCTACCAGTTGCGATTCCCGCACCCGATCGCCCCGCGCGACCACGGCGGACGCCGGCTTGCCAGCGTGCTGTTTGAGCTTCAGGCGCACCTTGTTCGGCCCGTACAGGATGTCCTCGTAGGGAGTCTCGCGCTCGAACTCGTCCACTTTGAGCCGCTTCCGCAATTGCGCGGAGGGTACCCTCCGGTACTCTTTCATCGGATGAACCTGCACGGGTTTCACCTGCTCGAACTTCATTCCCGCAACGCGTAAATACTTCTTGCCGTCGTCGCACGCCTCTTTCGGATACAGATCTTCCGGGCACGCATAAAGCGTGCAGAGACCGCACGAACAGCACAGATCGGCCCACTGATTCCAGTGCGCCTCGCCGGTCGCCGTGAACCCGAGGCTGCGCATCACCTTGTGCGGTTGCACGTCGTAGCCGAGCAAGTAGCGCGGGCAAAACTCGGTGCAATAGCTGCACTGATCGCAAGCCGACTTGCCGATCCGGTTCATCTCTGGCTGTGTTCGCGTTCGCCGGGTGATCAGGTAGTGATCGGCTGGCAGCAGAATCAAGCCGGCGGTCGTCTTGGTGATCACGTCGTCGAGATCCCAGGTGAAGGTGCCCATCATGAGTCCGCTGACGAAGATTCCGAACTGGGGAACCGTTGCTCCGCCTGCGAGTTCGATCGCTTCGCGGAACGTGATCCCCACCGGCGCCCAGAAGGTGCAAGGGCGCGCGACGGCGCCCGCCACCGAGATCAGCTTGCGCGTAATCGGCCGCCCGGCCAGCGCTTCATTGACGTTGAACATCGTCTCGACGTTGTTGACCACGCAGCCAACCGCGAGCGGAATTCCACCGGCCGGTATCAGGCGCCCCGTTGCCGTGTAGACGAGTTCGTACTCGTCACCGGAAGGATAGAAGTCACCGAGTTCCACCCAGTCGATCAGCGCCGACTGGCAAGCGGCCTTCAATGCCTCGAGCGATTCGTGATTCTTGGTCTTGACGCCGAACTTGACTCGTTCCGCCCCGATCGCCGCCCGCATCGCCTCGGATCCGCCGAGGATCTCGCCAGGGAAATGCCTCATGATCTCGGCGTCCTTGTGGATGAGAGGTTCGCATTCGGCGCCGTTCACCACCAGGAATTCGACACTGGACTTCGCCTTGACATGAGCGGGAAAGCCCGCGCCGCCGGCACCCACGACACCGGCGGAGCGAAGCTGATCGGAAAGCATGAACTATTCAAGGTAGCAGACCCGCTAGGGCACGGCGGTAAACGCGGTGATCCCTCCGCCGCCGTTATTCGACCATGGACCCCACACGCAGTCGGCGATTCCGGTTCCGCCGGTGCAAGCCCGGACGATTCCGTTGTAGAGAGTCGGAGTACCGCCCACCGCGGGCACGGGAACCTGAATCAGCAGCCCTTGGCTCACTCCCGTCAGCAGGACGTTGCTTCCGCCCTGCGCGGCGACGTAGTATTCGTAGATCTTGGCGTCGGCGATTGGAGTCCATCCCAGGAAGACATTGCCCTGTTGTACGGTACTATTGTGCTGCGGCGAGGTCATGGTCGGCGCGGGAGCCGAGGTTCCCCGCACGATGAAGCCCGATGCCGGCCCCTGGAATGTCTGACCGCCCTGCGTCGCGATGACCACGGCGTCGTAACGGTTCCCTTCCGCGCGCAGGGCCGCGCCGTAGAAGTTCGCGGTCGTCGAGATGTCGAGAGCCGCCGCTTGCCGCGAGAGATCCTGCACATAGAGGCGATACCGCGTATTCGAACCGTTGTCGCCCGGAATCCGGCTCCATGCGAAGGTGACGACAGGTCCGTCCACCTGCGTTCCCGCCGTCGGAGATCCGATGATGGGTGCCGCTGGATTCGGACCCGGAATATTGACGCCCTTGGCCACCGACCAGGGTCCGCAACCGTTGGCGTTACACCCGCGCGCGATCACGCTCGCCGGTCCGGTTGGAACCTGAAGCGTCACGGTTGTCGTCGAAATCTGCCGCGCGGCGACGGTCAACGGTCCGCCTCCGGGTCCGGTGTTCGGTTGAATCACCATCACCTGATAGAGGTCGGCCGACGGTACGATCAGCCATGTCGCGGTCAGCTCGTTCCCGTTCGCGATCGAAGTGTCCGTCACGTCCGTCGGAATCGATGGCGGCGGCGGGAGCTGGACCAGGAACGTGCGGGTGTTCGACCACGGTCCGCAAGAGAAGGTGCAACCCCGGACCTGCAGCCCGTAGGCTCCGGCGGAGCTGACTGTATACGTCGTGCCCGTGGATCCGCCATCGACCGAGATCTGCAGTTCCGTCTGGCCGCCCCGCGTGAGCCGCACTTCCCAGCGGGAAACCGTGATATTGATGGGGTTCCACAAGAGGTCGATCGTGGAGTTCTGGATCACCTGGCCTTGATTCGGCGCCACGATCAAGGGTGCGGCCGCGGGCGCGAGTTGCAGTACGGAGAATCGTTGGTAAACGGCGGCCCCGCAATCGGTGTACTGGCCGTTGGCCTGATTCCTCGTGGTGCAGGCACGAATTCGCGCGACGTAGGTGCCGTTGAAGACGCTGACGAGGGCTGCTGGGCTCGTGGCAGCTTCGATCCCGCCGCTGAAGGCGACCAGCCCATCCTGGGTGAACACCCGCAGGTCATAGAGAACCGCCCCGGTGACCGCCGTCCAGGAAACCGTTACCGCCGAGACCGGCACGGCTTGATCGAAGGTAGGAGAGGTGATGTTGGGAACCGTCGCGTCAGCGGGAATCCCCGGGTCGATCTTGAACCCGGCCGAGAACGCATTTCCGGAGAGGTCCACCGTGATATCGCCGGTCGAATCGTTCGGTGCGTACGCGTTGACGGCATCGCCGCCGGGCATGTACATCGAATAGATCACGGTGGGATTGGTGGATAGCTTCACCATGAACGTCACCGGACTAGCGCCCACTCGCGCGAGCGAGTACAGCATCGGTGACCGTTGTGGCGGATTGATGAGCGGAAAGTCGGTGGAAGTGGTGTAGCCGGTGATGTGCAGCGAGCCGGCCGAGTCGACGGTGATCGCCGATCCGGTATCCAACTGAGAGCCGCCGTAGTAGGTTCCGTATATGAGCTGGCTGCCCGCCGAATTGAACTTCGCGACGTATACCTGACCCACGTTATCCCATCCCGCGAGGTGGTTGATGAGCGGCATGCCCGGCGCGTTGTTCATCATGACGTGGGCGTTTCCCGCGCCATCGACGGCAAGCCCGGTAATTCCGTCGTCGGTCGCGCCGCCGAAATAGGTCGAATAGGCGACAGTCGGTGTCCCGGACGTGTGAACGTTGAGCTTCAGGAGGAATCCGTCGTTCCCGTTGTTCTTGGCGATCTGGAAGGCGTTGGCGACCGGCAGCGACGGGGAACCCGAGTAGCCAGCGACGAAGACGTCGCCCGCCGCGTTCAGACCAATGCCCGTGGCGAACGTGGCACCAGCCGCTCCGCCGAAGTACGTGGAGTAAGCGAGCTGACTTCCCGCGACAGTGAGTTTGGTGATGAACGCGGATCCGCCCCCCTGCAGTTGATTCTGGAGCGAATTCGCAACCGGGAAATTCGTCGAAACCGTGCTGCCCGTGATGTAGGCCGATCCCGCCGCGTCGACCGCGATCCCGGCGGGAGTATCGGCCGCCGAGCCGCCGACATAGGTGGAGTAATCGACATCGGTTCCCGCCGGGTTCACCTTGGCGACAAACCCGTCGATTCCGCCGCCGAGAGTGCCTTGAGCGGCGTTCTTCACCGCAAGTCCCCCGCTGGTGGCGCCCGAGATGAACGCGGTCCCGCCGAATCCTGTGGCGACGTGGATGTCTCCCAATGACTGCACGGCGAGAGTCGCCGTGTAGAGCAGAGCGCCAACATTGCTGAGTTTGCGAACGGTCACCGACGTCGTGTTCGGGCTCGCAGTGATGTAGAGATTACCGCTGGCATCGACCGCGGCCTTCTTGTAGAACGTACCGAGGCGGAACATCACCGGGTCGATCACCAGGGGCTTGGAACGATCATAGGCGGCCAGCCGGAAGCGCAACACTCCGTTTTTCAGGCTGTAGCCGCAGGCGATTTCCCTGCCCTCCTGAAGGACTTTGGGGCGCTTGTGGATCAACTCTCCGGCATCGGTGGAGATTCGCAGGTCGCCGTTGGGGTCGAGGCGTAGGCCCGCCGCGCCTTCCACCGCGATCGCAATCTTGGAGAGGTCGGCGCCCGGCCGAACGCGGAGATCGTACTCGACGCTCGATGCGTTGGCGTAGTAGACGAGATCGATTCCTGGATAGACGCCTTTGAACGTTACGCCTGAGTAGTTGGGAAGGCCGCGAATCCAGTCCTTTTCCGGTCCAACGAAGTAGCTACTCACCGAACCCACCCGGTCGAGCGGTTCCGCGGCCGCAGCCGCGTTTGCGCCGGCGAAACGCAGTGAGATCCGGGAAGGCGCGACACCGGGCTGGCCCGAAGTCAGGAAAATCGCGGCGCCTTCCGCGGACAATGCCGCTTCCATTTGGGGCAGCCGTGCCACATAGGCAGCCGCCGCGGGTGCCTGCCCGCGATTGGGCTCGAAAATGGCGGATATCGCCGGGTTAGAGGGAGTGAGAGCTAAGCAGAGCGGGGCCGCCGCGAGGAGGAGCATCGGGCACTTCATGCACCCGATTCTACCTCACTTCGCCTTGAATTTAGTGGGAACTTGAAAATCGCGGCCGGCATAGTGGAATTCCTCGGCGACCTTGTAAGCCGAGTTCTTGGCGCACAACGCGGCAAGCCCGCGAATGTTGATTTCGGCGAGCTTCGCCGCGCTGGCCGTATCCACCGTGTCGAGCAACGGCAGCCTTCGCCCGGTCGATTCCAGCCGCTCCCGGATTCGCATCGCGGTGGCTTGATTGATGGTTCTCAGCGCCTGAGCCGCCCGGATCTTCTTCTCGACAACGGCGGCGATATCGGCCACCTTGGGCTGTGGCACGAAGGTGGCGGAAGCCTCCGGTTCACTGCGGCGCGGATCGACCGGCTGCGCGTAGTAGTAGATTTCCGGAGTCACGTGCGGTTCCAGACCGATTGCCGAAAACGGCGGCTGGTGATTCCGCAGCGCGGCCGTTTCGCGAGCCTCTTCCGCGGCCATTCCCGTATAGTGGCGATCCAGTTGTTCCACATACTCCGCGTATGGATTCGGAATGAACAGAACATCCGGCTTATGGAGACGGATATGGAACATGATACGGTCGCGAATCTCGGTGGGCGAAACCCCGCCGAGTTCACCTTCGCGATAACCCAGTGAGACCACCTTTTCGATGCCCAATATCTTGGCGGCCTCTTCGCTTTCCTGCGCCGAACGCCGGGCGGACTCTTCGGGCGAGAGATTCCAGGAGTTCTTGTCATCATTGCCCACGCGCAGCACGATCGCTTTGTCCCCGTTGGCGGTCATGTTGGCGATGGTCCCGCCGGCCGCCCAAATGTAGTCGGCGGCATCGGCCGTGACGATCAGAACTGTCTTGGCCGAAAGGCCGAGCGTGGCGGTCAGGAGAAGTGAAGCGAGTCTCATCGGGGCACCGTGTTCGTTTCGATGTAGGATTTCAGGCCGGGGAGGTGGTCGAATTCGCCTGTCTGCCAATAGACTTCGGCGTACGGGAGGTTGTTCTCGCGGCCTCGTACGCGAGAGATCCAGTCCATATGCCACTCGTCGATCAGCACGGCGGCCTCTTCGTCGGTTTTGCCGTCGAGGTCCGGAACGGTGAGCCCCTCCTTCTGGAGTTGCGCGCGCACTGATTTCGCCATCGAGGGATGCGCATAGACATTCAGGTGCGCGACGTAAGCCTTGCGCTTGCGCAGTACCTGCGTGTCGTCGAGGTCGACGGCGACGTTCGCTTCGTGTCCGCGGCCGTAATCGACGCGGGCTTTGAGAAATCCATGCGGAACGCGCCATGGTTTCAGGCCGGCATCGAGATGCTCGGGATGAACGTTTGGCAAGCCTGCCATCCAGACTGCTTCCGCGCAAGCCCGCGCGACCTTGCGGTGATCGGGATTGCGATCGTAGTGACCCCACGGATCGTGCCCGAGCACCACGTCGGGCCGGTGCTTGCGAATGAGCAGAATGATCTGAGCGCGCAGTTCGAGGAGCGGCGTGGGGTCCATGTAGTCGTTCCGCCAGCCGAAGCTGTAGACGCCCTTCATGCCGAGGATCTTCGCCGCGGTTTCCGATTCGCGGAGGTTGATCATGTCGTTGTGCGGATATCCATGCGCGCCATCCTTCTCGTCGTTCGACGCGCGGATGAACCAGCCTTCGTAGCCGGAGTCGACGAGCTTGGCGATCAATCCGCCCATGCCATAGTCGGTGGTGTGATCGTCGTGATGTGGCTGGATCACGAGAAACGTCTTGCCCGCCGGAATCTTCGCCTTCGGCAGCGGAGCCGCCGAAGCAAGCAGGGCGCACGACATCAGAATCAGCGGCCTCATTTCTTCACCACGTTGTCTTTGAGATATTGCGTCAGGCCGGGCAGGTGATCCCACTCGTCCACGAACCGGAACACCTCGGCGAAACGGGCGCCGTTCTCGAGTCCGGTCTTGCGCGACCACGACTCCATGCTCCACTTCTGTAGCTTGTCGACGGCCTGCTCGTCGGTCAGTCCAGCGAGTTCGGGAATCTCGAGCCCGCGCGCGTCGAGTTGGGCGCGGATCGACTTCGCGATGGCTGGCGATCCGTAGATGTTTTTATGCGCCAACTGTGCCTCACCCTTGCGGCGCACGTGGTCTTCCGTAATCTCGATTGCGATGTTCGGCACGTGTCCTTTGCCGTAATCGCTGCGGAACGTGTAGTAGACGAGCGGTACGCGATGCGGCTTCAATCCGGCGGCAAGATGTTCCGGATGCACATTGGGCAGGCCGGCCATCCACGCGGCTTCACCGGCGGCGCGCGAGACCTTGCGATGATCGGGATTGCGATCGTAGTGTCCCCACGGATTCCAGGTGAGCAGCACGTCTGGCCGCAGCTTCCGGATCATCAGAATGTAATGGGCCCGGACCTCCTTGATTGGCACCGAGTCCATGTGGTCGTTGCGCCAGTTGAGGCTGATCACTTCCTTCATGCCGAGAATCCGCGTTGCAGCGATCGACTCGCGCAGGTTGAGTTGATCGCCTTTGCCCCAGCCGATGCCGGAGTCCTTTTCGTCGTTCGTGGTGCGGACGTAGTAGCAGGTGAAGCCCGCATCCGAGAGTTTGGCGATGAATCCGCCGAAGCCCCATTCCCACGTGTGGTCGTCGTGGTGCGACAGGATCACGAGCGCAACCTTTCCAGGCGGCGTGGCGCCGAGCGGCAACGGAGCGGCACGCAGAGCCACGCACGCCAACAGCAGTCCCGCGACATGATACAGTGGACGCTTTCCGATGCGAAGTTGTCTGCTGGCTATTGTCATTCCGTTTTGTGCGCTCGCGCAAGCCGATCGGCGAATCCTCGCCGTAACGGCCTCATCGGGCGATTATATCCTTGGCGCGGGCGGCACGCTAGCGAAATTCATGCGCGAGGGATGGCGGATCGATCTCGTGCAGATGGGCAACGACGAGAAGTTTTCGACCGGAGCCTCACAGGCGCAGACGAGACTGGCGAATGTACAGGAAGGAAAAGCAGCCGCGAAGCTGCTCGGCGTTCGCGATGTGATCATGATGGATCACAAGTCCGGTGAACTCGGCTACGTGTCCACTACAGAGATGCGGAATCAGCTTTTCGGACTGATTCGCCACATCAAGCCGAAGATCCTGTTCATTCCGGATCCGTACGTGACCTATCAGCCCGATCGCGACCGGCGCTACGTGGGGCTGCTCGCCGAGGAGGCTTGGGGCTACAGCAGCGGACGAACGTTCGCCAATGAACTCGAACGGATGGGATTTCCGCCCTACGGAGCGCCGGAGATTTTCTACTACTCCGCCGAGAGGCCGTATCGCGCGGGCGAAGGCGGAGTTCGAAAGGCGAAGTTCGTGGCACGCGACATCGGCGAGACGATCGCGCACAAGGTGGATGCCGCGCTTCTGCTGAACACACGCAACTCGGCGTGGGTGGCGCGGCGCACCTCGCTCACCGACATGCTGACGGTCAACGGATACGTGCGGGCATTCGTCGAGCAGATGGCGCGAGAGACGGGAGCCAAACACGGCTTCGAATTCGCCGAGGAGTTCAATCATGTCGGACCAGGGGAGGGAATTCCGGACTATGCGCTGGAACGTGCTCGCCCGAAGCGTTAGTCTGTTGGCCGTGCTCGTGACGGCGGCTCTGGCGCAGCCGCAGAAGGGCGCGGTGTTGGTGATTGCTCCGTCGATGCGTGACGCGTTGTTCGGGGCCGGCGGAACGCTTTCCCTGATGGCGGCCGAAGGCCGGCCGGTTCACGTGGTAGTGTTCGGAAACGAGGAAAAGGCGTCGGTGAACCTCGGGCCGGCGGAGACTCGCCTTGCCAACAACGAAGAAGGCCAGAAGGCCGCGAAGTTGCTCGGGATCACCGAAGTGCTGAATCTCGGGCACAAGAGCGGCGAGATGGCCTACATCTCTTCGAGTGAGATGCGGAATCAGGTGATGGCGATGATGCGCCTCTACAAGCCGGAGATCCTGTTCTTTCCGGACTGGTACATTCACTACCTGATCGACAACGATGTCTATCGAGTGGGCCGCATGGCAGAGGAGGCTCCGTACGGCGGATCGAGCCTGTTCCTGCAGGATCTCACCTACATGGGCTTTCCCGGCGCCGCCGCGCGGCAATACTATTTCTACTCACCGTATCGGCCCTATCGCGCGCGGGAAGGCGGCGAAGGCCAGGCCTCGATGAAGCAGGTGGATATCGGCAGGGTCCTTGCGAAGAAGGTCGAGGCGATCGCACTATTGGGCACCGCCAACGAGGCTTGGGCCAACACTCTGCGCGTTCGGGCCGGCAACAAGGCGCTCGTGACGAGCGAACTCGTGAAGGCGTTTGTCGAGGAACTCGCGCAAGAGAATGGAAAGCGCGCGGGCATCGGCTTCGCGGAGGAATTCAACCACCTCAGCCCGCGCGGCGGCCTTCCCGAGCACGTGCGCGAGAAGGCTCGCGCGGCATCACGCTGAGTTCCACACCTCTTCCCATGTCACGGGGCGCTGTTTGTCCATCGCCATACGGCCCATGATCGCGGTGAGGGTGCTCTCGCATCCGCGCACCCCGGTGTTTTCCACTTTGCCGGTCGCCACACGCTGGACGAAAGCGGGCAGCGAATCGTAGCTCGGATTCTGGGGCGCCTTCTCGTCGATCGTGTCGCCCTTGGCGCGGTGATGCCGGAAGAAGTTCTCCGAGACTTCGAGAACACCCTTCTCCCCGTGGAACTGTTCGAACACGTTGCGATAAAACGGCGGGGCCGCGGTGATTCCGAGGAGCGTGCCTTGCACTTCGCCCGGGTACTCGAACGCCACGGTTCCGTGATCGCGAACATCGCCGTAGCCGGGAATGACACGCCCGCCCGCGCCGGTGGCCTTCAACGGATGCGCGCCGATGTACCAGTTCATGACGTCAATGAGATGGATGTTGTTCTCG
>CADECY010000210.1:0-2158 GCA_902825945.1 uncultured Acidobacteriota bacterium
AAGCGCGCCATCGGCGCCTTGTCGACCTTCCGGCTGCCGCAATCGGGACAGACGATCCTGCCGCTCTTGCGCTGGCTCTCGAAATTGCGCCCGTCGCGAAACCACACCTCGAAGCGGTGGTCGGCGGCGCATTTGAGTTTGAACAAAATCATGCTTCGATCTGGGCCTTGCGGGAGATTTCCTAGCCTATGTTAGATAGGGCGACAATCCCCCGCCGGCATCCCCTGGCCCGCCGATCCGCCCATGCCGCCTGCCGACCGCCTCCCTTCCGCATGGATTCTGCGCTTTGCGCCGCGGGTGCCGCCGGGCCCGGTGCTCGATCTTGCCGCCGGCAAAGGGCGCCACGCCGCCCTTTTCCTGGAGCGCGGCCATCCGGTCACGGCCGTCGATCGGCGGATCGACGGGCTGCGGCCCCTCGCCGCGACGCATCCGCGTCTCGAGCTCATTGAGGCCGATCTCGAAAGCGGCAGCAGCTGGCCGCTCGGCCGGCGGCAATTTGCCGGCGTGGTGGTGACCAACTATCTGCATCGTCCGCTCCTGCCGGCGATCGTGACCGCCGTGGCGCCGGGCGGATGGCTGCTCTATGAAACTTTCGCGCGCGGCAACGAGCGTTTCGGCCGACCGAGCAACCCCGATTACCTGCTGCGCCCCGGCGAGCTCATCGACGCGGTGCGCGGCATGCTTGAGATCGTCGCCTACGAAGCCGGCGAAACCGACGCGCCTGCGGTGATACAGCGCATCGCCGCCGTGAAACCGTTGGCAGACACTTGAGCGGGCGCTTTCGATTCCCGCGGCGGCCGATTATATTTTCGGGTAACCGAAGGCAGACCCCAGACAGCTTTACGCAGAGGAGACCCACAGCATGGCCATTCAACTTGGCGACGTCGCACCGGATTTCACGCAAGAATCGACCGAAGGGACGATCCGCTTTCACGACTGGATCGGCGACAAGTGGGCGATCCTGTTCTCGCATCCGAAGGACTTCACCCCGGTCTGCACGACCGAGCTCGGCGAAGTCGCGAAGCTCAAGGGCGAGTTCGACAAGCGCAACGTGAAGGTGATCGGCCTCAGCGTCGATCCGGTCTCCGACCATACGAAATGGGCGAAGGACATCGAGGAGACGCAAGGGCACCGGCTGAACTACCCGCTGCTCGGCGACGGCGACCGCAAGGTTTCCGGCCTCTATGGCATGATCCATCCGAACGCCAACGACACCCTCACGGTGCGTTCGGTCTTCGTCATCGGGCCGGACAAGAAGGTGAAGCTGACGATCACCTATCCGGCGAGCACCGGCCGCAATTTCGAGGAGATCCTGCGGGTGATCGACTCGCTGCAGCTCACCGCGAACTACAAGGTCGCGACCCCGGTCAACTGGCGTGACGGGCAGGATTGCATCGTGGTGCCTTCCGTCTCGGACGAGGACGCGAAGAAGCTCTTCCCGAAAGGCTTCAAGACGGTGAAGCCCTATCTGCGCGTGACCCCGCAGCCCAATCGCTGACCGGGCGCAACCCCGGCGCTCACGACCACGGCGGCCCCGATCGGGTCGCCGTTTTCGTTGGCGCGAGCCGTCAGGGGCAGATGATAAACTGCCTTCCCTCGATCGACCGCGGGGTTCCTTCGCCGTCAAGCTTCCAAAGGACGACCCATGTCCGAGCGCATGCGAGTCCGTAGCTGACCTGCAGAACTGCGGAATTGTCGCTCACTGCGAATCCCTGCCCTTCAAGTTGTCGCACCAGATGATTCGGTGACGTCGCTCCCTCCGGGAACGCCATCTCGACGCGATGCCGGAATTCCAGATCGGCCGTCGAACCATCGGCCGGGAGCGACGCCACCAACGGGGGAAGCGGCGTAAGGGCGCCGGCTACCCAAGCCGTGAAAACTCCGACGGCAGCGAGGACCGCGACGGCGACAATGCCGAGCAGGACGAGCAACTGGCGACGAGGAAACATGCGGCGCGCGATTGCGACCTACGTGCCGGCGGCGCGAAGGCGCTCCGCCGTGACATCCGTCGCGGCTGCGGGCGGCGCGAAGGGCCGGTCATGCGTGAGCGCGGGGATCATGGCGCGCGCTTCCGCGACCTTCGCCGGGTCGATCTCGGCGAGAACGACCTCCGGCCGGTCGGCGCTGCCTTCGGCCAGGATCTCGCCCCAGGGCGAGA
>CADECY010000210.1:2258-11952 GCA_902825945.1 uncultured Acidobacteriota bacterium
ACGACCTCCGGCCGGTCGGCGCTGCCTTCGGCCAGGATCTCGCCCCAGGGCGAGACGACGAGCGAATGGCCGAAGGTCTTGCGGCCTTCCGCATGGTCGCCGCATTGCGCCGGCGCGAAGACGAAGGCGCCGGTCTCGATGGCCCGCGCGCGCAGCAGCAGATGCCAGTGGGCCAGACCTGTGGGTCGCGTGAAGGCGGCGGGCACCGTCAGGAACTCGGCCCCGGCCTGCGCCAGCGACCGGTAGAGCGCCGGAAAGCGCAGATCGTAGCAGACCGTCATGCCGAGCCTGCCCCAGGGGAGATCGGCCAGCACCGCCGCGGTCCCGGGGCAGAAGGTCGCGGATTCGCGATAGCTCTCCCCGCCCGCGAGATCGACATCGAACATGTGGATCTTGCTGTAATGCCGCGCCACACGGCCTTGCGGGTCGATCAGGAAGGAGCGGTTGGCGCAGCTCTCCGGGTCGAGCTTCACCGCGAGCGATCCGCTCAGAAGCCAGCCGCGGAGATCCCCGGCGAGCGCGCGACGCACGCTGTCTGCACCGAGGTTCTCGAGCATATCGAAGACCCCGCGATCCTCCTGCGCAACGCTGCCGAGTACATGGCGCCGGGCTGCCAGTTGATCGTCACGGTCCCCGGTGGCCCTATGTGCGAATTCTACCGGCACATCGGTCATCGCCGCCACTACACGACAGACTCGCTGGGGGAGGTCCTCGGGCGGGCCGGATTCCAAGTGACACATACCTACGCGGCTGGATTCCCGTTCTTCAATCTGTTCCGTGTCGCGATCACCCTGCGCGGCGACAAACTCGTTGCCGACGCGACAGGCAAGCCGTCCGGTCCCATGCGCGCCGCGATGGCTCTGTTCGATTTCCTGTTCCGATTCAATCTGCGGCGGTGGGGCTGGCAGATTCTGGCCGTGGCTCGTAAGGGATAAGCCTCGCGGGCGCGGCATCGGCATCGAGAATCCACGCCTTGCGATTCCGGAAGTGAGCCACGATCTCGCGGTCATCGGCGGGCGACATCTCCCGCGCCCACACGATATCGGACGAGTCGATGTCGGCGCGGTTGTACACCCACTCGTCGAATACCGAGTGCCGCGGTGAGTAGCGGACCAGCACCAAGTCCTTGCCGGCGATCCTCGACAGCTCACCGGTCACCCGCTGTCGTTCGGCAACAAAGGCGACATCATAGCCCGTGAAGTACTTCGGCTTCCACGTCCACGCCTTCAATCCGATGGCTGCGATCGCCAAGGCGAGGGCCAGGCGCCTGTCCATGGCGCGGAACCCGATCGCCGTCAGCAGGGTGATCACGCCTGCCGCGGGCGCCAGATAATGCGGCTGCAGCCACCTCTCGAAGCACAAGGCGGCCAGGAACAACCCGAGTAATCCGCCGAGCTTCGGCTGCTTCCACAAGCCCCATAGAAAGGCCGGAGCCAGGGGAATCGACAGGAAGAACGGCATCGCCTCGAGCAACAGCGACATGACGGAAAAGCCCGGATTCTCGACCGCCGACAGGTAGAAACTCCTGTCCCATTCCCAGAACTTCCGCAGAGCTTCGTGCCGGTACTCGGGTGGCTTCACGTCCGCCTGCAAGAGCATGACCGGGGCCGCCGCATATTGGCGCTGATGCTCCTGATAGGGCATCACGCTCGCATGTCCGGTAACGCGCGTGTTGTAGATCGCCATCACGCCGACACCCAACGCGACGATCCCAGCGGCCGGCGCGATGACACGCGGCCACGCGTCACGCCGGATCCACGCGATCGTCACCCCGCCCACGATCAGGCAGAGGACAGTGCCCTCGAACGGCCTGCTGTTGGCGAGGACAACAGCGCCGAGCCCCAAGCAAGCCGCGAGCTCGGGCTTCGGATCCCGGATTAGGCGCGCGCATGCTCCCATCACCAGCGCGCCCGCAGCCGCCGCGATCGCTCCACCCCAATAGGAGTTCATCCAATATCCCAGCACACCCACTTTGATCATCAGCGCGAGCGTGGCACCGAATGCCCATCGCACCGGGAGCCAGGCGAGCAGCATCCAGCAGACCGCCGCCGCCATCGCCGCGCCCGTCGCGAGAACGCCCGCCCAGGGATGCCCGAAGGCCAGTTGACCCGCCGCGAGCGCCATGCTCTGCGCCGGCGGATATTTCATCTGATAGGTGGGCCGCATGTTGACGTGCATCGTCTCGAAATGCCGCCACATCGGATGAACAGGATTCGTCATCCGGCCCGCCGCAAACGTTTCGGCACCGAGCAGGTAGCCGAATTCGTCGTGGGCGCGAGGTTCGGGCACCGGGAGCCAGGGCAGAATTGCCAAGCGCAACGCGACAACGGCAACCGCCGCGGCGGTGCAAGGCCACTTCACCCTGGAGAGATCGACAGGGGGGAGGGGAAGCGTTAGAGCTCGCCGATGGCGCCCGTGCTCGTGGTGAACTTGTCGGTCTCGATCCCCATCCGTTGCGCGATCGACAGGTGCAGATTGGCGAGGGGTGTGTTCTTCGGTAGCGCCACGTGCCGGCCCGGATTCAACGATCCCTGGCCCCGTCCCGCGAGCAGGATCGGCAGATTGCTCGTCGTGTGCGCGTTACCGTCCTTCAAGCCCGATCCGTAGAGCACGATCGAGTTGTCGAGCAGCGAAGCGCCGCCTTCGTCGATTCCCTTCATCCGGTCGAGCAGATAAGCGAGTTGAGAGATGTACCAGCGCGTCACGGCCGTGTACATCGCGGTCATGTCCCCTTCTTCCTTGTGGTGCGAGATCGAGTGGTGATCGCCCTTGACGCCGTCGAGGAAGGTGAAGTTCTGACGGCTGAATCCATGCGCCAGCATGAACGTCGCCACGCGGGTCGAGTCGGTCTGCAGGGCGGCCACCAGCAGATCCATCATGATCCGCACGTACTCGTCCCGGCGCGCCGGAATTCCGTCGCCCGGCCGCTCGGGATTCGGCTTGGACTTAGGCGTCCACGACGATGCGCGCGGCGAAAGCGAATCCTCGATCCGCTTTTCGACATCGCGGACCGACGTCAGATACTCGTCGAGCTTGCGGCGGTCACTCGTGCCCAGCCGCGCTTCGAGCCGCTTGGCATCTTCGGCGACACGATCGAGCAGGCTGCGATTGTCCTCGAGGCGCCTGCGGGAAGCAGCCCTGTCGCCGAACAGCCTGTCGAACACCGCCTGCGGCAGGATCTCCGGATCGACCTTGGTTTGCGGGCCCGACCACGACACCGACGAAGCGAAGGCGATCGGAAGGTCGTTCTCGCCGCCCGCGCGCGGCGGCTCGGTTCCCACTTCGAGCGACGCCAGCCGCGTCTCCTTGCCAAGCCTCTGCGCGACGAACTGATCGAGCGACACACCCATGTTCGGTTTGAACGCGGGCGCGTTGGCATCCTTGGTGATCGGCGTTCCGGTTAGAAAGGCCGAGGTGGCACCGACGTGCCCTTTGGCGCCCGACGAAAGCTGCGATACAACGAGTAACTCGCTTTTGTGAGGAGCCAGTGGTTCGAGGATCTTCGAAAGCTGGAAATCCGTGCCTGTGCCGGTGACGTCCCAAGCCTTCGGGTAGACGCCGTTCGGCTGGAACAGGCAGACCAAACGCTTGGGCGCTCCCGAAGCGGTTACGCGAGGAGCCGCCATCGCCTCGAGCCAAGGCAGCGCGACGCTGGCACCCATGCCACGCAACATTGCCCGCCGCGACAAACGAGTCATTTATTCTTCCTCCGCCTTCGGTGATCCTTGATACTGAAACGGGAAACTCTTGACGATCTCGCTCACGAGGACCGTGGCACGACTGCCCTTTCGGCTCATCGCCGCCGCGATCCGCTCGACTGCGTCCTGATCATAATATCTCAGTTCGCGACCGAGCGCGAAACGCAGCATCCTAGCTGACAAGTTCCGCACGAAATCCTTCTCCCGTGCGAGAAGAATCCTCTTGAGCTCCACCGGACCTTCGAACGATTCGCCCGTATTGAGCTGTCCCCGCGAGTCGACGGGTTGGCCGTTGTCGTGCACGCGCCAGCGCCCGATCGCGTCGAAATTCTCGAGACCGAATCCGAGCGGATCCATGCGGTGATGGCATCCCGCGCATTGCGGCGCTTTGCGATGCAACTCCATCCGTTGCCGCAAGGTGAGCGATTTGGTCTCGGCGGTGGGCGCGGGCAGGTCGAGCGCCGCGGGCGGGGGCGGGATCTCCTCGCCGAGCAGCGTGTTCATGATCCACTTGCCACGAATCACCGGGCTCGTTCGGACCGGTGTCGAGGTCGCGGCGAGAACCGCGGCCATGCCGAGAATTCCCCCACGATTCGAATCGGCGAGCGAAACGCGCCGCAATGAGGCTCCCTTCACATCGTCGATTCCGTAGTGCCGGGCGATCGCCTCATCGAGGTAGGTGTAGTTTGCGTCGATCAGCCGAGTCAGGGGAGCGTCTTCGGCGAGCAAACTCGCGAAGAACTCGTTTGCCTCCCGGAACGCCGACTCGCGCATCGCGTCGTTGAACGTGGGAAACAGGCCGCGATCGGGCACGATGCTCTTGCCGAGCTCACGATAACCGAGCCATTGCGAGAAGAACGTGCTCGTGAAGGCGCGCGCGCGCGGATCGGCGAGCATCCGCCGCACCTGCCGTTCGAGCGTCTCGGGATCGTGCAGCTTGCGCGACGCTGCCAGATTCGTCAGTTCGGCGTCGGGCATTGACATCCAGAGGAAGTACGATAGCCGCGAGGCGAGTTGATAGCCGTCGAGCTTCACAGCCGCGCCTGGCTTGGGATTGTTCTCGGCACGGAACAGAAAGTTCGGCGATACGAGAACCGCTTCGAGCGGCAATCCGATCGCGTCATCGGCGGAATCGCCGCGTTCGAGCGCTTTGCGGTGGAGCCCCTTCAGGTAGGCGAGCTCTTCCTTGGCCACCGGCCTTCGCCAGGCACGGCTCGCGAATGTCGCGATGGTCTCGGCCGGAGTCTTGCGGAAAACGAGCGCCCCATCGCCGTGCGGGTTCGGAATCTCCTCGATCTCGGCATAGTCGAACGACGTGGTGACGCGATCGGCTGGCTTTCCCTTCTTGTCCTCGATGACGGCAGGATAGAAATGCAGCGAGAACCGGTGATTGCCTGCCGGAATGTGGACGGCCGCTTCATGTACCTCGGGTTCCGCGCCCATGACGAACTGAGCCTTCAACTCACCCGCCACCCGAACCGCCGCGCCCGCAAGCGTTCCGGCGCGTTGCGACTGGCCCCAAGCCCGCACCCGGACCTTGTACTCGCCACTCCGGGGGAACCGCACGTACTGATAGAGCGTGTTCTGCACCGCGCCGACGTCGTAGCCGTATTTCGTGGGCCTCAACCCGGTCTCGGTGAGCAGCATCGTCTCGACTTCGATCTTCCGCGTGAGTAGCGGAGGATTCGCGCGCGCCGCCTTCAACTGATCCACCACCTCGGTGGCCGAGGCCAGATACTTCTCGGCGAGCAAGGGCGAGGTGAACAAACCCTCGCGATCGTTGTTAAAGCCGCTTTCACCGAACGTGTCCTCAGGGAACGTGCGCGCGGGCCGGATGTCGAGCCCGGTCAAATCGCGGATCGTGTTGTCGTACTCGGAGCGGTTGAGCCGGGGAATTGTCACGTGCCCGGGCTGCTTGACCTTCGACCAGTCGAGCCGGTTCACCGCGCTATCGATCCAGCGCACGATGAATTCCCGCTCTTCTGGACTCGGAAGCGGCTGCGCCGGCGGCATCTCCTGGGCTTTCACCCGATCCATCACCTTCAGCCACATCTTGCGATTGGCGAGCATCGCCTCGCGTGACGGAAGTGTGCCCAAGTCGAGATTGGCCTGAGCGGACGCGCCCGCGTGGCATTTGATGCAGTAGGCCGCAAGCAGCGGCTGGATGTCCTTGGGAGCCGCCAGCAGCGGAATCGCGGTGAGCGCGAGCCAGATTCGCATGCGGCTAACTCCTTGCATCCCACCACGGATGGGCCGGTTCCTTCTGCGGACGCGGCACGGTGCGTGCGACTCGCAACGCCGCGTCGAATTCCTTTGCCCGCGCCGGCTGACCGGCGGCGAGGTCGTGCTGCTCGGCGGGATCGGTTTGGAGATCATACAGCTCCACCGGACCGTTCGGTTTCGTCCGCACCCCCTTCCATCGGCCGCGCCGTAATGCTTGTTGCGGGACCTCGTCGAGAAATTCGCCCTTGGCATATCGCGGCAATTCCCAGTACAGATCGGAGTGTGGGCGCTGGCTCTTTCCGAGCAGCGTGGGCAGAACCGATATCCCATCGACCCGCGGCGCGGTTACACCGGCGAGTTCAGCGGCTGTCGGAAAGAAGTCCTGGAAACTCCACGCAAACTGGCTGACCTTGCCAGTTGGCACTTGCCCCGGCCAGCGCGCGATCATCGGCACTCGCAGGCCACCCTCGTACATCGTGCCCTTTTGGCCTCGGAACGGGCCGCAACTTCGGAAGAAGTTGCCGCCCGCGTTGATGCCCCCGTTGTCGCTCGTGAAGATGACGAGCGTGTCCTTGTCGAGGTCCGATTGGCGAAGCGCATCCATCACCTGGCCCACATAGCGGTCCACGCGCGCGACCATGCCGGCGAACGCGGCGCGGAGTTCGGGTTGCTTGGCAAGGCGTCCGTTCTTGGCCTCGAACGGCGTGGTCTCTGGGAATTTGCCGCGATACTCCGCCATCGAATCCTCGGGGACATGCGGTTCAAAATGCGGAATCGTGAATGAGAGATAGGCGAAGAATGGATTTGTCTTGTTGCGGCGAAGGAAGTCGAGCGCATGCCTGGCCATGACGTCGTTGGCGTAGGTCTTGCGGCTCGAGTCGCTGTTCCCCTCGAGCGGTAGCTCCCGATCGTCCTGGTAGATGAATCGGGGGTACTGAAAGTGCGCATGGGCCTGGTGCAGAAAGCCCGTGTGAGTATCGAAGCCCTTCTTCATCGCCGTGGTCGCGGTGCCGATGTCGCCGAGTCCCCATTTGCCGAAGAGTCCGTTGGAGTAGCCGGCCTTTTTCAACAGTTGGGCGACGGTGAAGTCGGACTCGGCGAGCGGAACTCCACCCGGGTTGCTGCGGATCGACGTGTGACCGCCGTGCATCCCGGTCATCAGGACGCTGCGCGACGGCGCGCATACCGAGCATCCGGCGTAGGCATCAGTGAACCGGAGCCCTTCGGCGGCCAGCCGGTCGATGTTCGGTGTCCGGATGTACTTTTGGCCGTAGCAGCCGACATCACCCCAGCCGAGATCGTCGGCCATGATCCAGACGATGTTGGGTTTGCGCACCGATTGGCTCGCCGCCACGGCGGGCAGGCTTTGTAGCAAGGTTCTACGTGTGATCATCGCGGGAAAGATCATCCTAACACTCCGGCCTCAAGCCGCCACGGATTTCTGTCGATGTTCTCGAGGAGGGGAGATGGAGCCCCGAGCCCGAAAGGGACTTAGGCCAATTCTAGGGTTCGCCCTAGAGTGTTTCCCCGATCGAACCGTTCCGGTATGTCCGTTAGTTTGGTACTAGCCGCAGACCCCTGCGCGGAGGACTGTCTTGTTTCGCCGAATCTTGATCTCGATGATGTTCAGCGCCCTCGTATGGGCGCAGTCCGACGACAAAGTGAGCGCCACGGTGCGCCGTCTGGCGGCGGGGAAGAACACGATATCCGTGTTCGTGTTGGGCGCCTATCAACCGCAGGAGGAAGTCGCGGAGCAGTGGCAAGCCGTGCTCGGCAACAACCTCGAAGCCGAAGAAAAGGCCCATGACCGGATCGCCAACCAGCCGTTTGCCGTCGAGAGCGCTCTCGACCGGGCGCGTGAGCGCCGCGACGCCGCGATCACCGGCATGCGGCGTGAGATCGCGCGCCAGGTGCAGCGCGAAATCCAACCCCAGCAGGATCGCTTGTCGGCACTGCTCGGCCGGCTGGGCGCGAAGAACATCCGCTCGTTCCATGTGGTGAACATGCTCTCGGCCGAGGTTCCGGTTTCCTCGCTCGATGCGATCGCGGCGGACGAAGAGGTGGGGCGGATCGTGTCGCTCCAGCGGCGCCAGTTTCACCTCGACATCTCGACGCAGGCGATGCATGCCACCGATCTGTGGCTTCAGGGCGTCACGGGCAAGGGCGAAGCCGTGGGCGTGCTTGATTCGGGCATTCGCGCCGATCATGAGCTGTTCAAGGGTAAGGACGTCATTCACAAGCCGTTCGTCGAGGGAGCGCTCGCGCTACTCCGCCAGTTTGAAGCCGAAGTCTGCCTAATCGAGAATCCAGCAACGGGCGAGGACAAGGTCGGTCACGGGACCCACGTTGCCGGAATCGTTGCGGCCGGCGGCAGCCGCCGATACCCGACGGTGCGAGGCGTGGGTTCGGGTGTCGGGCAAATCTACAACTTCAAGATCGGCATCAAGCTCGACGAGAGTCTCTGTGTCCCGGACGTGATCATTCTCGATTCCGACTGGGTAGCCGCGCTCGAGTATGCGGTCACGCAGACGCCGGTGCGCGTCTTCAACATGAGCTTTGGCGGGGCGGGCGGCGATGATCAGGATGATGACCTGCTGGTCGACCAGATCGCGGACGCCTACAACGCGGTGCTGGTGATTTCGGCGGGCAACGAGGGTCCTGGGCCTGGGACGGTTGGATCTCCCGGGAACGCGTACAACATCATCTCGGTGGCGGCACGCGACGATCATCGCACCGCCGACCCGAAAGACGACACGATCTCGGACTTTTCGAGCCGTGGCCCCACCGCGTCTGGGCGCTTCAAGCCCGACGTGTCGGCGCCCGGCGCCAAGATCTCCTCGGCTGCCTCCGACTCGACGGTCGAAATCGCGGATCTTTCGGGAACCAGCATGGCCGCTCCTCACGTGGCAGGTGCGGTGGCCCTCATGTACCAAGCCGGCATTAAGGATTCGATCGCGGTGAAATCGCTGCTGATCAACTCGGCCGACCAGACGGGCTGGAAGAACGATCGCGGCTGGGGATACGTCAACCTCCAGCGCGCCTAT
The DNA here is from genome assembly GCA_902825945.1 of uncultured Acidobacteriota bacterium. Classification (GTDB taxonomy): domain Bacteria; phylum Acidobacteriota; class Terriglobia; order Bryobacterales; family Bryobacteraceae; genus SYLY01. Next base: position 11,224 of record CADECY010000210.1, read on the forward strand.
GAACTGAAGGATCGGCTGCTCCGCGTCGACCTGGCGCCCGGTCTTCAAACGCGCGCCGCGCGTTACTGGCGTGCCCGCCTCGATGGACCTTTCCAGGCCACGATGGTGTGGAATCGTCACGTCGCTCTCGACCTCGAGGGCAAGAAGTTCGGGCAACTGAGCGAACTCGACATGTTCCTGTACGACCGCGCCAACGGACAGTTGATCGCCAAGTCGGACCTCTGGGGGCAAAACGTCGAGCAGATCGTGGCCAATCACCGCGGTGAGGCAATCCTCAAGATCGCGCCGGCCAGTTCGGGGTTCGCGGGCGCTCGCTCGTCGGAGAAACTCGCGATCTCGATGACACAGTCCGGATTCGAGCCGATCGCCGGGCCGGCAATCACGGCTGTCTGCTCGCTCGTGGGAACCGCGAATGCTCAGGCTTCGTTCGAGGTTGCCTGCACGGCTCGCAATACCGGCGGCCTCCCAGTCGATGAGGTCGCGGGCACGATCGCCGTGCCGGTGGGCTTCAAGTCATCGGGTGTCGCTGAGTTCGGAACGCTGCGGCCCGGCGAACAGGTGACGCGTCGCTATACGATTGCTGCCGGACCCGTGGCGAGCACCCATTTCGGATTCCAGGCGCGCCTGTCGGGCAGGTCTTTCGGAGAGGCGCTGCAGGTGACCAGCGATCCCCTACGCGTCGTGATCGGCACGGCTGTGCTTCCTCGACTCGCCGCCTCCACCGAATCA
>CADECY010000211.1 GCA_902825945.1 uncultured Acidobacteriota bacterium
CGACCGCGCGATCTTTGCTTGGCCCCAAGGCAGCCAGCACATCCTCGAGTTCGTGCTCAACCAGGAGACCGGCGTCTACCAGTACGCCAACTTCTTCCGGACTCGCTTCACCTTCGGCGGCTGGTCGGACAATCAAGCGCTCAGCCAGAACGCGGGTACCCCGTTGCAAACCACGGTGGTGATTACCGCCGATCCGAAAGTGACCCGCTACTTTGGCGCCGTAACGGTGGAGCACCTGATCCAGTTGGTCTTCTTCGACGGTCTCGACACCCCGATCGCTGGCACTGGCCCTGGCACCTGTCTCACGCCAGGGGACGCGCCGGCCGGACAGATCCGAGTGGGTCTTATCTATATCAACGGTTCCTGCTTCTGGAACAACGCCAGCTTCTGGTCGAGCGGTGGCGAACTCCGCCTGAACGCCTATCCGTACCCGGGCTATGTGTTCCTCGGGTGGGCGGTTGACCAGAACCCTGCCGATGCCTTCCTCAAGAGTTCGATCATCAACGGACCCGCGATGGTTCGCGCGCGCTTTTCACCGGCCAAGCGGATCAAGTTCCGCACCGAGCCGAAGGGACTGCGCCTCCGCATCGACCGCGAGGAAATCCGTACCACCGAGATCGAGCCCTGCGAGCCCAATAACTATCTGTCGCCCCGGCCTCCGGCCAGCATTCCGCTCGCCTGTATCGGCGAAATGGACTTCATCCCGGGTTCGAGCCACGTCTTCGGCGGCGTCTCGCCCCAACTGGACAAGAACGGAAGGGTCTGGGTATTCGACCAGTACGACAACGGGCTCGGTCAGGACGCACCCTACGTGGTCCCGACGAACGTATCGACTGTGGATACGCTCACCGGCAGGTTCAGGCGCGGCGTTCAGACCAGCATCGCGACCAAGCCGGCCGGCCTCAAGGTCAAGATCAACGGCCGCGACAACTGGCCGGAGAACTACTTCGTCTTCCTGCCGGGCAGCAAACAGACCGTCTCGGCGTATCCGGAAGTCACCGACGCGCGGGGCCGGAAGTATGTCTTCAAGGCTTGGAGCAACGGTGGCGACGCTACGCATACCTTCGCCGTGCCGGAAGACCCCGACCAGACGTTTCATCTGATCGCCGAATACGAGCAACTCGGACAGATCGTAATCCAGTCGAACGCCTCGGGCGCGAGTGTTCTTGTCGATGGCGTTCCTTGCACCACACCGTGCCGCGTCGATCGCGCCGCCGGATCGGAAACACGAGTCGAAGCGTTCGAAACCACCGCCGTGTCAGAGGTCCAACGTCTCGAATTCCTGGGTTGGTCGGACAAGGGTGACCGCTCGCGAATCGTCAAGCTTGCCGACACTGGACTCGTGACTCTCAATGCCACTTTCCGAACCGCTTTCAAAGTCGCGGTTGCCGCCGATCCTGGCGAAGGCGCTGTCTTCAAGCTCGAGCCAGCCTCCCCCGAAGACTTCTACCCGGCCGACAGTGTCGTGCTGGTCAGTATCGAAACACGGCCGGGATTCCGTTTCCGCCGTTGGGACCTCGACCTCTCCGGCACGAGTCCCATTGCGAGCCTGCACGTCGCCCGCCCCCGCAGCGTCGTGGCGCGCCTCGACAAGGTACCGTTCATCAAGCCTGCGGGAATCCGCAATGCCGCCGGTATCACACCGGACGGCGCGGTAGCTCCGGGATCGCTGATCTTCATCGACGGAGCCGATCTTGCCCCGTATCGTGAAGACGGACCTCCCGGCCCGATTCTCGCCCAAGCACTCGCTCGAACCTCCGTCCTGGTCGGCAATCGCATTCTGCCCTTGATCTACGTTTCTCCCGAACGGATCCAGGCGCAACTTCCGCGCGATCTGGCACCGGGCGAATACGAGATGCGTGTGATTCGCGCCTCGCAGAGTGACATTACCGGAAAGTTTACCGTGAGCCTCACCGCTCCCGGACTGTTCTCGCAACCGATCGACACTCGCGAGTTCGCGATCGCCCTCCACGCGGACGGCTCTCCGGTCACGCTCGAAAACCCAGCCAAGCGCGGCGAACAGATCACCCTGACCGGAACCGGCTTCGGTGCCTACAAGATGTCGCACCCCGAAGGTTTCGCGTTACCGCCTTCTCCCGACTTCCCGCTGATGTATGAAGTACTGGTGCAGTCGGGTGACGAGGCCAAGCCCGCCGTCTGGGCGGGTGGACTTGCCGGCCGCGTCGGTATCGACGCTGTCCGCTTCAAGATCGCCGAGGAAGCCGAGTCCGGCGTCACCCAAATCAAGGTTCGGGTCGGGGACACCGAGTCCAACGCGGTCGCTCTGCCGATCGAGTAAGCAAACGAACAGCCGGCATCGGCTGGAGGCGCCCCGCAACGCACCTGCGTTACGATGGTACTTCCAGCCGATGCTTCGTTTTGAGACTGCGGGCGAGTCGCATGGTCAGTGTCTCGTCGCCACACTGACCGGAATGCCTGCGGGCGTTCCCATCTCCGTTCAGTCGATCAATCACGAATTGTGGCGCCGCCAGCAGGGCTATGGCCGGGGCGGGCGCATGAAGATCGAAACCGACACCGTCAATATCGTGTCCGGCGTGCGCCATTCGCAAACGATCGGTGCGCCGATCGCGATGATCATCGACAATCGCGATTGGAAGAACTGGACCGAGACGCTGCCGGTCGAGGACTTCGAGGGCAGCTCGGCGAAGACCAAGCCCGTCACTCGGCCGCGTCCGGGCCACGCTGATTTGGCCGGTGCGATCAAGTACGATTTCGCCGAGGCTCGCTACATCCTCGAACGCGCGAGCGCCCGCGAAACCACGGCGCGCGTCGCCATCGGAGCGGTGGCCAAGCAGCTCCTTCGCCCCTTCGGAATCGAGGTACTCAGCCACGTCATCCAGTGCGGGCCGGAAACGCTCGGCCGACCCGCTTCGTGGGACGAACTCTCCGCGCTCAGTCGGCAGGAGGAAGTTCTGCTCGGCTGTGTCGATCCGGAAGCCGAGCAGCGCTTCAAGGCAATCGTCGATCACGCCTATCGAACCGGGGATACCGTTGGGGGAGTCTTCGAGGTGGTCGCGCACGGGTTGCCAATCGGACTCGGATCCCACTCCACGTGGGACTCGCGCCTCGACGGCCAACTTGCGCAGGCAATCGTTTCGATGCAGGCGGTGAAGGGCGTCGAGATCGGATTCGCCGCCGAGGGATCGGCGAACTACGGTTCGAAGGTCCAGGACACGATCCACTACGATAAGCAGGAACGCTACTTCACCCGCGGCGCCAATCGCGCCGGCGGACTCGAGGGCGGCATGACCAACGGCCAGGATCTGCTCGTGCGCGGCATGCTCAAGCCGATCTCCACGCTGCGCCGGCCGCTCGAATCGGTGGACCTGCCCACGCGCGAACCCGCCAAGGCCGCCTACGAGCGCAGCGACGTATGCGTGCTCCCCGCCGCCGGAGTGATTGGAGAAGCGATGGTCGCGATCATCCTCGCGCGCGCGTTTCTGGAGAAGTTCGGGGGGGACTCGCTCGGCGAGACCCGCCGGAACTATGATGGCTATTTGGAGCAGGTCAGGAACTACTGATGGTCTACCGCATCGTCAAATACGGAGATCCGGTCCTCGAGAAGCCGTGCGATCCAGTGACCGATTTCGGGGCGCCGCAATTGGAGAAACTCGTCGCCGACATGTTCGAAACCATGTACGCCCACAAGGGTGTCGGATTGGCGGCCCCGCAGGTCGGACTTTCGCGGCGTCTCACGGTCATCGACTGCTCGGCGGGCGAGGACGATTCGCAAAAAGTGGTCCTGATCAATCCGGTGATCACCAAGCTCGAAGGTTCGCAGACCGGCGAGGAAGGCTGCCTGTCGATTCCCGGATTCCGCGAAAACGTCAAGCGTGCGCAAAAGGCGACCGTGCGCGCGTTCGACCCGAAAGGCCATCCGATCGAGATAACCGGCGAGGATTTGTTCGCGCGCGCCATCCAGCACGAGACCGATCATCTCAACGGGATCCTCTTCCTCACCCATCTCAGTCTGCTCAAGCGCGACCTGATTCGCCGGAAGATCCGCAAACTGGTCAAGGCCGGCGAATGGTAGACCGGTGAAGATCGCCTTCCTCGGCACGCCCGAGTTCGCCGTCCCATCGCTCGAGAAGCTGGTCGAGGCCGGCCACGAAGTTCCCGCGGTGTTCACGCAGCCCGACCGGCCCAAGGGCCGCGGGCAGGAGCTCGCGCAATCTCCCGTCAAGCAAACGGCGCTCCGCCTGGGACTGCCGGTCCATCAACCGGAGCGCATCCGCCGCCCCGAGTGGGTCGAAATGTTGCGCGAGATGAAGCTCGACGCAATGGGTGTGGTTGGCTATGGCCAGATCATCCCCCAGTCGATCATCGATCTCGTGCCGTACGGAATTATCAACGTGCACGGATCGCTGCTTCCGAAGTATCGCGGCGCTGCTCCAATCCAGTGGGCCATCGCGAACGGCGAGAGCCGCACCGGCGTGACAACGATGCGGATCGACGCCGGACTCGACACCGGGGACATGCTGCTCGAATGGTCCACCGAAATCGGATCTGAGGAGACCGCGCCCGAACTCGCCGCGCGTCTGGCGCGCGCGGGAGCGGACCTGCTGGTCGAAACCTTTCGCGGCCTCGAGGCGGGCACGATCGCAGCGCGGCCTCAGAATGATTCCGAGGCCACACTCGCGCCGATTCTGAAGAAGGAAGACGGCACCATCGACTGGTCATGGCCGGCATCGCGCATCCATGACCGTCAGCGAGGTTTCCAGCCATGGCCCGGAGCCTGTACGAACTTCCGGGGACAGCCGCTTCAAGTCTGGAAATGCCGCGTGCTGAACGAGCAGACGCACCTCGAGCCCGGTACCATCCTTGCGCGCAAACGTGAACTGACGGTCGCTGCTGGAGGTGGGTCCGTGCTCTCGATTCTGGAGCTCCAGTTACCCGGCAAGAAACGGATTCCGGCCGAGGCCTTCCTGAGCGGTGCCCGGTTGTTAGAGAATGAACGATTGGGAGAATGACGAATTTGATCCTGCCCGCTGGCTACCGGTACGCGTCCGTCTACGCGGGAATCCGCAAGAAGAAGCAAGATGACCTCGCACTGATCGCCTCCGAGAACGTTGCCTCGGCCGCCGCGGTGTTCACGCGGAACAAGGTCCAGGCCGCTCCGGTCGTGTTGAGCCGCAAGCATCTCGAATTGTCGGGTGGCCGCGCCAGCGCGATCCTCGTCAACGCGGGTAACGCCAACTGCGCCACGCGCACCGGAGACAAAACCGCCGCCACGGCCGCGAAGGCCGCCGCCAAACTCCTGCGCGTTCCCGTGCGCCAGGTGCTGCCTTCCTCGACCGGCGTCATCGGTGTCGAGCTCGACGCCTCACTCATCACCAACGCTCTGCCGAAGCTCGTCGCCGGCCTCTCGGCTGATCGCTTCTCCGATGTCGCGCGCGCGATCATGACCACCGATCTGGTGCCCAAGACCTCTTCGGCCGAAGTCTCGCTAGAGGGCGGACCGGTGCGGATCGCGGGCATGACAAAGGGCTCCGGCATGATCCAACCGAACATGGCCACCACGCTCGGCTATCTCATGACCGACGCGGGCATCTCGCCGGTCGATTGCAAGCGCCTGCTCGCCACGGCCAACGAGCTGAGCTACAACCGGATCTCGGTCGATGGCGACACCTCCACTAACGACACGCTGGTGCTTCTGGCCAACAACGCCTCGGGTGTGCCGCTCGAGGATCGGGACTTCGATCTGTTCCAAGAAGCACTGACCAAGGTCGCTCAGGATCTCGCCACGCAGATCGCGCGCGACGGCGAGGGCGCGTCGAGACTCGTGACCATCAACGTCAGCGGCGCCGCCTCGGACGAGGACGCTGTCAAGATCGCGCGCACCATCGCCAATTCCCCGCTCGTCAAGACCGCGATCGCCGGAGCCGATCCCAACTGGGGGCGCGTCATCTCCGCCGCCGGATACTCCGGAGCCGAGTTCGATCCGCGCAAGGTGGACATCGTCATGCAGGGCTTGCTCGTGTGCAAGGGAGGACTCGCCGCGGATTTCGCCGAGGCTGAACTGACCAAACGGCTGAAGCAGAAAGAGGTCCAGATCGACTTCCGCCTGCGTGGCAAGGGTACCGGACGCTCCCGCTTCTGGACATGCGATTTCACCGAAGGCTACATTCGCATCAATGGAAGCTACCGGACGTGATGCCGCGGCCTCCGCGCCCGGCGGACGCCTGCGAGAAGAAATCCGGCAGAGCCGGCCATTCCGGTCGGCGGCGGAAGAAGCCGTGCTCGCGCTGTTGCGCACCACCGACGAGGTCTCCCGCCGCGTCGCGCTCGCCGTCGAGCCGTTCGGAATGACGGTGCAGCAGTACAACGTCTTGCGTATTCTCCGCGGCGCGGGCACTGCCGGATTGCCCACTCTCGACATCGCCGATCGCATGATCGAGCGCACGCCGGGAATCACGCGTCTGATCGACAAGCTCGAAGCCAAGGGCCTAGTGAACCGTATGCGTGGCTTCGGCGACCGCCGCCAGGTGCTGTGCCGGATCACACCGAGCGGACTCGATGCCGTCGCCGCGATCGCGCCCGGTGTAGACGCGCGCGTCGACCAAGTGCTCCGGGCTCTCGATCCCGGTGAATCCGAACGCCTCATTACGCTGCTCGACAAGATCCGTGAAGGACTCGCGTAGCTCCTATAATCGAAGCTGCGCCATGCTCTCTTCCTACATCGAATCGAACAAGGAACGGTTCCTCTCCGAACTGCTCGACCTCATCCGCGTGCCGAGCGTCAGCACGTTGCCCGAACATAAGCCGGATGTGGATCGAGCCGCCGCCATGGTCGCGCGGCGGCTCGGTGAAGCCGGACTCGAGAATGTCGAGATCATTTCCACCTCCCGGCATCCCCTGGTCTACGCTGATTGGCTGCACGCGCCCGGCAAGCCCACCGTGCTCTGCTATGGCCATTACGATGTTCAACCGGCCGATCCGCTCGATCTCTGGACCTCGCCTCCGTTCGAACCGACGATTCGCGACGGCAACATTTACGGGCGTGGCGCCTGTGACGACAAGGGCCAGATGTACATGCACGTCAAGGCGCTCGAATCGCTGCGCGCCGTGAATGGCAGGCTTCCTGTCAATGTGAAGGTGCTGATCGAGGGCGAGGAGGAGGTGGGCGGCGAATCGATCGCCAAATACGTTCCCGCCAATCAGGACAAGCTGCAAGCCGACGTCGCGCTCGTTTCCGATACCGCGCTTTACGCCGATGGCCTTCCCACTCTTTGCGTGGGACTGCGCGGACTCATCTACCTCGAAGTCGTCGCGCACGGACCGTCGCGCGATCTCCACTCCGGACTCTACGGTGGAGCCGCGCCAAACGCCGTCTTCGGACTGGCGCAGTTGCTGGCCAAGGCGAAAGACGCCGATGGCCGCATCCTCATTCCCGGAATCTACGCCGATGTCGAAGAGCCCGCCGCTGCCGAGATCGCGAGTTGGAAGCGGTTGCCCTTCGACGAAGCGGAATTCCTTGCCAACGAAGTCGGATCGCCGCGTCTGACGGGCGAGCCGGACCGCATGATTCTCGAACGCGTCTGGTCTCGGCCAACGTTCGAGGTCCATGGAATCGGCGGCGGATTCACCGGTGCCGGTTCGAAGACCGTGATTCCGGCCGAGGCGATCGCGAAAGTGAGCTTCCGTCTCGTTCCCAGGCAGGATCCAGGCAAGGTGATCGCGCTCTTCGAGGACTGGGTGGCGAAAAACACGCCTCCCGGAATCCGCGCGCGTGTGCGAGTGCTGAATGGCGGTCCGGGAATCGTCGTGAATCCGGATCACCCGGCGATCGCAGCCGCGGCCGCTGCGTTCCAGGAGGTGATGGGCAAGCCCACCGTGTTCATTCGGTCCGGAGGCTCGGTTCCGATCGTCGGCGACTTCGCCACGCACCTCGGAATTCCCACCGTGATGATGGGACTCGGCCTGCCCGACGACCGCCTCCACTCTCCTAACGAAAAGTTCAAGCTCGCCAATTTCTACACTGGCATCATGACCATCGCGCGCTTCCTCGAGCGTTACGGTGGCGGGTCATAGGTCCAGCATCCCAATGAATCCTCCCCCGCAGAAGGACTCGTCGCCTTCGGTCGGTGTCGTACGTTCGGCTGGCATCATGTCCGCCGCGGTGATGCTGAGCCGCGTCGCGGGTCTGGTTCGGGAGACGATCGTCGCGCAGACGTTCGGAGCCTCGGCGGCCACCGACGCCTATAACCTCGCCTTCCGCCTACCCAACCTCACGCGCGACCTGTTCGCCGAAGGCGCGCTGTCGAGCGCCTTCGTTCCCACCTTTACCGAAACACTCACCAACAAGGGAAGGGAAGCCGCCGCGCGGCTGATGAATCTCGTCGCCACCGCGGTCATCGTTCTAATCGGCGGGCTCTGCCTGATGGGCGTGCTGCTCGCGCCGTGGCTGGTGGAAATTTTCGGCGCCGGATTCCATCGCGTACCCGGCAAATTCGAACTCGCCGTTCACCTGACGAGGATCATGTTTCCGTTCCTGCTCACGGTGGCGCTGGCCGCGCAGGTCATGGGCGTGCTCAATGCCTGCGGACAATTCGGTGTCCCGGCGCTCGCCTCGTTCCTGTTCAACGTCGCCTCGGTCTCGTCTGGGCTCGTTCTCGGCTTCGTCATCGGACCCTCCATCGGCATCCAGCCGATCGAGGGAATGGCCTGGGGCGTCGTCGCCGGCGGACTGGTCCAGTTTCTGTGGCAAGTGCCAAGCCTCTACCGGCAGGGCTTTCGTTACGCTCCCGCGTGGGATTGGAGCCATCCCGATCTGCGGCACATCGCGGCACTGATGGGCCCGGCGATTCTCGGTGGCGCCGCCGTGCAAATCAACGTGCTGGTGAACAGTCACTTTGCCTCCTACATCGTGGATCCGGTGCGTGGGGCCAACGGACCCGTAACCTGGCTCGGCTGCGCCTTCCGCTTCATGCAGCTTCCGATCGGTTTGTTCGGCGTGGCGATCGCATCGGCCACCTTGCCCGCGATCTCGCGAAGCCTCGCCTCCGGCGATCACGACGAGTTCCGGCGCACTCTTTCGCGCTCGCTCGGCGTGGTTTTTCTGCTGACGTTGCCGAGTTCGATCGGTCTCGTCGCGCTCGCTCGCGAGATGATCGCGGCGACCTATCAGGGTGGCGAATTCACCGACTACGATACCCGTCAAACGGCCCTCGCTCTGGTTTGCTACACGGTCGGCCTGGCCGGGTATTCGGCGTCGAAGGTGCTCAATCCAGCCTTCTACGCGTTGAAGGATTCGCGCACTCCGATGGTGGTCAGCCTGGTGTCGATCGCGGTGAACTTCATCGCCGCCAGTCTGCTGTTGACCTACACCCGTCTCGGTCACGCGGGACTCGCTCTCACCACATCCACCGTGGCGCTGTCGAGTTTTCTGATCCAGTTCTGGATCCTGCGAAACCGCATTGGCGGCGTCCACGGGCGTGGCCTCTGGTCGAGCGTGGTGCGCATCACCCTGGCCTCGGTTGGGATGGGCGCGATGATCGCACCCCTGTCGATATTGATCGAAAACGCTCTCGGAGCAGGCAAAACCGGGGCCATCGTGAGCCTCGTGGTATGCGTCGGAGTGGGTGTCTTCGTCTTCTTTGGGCTCGCCCGGCTGCTCCGGGTTCCCGAACTCGAACTCGCTCTTTCTGGTATGCCACGTCCGATTCGCAGAGTTTTGGGTCTTGCCCATGCTAGAATTCAGTAGCGAATGCTTCCAGACGTAGAACTGCTCGTCAAGCTTCAGGGACTCGATCTTCGCGCTTCTGAGTATCGGAAGGAAATTGCGCTGCTCCCCAAAGACATCGCGGTGATCGAGAAAGACCTGGCAATACATTTGAAGCGACTGGAAGCCGGACGGGCTTCCCTTGCAGCCTCCCAAAAGGAGCGCAAGACGGTCGATCTAGAGATTCAGGCGCAACAACAAAAGATCGCGAAACTCCGCGATCAGATGACGGGCGCCAAGACCAACGAACAATTTCACGCTTTCCAAAACGAAATCGCTTATTGTGAAGCCGCGATCAAGAAACACGAAGACCGCATCGTCGAGATGATGGAGACCTTCGAACGCCTTGATCAGAACGTGAAACAAGCCGAGGAGAGCGTCCGGGCGGAAAAAGAGCAGGTCGACAAGAAGAAGGCCGATGCTCTGGCCCGCTCCGCCGAGGATCAGAAGAAACTTGCCGAAGTCATGGAAGAGCGCAAGGTTCTCACTCCGCAACTGTCGCGGCAGGCGGCGCTCCTTTATGACAAGCTGACCAAACGCTACCAGGGCGTCGTGATATCCGATGCCTCCAAGGGCGATTGCGGATGCTGTCACCTCGTGGTGCGCCCGCAGTTGTTCCAGGAACTGCGCAAGGCCGACCGCCTGATCGTGTGCGAGAACTGCGGCAGGCTGCTCTACTACAATCCGCCGGTGGCCTTCGACGAACAGGTGGGCGCGCCAGCGGTGGCGATGCCCGATCCAACGCCATCCAAGCGAACGTCATCCGCCCTGCGCGCGCCGTCGGGACCCTCCGGCCGCCGCGTCGACATGACCTGAGTTTCCTCCCGGCGGCGGGGCACTCCGTGTTGCGCGTGCCCCCCGCGTCATAATAGGCATGATGCTTCGAGCCCTGTGCCTGCTGGTCCCGGTTCTGGCCGCGCAGACAGCGCCGCCGCCGGGCTACACCGTTCATCGGGCCTCCGAGCCCATCCGCATCGATGGCCGCCTTGATGAAGCGGCCTGGTTCTCCGCTCCGGCCCTTCGGCTCGCGGCCTTCCCGTGGCACGAATCAGGCGCGAAGCATTCGACCACAGTCAAGCTTCTGTGGGACTCCGAGAACCTCTACATCGCCCATGTCAGCGAGGACAAGCACATCACGGCCCGCCACACGGAACGTGATGGCAAGATTCCGGAAGACGACTGCTTCGAGATCATGATCGCGCCCGATCCGGACAAGCCCGAGGTCTATTTCAATCTCGAATGGAACGTGCTCGGCGGTCTGGTCGATAACTTCCGTCCCAACGGACCCAAGCAGCCGCGTGCCCCGAAGTGGGATGCCGAGGGAGTTCGTGTCGCGGGCATACACGTGGGCACACTCAACGACGATTCGGACGAAGACCGCTCCTGGACCGTCGAGGTCGCGATTCCGTTCCGCAACTTCAGCACTTACGCCAAAGCCGTGCCACCGCGCCCCGGCCAACACTGGAACGCCAACTTCAACCGCCATGGCGGCAAAATCAACCCGCAGTATGCGCAGTGGTCCGCTGGCGACACGCCGAAGCCGAGCTTCCACACGCCGCACCGCTTCGGACGTTTGGTCTTCTCTTCCGAAGGAGCGCCGTTTTGAGGGCCGCGTGCGCACTCGCCGCCGCGGCGGTCTGTTTCGGCCAAGGATATCCGCCCTCGGAAGCCGTGGCGAAGATGAAGGTCGCGGACGGATTTCGCGTGAAGCTCGTCGCCTCCGAGCCGGAAATCCGGCAGCCGATCCTCACCAAGTTCGACGACCGCGGCCGGCTCTGGGTGATCCAATATCTCCAGTATCCGAACCCCGCCGGACTGAAGCGCGTCAAGGTCGACCGTTACTCGCGCACCACCTATGACCGGGTGCCCGAACCGCCTCCGCGCGGCCCTCGCGGTGCCGACCGCATCACGATCGTCGAGGACATCGACGGCGATGGTAAGGGCGACAAGTTCAAGGATTTCGTCGATGGCCTGAACCTCGCCACCGGACTCGCGATCGGCCACGGCGGCGTCTTCGT
>CADECY010000212.1:0-9655 GCA_902825945.1 uncultured Acidobacteriota bacterium
TGGCGAAGGGCCTCCGTTTCGCGATCCGCGAGGGCGGACGCACGGTGGGTGCCGGAACGGTATCGGAGGTATTGGCCTAACATGCCACGTGAAATCATTACGCTGCAGTGCCAGGAGTGCAAACGCCGGAACTACAGCACCACGAAGAACAAGAAGACCATGACGGAACGGCTCGAGCTGAAGAAGTTCTGTCCGTTCTGCCGCAATCACAAGGCCCACCGCGAGATCAAATAATGCGGCCGGTTTTGCGGTAGAATGAAGGATAGGTTTACAGGGGCATAGGCTAACGGTAAACCAGCGGTCTCCAAAACCGCCTTTGGGGGTTCGAATCCCTCTGCCCCTGCCATCCCGCCTACCGTCCCTCCGGACCGAACATCAAGGAAATCCACCATGGCAGAGACCACTGCGGCCAATCTCGAACCCCAACAGACTCCCGCCGGCGGCCAAAATTTGCCCGCGCGAATCCGCGAGTACGTCGACGATCTGAAGGGGGAGATGCGCAAGGTGACGTGGCCGAGCTCGAAACAGGTTCAAGCGACCACGGCGGTGGTCATCGCGACGGTGTTCGGTTTCGCGTTCTATTTCGCGGCCATCGACATTTTGCTCGGCCGCGCCATCCGGCGCCTTTTCGAGACGTTCGCCAAGTAGGTGCAGACCATGCAGGAAGAACTCCAGGCCCCGCAACCGGATCCGGTTCCGCCCGCCCCGGCGATGAACTGGTATATCATCCACACCTATTCCGGATTCGAACAGAAGGTCCGCGATTCCCTGAAAAGCCGCGCCGATGCCTTCGGATTCGCGCATCGGATCGGTGAGATTCTCATTCCTACCGAGGAAGTCGTGGAAATGCGCGCGGGCAAAAAGGTCACGAGCAAGCGCATGCTCTATCCCGGCTACGTCATGGTCCAAATGGAGATGGACGAGAACCTCTGGCATGCGGTCAAAGAGACCCCGCGCGTGACCGGATTCGTCGGAGGCGGCAACAATCCCGTTCCGCTCACCGCCGACGAGGTCAACTCGATCCTGTACCGGCAGACTGCCTCGGCCGAACGGCCGCGGCCCAAGCTCTCGTTCGAAAAGGGCGAGATGGTTCGAATCAACGACGGCCCGTTCACCAACTTCCAGGGCAAGGTGGACGACGTCAACCCCGAACGAGACACACTGCGCGTGCTGGTCACAATTTTCGGCCGCGCGACCCCCGTGGAGCTGGATTTCCTCCAGGTGGAAAAAACTACAACGTAAGGATTCAGTAAGAGGTCATCATGGCAAAGAAAGTCAATGCGGTGGTCAAGCTCCAGATTCCGGCAGGCAAGGCCAATCCGGCGCCGCCCGTCGGCACCGCGCTCGGTCCGCAGGGTGTCAATATCATGGAGTTTTGCAAGGCTTTCAACGCCAAGACTTCCGGCAAGGACAACGACGGGCTCATCATTCCGGTGGTGATCACGATCTACAGCGACCGCACCTTCACATTTATCACCAAGACGCCCCCGGTGGCCATCCTGGTCAAGCGCGCGGTGAACATCGCCAAGGGTTCGCCGGAACCCAACCGCAACAAAGTGGGCAAGATCACGATGAAGCAGATCGAGGAGATCGCCAAGCTCAAGATGCCCGATCTCAACTCGTTCGACCTCGAGGGCGCCATCAATCAGGTCAAGGGTGCGTGCGTTTCGATGGGCGTGGAAGTCGCTAACTGACGTTTTTCGCGCTCCTCCTGGCCGCCTCGTCCGGGGTTGACACCGGCGATATCGACAGGTTCTGGGTCGAGCACGCACGAGCCGGTTCCGCCAGGCAGTTGCAGGAAGCATACTTTGCCAGCGCCAGTGAGCCTTGGCGTGATCACTTGCGCCAGTCGGGCCATCCGGAGTACTTTTGGACCGCGTTCGACTCCTATCGGCGTTTCTTCGCCAGTGCGCGCGCCGGAACCGTTCGAGTGGCCGCCGAGGCTCCGGCAATCCGCGCGGCACTAGCCAGGCTCGGCGAACTCTACCCATCGCCCACCGCACCGGTGACAATCGGCATCGGTCGCGCCAGCGGAGCGGGCCGCGGGTATGGCGGGCGCGTCTTTCTGTCCGCTGAGATGTTCGTTCAGGGGCAGGGAATCGACACCTCCGAACTGCCGCCGTGGCTCAATTCCCTGCTGTTACCCCCAGAGGCCGTGGTACCCGCCGCGATTCACGAGGCGATCCACACCTATCAACCAACAGTCACCGACCCGATCCTGCTGGTGGAATGCTTGCGGGAGGGCGCCGCGAGCTTCGTCGCCGAACTGATCACCGGACGGCCCCCAGCTCGGGCGCTCCACGAGTGGTGTCGCCCCCGGGCGAAAGAGCTATTCCGGGAGTTCGCCCGCCAAGCAGGCGGCACAGTCTATGATGCGTGGCTCCGGAACGCCGGACAACCGGCGACCAGCGACCGGCCCGCCGACATCGGATACTGGATCGGTTACGAAATCATCCGGGATTTCTACTCTCGTGCCCGCGACAAGCGCACCGCGCTACGCGACATCATCGACCTGCATGATCCGCGATCGCTGGTGCGCCGGTCTGGCTATCGGTGGATTCTCGGGCCAACGCGGCAAGGAGCGGCCCGAAGGCGTCGCTAGGAGCCTCGCGGTTAGCCGGGCCAGCAGAACCAGGGCGATCCCGAGTACGCCGGCCGCCGAGCCGAAAATGACCACCACGCAAAAACGCTTCAGCCCTTCCGGATAGGGCGGTGCTCCTGGATGGTAGTGAAGAAAGCTGACTCGCCAGGGTGAGAATCCGCGCACAATGGCGCCGTCAACTGCTGGGCTTTGCTTGGCAACGTAGAGGTGGCGGAACGGGGCAAAGAAGGCGTGCCGTGGAAAAGGCTTGCGTGTGGTTTGGCGGCTGAACTCGACGATTCCGCCAGCCCGCCACACATCGACGGCCTCAGCCCCGGACACCGGCCGGCCCGCTACCAGGAAAAGTGTATCGTAGCTCGCGTCGATCAGAATCCATCGTTTTTCCTCGGGTAGCCAAGCCTCGACGGTCGAGTGGTAGGCCGCTCCGTCTCCGATACTACGGGCAAGAACCGCCACCCTTGCGTCGATTCCGCCGGCCTGAAGCGCACCCACCAAAACGTAGGCCATCCTTCGGCACGAGCCCGGAAAACCGGACCGCATCCGGTCGAGCAGTTGAACGGCGTCGTCGGACGAATCGTCGCTCGCCCCCATCCAGACCTCTCGCGCATCGCTTTGCTGATTCCGGACCCAACTCCTGATCGCCTCCGCGCGGGCCAGCGTCGGTCCTGAAAGCTTGGGCAGCTCCGCGGCCAAGGGCTCGAGACCGACTGTACCGTCCCGGACCGACCGCGCAGGTGGTGCCTGCAAGTGGCTGATTTCTATGGTGTTCTCAACCGGAACACTCCGAAATGAAAGCGGGCGGATTTCCCGCCATGCAACAGCGAAGGTCAGCGCCAGGAAGACTCCTGCAAAGACCAATGAACCGTTGCGGTAAACTCTCCGATGTTCCCGCACTGTGTCCTCCGAGGACGTGTCAGTATTTTGTTTCCCGGGCGCCACTACTGTTCCTCCGAGCGACGCCGGTATTTGAAGTATACCCGAAACTCAGCGCCATAGTGTCGCAGCTAGCCGAAAGACGCACAAGCCCCCCACCTGGGGGCGATTGGTACCCACTACTACTGCGGGTGAGTAGTGGTACGCTGAGGGCGCTCCATTTGCGACATAATATCCATTATCGGCTTCCTGGGAGAGGCGAGGAGCGGCACTATGGCCGGTGAACGACCGGCCGGGCCCGCATTCCCATCCTGCCATTCATCAGCCTCTCGAGGTCCCCCTGTGGCGCCGACATGCTGAACCGGAACATCCGGCCTTCGCTCGATGTCTGCAGCGTTCCGAGCATCGTCAACAGTGCTGGAGGCGCGTCCGAGGGAGCGTTCGACGTCACCATGCTCGACACGAACTTCACCACGTCGCCGAGGGCAACGGCATCCTGGTCCGAGCGCGCCGTCGCCTGACCCGAGACGACCACGTTGGCACCGAACCTCAGCCCGCCACTCACGTTCTCGATTCCTTGGAACAGGCTCCCGTTCAGCAGCTTGTCGACTCCGGCGCCGCCGGCGACTTCCGGGGCTCGCTGGTTGCGCATGCGGGGCGCGAATTTCGAAGGCGAAACCTGAGTCAAGACCCAGGCGTCATGATCGGCGGAAGCCCGCTGGACCCGGGCCGCCAAGTCCTTGCCGATCGACTGACCCTTGGCGGCGCGGTCGAGCGCCGCCCGGAGTGCCACGTCCGGACCAACGGCAAGCCCACCCGGCAGCAGCGCGATCGACATCGGCGCGGTTCGACCGTTTCCTCGAGGCGCCGACAAGATTCGAAAGCCCTGATAGGAGTCGATCGAAGCGCCTTGGAGCCCGGCGACGCCCGTCAGCTTGCTCTGGTCGAACATCCCACGGATCAGGATCAGCCCATCGGCCTTCATTTCTGCGGTGGGCGACGCGACGATCACCTCACTCAGGTCCTTCAGCGGGTCGAATCCCACCAACTGCGTGAACTTCTCGATGTCGGATTGAGAAACGTTCATCGTACTGAAAACGTACTTCCCGAAAGGCGACTCGCGCACTTTCTCGAGGTCCAGCCCGGCGATCACGGCGGAGTCTGGCGGTATCAGGTCGAGCAGCGCCGGATCGGCCGCCGCCGCTGGAAACGCCGCCAAAGCCAGCAGCGCGGTGGAAAGGAAAATGGTTCGCATGATGCCTCTTGCCCTATGTATACGATACACCGGGGGAGCGGGTTCCAAACGATTTTTCGGCCGGGGACGAACGCTGAGTCCCAGAATCGGACACTTCCCTGCCCGGGTGAACGACGCGGACCATTCGAATAAGCGGCTTGTTTACAGAAGTTTGAGCCAGCTTTCAACACTCCGGCCCATTACGTGCCAACATAAACCATAGGAAACAATGGACGTACCGCGGACAGACGCCAATCGCAGAAAATGGATACGCCGGATCGTCGTGCTGGCGGTCCTCGGCGTTTTGATCCCCGCCATCACCGTGTCCCTCGCCAAACTCGAGAAGGCAGCGCCCCAGGTCGAGGGCGGTTCCGTCTGGCCCGACACCGTCAAGCGCGGACCCATGATCCGAAATGTTCGCGGTATCGGAACGCTGGTCGCCGAGGACATCCTTTGGATTCCCGCGACCACCGATGGGCGCGTCGAGAAAATCAACATTCGTCCCGGCGCAGCCGTCGTGCCGGATTCGATCATCCTGACCCTGACGAACCCCGAACTCGAACTGGCGACGCTCGAAGCCGAGTATCAGGTGAAGGCGTCGGAAGCGCGCTTGCTCGACCTGAAGGTACAGCTCGAAAGCCAGACGCTCACCCAGCAGGCCGAACTGGCGCAGATTGAATCCGCCTACACCCAAGCTAAACTGCGGCTCGACCGGGACGAAGCCATGTTCAAGGAGCAACTGATCGTCGAGCTGAACGTGAAGCTCTCGCGCGACACGGTCCAGCAGCTCGAACGGCGCATGACGATCGAGCGCGAGCGGCTGCGCATCAAGAGGGAGTCGGTGGAAGCGCAGTTGGCGGTTCAACGCGCCGACATCGACAAACTGAAGGCGTTGCTCGGTCTCAAGAAGAATCAGACGTCGCAACTCACCGTGCGCGCTGGAACGGCTGGCGTGCTGCAGGAGCTTCCGGTTCAGGTGGGACAACGCGTACCTGCGGGCACGATCCTGGCCAAGGTCGCCCAGCCCACCCGCCTGAAGGCTGAGATCAAGGTTCCGGAGACGCAGATCAAGGAAATCCAGTTGGGCCAGCCGGCGCAGATCGACACGCGCAACGGAATCATTCCGGGCCGTGTCTCGCGCATCGAGCCAGCGGCCAAGGAGGGCACGTTCCTTGTCGAAGTGCGGTTGGAAGCCGCGCTGCCGCCCGGCGCGCGTCCTGACCTGAGCGTGGATGGCGCGATCGAGATCGAAAAGCTCACCGACGTCGTCTATGTCGGCCGTCCGGCGTTCGGACAGCGCGATGCGACGGTGAGCATGTTCAAAATCGACCGGGACGGAAAGATGGCGCGGCGCGTCCAAGTAAAGTTCGGACGCGAGTCGGTCAACTTCATTGAAGTACGGGAAGGCTTGCAGCCGGGTGAAAAGGTAATTCTGTCGGACATGTCCGCCTGGGACGGACACGATCGCGTTGCATTGAAATAGACACGAGGGGAAATCGATGAGCGAAGCATTGATCCATCTGAACAGTGTGAAGAAGATCTTCTATACCGACGAAGTGGAGACCCACGCTCTCGCCGGGATCCACATGGAGGTCCACAAGGGCGAATACGTTGCGATCAACGGACCGTCGGGCTGCGGCAAGTCGACGCTGCTGTCGATCCTCGGGCTGCTCGACACACCGACCGAAGGCAAGTACCTGCTCAACGGGCGTCCGGTTGAAAGCCTCAAGCCCAGCGAGCGCGCGCGGATCCGCAATCGCGAGATCGGCTTCATCTTCCAGGCGTTCAACCTGATCGGCGACCTGACCGTCTACGAGAACGTCGAGTTGCCGCTCACCTATCGCGGCATGGGCGGAGCGGAGCGCAAGCGCCGCGTGCAGGAGGCTCTCGAAAAGGTCGGAATGTCGCACCGCATCAAGCACTATCCATCGCAGCTCTCCGGCGGTCAGCAGCAGCGCGTGGCGGTAGCCCGCGCGCTCGTGGGCGATCCGCTGATTCTGCTCGCCGATGAGCCCACGGGCAATCTCGACTCCAAGAACGGCGAAGCGGTGATGGATCTCCTGAAGAGTCTGCACGACAATGGCGCCACCATCTGCATGGTGACGCACGACACCCGGTTTGCTGCCTACGCGCAGCGCAGCGTCCACCTGTTCGACGGCCGAGTAGTGGAAGAAAGCGAAGTGGCCAAATGATCCGCCGCAATCCCGACTTGATCGCGCTGGGGGTGCTGACCATGTTCCTCGCGCTGCTGCCCGCGGTGGCGAGCATCGCCACGCGGGCGGTGCCTGAAAACAAACTGCGGCTGATTCACGAGCGGATTCGCGCCGTCGATGAGGATTTGTCACGCCGCATCGAAGAGCGGATCCACGACAAGATCCAGGAGAAGATCGAAAGGTTCCGTATCGCTCGATGATCCAACTGAACGGGCTCGAAAAAGCCTACGACACCGCCGCCGGAAAATTCTTCGTGCTCCGGCGTGTGAACCTCGAAATCAAGGAAGGCGAATTCGTCACGATCATGGGGCCATCGGGCGCCGGGAAGTCGACGATGCTCAGCATACTCGGAATGCTCGACGCCAACTGGTCGGGCGAGTATTGGCTCCACGGCGAGCCGATCCACAAGATGAAGCAGAAGGAACGGATCGAGCGAAACAAGAAGTACATCGGGTTCGTCTTCCAGTCCTACCATCTGCTCGACGACCTCACAGTGTACGAGAATCTCGACGTGCCGCTCTCCTACCGCAACATGCGGTCGAGCGAGCGCTCGGCGATCGTGTGCGACGTACTCGACCGATTCCAGATCGTGGGCAAGAAGGACCTCTTCCCGAACCAGCTTTCCGGAGGCCAGCAGCAACTGGTGGCGATCGCGCGTGCCGTGGTGGCGAGTCCGAAAATCGTCCTGGCCGACGAGCCGACCGGCAACCTCCATTCGGCGCAGGCCAAGGAGATCATGGATCTGTTCGTGAAACTGAATCGCGAGGGCACGACCATCATCCAGGTGACGCACTCGGAAGTGAACGCGAGCTATGGCAGCCGCCTCGTCTACATCCGTGACGGGTGGATCGAGCGGGACGAGGCCGTGCCGCCGCGCATGGAGGCGTAGTAACGTGTCCGGTTTCCGGCAGGCATCCCGGCGGCTCGCCAACGCTCCCGCGTTTTCGCTGACCGTGATCGGGCTTCTGGCCATCGGCCTCGGCGCGAATCTCACGATGTTCAGCGGCATCAACAGCGGAATGTTCAAGCGGCAGGCGGGCGTGGCCGATCCGGACAACCTCTACGAGATCGGGCTCGACATTCAACTGAATCCGGTCGGAATACCGCGGCTCCCCGGCGATCCACGGACGAATTGGCTTTCCGTACTCGCGCGGCCCACGCCCGAAGGCAAGGAGAAGCTCGGCTTCGCGATCGATGGTCTGCGCGCCGAGTTCCAGAAGTACGGCGGGAGGGCTGGGCAGTTCCGCACGCTCCCGTATCACCCCATCGGTGCCGCTGCCGCGGCGGCGGAGGCGGGCGAAATGGCGGCCATGCTCCTATTCGGCGCATGGATGGTGCTTGCCGTAGTCTGGGCCAACGTCGCGAACCTGTTTCTCGCGCGTTCGCTCGCGCGCAATCGAGAGACTGCTGTTCGGCTCGCGTTGGGCGCCAGCCGGGGGACGCTGATTCGCGAATCCTTCACGGAAGGACTGCTCCTCGCGGGCGCTGGCACCGCGATCGCATTCCTGATCGACACATGGCTGCGCGAAGGATTCTTGAATCTGCTCCCTCACTCACCGGACGGCGACCCGGTGCCGCTCGACTTCTCGACCGATTGGCGCGTGATCGCTATCGCGATCGCCGCCGCCGTGCTCAGCGCTCTCTTCTTCGCGGTGCTTCCCACGATTCGCGCCTCGCGCGTCGACTTGAATGCCGCGCTCAAAGCCGGTGACCGCGGCAATGTCGCGCATTCGTCGCGGCTTGCGCGAGCGCTCGTGGTGGTACAGGTCGCGCTGGCGGTGCTGATGCTGGTGGCGGGTGGCGTCTTTGTCGCCGCCTCGCGTCAACTCCGCGCGGCCGATCTCGGCATCGATCCGGACGGCATGCTGCTCGCGCAAGTGAGCCCACAACTGAACGGGTACGATCGAGGTAAGGAGGCGCGCTTCTATGAAGCGATGGTTGATCGTGCGCGGGCGCTTCCCGGTGTGAAGTCCGCCACCGCGGCGCGATTCGTGCCCGTGGATGGGTCCACCAGCTCGATCGGCAGAGCGTTCGGCGGCAACCTTCCCACCGAGGGCGAGAACGCCACCGCGAACGTCGCAGGTGAGGGATATTTTGCCGCGATCGGACTCAGGTTGGTCGAGGGTCGCGATTTCGAAAGGACGGATCGCGCCGGACATCCCAACGTTGCCGTCATCAACCAGACGCTGGCCGCTCGTGCTTGGCCAGGGGAATCGGCTGCCGGAAAGGTGATCCGCACCGCTTCCGTGAAGTCTCAGACCGAGTGGCGCGTGATCGGCGTGGCACGCGATTCGGCGATTGCCTGGCTCGGATCGAATCGCAAGCATTCGCACATCTACGTTCCGCTGCAACAACTGCCGGCTGGCCGCGCTTCGCTCCACATCCGGGCGGCGGGTGATCCGATGTCGCTGGCGCCACCCGTGCGCGCCATGGTCGCCGAACTCGACCCATTCATGCCCGTCACGCGCGTTCGCACCTTGCGCGAACAGGCCGACACCACCATCTGGAGTTCACTGGTGCTTTCGACGATGGCGAGTTGGTTCGCCGGGTTGACGCTACTTCTCGCGGCGGCCGGACTGTATGCGACGCTCGCACATCAGGTCACCGCGCGCACGCGTGAGATCGGCGTGCGCATCGCGCTCGGCGCTCCCGTCAGCCGCATCGTCGCCGCGACGATGCGTGGCGGACTCACACTGGCCGCTCTCGGATTCGCACTCGGAGCGCCGCTCGCCT
>CADECY010000212.1:9755-11628 GCA_902825945.1 uncultured Acidobacteriota bacterium
CGTGGCGGACTCACACTGGCCGCTCTCGGATTCGCACTCGGAGCGCCGCTCGCCTTGAAGACACCCGGGCCAAGCGCAGGGCTAGCCTCACCCGTGATGTACGTCATCGCGGCGGCCATCGTAGCGGCGACCGCGATAGCCGCTTCCTACTTCCCCGCCCGGCGCGCGGCGTCGGTCGACCCGCTTGCCGCACTTCGTCAGGAGTGATCCGATGCCAGCCCTTCGAAACGCTTGGCGCGGCCGATCGCGGGCTCGCGCGTTTTCGCTCGCGGCCGTATTGACGATCGCGATCGGAACCGCTCACCGTGTTCAGCGTGGGGAACGCGCTGATTCTGCCCGATCTTCCGTACCCGGATCCGACCCGGTTGTTCGTGCTTTGGGAGAGAAGCCCGTCCGGCAACGAGACGCGCGTCGCCAATCCGGTCACGTTCTTCGCCATGGACCGGTCACGCTCGATCGGCCGATTGCCGCACTTCGACAGGAGTGACCATGTTATCTGAGATTCTTCAGGCGTTTCGATCGTTCGGCCGAAACCGTACCTTCACGTTCGCCGTGATCCTCGCCTTTGGACTCGGCATTGCCGCCAACAGCGCGATCTATAGCTACATGCGGGCTCTAGTGCACGAGCCGATTCTCGTGCCGGAACTCGATCGCGTTATCATCGCGGCGGCCGAGCATCCGCGACGGCCGGGCGATCTCACCAACATCGCGCCGGTGGACTTCCTCGATTGGCGCGACAACGCCCGCACACTCGAGCGCGTGAGCGCGTGGTCGGGCTTCGACGCCGTGATCAACGGCGAAGGCGTCTCCGAAAGTGTGATTGCGCACGCCGTCTCGCACACCTATTTCGGCGCCCTCGGGGCAGAGCCGCTCATCGGACGAACGTTTCTCCCCCAGGAGGATGCTCCGGGCGCGGACGATGTGGTCATTCTAGCCGAGCGATTCTGGAGGCGCCGTCTCGGGGCGGATCCTGGTATCACCGGCCGCACATTTCTGTTGAACAACCGCACGGTGCGGATCGCGGGTGTGATGCGCGGCGATCAGATCTATCCGCCGGACGCCGAACTGTTCGTTCCTCTCGCTCTCTCGGAAACCAACAAACGCGAGCACGGGCCGCGATACCTGGAGGTGATTGCGCGGATGAAGCCGGGTGTCACTTTGTCACAGGTCCGCGCGGAACTGGCGGTGCTGGCGGAAGGCGCGCGACGGCGGTATCCGGATTCGCACGGGACATTTCATCCTTTGGCCGGTCAACTCTCGGACTACTTCAGCGGACCCGATACTCCTCGATATCTCCGATTCTCATTGCTTGCTTCGGGCTTCCTGCTGCTACTCGCGACCGCGACCGCGGCCAACCTCCAGTTCGCGCGGGTCAGCGGGCGCTGGCGTGAACTCGCGATCCGCACCGCACTCGGTTCCAGCCATTGGCTGTTGGCGCGTCAGGTTCTCGTCGAGTCTCTGCTGCTGACGGCGGGCGGCGTGGCCGCGGGTGTGCTGCTGGCCGGTTGGTCCATCGAAGCACTCCGGAACTCGTTACCGGCGGAAGTCGAGCGGTTTCTGCCCGCGTGGAGGCGCGTCCATGTCGATGCTCGCGCCCTGGGCTTCACCATTGCGATTTCGACTCTCGCGGGCCTGCTCGCAGGCGCGGCGGCGATCGCCGGCGGATTGCGGATACAGCCTGCGGACGTGATGCGCGGCGGTGCGCAAGGCGGCCGGCAACGTCTACGGGCCGGTCTCGTCGTGGTTCAAGTCGCGCTCGCGGTCATGCTGTTGACTGGTGCCTCGGTCATGCGCCGTGGCGTGGGCGAGGTCTCTCAACCCCGCCCTGGAATGGAAGCTGGACACGTGCTCGCGATGAAGGTGCTGCTCGATC
>CADECY010000213.1:0-3988 GCA_902825945.1 uncultured Acidobacteriota bacterium
GCCGGGGGAGGTACGCCGGCTTGCGAGATGGCAGCGATGCTCCTGACACAGGGGCTGGCGGAGAGCAGCCTTGGAGAGTTCAGCCGCGCCACGCGGACCTTCGGCGAGGGTGTCGCGCTTTGCGAAAAGGACGCGTCCGCGCCTCCGGTGTTGCTGGTGGCGCTGCTGACCGGTCTCGGCGAGTCGCGCATATCGGCCGACGAGTTCGAACTGGCGGGACGGGTTCTTGGGCGCGCGCTCACGCTCGCGGAGTCGAGTTTGCCGGCGGGGCACGCGCGGACCGCCACCGTGCTCGACGCCCTCGGTCTGTTGCAACTACGGCAGGGCATGACAGCGCGAGCCGAGTCCTCGTTCCGGCGGGCGCTCACGATTCTCGCGGGCAGCCTGGGTCCGGACCATCCGGACACGGCCTCACGTTCGCTGACGCTGGCGTCACTGCTCGTGCGGGAGGGCCGGAAATCGGACGCAGAGCCGATTCTCGATCATGCTCGCCGCGTCCTCGAGACGAAACGCGGACCCACTCATCCAGATACGTTGTTCGCGATTCTCACGCAGGCGGTGATCCGGATCGCTGCCGATCCGGCCGGTGCGGAAACGATGCTGCGCGCGGCGGTGGACTCGTGGCAGACTCCAGAGCCGCATGTGACGGCGGGGAAGCTATGGAACGCGCTCGCCGCGGCTCAGTATCGCCGACGGCGTTACGGTGACGCGGCCGCGAGCGGGCGGCGGTCGCTCGAGATCATGGTGTCCGCGGTTGGCCGGGAACACCGGCAGACGGTGATCGTGATGGAGAACCTAGGGCAGTATCTGGCCTTGGCGGGAAGGAAGAGGGAGTCCGCCTCCTTGCGGTCAGAGGCAGAGAAGATCCGGCGAAGGCGAGGGTGGGTGGAACGGCGCACAACGGTCGACATTCGTACGTTGCTGGAGCGGTGATCGCCGGCCCATCCGGGTCCGGAGAAGATTCCTACCCATTCAAGTAGTGACGCCTCGCGAGATGCGCCGTTATTGTAGAATTCCGTGACTTGCGCCGCGAAGTTTGCGGGCTTTCGCGCGAGCACCCGCTAACTCTATCTAGGAGACCTTCATGAAGCGTCGAACCATTCTTTTGCTTGCGGCCGCATCGGCCGCGTTCAGCCAACAGACCGCCGGGCAGCAGTATTATGCCCGCGCTTACTACACGAAATGGAAACCCGGCAAGGCCGTGGAAGGTCAGGCGTTCTTGAAGGACATTCCCTACAAGGCGTCGCTCGAGTGGTTGAAGCAAGATCCTGGCGCGGCTGGACAGATCACGATGTCGCGCGTGGTGCCGGGCGGGAGCGACACCGGGCATGACCGGCTCCGTCTCGTCATCACGACGACCCCTCCGGACCTCGGCGGCGCCGGTTTGACTCCTGGTTCGCCGCAATTCGTACAAGCCGTGGGCATGCCTCCGGCGGACTACTCCGCGAAGCTGCGGTCGCTGTTCGAAACGGTCCGCTACGAGATCTGGACCAATACCTATCATCATGGGTCGATTCGGCAAGGCGACTTCGTTCAGGTGACGTGGAGCAAGGTGACGTCGAACAAGCGGACTGCCCTCTTGGACTACCAGCACACATGGGAAAGCGGCATGCGGGCCGGCGTGGTGAAGCGCGGAGTGACGCGCGCGCAGGAGTCCTGGCAGGTTCGCTTCGCCGCTGAGGACGAGCCG
Organism: uncultured Acidobacteriota bacterium; assembly: GCA_902825945.1. GTDB lineage: Bacteria > Acidobacteriota > Terriglobia > Bryobacterales > Bryobacteraceae > SYLY01. The sequence continues at coordinate 1,691 of CADECY010000213.1, forward strand.
TCGATCACCCACGTTGTCGTGTATCCGAGCTCGGACGCCGCCTATCGATCGTTCGGCAACATGCAGGCGGGCTTCCTGGCGGAGTTCCCCGACAAGGACTACCACACGTTCCGGAAAGTCTTCGACGCCATGAGAGAGAGCAGCACGGGAGTGCGGAGCGTCCTCTACCGCGTGGACCTCGCGGTCTGGAAGTAGCCGATGCGGAGCGTGAGCTTCTTCTTGCTCGCGGTCATCGCCATCGCGCAGGAGCCTTTCAGGCCAACGATTCCGAAGGTGTGGGACGAGGAGGCGTTGCGGACGTTCGAACTGCCGCTGGCCACGCCCGAAGCCTCGCCGCGTCACATCTCCGCCGAGCGTTACTACGCGATTCCGGAACAAGAAGTCTTTCAAAGCTACCCGCTCACGATGCCTGGCAAGACCGAAGAAGAGTACCTCGCCTGGCTCCGCGAGCAGGAGCCGCGCCGGATCGATACCGCCGGACTGAGGACGAAGGAAGAGTGGATCGGCGCGGGTCGCGCGGTGTTCGCATGGCCGGGGGGAATCATCCCCTCATCTCGAGGAGCGACAACTATCGTGATCCGCCAGAAGGGCAAGATCGAGTACGGCAACCTCAATTGCGCGGGCTGTCACACGCGCGTCTTGGATGACGGCATGGAGATTCCCGGTGCGCAGGTCGACGCAGCGCGGCTATGGCGCGACGCGACGCCGCCCACTCAGCAATCCCTCGCTGCCTTTGTCAAGGGCCGCGGCACCGGGCTCGACGCACCCTGGCTGACCCCGGATCCGAATGCGATTCCGGCTGAGCTCGAGATCTTTGCTCGGCTGAGAACGCGGGTGCCCGGAATCGCGGCTCGCTTCCACTCGAGCCTGTGGTCGCCCGCCAACACGCCGAGCCTGATCGGGGTCCGCGACATGAAGTATCTCGACCGGACCGGGCACGCGCGGCATCGCGACATCGGGGACTTGATGCGCTACGCGGCGCTCAATTTCGGTGGTGGTGGAATGTCGGCGACGTCGTCCTTCGGCGCGCATGCAGGAAGGATTGGATCCACCCTCCGGCGCTTTAGCGACTCTCACCTCTACGCGCTCGCGCTCTACGTCTACTCTCTCGAGCCGCCGAAGAATCCGAATCCGTTCGACGCCACCGCCGCGCGGGGCGAGAAGATCTTCGCGCGCGAAGGATGCGCCGGATGCCACCCGGCGCCGCTCTACACGAACAACAAGCTGACGCCCGCTCCGGGATTCCGCGTACCGGAAGAACACCGCCGCCTGTACGATGTGATGCCGGTGTCCGTTGGCACCGATCCCTGGCTGGCCATGAAGACGAAACGCGGCACCGGCTACTACAAGGTCCCGTCGCTGCGCGGTGTCTGGTATCGAGGACCGTTCGAGCACAACGGATCGGTGCTGACCCTGGAGGATTGGTTCGATCCGGCCCGGCTGCGCGACGATTACGTGCCGACCGGCTGGCTCGGTCCGGAGCCTACTCGCGCGGTCAAGGGCCACGAGTTCGGCCTGAAGTTGAACTCGAACGAGAAGAAGGCGCTGATCGCTTTTCTTCGGACACTTTGATCCCCAGGAGATGAGCAAGATGAAACTCCGAATCATTCCCGTGCTGGCGCTGCTGGCTCTCGCACCCGGCGCATTGCCGCAGGAGAGCCGGTCCACGAAGCCGGTTCTCATGCGCACGTTCAAGGTCAAGCCGGGCCATGTGGTCACGTTCGAGGACGTGATCAAGAAGTACAGCGCCGCTTTCCGGAAGTCGGGCCGGGAGTTCTACATGGTTTGGCGCGGAATGGCCGGTGACATGTACGAGTACAACACGCTCTCCGACTTCAAGGGACTCGAGATGTTCGACGAGCCGAGTATCCTGACGCGCGAACTGGGTGAGCGGGCTTCGATTCTTCTCTCGACGCAACTTGCGCAGGCCGTTGACGGAGTCACGCAGCGGATTTGGCACCTGCATCCGGACCAAAGCATTCTCGGCGCGGACAAATTCAAGTATGCGGAGGCAGCATTCGTCGGGGTATCGAGCCTCACGGCTCAGGGGCAGGAGAACGCGGACCAGAGGAAGATCGTCGATGCGCTCCGAACCACGGGCAGCGAGAACTTCCTGACACTGCATCTCGACTTCGGAGGCGACGACTACCTCGCACTGTACCTGAGGCCCGTCGAGAAGGTAGCCGATCTCGGGCGTCTGCCCACCTTGACGGCTCTCCTCGGCGCGGATGAGGCCAAACGAATCAGCGCGGCTCGCGCGCAGCGGCGGCGCTTTCGGCATCCCTACATCTGGCAGTA
>CADECY010000213.1:4088-8401 GCA_902825945.1 uncultured Acidobacteriota bacterium
TCAGCGCGGCTCGCGCGCAGCGGCGGCGCTTTCGGCATCCCTACATCTGGCAGTACCGCGCCGGTCTGAGCTTCCGCAAGATCGAGGGAGGGGCCTCTGGTGGCAACTAGCGGCAAGCGACTCGCGGCGCTCTTCTTGGTCACACTGCCTCTGTATGGGCAGACCGAGGCGGAGAAGCTGCGTCGGCTGTTCGAAGCGGGCGAACGCGCGGTCGAGGCTGACAGTCCCGAAAGCGTGGTGGTCCAACGCGGCTGGCCGGAAGGGCCGGGCCGCTGGAATGACCGTTCCTTCGAGGGGTACGCGCGTCTGCGGGCCTTCAACAAGGAACAGTTGTCCGCGGTCGAGGCGATCCGGCCCGAATCGCTTTCGCCCGCGGACCGCTTGAATCACGCGCTGTACCGTCACAGGCTGCAGGCCGTCGTCGGCATGTCGCGGTTTCCCAGTGAACTGCTGACGCTGACCAACCGCTACCAGAGCCCGGCCGTGTACATGCCGCGTCTTCTGCAGACGGTGCCGGCGAGGAACGCCGCCGAGTACGGAAAGCTGCTCGACCTGCTGCGGGGAATCGCGCCCCGGCTCGCCCAGCAACAGGCGCTGCTCGAGCGTGGAATCGAAACCGGAGTGGTGCAACCTTCGGTGGCCGTGCGCGCGGTTCCAGGCCAACTCGACAAGCTCGCCGCGGCACCACCTGCCACGAGTCCGTTGCTCGAGCAGTTCCGGAAGTTTCCCTCATCGATCCCAGCGGGCGAGCAGCAGCGGCTGCTGCGGGAGGCAGCCGCGATTCTCGACGGAGAGGTGGCGCCCGCGTTGCGCAAGTTCGGTGCATTCGTATCGGAGAAGTACTTGCCGCGCGCCCGCAACGATATCGCGCGTTCGTCCCTTCCTTACGGTAAGGCATGGTATGCCGCCGAGGTCCGGCAGGAGACCAGCACCGATCTGACACCGGAACAGATCCATGAAATCGGCCTCGCTGAGGTGAAGCGAATCCGCGCGGAGATGGACGCCGCGATCCGCCGGGCGGGCTTCCAAGGCAGCTTCCGCGAATTCCAGGAGTTTCTTCGGACCGATCCGCGCTTCTACTTCACGAAGCCGGACGATCTGCTGACTGCTTATCGAGCGCTCTGCAAGGAGATCGACCCCCAGTTGCCGAAGCTCTTCGGACGGCTGCCGCGGACTCCGTATGGCGTACGGCCTTTCCCGGAGGTCGCGGCGCCCACGGCGACGAGCGCGCAGTACGACCGGCCGGGCGTATCGCGCCCGGGGTGGGTGAGCGTGAACACCTACCGGCTCGACCACCGCCCGAAGTACGAAATGGAGGCTCTCGCCCTGCACGAGGGCGTGCCAGGTCACCATCTTCAGTTGGCCCTTCAAGTGGAAATGCCCGCGGCGCCGCGTTTCCGCCGGCGGATGCGCGTGAACGCCTTCAGCGAGGGTTGGGGACTCTACGCGGAGAGCCTCGGTGAGGAACTCGGGTTCTATCGCGACCCGTACTCGAAGTTCGGCCAACTCAGCATGGAGATCTTGCGGGCCTGCCGGCTGGTGGTGGACACCGGGATGCACGCTTTCGGCTGGACCCGGCAGCGGGCCATCGACTACATGAAGGAACATACGGCCCTCACCGGGCAGAACATCGTGGCCGAGATTGACCGCTACATCGACACTCCCGCGCAGGCGCTGTCGTACAAGATCGGTGAGTTGAAGTTCAAGGAGCTTCGCAAGCTCGCGGAAACGGAACTGGGTCCGCGCTTCGACATTCGCAAGTTCCACGACGCTGTGCTCGCCAATGGCTCGTTGCCTTTGACGATCCTCCAAGCGCAGGTCCGGAAGTTCATTCAGGAGGAGAAGAAGAAATGACCACCAGTGTGCTTTTGTGCTTTGCGCTCGCCGCGAATATCGACGAGTTCTTCGACCGCTTCACGAAGGAGTGGCTCCGCCTGGACCCCGTGCTGGCGAGCCGCGTTCAAGCCTTCGACGCCGAGGAACAGAACCGGCTCGACCGCGAGTTGACCCCGGTCTCCCGGAAACAGTCCGCTCTCCAACTGGCGCTGGCCAAGAAAGGACTGGCGGAGTTGAAGACGTTCGACCGCCGAACGCTCTCCGACGCTCAGCGCGTGTCGGCGGCCATGCTCGAATGGCAACTCGAGCGGGTCGTCCAAGGCGCGCCGTTCGAAGATCACCGCTACGTCTTCAACCAGTTCGAGGGATTGCAGACCGGCTTGGTCCAGACGCTCTCCCTGATGCCCGTCCGCCGCGAACAGGACGCGCGCAACGTTCTCGCGCGCCTGACGCAAGTGGCGCAACGGATCGACGAGGGAATCGCACTCGCGCGGGAACGGGAGAAGCGTGGGCTCTTGCCGCCGCGCGAGATTCTGAAACTGACCATCGACCAAATGCGACGCCTGATCGCGCCCGAGCCCGCCAAGACCGTGTGGGTGACCACGCTCACGCAGCGGCTGGACGAACTGAAAGGACTGCCCGCGTCAGCGCGCAAGGATCTGCTCGAAACCGCGGCGGGCACGGTGGAGAGTTCGATTCACCCGGCCTACCGGCGCGCGATCGCAATACTCGAGTCGCAAATGGAGAAGGCGCCAACGGAAGTGGGGTTGTGGCACTTGCCCAATGGCGCCACCGCCTACGACGACGCCGTGCAGCGGTTCGTCACGGTATCGATGCCCGCCGCGAAGATCCACCAGATGGGACTCGAGGAAGTCGCGCGGATCGAGAAGGACATCGACCGGGTATTGCGCCAACTGGGAGAGATGGAGGGTACGCTTGACGAGCGCATTGCGCGGGCGCGGGCCAAGCAACCCGGCGTGATCCGCGAGAATGCTCCGGGTGCGCGAGACAAAGTCCTCGCGGGGTACTTGTCAATCATTCGCGACGCGGAGCGCCGCTCAGATGCGCTGTTTGACCTGCGCCCGAAGGCCCCCGTGGTGGTGCGGCGCGAGCAGGAGTATCGCGAGGCGAACTCAGCGGCGTCCTACACGCCGCCCGCGCCGGATGGGTCGCGACCTGGAATCTTCTGGGTTCCGATGCCCCGGCCGCCATTCTCCGCCAGCCGGAGCCTGGCGTATCACGAAGCCGTACCTGGGCATCATTTTCAGTTGGCGCTCCAGGCCGAGAACAACGAGTTGCCGTTGTTCCGCAAAAGGAGGGTGTTCGGAACCTTGTCCGGCCACTCAGAAGGCTGGGGACTCTACGCGGAGCGCCTGGCGTGGGAGCAAGGATGGTACGAGGGCGACCTGCATGGCGAGCTCCGCTACCTCATGACCTCGGATCTGTTTCGCGCCAAGCGGCTCGTCGTCGATACTGGGCTGCACACCAAGCGCTGGACCATTGATCAAGGCGTGGCCTACGGAATCCGGCGCGGCGAAGTGGAGCGCTACGCCGCGTGGCCCGGCCAAGCCAACGCCTACAAGCTGGGCGAACTGAAGATCGTGGAGCTGCGCGAGAAGGCCAAGCGGGAACTCGGCGCGCGGTTTTCCCTGAAGGAATTTCACAACGTGGTGCTGCGCACGGGCTCGGTGCCACTCGACGTGTTGGCGATGGTGATCGACGGCTATATCGCCGAGAGGAGAAAATGATGACCAGACTGTTCGTACCACTGCTCGTAGCGGGCTCGATGCTCGGCTCCGACGCCTTCATCGAAGCCATTCGCGAGGACCGGCTCGATCGCATCAGGACGCTCAGCAAGAGCGAAGAGGCTCTGCGCAAAGCGGAGGATCGCGGTATGACTCCACTGCTTTGGGCGGCCGCGGTTGGCTCTCCGAGGGCCGTGGATCTGATTCTCCAGAATCCGGCGGCTGGCGTGAACACGCCCAACAAGAACGGTGTGACAGCTTTGATGATGGCCGCGCGGGATACGGCGAAGGTCCGGCTGTTGCTCGAGAAGGGCGCCGCGGTCAACGCGGTCAGTGCGGCAAGCGTGACACCGCTGTTCGCCGCGCTCGGCGGCTCCGGGAACGCGGAAGTCGTGAAGCTGTTGCTCGACCGTGGCGCGGACGCGAAGGCCGTCAACAGCGGCCGCCAGAGCGCCTTGCTGGCGGCGTATCGGACACGCGATCCGAAGATAATCCAGGCCTTCGCGGACGCCGGCGTCAAGCTGGCGGCGAAGTCCGACTTCGGCGCCACGCCACTCAACGCGCTGGGCGCCACCGCGCCCGTCGAGCATATTCGAGCGTTGCTCGACCTCGGCGCGGATCCGAATGAGATCGGTTCCACGCTGACCCTGAAGTTTCCGGTCCTGATGATGTACGCCAACGCGAACCGTCTGGACGCGGTGAAGCTGCTGCTCGAGAGAGGCGCCAATCCGA
>CADECY010000213.1:8501-11283 GCA_902825945.1 uncultured Acidobacteriota bacterium
AACGCGAACCGTCTGGACGCGGTGAAGCTGCTGCTCGAGAGAGGCGCCAATCCGAACTTGCAAGGGAACAAGGGCCACACGGCGCTGATGGCGACTGCCGGCGCGGTCCGGCGGAATGCGGAGATGATGAAGACGCTGCTCGCCGCGGGCGCCGATCCGGCGCTGAAGGACGCGGAGGGCTACAACTCGCTCGACTGGGCGCTGCGGCAGGGCGATACGGAACTCGCCGCTCTCTTGCGCTCGCGCGGAGCTCAGCCGTCGTTCCGATTGGCGCGGCCTGCCGCGATCTCCGAGCCACGCACGCCGGCGGCGGCTTTGGAGAAGGCAATCCCGCTGCTCGCGCTGGTGGAATCCACGTCGATCAAGAAGGTCGCCTGTGTCAACTGCCACAACAACTCGCTTCCGGCGGTTGCCCTTCGGGGCGCGCGCGAAGCCGGGCTTTCGGCACCCGCGGAACTCATCGGCCACCACGCGCAATGGTATGAGAAGACCAACGGAAGGCGATGGGAGTCGACCCTTTGGCTCGACGGCTCCGCTACTTACTTGGAGTGGGCCTTGACGGAAGAGGGCTACCCCGCGGTCATTTCAACCGACGCGATCGCGCTGCGCCTGCTGCGATCGCAGCGTGAGAACGGGCGCTGGGGCAGCGACGGCGACTCGTTCCGCCCGCCGCTTTCGAACACCGCGATCAAGTCCACCGCCTTTTCGATTCGCACTCTGGCGGCATGGGCACCGCCGCGTGTCCGCACGCTGGCGCGCGAACGGATTCACCTCGCCGCTGGGTTTCTCGAACAGTCGACGGCACCCGACACGCAGGACTTGGTGTTCCAAATGCTCGGGCTGAAGTGGGCGGGCGGCAGTTCCGCCATGCCCGAGTTGCGCGATCGATTGCTTTCGCTCCAGCGCGAGGACGGTGGATGGGGCCAGATGCCCACGATGTCGAGCGATGCTTACGCGACGGGTCAGGCGCTCTATGCGTTGAGTGCCGCGGCGGGAGTGCCAGCGAGCCGCGAGGCCTATCAGCGCGGTGTCCGGTATCTGCTCAAGAATCAGATCGAGGACGGCAGTTGGTTTGTTCCCACGCGGGCCTTCGGATTCCAGCCGTACTACGAGGGCGGGTTCCCGCATGGTGTCCACCAGTATCTGTCGGCATCGGCGAGTTCCTGGGCGGTGATGGCTTTGACGGCGGCGCGATCGGGCGACGCGGCGGGGCCGTCGGGGCAGTAGCCGATGATGAAGCTCCTGTTGCTCATCCTTCCGGCATTGGTGGCGCTTGCGCAGCCGGCGCCACCAACGGTCCTGTTCGAAGACGTCACTGTGATCGACGCCGAGGGCGTGCCGGCACTCGCAGGAGTATCGGTGCTCGTTCAGGACGGCCGCATCCGGACCATTGGCAAGCGCGTCCGCGCGCCCAAGGGCGCCGCCCGAGTCAACGGCGGCGGCAAGTTCCTCATGTATGGCCTCTCGGACATGCACGTCCACCTCAGGGGCGGTCAGGAACTCGTGGAGGACAATGCCGCCTGGCTCCCTTTGTTTCTGGCTAATGGCGTCACCACGATTCGCGACATGGGCGGCGACCTGGGCGAGCATGTGATGCGGTGGCGCGGTGAAGTGGCCGCTGGCCGCCGTGAGGGTCCGCGCATCCTCACTGCCGGTCCCAAGCTCGACGGTCCGAAGCCCGTGTGGCCCGGCTCCATCCCGATCGCGACACCCGAGGAGGGCCGCGCCGCCGTGCGGAAAGTGAAAGTCAGCGGCGCGGATTTCGTCAAAGTCTACTTCTCGTTCGTCTCGAGCGAAGTACACGCCGCAATCCTCGATGAGGCGCGAAAGCTGAAGCTCGAGGTAACGGGCCACCTTCCGAACAACATGTCCCTCGAGGAAGCGGCGGGACGCGGTCAGCACATCGAGCACTTCCACTATTCCTTGTCCGATGGCGCGAGCCGGGCCGCGGCCGAGATCCGCGCTTCCTACAAGGGTCCACCCTCCTTGGCGGAACTGACGCGCAACGGCGCCCGCGCGTTCGAGGCATTCGATACCACACTCTTGCCCGGACTGGCCACGCGCCTGCGGCAAAACCGGACGTGGCTCACGACAACCCTTCTGGTAGCGGGCCGGCGGCAGAACCTGCCACCGGACCGGCACGCCGGGCATCCGCTCCGAAAGTATCTGTTCCCGGGCATCTGGAAGACCTGGGATCTCGATACAGGGCGCCGCCGCGCGCCAACTCCGGCATCCGCCAACGCCTACGCGGAGCGGAGGCGCACCGTGCGGTCGGCGCTCGCGGCCTTGCATCGCGACGGCGTGTCGCTCATGGCCGGTTCCGATTGCGGCGCCTCGAACAATTTCGCCTGGCCCGGCTGGAGCCTGCACGAGGAACTGGAAGAGGTGGTGGCATCCGGACTCGCGCCGCTCGACGCGCTCCGTTTGGCGACGCGCGCTCCCGCCCGCTTCCTGAGAGAAGAGCGCACCCGCGGATCCATCGCGGCCGGCCGTATCGCCGATCTGGTGCTGCTCGACGCCAATCCTCTCGAATCGATCGCGAACACTCGGCTCATCGCCGGTGTCATGGCGCGGGGCCGGTGGTATGATCGTGCTGCTCTCGACGCCAAGCTCCGGGCGGTGGAGGACGCCGCAGCCAGAAAGGGATCCGGCAAATGACCAGTGTGCTCCTGTGTTTCGCGCTTGCCGCGAGTATCGACGAGTTCTTCGACCGCTTCACGAAGGAGGTGCTCCTCTCGGTTCCTGTGGTGGCTAGCCGCGCGCAGGCCTTCGACGCCGAGGG
>CADECY010000214.1:0-4560 GCA_902825945.1 uncultured Acidobacteriota bacterium
AGAGAGGCCAGCGTAGATCAACTCAATGAGGCGCGCGTCGGGCATGGCCTCTCTCGTATCCCTGGAAAGCGAGCCCGGCTCGGGCGAGTGCCGCGGATGCGGGCTCTGGTGCGATCTGAATTGTGAATGTCTCCACGCCCGGCTATGTTAAATTGAGTCTGTCCCGTTTGCCCAAACACGTTCGGAGCCATAACTCCGCCGAAGTGTATCACACTCTGGGGTATCGCCCAAAGAGCGAAGTCTTGCCCAATACAAGATGAGCCTGGAGAATCCGAGCCTGGAACGGCCGACACGTTCCTTCGAGAAAAAATCAACTAGCCCGGCTCCCGGCCGATCGACCTGATACAATCGCCCCAATATCGGTAGTTCCGAAAGGGGTGGTCCATGAAAAGGCTCTCGTCCGTTCTTGCGATGCTCGCCGCAGCCGGCACTGCTCTGGCGCAGGAGTATCGCGGCTCGATTCTCGGCCGCGTCATCGACCCCAGCGGCGCGGCCGCCGCCAACGTGAGCATCGAAGCCGTCAACATCGACACCGGCGTCAAGATCGGCTCGACATCGAATGACGCGGCAACTACCAGATCCCGTTCCTGGTGCCCGGCAACTACACCGTCCGCGTCGAGCAGGCGGGCTTCAAGCGGATCGAGCGCCCGGGAATCCGCGTCGCCACGAAAACGCCCGTAACCCTCGACTTCACGCTCGAACTCGGAGCCACCGCCGAGACGGTTACGGTCAACGCGGAGGCCCGCTTCTCAATACGGCCAGCGCCGACCTCGGCCAGGTGATCGACAAGAACTACCTCGGCTCCATCACGGTCAACCTCACCCGAAACGTGCTGAACTCGGTCCGCATGACGCCGGGCGTGGTGGGAGGCGGCGCCACCGTCACCGGAAACAATGCCGGATCGTTCAGCATCTCCGGCGGGGGCTCGACCACCGGTCGTGTGGCTTTCCTGGTCGACGGTATTCCGAACACCACGGCGCACAACGCCGGCGGAGTCGTCTTCATTCCGTCGATCGACGCGGTGCAGGAGATCAAGGTCCACACCACGATGTTCGACGCGCAATTACGGACACTCCAACGGTGGCGCGATGAACATCACGACCAAGGGCGGCACGAATCAGCTCCACGGAACCACGTACCTGTACAAGCGCTGGTCCGCGCTCGACGCCAATAGCTGGACCAACAATTCCCGGGGCCTGCGCAAGCCCTCACCGACTACTATGAGTTCGGATACCTCGTCAGCGGACCGGTCCTGATCCCGAAACTCTACAACGGACGCAATCGCACCTTCTTTTCGACGACTCTCGAAAAGGATCGCGACGAGGTGCAACTGACGCGCGACGCCCGCGTGCCCACCGCCGCCGAGCGTGTCGGCGACTTTTCCGGGACCATCAACCGCCGGGGCAGCGCGTTCAGTCTGTTCGACCCCGCCACCACCACGGTCACCGCCGGCCCGCGAATCCCTGTTTCGACGTCGATGCCTTCGTTCCGCTGGCGAGTCAGTTCCTGGTGACGCCCGAGGCTCCCCGGTTCGATGAACTGCGCGCGCCGGGCGTGAAGTCGCTGAACGTCTCGTTGTTCAAGACCTTCCCGATCGGCGAGCGCTTCAAGCTGCAGCTCCGGATGGAAGCCGCCGGGGTCACCAACTCGCCAAACTTCGAAGCGCCGGGCACCAATCTCGGTAGTGTCGCCACGTTCGGCGTGATCACCACCGCGAGCGGTGCCCAGCGGATGCACGGTTCGGTCAGGATCAGCTTCTAACTACTTACCACCCGTAGGCATTCTGGAGAGCCGCGATCACTTCCGAGGCGAAGTCGACAGTGCCATCTCCGGAATTCACCAACACCACGAAAGCCTCGTTGCGTTGCGGATGACCAGCCATCTGCGTGTGGGCGCGGTTGCCGTGGCTTCCATTGTGCGAGAACGTTCCGGAGTTCTCATCGACTGTGGACTCGCTCAGGCTGATCCCCAGCCCATATCGCGTCGCTCCGGGAGCGTGGTCAGTCATCATGAGAGCCGTCGAGAACGGGTGCAGGAACGGCGTGCCGTCCTTCTCCGCTCCTGAGTTGAGCAGCGGAATGAGCGCCTTCGCGTAATCCTTGGCGGAGGCGTAGAGGCCGCCCGCCGCGGCCCACGGATAGACGGCCCGCTCCGATCGTGGCACGCCGGCATCGTCGTGATGCTTGGCGAGTTTGGCTTCTAGTGACGCGCTCGGCGGGGCGATCACGCACTGCGTTTCCGCCATCCCGAGAGGTCCGAAGACTCGTTGCTGGGCTGCCTGGCAGAAGCTCTGTCCGGTCACGCGAGCGATCATCGCCTCGGCCACCAGATAGCCGCCGCCGGAGTAATCCCACGTCGTGCCGGGAGCGCCAAAGCCCGGGTTATACCAGACTTGGCGTCCGCCGCCGAACGAGCATCCGCCGCCATCGCACTGGCTGCCGAGCAGCAATTGCCAGGTTTGCGGAGGCGCGGGTGGAAACGCGGACACGAGGAAGCCGGTGGAAGAGTGCGGAACCAGGCTCGCGCTGTGATTCAACAGGCGGCGCAGCGTCATTCCAGCGGGCAGCGTGACACCGGGAGTGATGTCGAAGCTCGCCGGAATCGCTTCGCCCCACTGCTTCCACAGAGCCAACTGATTCGTGTTCCCGCCCTGCAGCGCCATGGTGCGCGCATCGGTGGCGAGCGTCATCAGTCCCTCGTCCACGACGCGCATCGCGGTCAACGCGCCCAGGTACTTCGAAAGCGACGCGAGGTCGAACGGTGACGCCGCGGTGGCGAAGTTCTGCGTACCCGCTTCGAGCACGCCGTAGGTTCGTGCGTACTTCACTTCGTTGTTCTCGACCACGGCGATGCTGACACCCGGAACTCCGAGTTCCGACATGCGCTGGTAGATGTTCTTTCCGTTCTTGACGTTGTTCTCGGCGAGCTCGATCTTCTTCGACGCATCCGGCGTGTAGGTGCCATTCGAGTAGAGGATGTAACCGCCCGGACCGTTGACGCGCACATGGCTGATCGAGCGCCGCAGTTCCTGCCACGACTTCAGCGTGTTGAGCGCGGCGGTGGGCAGGTTGTTGGTGGCGACCCACTGGTCCGCGTAAAGCGCCCAGCGCGTGCCGAAAATCTGCAAGCCCTGGACATCCCGTTTGCTATGGACGCGATCGTGCACGGCGTCGTAGACGCGCTGCGGCACATCATGCATGTACGCCCAGGTGCCCGAGAGGATCGCCCAGCCGTCTCCGTCGAAAGCGATCTCCTGGATCCGGCGTCCCGCGTCCAGGCGCTCCTCGATTTTCTCCGCGAGCAGACTCGCCGCGGGCAGCCCCGCGCTGCGCCAATGCAAGTCCTGCGCGACGACCACCCACGATCCGTTCGGCGCGAACGAGACGACGTCGATCGTCCTTCCCGCCGCGATGTATTGATTGATCTTTTGCAAGGCGAACGGCGGGAAGCCGGGACTCGACGTCACATCGTCTCCCGCCACGATCACCCACTCGCCATCGGGAGTCACTCCGATCTCGTCCACATGCCTGTTCGTGATCTGGTAGTTCTGGAGCTTCAAGGCCAATTGCGGCGAAGCCGCGAAGCCCGTTGGGTTGAATGACGACCATGTGGCCGCCAAGGGAAGCGCGGTCATTGCCAGCGCTGCTAGAAAGTGTTTCAAGGTTTTTTTCCTCCGTACTCATGTATGCGACATGAAACGGAGAAGGGGATCAGGAATCTTGCCTGGATCGAGAGGCGATCCTCAATAAGCTGGCCGAGCCCGTTCCTGGCCGGTATTCAGTAGTGGAACGCTGGACAACTGTCCTGCATGTTCGCGACAACCTCGCAATCGCAAAAGCCGCCGCGCAGCCGAGCGGCTTCGTCCAGTCCGTTCGCTCGAACGAACTCCAGCGAGAAGCGGGGGGTGAGATCGCAATCGTCTCCCAAGCGCTCGTCCAGTCGCGCAATTCCAGGATCTTCATGTTGGGGGCCGGCAACTCGGCCTCCGCTCTCGCTCTCTCCTCCGCCTCCGCCTGCAGAGCCTGGCGGCGTTGCTTTTCGGAAGGGCTCGGCATTCCACCGAGGCTATCAGGGGTGCCACGCAAGACCGCCCCTGCAAAGCTGCCTATTCTCCGCCGCCGACCGGCACCCGCAACATCAAGGCGCCCGTCCACTGCGCCGGGTTCACCGGACCGAAGTTGGAATGGCACATCGAGCACGACGCATGGAAGTTGCTCACCGCCGTCGACCGCCGGTAATACCAACGGCCATCCACGCGCTGCAGACTCGTGTAGTTCTCTCCGTTCATCGCCATCGCAAGCGCCGTTGTCTCGAACGCGTCCTGCGGAACATTGCCGGACTGGAGCGGATTCAGCACGCCCACCAATCGCATGTCCTTGTTCTTGTCGTTGAAGATCAACGAGATCGACTTCTTGCCCTCCGGCACGTTCTCCGGAGTCGTTTCGGCGAACTCCTGGCCCAGGGCCGCGAACACCGTCGCGAGCATCAGCTCGCTCGTCTTCTGGGCCGACGCGACCATTTGGGCTGACGGCTGGTCATCCGCCATGGCCACTCCTCCGA
>CADECY010000214.1:4660-7154 GCA_902825945.1 uncultured Acidobacteriota bacterium
TGCCGCTTCATATGGAGAAGCGAGAACCGTGGAAAAAATTAGCGCGAATATTCGAGGAGCCCGCGAGGATCCTACGAACCCACGATCCGCCGCCGCCACTCGAGCACGCTGCTCATATCTAACCGCGACCCCGTAAACTCGATCTGCTTCACCGGACCCTTCGCCTTCTCCCGCTCGAGCACGCTCGTAATCTCCATCCACCGCACATCCGCGAACTCGAGCCGCTCCTTTCCTCGCCGGCCTTCGTCCTCGTCCTCGGCGAATGTCCCGATCACCAACATCACCGGGTACGGCTGATGCGTCCAGGTCTCCACCCATCGCGGCTTCTTGATACGAAACACCTCCCGCTCATCCCTTCGCTTCTCCAGATGCGAATTCCCGGCCTTCAATTGGAGGCACAACCCCTTGCCGATCCCGTTCCCGGCCTCATCCGCGAATTCCACCATCACATCGATGCCGTCGTCCTCTTCCTGAGGAATCTCCCACCACCTCTGCCCCGCGCTCGTGATCCGCGCCCCCACCTCGAGCACCAGCAGCTTAGCCTTCTTCCGCGTATCCAGCCGGACTTCGTCGGCCGCGCGCAGCGCCTCCACCCGTCCGCGCACGTCATCGCTCGCAAAGCGCTGCTCCAGGTCATCCCAGAGCGAGAACCGCGCTTCGCACTTGTCACAAATGGTCTCCGCTTGATCCCCTCGCTCGAGCAGACGCTCCATCAGCACCGCCGGATTCCCTTTGGGTGTCCCACACTTCGGGCAGACATAGTGCCGCAACCGCCGCGCGTTGTCGGCCGCGCTTTCCAAGTGCTGATGGATGTAGTTCGCAAACATCACCTGATCCGCCACGCTCGCTCCCGGGCTGAAATACAAGGTGATCTCACCCACGCTCGCGTTCTCGCGATTCAACTGAATCCCCATTCGATGCTTTCCGGTCAACGTCACGAAGTCCGCCGCATCGCGCCACAAGTCAGTCAACTCGAAGCACCCGGAATAGGCGAGCTTCACCGCCAGAGTCGCGTAGATGTCATCCAGGTACCCCTCCACCGCGTAGCTCACGAACACTGCGGGATGCGCCGGGATCGCTGGGCGCTCGCGACCGCAGTGGCTCGGGAACACCAGCCGGTCGCCCTGCCGCAGGCAGAGCCCGCGCTCCTCGAGTTGCCGCTCCATTTCGCCCAGCACCACGCGTTCCTCGCGTTCCGGCAACCGCTTCGTCTCGAGGGCCGCGCCATCCCGCCCGATGCTCTGGTAGAGCAGCTTCCCCTCCGCGATACTCCGCAGCGGCAACGCGCCCAACTCGTCCTTCGTATTCCGCAACGTCCGGATCACCGCCTGCGCATACGCATTGATCCACTCCGGCGCGAGTAACACATAGGTGCCGTACTCGAGTTCCTTCACCACCCCCGGACCGTCCAGCAAACCCACCACCGTCCGCAACGCCGTATCTTCGAACCGCGCGTCTTCCGGCAGCCGCCGCCACAGCTCGTCGCGTAGCTCCTTGAACGTGTGGACCACATGCCCTTCATCGCGCAGCTTCAGAATCTCGTCCTTGATTCGCTTGAAGATCTTCGGTGATGAGCGCTCGCCCAGCCTCTCCCACGGAATCGCCGCCTTCAACTCCTCCTTCAGAAGGTCACAGCCCGCGCCGCTCTGGGCGCTCGTCTCGTGATAGGCGAGCCCCTGCTCCTGCGCGAACGCCTGCAGCCTTCCCCGGCTTGCCTTGAACCCGGCGTCCACCCGGCCCGCCACCAGAAACTGCGGTGTTGCCGCGTTCAGCGTGCGCCGCAGCGCGACCTGCCAGTCGCGCAACCCCGGCAGCACATCCTCTTGGTCGGCATTGAACAAGAGCAGAATCGCCGTCGCGCGATCCATGTAGAGCTGATGAACCAATCGCTGATCCGCCTGTCCGCCGAAATCCCACAGCCAGATCTCGCGCTCCACCCTTCCCGCGGAATCGGCCAGCGGCCACTGCGTCGCCCAGGCGCCCGACGTGGATCCGCCGGTTGGTTGCCAGGTTCCCTGTGCCAAGCGATGAGTTATCCCCGTCTTGCCCGCGCCGGTGTCACCCACCACCAGCACCTTGGCATTGATGTACTGTTCATACTCCTCTTCTGCTGGTGCGGCTGGCAGCGAGCGGCTCAGGTCCCAGACGCGCATCACTCCATTGTTGGCGCATGACAGCGCATACCGTCCATCCGGCGAGAACGCCACGCCCAACACACTGCCGGTGTGGCCTTCCATCGCCCCCATGGCTCGCCCACTCTCGACCTGCCACAGCCGCACCGTTGTGTCGTCCGCCCCCGACAGCGCATACCGCCCATCCGGGGAGAACGCCACGCCCCCCACACCGCGGGTGTGGCCTTCCATCACCCTCAGGGCCCTCCCACTCTCCACCTCCCACAGCCGCACCGTGTTGTCGTCCGCCCCCGACAGCGCATACCGCCCATCCGGCGAGAACGCCACGCCCAACACACTGCCGGTGTGGCCTTCCATCGCCC
>CADECY010000214.1:7254-11145 GCA_902825945.1 uncultured Acidobacteriota bacterium
CCATCCGGCGAGAACGCCACGCCCAACACACTGCCGGTGTGGCCTTCCATCGCCCTCAGGGCTCGCCCGCTCTCCACCTCCCACAGCCGCACCGTGTTGTCGTCCGACCCCGACAGCGCATACCGCCCATCGGGCGAGAACGCCACGCCCCACACACTGCCGGCATGGCCCTCCATCGCCCACACCCCGCGCCCACTCGCCACATCCCACAACCGCACTGTTCTGTCGTCTGACCCCGACAGCGCGTAACGCCCATCGGGCGAGAACGCCACGCCTCGCACCCTGTCGGTGTGGCCTTCCATCGGCCGCACACCGCGCCCGCTAGCCACCTCCCACAGCCGCACGGTCTTATCGGACGACCCCGATAGCGCATACCGCCCATCCGGCGAGAACGCCACCGAGTTGACTCCACTCGTGTGCCCCAGCGACAGCACACGAACCGGTATCTCCGCATCCGGCGGCGGCACCTCCTTCTGGCCCGCCAGGCAGGCTTCCCGCAACCGCGAATACTCCTCGCGCCCCGGACGCCAATCCACATACGAAAACTGTCCCAGAGACCCGGGCGCCGGAGCATCATCCAAACGCACCGGCAAGAACCGCCGCTGCTTGTTCAAAGGATCCCGGAACCGGAACGTCCCCGCCTCGAGGGCCGCCCAGTCCGATCCGAACGCCGCCTTCGACATGCACAGAGCCATCACCCGCGACTGCTCCAAACCCTCCTCGATTCGCGCCGGAATGCTATCGCCCGGCCGGATCTCCCACTCGTCAAACCACACCCGCACCCCATCCGCCTTGAGACGTTCCGCCAGCGCCCGCACAGTCGCCTTGTCCCGCGAACTGTGACTCAGAAACACATCGAACGGGAGATAGTCGCTCATCGTACCCGGAGACCGCGCTACTTCCCAGCCGCCGGCCAACCGAGCTTCTCGTGCAGGAACTGATACGTCCCCACCCCATGAATCTGGTGAGGACCCTTGAAGTACTCGATCGTCGTCCGCTCCGGAATCCCCAGATACGCATACCAGCGCCGGACCTTCGCATACTCCGACGAAACCCACTCGTCGATCCCGACGCCATCGTGGTGTCCGCGCTCCACCATGAACGGCCGAGGCGCGATCAACAGCGCCATCTCCGCGTAGTTGAACGTGTGCCCGAGGTTGAACTCGAGCATGTCGTACTCCTGCGTGAACATGTAACTGAACGGATAGTCGTAGCTCACCACTTTCCACACCCACTCGTTGAAATCGCCGGAGCAGATCGAAAGCGCGTAGCGCGAAACCAGCGCGGGCACGCGCATCGCGGTCTTGCCGCCATAGGAGAGTCCGTAGAAGCCCATCCGCTTCGAATCGACGAACGGCAGCGTCTCGAGCCAATCGAGGATCCGCTCATGCTGGCCGATGATGAAGCTGAACAGCGACAGCTTCACCGGATTCGCCTTGCGCATCAGGAAGCGGAACGTCTCCTTGCCTATGTAGGGATTCTGCGGCGCGAAGACGATGAATCCGCGCTCGACGAGCGCCTCGGAGAAGTTCGCGTAGATCGAACCGGTCCTCGGATCCTTCGGGTCGATCGTATCTTGCGGGCGCCCCTCCAACCCATGCTGCGTCACCACCACCGGACGCCGCTCGCCCGGCTTTAGATCCTTCGGCACCAGCAGCACACCGTACGCATACACCGGATCCCACATCGGAATGACCACCTCATACCCGCGATACTTCGGCTTATCGTAGACCTGCCGTGTCTCGGCGCGAAGCTCCGGCTTCCACGGCGGCATCTTGCCTTGCACCTCGTCGTGGAAGATCGTGCGATACGGCTCGATCGTGTTCGCCAGGCCCGCGACGCTCGTGGTGTCCACCTTCGTGAGGAACTCCTTGCGCCGGAACTCCGACATCCGCATCAGCTTCTGCGTGTAGTCGATCATCTGCCGGAATTGCCGTTCGAGCCGCGCATCGGAGTCGCGCCGGCTCGATCCCCACGCCCGCGCCGCCGGACCCGCTTCCACCAGATCCGGCCACAGCTTCTTCAACGCGGCCTCACCCATCGGACCGCCTTCCACCAACTCGATCGCGACTCCCGGATACTTGCGGGCCCGCTCCACTTCACTCCGCACGAGCGCGATGTCCGGCGTCGTAATCGCGCCGCTCGCCGCGCCCCTCCGTCCTTGCCGCTCGGGTGGTGGTCCGGTGACCTTCGGATGCGGCGATGCCTCGACGATCATTCGCCTCGGCGCGATCAGCCCGGCGATCTCGGCGTCGCCGAACTGTTCGAGCTGTGTCCAGATGTTGCGATAGATCGGTTCGCGCCACACCTGCTCGCGGGCCTGGAAGTAGCCGCTCACGAGCACCGCGTCGATGCGCGGATCGATCGCCGTGGTGAACTGCGCGAGGAGTCCGCCTTCGCCGTATCCCGCCACCAGCACCGGTTGCTTCGGAAGTTTGGCAAACCAGTCGATCGCCGCCATCACCTTCTGCGCTTCGTATCCGATGATGTGGCGGCCCATCTCGTACGCCATGCGATAGATGAACTCGCGATGCGGCTGGTTGGTGTAACGGATTGCGGGATTGCCGGAATGCGTGTCCGCGCGATCGATCAGGACCGGCACCATCACCAGACATCCACTCTCGGCGAGCCGCCGCGCGAAGCCCGCTTGCTCTGGCGTCTGATCGGCATCCGGCAGAGCCACCGCGTAACACTTCGCGGCGGACTTCGGACGCATCAACAAGCCCTCCGCGTCCATCCCTTCGAGCACCGGCCACCGTACCGCAAGCGTTTCATACGCAGCCGCGTCTTCCACCTTCGGCTCGCGCGCGAGGTTCCCATCGGGAATCGGAGCCTCATACGGAATCCGCGGATCCACGGCGCCGATGATGGTCTTCAAGCGCTGCCGGTCCGCTGCCACGGGCGCCTTGCGCCGCTGCGGCGATGACGCGATGCGCGCGTCGAGCCACGTACCGATATCGGCGACCATCTGCATGGTCAGGTCGCCTTGCCGGCGCAGTTCCACCGTACCCGCGAGGGGCTGCGCCAGCAGCGGTGCCGCGAGCGCCAGACTACAAACGAAGCCAGTCCGCATAAACCTTGTTGAAACTCCATCCTTCCGGACGCTGCCGGACCTCGAATCCACTCCGCCGCGCGAACTCATCCGCCGAGGCCGCCGATCCGTTCGGCGCTCGTGGATCCACCAGCCACACCGGCCGCGACCCGATGGCCTTCACCACGTCGGGCAGATCGAAATCGGCGAGCACGCCCGGCACCACGATGTCGAGCACGCCCTCATGAATCGCGCTCTTCGCGATCGCCAAGTAAGACGTGACAGCCCGCTCGGCCGCGACCTTGGTCACCTTCGGATCCATCGCCGCGACGTAGAGCGCCACCACTCCGCCGTTCCCCTTGCCGATCACCGAGACGCGGCCCGCGTCCACATCCGGCCGCGACCGCACATAAGCGAGCGCTCGCATCGCATCGCTCACCAGCAGCGAGGGCAGGTAGCGCCCCACGAGGAATCCGCGCATGTAAGTCTGATACGAACTCGTGTAGCCGGTGGCGCGCGATCCGGGCTTGGCGGTCTCGCCCCAACCGCTCAGATCCACCGACACGACGACATGCCCCGCGCGGACCGTAGCTTCGATATCGCCGTTCGCCGCCGCGTCAGCCGACTTGCCACCCGAATGGAGCCACAGTACCGCGGGCTTCGCCTTGTCGCCGGTCGCGGGAACGAACCCGAGCGCCGGAATCGGACGCTCGCCATCGATCATCAACCGTTCCACTCGATACCCGTCCCGGCCCACTTCGCCCATCTTCCTCGCGGTGACCGGGCCCGCGCTATCGTCCAACTGGAGCCGCTTGCGAATCAGTCCGCGAACGTCGGCGCCCGAAGCCGCGGCACGCTTG
>CADECY010000215.1 GCA_902825945.1 uncultured Acidobacteriota bacterium
TCATGCTGGGGGCGGGCGTGGCCGAGCGGACGGGCCTGCTGTCGGCCGCGATCGGGGCGATGGTGCGCGCCAGCCCACGCGCCCTGATCACCCCCATGATCATCCTGCTGGGCCAGCTGTCGAACCACGCGGCCGACTCGGGCTTCGTGATCCTGATCCCGCTGGCGGCGGCGGCGTTCGCCGCCGTGGGGCGCCATCCCCTCGCCGGCGTGGCCGCGGCCTTCGCCGGCGTGGTGGGCAGTTTCGCCGGCAATCCCCTGCCCGGGGGGGGACGGCGGTGGCCCCAATGCCGATCACAAAGTTGATGGATATTCTGGCCATGGAAACCTCCGGCGACCGCTCAGTGTCTTCGGCCCTGCAAGGCGGCCAGGAATCCGGTTCCCGCCGCAAACAGCGCCGGAATCACCGCACTCACCGGAATCCGCCGCGGTCCGGGAACAGGCGCGACCGGTTCGAGCCGGTTTTCGACGGACAGAACGCCATGAGTCGCCTCGACCACCTTCATCGCCCCCGGGATCTCGACCGCCGGCAGCTTACCTCCGACCACCACGTGTCCGGAGAGTGACATCACCCTTACTGCGTGTGGATCCGCAATCGCGCGCCCGAGATTGGTGTGGACTCTCGCCTCGAGCTTGCGATCATGAACCGGTTCACCGCTGCGGAAGGCGGCGCACGCCTGATGAAGTACGCCCTTCGCCCGGTGCTCGATATCGGCGAGCTTCCTTGCGGCGTGGCGCGCGCCTCGCCGTGCGATTGCAATGGTTTGGTCCTGGATGGCGGTGCGGCGGGCACGGCCACGCACCGGATCGAGCAAGTACATCAGCCCCGCCCGGCGCCGGCGGCCGCGATGGCTCCCGCAGCTGCGGCCCAGGCGGGAACCTGGCCGTTTTGGTTCGGAGACTGCGAGTTCATAGAGCACCTCCATCAGGAGTGGGAGCACGTAGCTCGCCAAAAGCACTCGTTGGAGATCGCGGCGTTGTTGGAGGTCCGCCTCACGCAGCCGCGTTGCTCACGGCTTCGGTTCCGCGCCGGAGATCCACTTTGGCGAGCAGCCCCATGCCCACGAAGAAGAACAGAATCAACGACAGGATCGCGACACGGAAGCTCCCGGTGATCTGCAAACCCAGCCCGAAGAAGAGCGGCCCGAGCCAACTCGTGCCCTTGTCGCTGATTTCGTAGATGCTGAAGTATTCCGCCTCCTGTCCCTTCGGAATCAATTGCGAAAAGAGCGAACGGCTGAGCGCTTGCGTTCCGCCCATCACCACGCCGATCGCCGATGCGGCGATGTAGAACCCGCGCGCGTCGTAGACCAGCAGATAGATTCCGACCAGCGTGAAGCACCACACGCACAGCCCCGCCAACACAGCTCGCTGGGCGCCGATCGCACGAGCAAGGTAGTTGAACCCGACCGCGCCCAGGAATGCCACGAACTGAACGAGCAGGACGGCGGAAGTCAGAGTCACCATCGAGAGCTTCAGCTCCTCGCTGCCAAACTGGACGGCCATCTGCAGCACCGTCTGGATCGCATCGTTGTAAATCAGGTAGGCGGCGAGGAACAGGAGAGTCTGAGGAAAGGCGCGGATGCCTTTCAGTGTGTGAATGAGCTGCCGCACCGCCACGGTGACATAGTGCTGCCCGGCGGGCGGTTGCTTGGCGGGTCCGCGATTGCGCAACACGGAGAGCGGATAGATCGAGAAAACGGCCCACCACACACCCGCGGACGCGAGGCTGATGCGCGCGGCCATTCCCTCGGACAGCCCGAATGAGGAAGCGCGCGTATAGAGAAGCAGGTTGAGCGCGAGCAGCGTTCCACCACCGAAGTAGCCGAACGCCCAGCCTCGCGAGGAAAGCCCGTCGCGATCTTGGGGAGCCGCGATCTCGGGTAGGAACGAATTGTAGATGACAATCGCCGCGCCGAAGCAGGAATTGGCGAAAAGGAAGAGCAACACGCCAGGGATCCACATCCCGCCCGTGAGCAGGAACAGCGCGACGGTGCCGATCGAACCGCCCGCGGTGAGCGCCGCGAGCATCTCGCGCTTGTTCCGGCCGTAGTCGGCAATCGCGCCGAACACGGGCAGGGCGAAGACCTGGATAAAAACCGCGAGAGAAATCGCGTAGGGCCACACCGATTGCACGGCGATGGGAATTCCGGCCACCGATACCGTGCTCGCCTCCCCCGCTCCATTGCGTGCCAGCGACGTCAGATAGGGCCCGAGGAAGAGCGAGACAACGGTGGTGGCGAATGCGGAATTGGACCAGTCATACCAGCACCACGCGCGTTGTTCGCGCGGGCTGTAGGCTTCGCTCATGCCGTCATGACCTGATCGGACTCAGGACTGAGCTTGGCCGCCATCTCCTTGAGAGTCACGTAGTCGATCTTGCCACTACCGAGGCGCGCGACTTTGTCCACCTGGTGAATCGTACGCGCGATCGCCACTTCGGGGAAACCGTTTTGACGCGCGACGGCCTGCAGCGCGTCGCGCTTCAATTCGCGATCCTCGGTGAACAGCACAATCACCTCACCCCGGCGCACACTCGAAACCGTGGTCGAGGCGTGAACGCGGCTCGGCGACGCCAGGTGGGCGATCTGCTCCACCAGTTCGAGCGACACCATCTCACCCGCCACCTTCGCGAACCGCTTCACGCGCCCGAGGATCCTCAGGAAGCCATCTGAATCGACTTCGACAATGTCCCCGGTTTCATACCAGCCGGGGCCTTCCGAGGACGATGGCGGCTCGAGAACTCCGGGATTGTCATGCCGCAGGTAGCCGGACATCAAATTGGGTCCGCGAACGTGCAACATGCCGCCGCGCTCGATTCCAGGGACCGGCGTCAACCGGTGCTCGATTCCGGGCAGGAACTTTCCGGCGGTGCCGGAGCGGTAGAACAAGGGTGTGGTGACAGCGACGGCCGGCGCGCATTCGGTCACGCCGTAGCCTTCCTGGATTCGAAGGCCGAATTTCTCCATGAAGACTTCCCGGACCCCTTCCGGCAGCTTCTCTGCGCCCGCGAGCACGTAGCGGACCGAGTAGAAATCGTAGGGGTGTGCCATCCGCGCATACTTGGCGAGGAACGTCCCCGTTCCAAAAATGACCGTGCAGTCCTGATCGTAGGCCATCTCCGGAATCATGCGGTAGTGCAACGGAGATGGGTAGAAGAACACGCGGGAGCCAGTCACGAGCGGGGTCAGGGCGCCCACGGTGAGTCCGAACGAATGAAACAGCGGCAGCGCCGCGAGGAACTTGTCGTTGCACGAGAACTCGTAGACGGAGCGGATCTGGTCGATATTGGAGAGGATCGCGCCGTGGCTGACGACCACGCCCTTCGGCTTGCCCTCCGACCCGGAGGTGAACAGCACGAACGCCGGATCTTCCGGCTTCACCGCCACCATTACGGATCGTGGCGACGGCAGCGCGCGCAGGATCAACCACAGTTTGTCCGTGAGTCCGAAGGCCGGCCGCAAATCCTCGAGGTAGACGATCTTCACGTCCTTCAACTGAGCGATCTTGTCGCCGAGCTTGGCCTTGTCGAGGAAGGCATGCGAGGTAAGGATGGTCTTGATCTTCGCCGCCCGGATCGCGCTCTGCATGCCATCCACGCCGGAGGTGTAGTTCATCATCGCGGGCACGCGCCGCACCGAGAACATTCCGAACAGCAGCATGATGGTGGGCACGGCGTTCGGCATCAATACGCCCACTACTTCTCCCTCCGCCGACAGCCGGCTCACCAGACGCCCGAGGGCAAGCGCTCCCTTCAGCACCATCCCGTAGGTCTGCGGCTGAAAGCGGATATCGTCGGCGACTAGCCAATTGCGTCCGTAGGTTTCGACGGAGTCGAGAAACGTTTCAAACAGGCTGGTCTGTTTGCGTGACGTGAATTGGATCTCCTCGAGCATCCCACGGATCTGGTCACTCGCCGCGCGGCGGCGTTCCTTGGCGCTCCGGCCCTGGGGCGCGGGAAGTGTCCGGAAAGGATAGTACGTCACGGTGACCTTCGGCCGCCAGAACTTCGGAAGCCTGGGCTTGTCCCGCGTCATCTTCGAAAACACCGCACCCTCGATGTTGACCGGAAGGATCTGTGCGCCCGTTTTCGCCTGCAGGAACGCCAACCCGTCGTACACCTTCATCAGACTGCCGGTGACCGTCAGACGGCCCTCCGGGAAGATGACAACGGGTTTCCCGGCATCGATGAACTGCACGATCTGCTTCATCGCGAGCGGATTGGAGGTATCGACCAGCAAGTGCGGCGCGAACTTCAGAATGATGCGGAAGTGCCATTGAGCCCCGATCGTGGTGTGCACGATCCAGAAGCAGTCGAACGGCAGATAGGCGGCCACGAGCGCTGGGTCGAGAAAAGACTGGTGATTGGCGATCACCAGAAGTTTCTCCGGCGGCTCCGGAGGAATGGTTCCGCGAAGCTCGAGCCGGAAGAAGAGCTTCAATACGAGGCGTCCGATCAACCGAAGCACTTCACACTCCGCTCTGCTGGATCAGCTTGGCGACGAGCGCGGTCCAGCCGGTTTGGTGATTGGCGCCGATACCCGCGCCGTTGTCGCCGTGAAAGTATTCGTGAAAGAGGATGTGATCCCGGAACTCGGGATTGGTTTGGAACAACTCCTCGACACCGTAGATCGGGCGCCGTCCGTTGGCGTCCTTCAGGAACAGTCTCGTCAGGCGGCGGGACAGTTCCGTGGCCACTTCGTCTAGCGTGAACATGCGGCCGGATCCGGTGGGGAATTCGATCTGAAAACCTGCGCCGAAGTAGTGGTGGAAGCGTTGCAACGATTCGATCATTAGGTAGTTGACTGGAAACCAGACGGGTCCGCGCCAGTTCGAGTTGCCACCGAACAGCCGGTTGGTGGATTCGGCAGGTTCGTAGTCAACCCGGCTCACCGAGCCATCGATCCGGAATTCGTACGGGTTTCGCTCATGGTACTTCGACAGTGACCGGATTCCATAGGGCGACAGAAACTCGGTTTCGTCGAACAGGCGCGCGAGAACCCGTTTCAAACGTTCGCCGTGACAGATGGCGAGGAGGCGGCGGTCTTCCATGCCGCCGAGCGTCATCGACGCGATGTTTCCGCACAGATCCGGACGGTTGCGGATGAACCACTCCATACGGGCGCGGAACCCGGGTAGCCGTTCGATCACCTGGGGCTCGAGGGTATCGACGGCAAACAGCGGAATCAGGCCGACCATCGAGCGAACCTTCATCGGCATCGAGTTGTGCTCGTCGAGATGAAGGCGGTCATAGTAAAAGCCGTCTTCCTCGTTCCACAGCCCTGTGCCACCCAGTGTGTTCATCGCGCCAGCGATATAGAGGAAGTGCTCGAAGAACTTCGACGCGACATCCTCATAGGCGGGATTCACAAACGACAGATCGAGCGCGATGCGCAACATATTGAGGCTGTACATTGCCATCCAACTGGTGCCATCCGACTGTTCGAGCGTCTGTCCGGTGGGCAGGGGCGCGCTGCGGTCGAACACTCCAATGTTGTCCAAACCGAGGAATCCGCCTTCGAAGACGTTGTCGCCCGAGGAATCCTTGCGGTTCACCCACCAGGTGAAGTTCATCAACAGCTTGTGAAAGCAAGACTCGAGGAAATGATGATCGGCACGGCCCTCGAGTTTCTGCGCGATCTTGAAGACGCGCCAGCAAGCCCAGGCATGGACGGGCGGATTCACGTCGCCGAACGCCCACTCATAGGCGGGAATCTGGCCGTTCGGATGCATGTACCATTCGCGCAGAAACCGGCTCAGTTCGCGCTTGGCCGCGCCGGGATCGACGATCGACATCACGATCATGTGGAAGCACGTGTCCCAAGCGGCAAACCACGGATACTCCCATTTGTCGGGCATTGACAGGATGTCGTCGTTGTACAGATGGGTCCAGGCGCGATTCCGGCCGGACTTGCGCGCCGCTGGCGGCGCTGGCTGGGAGGGGTCGCCGTCGAGCCAATCCTCGACGACGTAGTGATAGAACTGCTTGGACCAGAGCAAACCCGCGAACGCCTGCCGTTGCACGTTGCGCGCATCGTCGCTCGCCTTCGGCTGGAAGGAGTAGAACTCATCGGCTTCGGCTTTGCGCTTGCGAAACACATCGCTTAGATTGATCAGGCCCGGACTGTTCGTGAGGCGGCAGTGAACCTCACGATGCTCCCCTGGCGCCATCTCGAACCTGTACCAGCCGCATGCCTTGGTGCCTTGGTTGTCTGGGCGAGCGGCTTCCTCCCGCCCGCGAATGATGAGCTCCCCGAACGCGTTCTTGTAGTAGGGATTGTCGCCCCGGAATCCCCACAACGCCTCGGTGTCGGTCTCGTTCTCGGTGAAGAGAATCCGCGGCGAGGAATCGAGAGTCAGCGAATAGATGCCCAGCGCGGGATGCTCGGCGCGAATCCGGCCCTCTTCGGCGAGTTCCATCCGCGGCCGCCGCTGGCGATCTCGTCCCCACGACCACGTATTCCGGAACCACAACGTCGGCATGAGGTGCAGCACTGCAGGATCGGGTCCGCGATTGACAGCGGTGATGCGGACGAGCAGATCATCCGGTGCCGCCTTGGCATATTCGGCGACGATGTCGAAATAGCGATTCTCGTCGAAGGCACCCGTGTGATGGAGCTCGAACTCAGGGTCACGCTTGCCGCGGCGCGCGGCCTCTTCGGTGATCCGTGTGTAGGGAAACTCGGCCTGCGGATACTTGTAGAGGAACTTCGCGTACGAGTACGTCGGAGTCGCGTCCAGGTAGTAATAGAGTTCCTTAACGTCCTCGCCGTGGTTGCCGCGCGGGCCGGAGAGCCCGAAAAGACGTTCCTTCAGAATCGGATCGCGTCCATTCCACAGCGCCAAGCCGAAACATAACCGCTGATGATTGTCGCACCAGCCCGCGAGCCCGTCTTCACCCCACCGGTAGGCGCGCAGGTGGGCATGCTCGAACGGAAAGTAGTCCCAGGCGGTTCCGTACGGACTGTAGTCTTCCCGCACGGTTCCCCAGGCGCGATCGGAAACGAAGGGGCCCCAGCGCCGCCAATGCTTCTGATGCCGCGAAGCTTCGATGAGCCTCTGCTGTTCGGCCTTCATGGATTTTTCTATTGTCGCATCGGGCTCAGTGGCTTCCGAATCGGGCCATCGTCAACGCGTACACCTTGGCGCAATGGGTGAGCTGGGCGATCGACACCCGCTCATGATCGGAGTGGGCAGTCTCATGCGCCGGACCGTAGTAGACGGTAGGAACGCCGCCATCGTTGCTGTACAGGTTCGCGTCGCCCACCAGTCCCATGCCGATCCGTTGGGCAGGCACACCCGTGAGCGTCTCGACGGCCGACTGAATGGTGGTGACCACTGGATGATCCGCGGGCGTCTCGAACGGCTCGCGCGCGGCGGCGAGATCCAGCCACCACTCGAACCGCAGCCCCGACGCGCACGCCAGTTCCACACAGAGTCCTTCGAGCGCCGCCTCGACATCGGCGCGAGTCTTGCCGGGAGTCCAGCGCCACGTTCCCACGACTTCGATGGGCGTAGGAAGGCGATTCATGTAGTCGCCACCGGAAACGATTCCGACATTGAGCCGTTCGCGTCCGCACAGTTCGTGCCGCGGGCCAGCCTCGAACCTGGCTTCGAGATCCGCGAATCTTTCGAGAAGACGGCCCACCCACCGCGCCGGGTTTTCCGCGAAGGGCACCTTGATCGTGTGGACCGGTCCACGATCGCTCGAGATCTTCACGTGATAAATCGTGGAGCCGAGACTTGCCGACCAGATCGCGCAAGGACCCTCGACGATGACCACCGCCGCGGCCGGAATCGTCCGGTCACGCAGATGCTGAATCAGGCGCTTCGGACCTTCCTTGCGGCCCGCTGGTGCCTCGTGACCGATGACGCCAGTCAGGTAGACATCGCCGGGCGGGGTGATGCCCGCGCGCTTCAGTGCCGATGCCGCATGTACCATCGCCACGAGCCCGCCCTTCATATCTTCCGCGCCGCGTCCGATCACCCAGTCGCCGTCCCGGCCCGGAGGCGTGCTGCTGCCGATCGGGATCGTGTCAGTGTGGCCGTTGAACACGATCGCCTTTCCGCCCGATGATCCGGCGATCCGCGCCGTAACATTGGGTCGGCCTGGCTCGACTTCCTCTAGGCCGGCATCGAATCCCTCGCGGCGGAGCAGAGCGGCGAGGAACTCGCTTCCCGGGCCCTCGGCGCCGGTCTCGCTCTTGACACGGAGGAAGTCCAGCGTGTCACGCGCGATCGCTTCGGAATCGATGAGGGAAAGGTAGTCAGCGGCTGCCATCGCTCCTTTTTATCGCATCGCGAGCCGCCAACGGAAACTCGAGGTACACTACGAAAATCGCAGTGATGAGGAACTATCAAGATGAAGTTCGCGTCCGGTTCGGTCAGTGTCTTCTTTCCCGCCTATAACGATGCGCCGTCGCTACCCGGCCTGATCGCGAAGGCCTTCGCGACGTTGGAACAGCACGTCGACGACTTCGAAGTGATCGTGGTCAACGACGGCAGTTTCGACGATACCGGCGAAGTTCTCGCGCGGCTGGAGCGCCAGTATTCGCCTCGCATGAAAGTGGTCACGCACGCGGAGAACCGCGGCTATGGCGGAGCGCTGCGGACCGGGTTCGCCACCTCGACTCGAGACTGGGTTTTCTACACCGATGGCGACAGCCAGTACGATGTCGGCGAGTTGCAGAAGCTGCTCGACACGGTCCGCCCGGATGTCGGCCTCGTGAATGGCTACAAGCTCGAGCGGAATGACCCTTGGCACAGGATCTTCATCGGCAAGACCTACAATGCCTTCGCGCGTGCGTTGTTCCGAATCAGTTTGCGCGACATCGATTGCGACTTCCGCCTCATCCGGCGCGAACTGCTCGAAGCGATCGATCTGACTTCCACCAGCGGCACGATCTGCGTCGAACTCGTGCGCAAGCTCGAGCTGACGGGATGCGGAGTGGTTGAGGTGGGCGTCCATCACTACCCTCGGCTCTATGGGCGCTCTCAGTTCTTCCGGCTGAAGTCGCTCGCTACCACGTTTGCCCAACTGCTCGGCCTGTATTGGAGGCTCGTGATCTTCGCGCCCGCGCGAGATCGCGTGCGCCGGTTTCGGGCCGCCGTAGTCCGCACGCAGTAGTTACATCTCGAGCCGGCCCCGATACATCATCGGCTTCAACTTGAACGGGACCTCGATCTTCATCGGACCCGCCTTCGACGTGAACTCGACCATGCCTTCGTCTTCACTGACGCTTTCCCACCGCGAAAACCGCAGGGTCGCGGCAAGGTGCATACCGTGCTCCGGCAAATCCACGGATACCGGCGCGAGTGGCTTGCGTCCCCGCAGGTAGATTCGTGTATTCTTCGCGAGGTCCGTTTCGAGCGCCTTCACGTTGCGCGAAAACAGGATGGCGGGGAGTCCAGAGAGATCGATCACATACTGTTCCGGGGCGCGTGAAAGCGTCTCTTGCGCTTTCGGGTCCTGGTACCCGCCCTTGCCGAATTCGGTGAGCACGAGCGCCTGGCGAACCGGCAGAGCACTCGACCATCGCACCGTCAGGTACGCTTCGGTCCGAACACCGGCGGAAGGCTGCGATCCGCCGCCGCGTCCCGTTCCACCGGGCCAGCCGCCACCCGGACTCGAAGGGCCGCCGCCGCGCCGCGGAAATCCGATGCCTCCTGGAAGACCAATCTGGCTGAAGCTGAATTCCTTTTCCGGGTCACGCTCGCGTTCGCGGGGCTGATGAATGAACGGCACTGTCTTCTGGTGCGCCCAAGGAGAATCGGTCAGCACCTTGTCGATGTGCGTTCGCGGCCAGTCAGGAAAGACCGGCTGATCCCAAGTCTGCGCCCACAAGGCAGGCGATGCAGCGAAAGTGGCGAACAACTCGCGGCGCGTCATGTCATACCGAGAGACGCACCGCGCATTCGCCGCGTTGCGATCAACCCTCGGGATTCGTGATGTGTTTTACGCTTTCGGCGATCGCCTCGGGCTCGAAGACCCGGCGCCAATCCGGCTGGAACAGCACGGGCTTGGCACGGCTGATCGCCTTGATCGCGCCATCGGAGAAGACCGCGCCTTCTTTCTCCTGGAAACAGATCGCCAGTTCCACGCGCATGTGTCCGAGGATGAAGTCGCGCGCGGCGGCTCGCGGCACGCCGCGCTTGACGGCCTCATCAGTCGCCTCGGCCAACACGGTCAGGCAGGTTCCGAGCACGGTCTCGGAAAGCACAGGTTCGAGAATGGCCATCTGCTCCACGTTGCACCGGTGCGAGTTCATCACGGGCTTGTAGATCGTCCGCGCGATCTTCTCTCCCTCCGCGTAATGCTCCTCCGGACCCTGCGCGAGACAACAAACGATATGCTGCTTGGCGAATTCGCCACCGAAGAAGTCGCGCTGTGCCTGAGGCTCGACCTCGTCGCTGAAGATCGGCGGATGACATGGATGCGTGATGAAGTACGTCAGATCGGCGCGTTGCGGAATCACGTCTGCGTAGATTGCCGCGACATCGAGCATCACCACCATCGTTCCCGGCCGTAACATTCCGCCGATCGACGAGAGGATCTGTGCGATCCGGTTATCCGGCACGGCGAGGATCACCGCCTCGGCGTCAGCCAGCGCTTTGTCAGCGGTCACCGGCTCGACGCCGCGCGCGCGCAGAGCCTGCTGGCCGCGCTCACCGATCTCGACGTGGCTGACATCGTACCCGCTCCCCGCGAGGTTCGCGGTCAATCGCAGGCCCATCTTTCCGCCTGCACCCAACAACGCAATCTTGTTCATGGATTCCATCCTTTCGCTCGTGAGAAAAAATCACCGGACCCACACTGGCCGCCCTTGAACACGATCTCGATGCCATCGCGCGCGTGATTCCGCGACCATGCCTTGCACAGCGGAGCTCCGGGCGCCAGAGGCGCTTCGAACGTCAGAGCATCGACCTCGAGCAGCCGCCACACGTGACTCC
>CADECY010000216.1 GCA_902825945.1 uncultured Acidobacteriota bacterium
CCATTCCCCGAGCCGGAGTCGTAAGCAAGGGAAAGTTGAGGCCCGAAACCCGAGCGCCCTGGTGTCACGGCGATGGGAACGCTCATCGATCCGGTGCCGGTGACTGGGTTCGCGGCGAACTTCTCACCAATGCCGCGAATCGCGCCTCCGCCTTTGGGTAGGGAGATGGATGGCTGGGCGGGCTTTTGCTCGCCGCCGGTCCGGGATTTTGGCTCTTCACGCGAGACCATGGGGCACGAAGGCCTAGAAGGATATCACAATTGAAAATGGATTGAACTTCTTTCTTCTGTTTCTTCTAAAGGCTGCCTGACAAGCGCGAGATGCCTTTCGAAGCGCCGCCCTCTGATCACCCCGCGATGGCGTTACTGTTCTCTCGAGCGGTGTGGCTAAGTGCGGGTGGGCGTGAGAGTCTCACTTCAGCAGTCCGCGCACGCTCGGCTTCTTGACCTCGATCTCCGGGTCCTCATAGCCATTCAGCGCCAGCCATTCACGCTGTTCCCTCGACAACCGCTCGCGCCGAACGAACTCCGGCCGACATCGCAACAGCCGGAGAAACGACGATTCCGCTACGCCGCCCTTGAACCTTCGCAGATGCCCGAGTTTCAGCAGCCGATACACGGTGGCACGTGCCACCCCCAGATCGCGAGCGACCTGTTGGATCGTGAGCGCCACGTGATTATCACCGTCGTAGTCGGCCTGAGCCCTTCTCCTCCGCTGCTCGTACTTTCGCGCCGCCATCTCGGATCTCCCGGCGACCGAGCGTCCCTTGTCGATCGCCTCGATCTCCGCGCCGCGCCAACGCGGCTTCTCACGCCAAGGCCGCTCTCCTCGCGGAAGCATCCTCCGCAAGAACTCTTGCACGGCTTCCGGCGTTCGTCCGAGCGCGGTCGCGATCGTTTGGAGCGGTTCGCGCGATTCCATTGGGGTCCGAGCCCAATTCAAGACATGCCTCGCGTCCTTTGTCGTCCAGCACCTCATGATTCCTCTCCAGTGGCGGTTGCCACACGGCAGCAGACTACGCCGACTCGAGCGAATCGACAAATCGAAGGCACACACCCACCGAGCGCGTCAGGTTAACGGAAACGCTATGAGGAATCAGAGAGTTCCTCGATCCAGCGGACGGCGCCCGGACCTTAAGAAGGCCGACGGATAAGCACCTGGACCCGTTGTCGATCAATCACTTCCGCCGGCGCGGCAAGATCGGGAAAAATTCTCGAAGTGCTAAACACGCCGCAATATTCAGTTGCGATCCTGCCTCAACCTGTTGCAGTATGGAAATCCTCCGTTGCCCCTGCAAAAACGCCTTGTCGAGTCCAGTCATCGGTTGCGCCGAGCAGCCCGCGAACACGCCGAGTCCGCTGCGCTCTTCGTGCCTTGGCCGCGAGTTCAGAGGGCCGCGATCGCCTACGCGGAGTCGCAGGCATTTGCCCTCCGCGTGCGGTCCGCGCGCGAACCATCGGAAGAAATCCCAACCGATGTGGCTGATGAGTTGAGATCCCGCTACCCCGGCTTCTTGGAGCGCGAGAGACAGGAACGGCACCGAAAGCCCGCGGGCCACTCCGTGTGGCGGACGCTTGTGGAGTGGATCGCCGATCACGAGTTCGCGGACGCCAAGCGGGAGGGCTGGTACGACGCTGTGACCTACTATGGGCTCAACCGAGTCGAAAGTATGCACGCGTGGGCAGAATGGACACGAACCGCTCTCCCGGATTCCGCCGCGCCGCCAACCCTGCCGACATCGCCAGCACTCTCGCCGGCGGTGGACTGCCTCCTGGAGTCGCGGGCGTTGCTGCTGTGGGCGGCGGCGCTCACTCTCCCGGACTCGCCGCTCCCTCGAGTAGTCGTCGCCGAGTTGGCGAAGCACACACGCGACCCAACCGGCGAGTTCTCTCCCTGGAATCGCGCGGCGCTCCTCAGGCTCGCGTTGAGGCAGGACAAGCAATGTACTTCGCGAGCTCGCAGCGAAGGCTGGTTCGGCACCCTGCGTCACCAATTCCGCCACCATCCCCGCTACCACAGGTTGGTTCACTTCTGCCTTCATTGCCAGTCAGAGTGGCGTAACGTCAAGCCGTGCCCGGCTCCGGCGTTCGAACAGTGGAAGCAGGCTTGCGACGAGTACTTCGTTCCTCGTCCCGAACTTCGTTGAGGTCCCGCTCAGGGTATCCCAGTTCGAGAAGCCAACGTTGCATCTGGCGCGATAGCCGCTGAAACGGAATCGCGCCGGACCGCTCTCGAACAAACGTGGACAGCGACGCTTCCGTGATCCGGTGATTGTGCGTCTGGAGGTATCCTCGTTCAACCCAGTAGCGCACTTGACGAACTGGAACGTCCAGCCAGTGGGCGACATCCTTTGGCCGGTATCCGTCGAAGTCGTCGACACTATAGTTGAGTTGCCGCAGCTTGCTTCGAACGGAGCTCTCGCTGCGCTTGAGCATGACCGCGACCGCGGGGACAGAGTTGGCTCCTCCAATGGCATGAAGCAACAAGTTGCGCTCGTCCGCCGACCACGGCCGCGAGGTGGGTTCCAACCCCAGTTTGCGGGCACGCCGCTGAACGGCGAAGCGCGACCATTCTGGCCGAACCTCCGTGATCGTCGCGAACGCAACCGCTGCGCCACCGACATTCCACGCTTCGCGAAGCAGCCTGTCTAGATCGGCAGTCCAGTGGCAATTGGGCCCCCCAGGTTGCCTTCCCGAGGATCGCCGGTTTTCAGCCCTCGCTTCGACGCGCGTGGCCGACAGTTGGATTCCCGACCTCATGCCGACAACCTCCTATCAGGACGCGCGATTGATGTCGCGGCTTTGGAACGCGGATTGCTTGCGGATTCCCGAGCCGGTCCTCGGCGTGCCGCACGTTCGCTTCCGATCCGGTTCCTGCACACGGCTCTATAGAGAACAAGCTTTCAAAAACAGAAAAGCCGAATTCTGTGCCCGACAAGTCCTTCAGCCCAACCCTGAAAAAAAATTCCGGAGAATTCGGCTTTTTGCCCCGATCAATGCTTATTATTTTTAGGGGCACTCTGGGATCTGGAGCAGCGAGAGTGGTCCCTCGGAGGCGATGATGGATCGGCCGGAGCGCCCCCCACGGGGGATCGCCGAGCACGAGTGCCCGCCATTTTGGATCGCAGGATCCGAAAACGGAGAGGCCCGCGTCGATGATCGCGTAGCCGCGGCAGCCGAGGAACTCTGGCCTTGGTGCCACAGACTTGCGACCGCCCGTCTTCACGACGGTCCTCGCGCCGCGCAGATCCTCGAGGAAGTCGCGGTGAAAGTCTCGGCTCGTTATCGGAAAGACGAGCGGGTTGCGGACAACCTCAAGGCATACTTGGTTCGGTCGTTCATCCACCGCCTGAACGCGGTCATCAAACACGACACGCGGATTCAATGTCGTGGCCTTGCTCGGGATCTCGAAACCGTGTTGGCGCCTGAATCGCCCGCATGGCTACGCGACGTAGAGGTCCGGCTGGTCTTCGAAGCCATTGCTCACGCTCTCGACCCAACAGGGAGGAGGATGCTCAACTTCCGCCGGGCGGGCTACAACTGGGACGCCGTCGCATCCCACTTCCATCTCACCCCGAAGCAAGCTCGAACGGCGTTTTCCTATCGCCTGCACGCGGCTGCTGAGCAACTGTTCGGGCAATCAGGATCGGCGGAGGTTGCCGAATGAACTCAGAACGCGAAGCTCGCCCCTTGACTCGAAAGCAGGAACGCCTCCTCGTCAACTTGGCGATTGAAGCATCGCGAGCGGATCATCCGAACCCGGAGCGACGGGGCTGCCCTGGCGCCGAAGCGCTCGGCGCACTCGCTCACCGGCAGGTCAAAGGCGACCGCCTTGGCGAGTTGGTGGATCACATCGCCGATTGCTCGCCGTGCTTTCGGGAGTACGAACGGTTGGCCGCATCCATTCGCAACCGTCGAACCGTGAAGGTGGGGGCGGCGTTGATGATCGTTGTCGGGTCGGCCTTGCTGATTCACAGAAATGTTCCACGCCACCCCCATCCGCAACCTCAGAACGTCGAGTCCGCGCACCAGCAGCCGCCTGAGCCTACCGGACAAGCGACCGCTGTCGCCGTCGTTGTCGATCTGCGCTTTAGCGCACCAACCCGCGGGCAAGCAACTGCCGCGGCGAACGCGAGGTCTTCGAAGTTCCCTAGGGCACTCCTGAGGCTCCGTATTCAACTCCCTCTCGGAAGCGCCGAAGGGCACTACGAGGCCGCGCTCTTTCGAGGCGGTGTGCTCCAGATTCCAACCGCGAGAGCGACCGCGGAATTCCAGAATCGGATGGAGGTCCTCGATGTCGTGATGGACACGCGGTCCCTTCCTCCAGGCCAGTACGAGCTTCGCCTGCACCACGCCGGATCGACGTGGCAAAGATTCCCGATCCTGATCGAATGATTCTTCGCATGGAGGCTACATGACACCTGCGCCGCCTACCCAGAACATGGCCAACGTGTTCGACCGGATGGTCTCGATCGTCCAAAGCCGGTTCTACGATCCCAAGTTCGGAGGCGTGGACTGGAAATCGCTGGCGTTGGAACGGGCGCCGGCGATTCTCAGTAGCGAATCGGCTGACGAGTTTGCCGCGCGGCTCGAGCAACTCCTCGGCGTGCTCAACGCTCACCCCACGGGCTTCTATCACCAATCTGCATTCTCACTCCCCCTTCAGAAAGCTGCGGGCGCCACGGCCCGGCCTGTTCCTGAGGGAATAATGATGCAGGATGTCTTGGCCGACGGCCCAGCCGAGCAAGCGGGACTCGAATTTGGGGACATCATTCGGAGGATTGACGGCATGGACGCCACAGCATCGACCACGCTGCCCGCCTCCGTCGCCGAGCACGAGTTGCAAGTGATCAAGAGAAACGGCGAGGAAGTGCAGGTTCGGCTCACCGGCCGGAAACCTGCGCGAACGATTGACTGCTCAACGGCCGAACCCGGTATCGGCTACATAAGGGTCAGCATGTTCCCCGGACTCGTCGGCGTCGACTTCGCTCAGGAACTGGACCAAGCGATCGTAGCAGTGCGAGACTGCCGTGCGCTGATCATCGACCTCCGGGGAAATCCGGGAGGAGGCTCCGGCAACCTTCGGCTCATGAGCTACCTCACAACCGAACGCCGGCCGGTTGGATACAGCCTCACGCGGCCTCGCGCGGAACGCGGGTACAAGCGCGAGGAACTCGTGCAGTTCCGCCGGATTCCATCGGCGAAGATCAGTCTGCTGTGGCTGGCTCTGCGGTTCAAGTTCGCTGACAAGTCGATTGTCGTGGTGACCGAAGGGCTTGCGAAACAGAAATTCCACGGCCGTATCGTCATGCTTGTCAACGAGCACACAACCAGCGGCGCCGAGATCCTTGCGGGCTTCGCCAAGGATCACGGCCTCGCTACTCTCGTCGGCCGCAAAACGGCAGGCAGGCTCCTGGGCTGGTCTACGTTCCAGTTGGAGCACGGCTATCGTTTGATCATTCCGGTCAGCAACTATCTGACCTGGGAAGGTAAGAGCTTCGAAGGAATTGGAGTGGTACCCGATGTGGAGATCGACTTTTCCGAAGTCAAAGCGCGGCAGGGCATCGACGTTCAACTGGAGCGGGCTCTGGCTGTTGCTCGTTCTCTGTAGTCCCGCCCGGACACCGTCCGCGGCTCCGGACCCGCACGAGTTGCTCAGGGAAGCCGACCGATTGTTTTGGCTCGACAACTTTCTGAAGGCGCGGCCCGTCTACGCGCAGGCCGAATCGCTATTCGCTGCCGCGGGTGATCAACGGAACGCGCTCTATGCGCGCGTGGGGCGGCTTCGTGCTGATGGCGATCTCTCCGGCTATCCGGCCGTGTCCCAGTTCATTGCCGGGCAGCTTGCATCCCCATTGGTGAAAGGCGACGTGCAACTTCGGCTGCGCTGCCTCATCGTCAAAGCATCCATCGATCTCAGCATCGACCCAGCTTCATCCACCGAGACATGGAGAGCCGCGGAAATTCTCGCCAACGAACTCAACGAGTCCGGATGGGCGAATCGGGCAAAGGCGGAGTTGGCCATCCTCGCCTTTCTCAGCGGCAATACGCAGGACGCCCAGAAGTCCATCTCCGAAGCGATCATGAAGTCCATGCTGACTGGCGACACCGCCGGTCAGATTCGCCAGCTCTCATTGGTGGCGGTCGGACTCGGTGAACTCGGTCTCAATGACCGCGCTCTTCGTTACGCGGACCAAGCCCTGAAGATCGCCACAAGCAATCCCGACGTTCGGTACCCGCTTATGGCGAACATGGCGAAGATGAAGTCGCTCGAGGCGCTCGAAAGAAGTGATGAGGCGGACCGGTTGCTGACCTCGATCCTGGACTTCGTCGAGTCGACAAGCATGGCGGTCTATCGATCAGAGGTGCTATTTGCTGTCGCGACTCGAGAAGACACCAAGGGCAAGACCGCCGATGCCATTCGACATCTTCGCCAAGCGGTGGAGTCGGCCGAGGCTGTCGGGATGCCACGGCCGGCGGCGTCAGCGCTGTTTCGACTGGCGCAGATCCATGCGAAGCAAGGCGAACTCACCCAAGCCGAGGCCACGATCGACCGAGCCATCGAAACGACTCGTCAACTCGTGGACATGTACATCCTTCCCCGGCAATTGGCGGCCGCCGCCGCGATCAAGGTTCGCGCTTCGAAGCCCCAAGCCGCGGCTGAGCTCCTTGATGAAGCGGCGGACCTGATCGACGCCATGTTGGTGAACGTCCCGACAACAGCGCTCAGGGCCAGCCTTATTGCCGTGATGAGCGAGGTGTACGAGGGCTACGCCGATCTTGCCTTGCGGCATTTTCGTGACCCGGCCCGGGCCTTCAACATCATCGAGCGGGCCCGTGGGCGCGCCGCTGTCGAGGCGCTTCGCTCGGCTGAGCAGGCCACCGTGCACCTCAGCACATCGGCGGTCCGAGAGGTAGCGGCCATCCAGATCCAGTTGCAGTCCGCTCGATCGCAAGCCCGGCGTCGAGAGCTGTTGGCCAAGCTGGCGGAAGCGGAAGAGCACATGCTGAGCGACCTTCGCGGTGTGAGTTCCGATGCGCGCACCTCACGCTCCGAGTCAGCGGATCTCGGCTCGGTCCAGCGGCTCCTTCGTGCGGATGAGCTCATCCTCGAGTACGTTCTCGGCGATCAGGCATCCCATGTTTTCGTGATCGATAGGGACACCATTGATGTCATCCCATTGCCTCCGCGAGCCAAGATTAATTCGATGGTCCGGCCGGTGCTGGGCCAACTCAAGGCACGTGCCCAGCCTTCTGCCGCCGCGCTCCGAGACCTGTCTTCGGTGTTGCTGCCTCCGGCGGTCACGGCGAAGCGGAGGATCGTTGTCGTGCCCGACGGCGTCCTCCACGCTTTCCCGTTCGACGTACTGCCTACGTCGGACGGCCGAGACCTTTGTGACACCCACGTCGTCAGCTACACGCCGTCCGCCAGCACGCTCGCACTTCTTCGATCGCGCCCCGCAGGTCGCGCAGACAGACTGCCCGTGCTGGCCGTCGGAGCAGTGGGCATCCAGGAGACCGATGCCTCCAGCGACAACGGCACGCAAAGATTCCGTACGACACGCGGCCTGTTCGACATCAGTGCCACGTTGCCCCCGGTCCTGCCGGCGACCGATCGAGAGGTGGAATCAGTCCGCGCCGCCTACGGCCCGCGATCCGTCATCCTAAAACGCGCGGCGGCTACCGAGAGCGCGTTCAAGCGTCAACCGCTCGGCCGGTTCCGGATGCTTCACTTGGCGGTACACGGTATCGTCGATGCGAAGTTCCCGGAGCGCTCGGCGCTCGTTCTGACACCCTCGGCTCCAGATCACGAAGACGGGCTTCTCCAGATCCGTGAGATCGCCATGATGAAGCTGAATGCGGACCTGGTCACACTCTCGGCGTGCGACACGAGTCTGGGGCGGATCGAGGGTCAAGAGGGTGTGGCGAACTTCGTACGCGCATTCTTGCAGGCCGGATCAAGGAACGTAGTCTCGGCCTTGTGGGAGGTCGACGATGCGCTCACGGCAACCCTGATGCAGCGCTTCTACGCGCACCTCACGCGCCGGCTCGCTCCGGCCGAGGCGCTGCGCGCGGCGAAGATCGACCTCCGGCGGCGCTATGGCCGCACGCAATCGATCGCCGCTTGGGCTCCGTTTGTGGTGGCCGGTGAGTAGCGTCCGATCTCCAGTTCTCATTCGATCTGGCGCGTGGTCGCCGCCTGCGGGGAGGGCGGATCTTTCGCTGCGCTTTCGCTGCGTTAAGCGACCACCAGCGCGGCGAAACCGGTCTTGGGCGGTATCAGCGGCCAATGTAGTCAACAGCTTACGCCGGAACCACCGCTTCACACGCAGGAGGTCACAGGTTCGAGTCCTGTCGCGCCCACCACTCAAGTTCTTGATTTCAAAGAACTGCCTTCTGCCTGAACGGCGGAAAACCGCCTCAAAAATGGCTCGACTGTGCACGAACTGTGCAAAAACCCCTTCGGAGCGATGCCACTGTGCCAAAACTCGGGGGCTCATGACTTCTTCTCGTTGGCACGCCGGTTGAGGCTGTCCAACGCCTCGCGCTTCATCCGCAGCTTCATCTGCGAGTACTTCTTGAAGACCTTCGCGTCCCCCTGCCGCAGGAGTTGGGTCACCCACTCGTCGGCGACGCCGCCGGCGC
Organism: uncultured Acidobacteriota bacterium; assembly: GCA_902825945.1. Classification (GTDB taxonomy): domain Bacteria; phylum Acidobacteriota; class Terriglobia; order Bryobacterales; family Bryobacteraceae; genus SYLY01. The sequence goes on from CADECY010000216.1 coordinate 8,646, forward strand.
TCAGGCGAGTCGCGAACGTGGATCTGAGATCGTAGATCCGGAAGTAGGGCACGCCCGCAGTGCGAAGCGTGCGTCTCCAAACGGCCTTGAAGCTGCCCTGGTGGCTGTCGCGCTTCTCGGAGGGGAACAGCCACTCGCCCGGGCCGGCTACCTCGATCTGGTCTCGGAATGCTTCGGTGGCGATGTCGGTCAGCGGGACTTCCGCCACTCCGTTCGGCGTCTTGGAATCGGGAATCCAGACGATGCGGTTGTCCAGGTCGACCTGTTCCTTCTTCATGCACGCCAGTTCCTTGTACACTCGCAGCCCCGTCTCGGTAATGATCCGAATGACGTTGCGCAGGTATGCCGGTGCCTTGGCCTCGATTTGCTGTTGCTCGCTCCACGTCACGTAGTGAGGCCGGAACAGTCCCTTGAGGCGAACCGGGAATTCGACGCCGGCGCACGGATTGGCAGCGACCAGTTTCTTGCGAACCGCGACATTCATCATGCGCTGCAAGATCCGGAACTCCTGATGGACCGTAGCTGGCTTGACGAGCCCGTGCTCCACGATGCCTGCCGATGTCGCGATCTTGACTCGCGCGGTGAGCCGGTTGCGGAGGTACGCTTCAATCGCGTCGGCCGTGATGTCGGGCAGCTTGTGCTCCCCAAAAACAGGTCGAAGGTGTTTCACCGCGCGAACGTTCGCTTCGTGGGTCTTCGGCGCGCGGATGGGTGGCTTCGAGAACTTCTCGAGGAACGTGTCGGCCCACTCGCCGAACTCGAGCGCCTGGCCCTTGCGGATGATTCCCAGCAGATTGTTGTCCCGTTCGCCCAGGCGTTCGCGCAGCCGGCGGTGGGCCTCGTCCCAGTCGCTCGTGTTGGTCGATTCGCGCTGGATCTTGCCGTCGCGATCCACGTATCGCATCCAGAGCATCGTCGTGCCTTCGCGCGCGAAGACCTTGCCGTCCTGGCGTCTAGGACGCGCCATCGGCCACCCCCTGCCGGAACGTCGCGCGGAAGGGCTCCAGGTCTGCTTTGAGGAAACGGATGTTCGGCCCATCACTCGGAGATGTGGGATGCGTTTCCGCTCGACCCACAGGTAGACGGTCTGCACGCTGACACCGAGGTAGGCGGCGGCTTCACGGACGCCAAGCGGAAGTTCGTCGAGGCCGATGCGTCCGGGCGGTTTTCCAGGTGGTGAGTCTTGGGGAAGGTGTTTCATGGTCATGCCCTTTTGTAAGGCGTCCCTTCAATTCGGCAAAACCGAAAAGGCGTGGGAGGCGTTGGAGTGCTCACTCAAAGCCCACGGCTTTGAGAACGACGAGGCGGCACAGAGGAGTTCCCTGCAACGAACGTGGGGTGTCCCATGCGGCGGCGCAGAGCTCTCCATAGGGTCGGGTCAACGGGGATCGGCTGGACGCGCTGCTCTGCCACGTTTGCGAAAGCGCCGTGGATCTCGAGCCTCCCGTGCCGGAACAAGCGAGCCAGCATCGCGAGCGCGTGGTGGGCGATCACTCCGTTGACGAAGGGCTCTTGACGTTCGAGGGCGGCGAGCGCGCTGCAACTGGGAAGGTCATCTTCCGGTGCTTGCGTGTCGGCCACTTTGGGAAAGAGTTCGGTGACGCTGCGGAGACGGTCGGCGCGGCGTGGATTGCGGTGGTTCCAAGGTTGGCCGAGAACGAACTGGCCTCCAGTGGCTCCGTTGCCCAGGTCGAGCCAGTAGGCGACCCCGGCGTTTCCGGTGACGAGTTCGTGGATGGTGGCGCGGGCGGCGCGGGTGTCGATGCAGCCGATGACGATGTCGGACTGCTCGACCTTCTGGCCTCGGGCGGCGTGTTCGGGAATCGCGGCCCAGTGCAAGCCCCAGAACAAGTTGATGCGGGAGGCGAGGACGATGCACTTGTGGAGGCCGATCTCGGAGCGGCTGAAGGGTTGTCGGACGCAGTTCGTTCCTGAGATAGTGTCGCCGTCGATCAGGGTGACGTCGAGTCCTTCGCGATGACCGGCGGCGAGCAGGGCCTGATGGAGGTACGGTAGTCCGGTTGCGATGACGCTCCCGTTGCCGCCGCATCCGATCACGGCGACTTTGATCACGTCACGCCGGAGGAGATGCGCGGGGATGT
>CADECY010000217.1 GCA_902825945.1 uncultured Acidobacteriota bacterium
CGACCTGGCCGCGTTCGAACGTAACATTTTCTCCAGCCCGCTGTCACGGGCCTTGTCGGACGCCGTCCGCGCAGGCATCACGCCGCTACCCTCTGCCGATCCGCCACTCAGCGAATTGGAGGAACGCGGAAAGAAGGTGTTTGACCGCGCTTGCGCGCACTGCCATGGAGGCGCGGGCCAATCCACTCCGCAGTCCCCGGTGTTGGTGCGTTATCACGACATCCAATCGACCTGCCCGCGTCCGGTCGACACCCAGACGCCGCCGCGTTTCGTGTTTGCGCAGTGCCCGCCGGAGCTCGACGCGCTCGCGCGTACCTACGAGTTCACGCTGGCGAGCGGAGAAAAGATACGCCGGTCCAGTTCCGATCCCGGCCGGGCCCTGCTGACCGGCTTCGTGGGAGGCCCACCGCCCCAGGACGACTGGCAGAAGTTTGATAATCCGAGCCTGCGCGCGCTACGCTTCACGGCGCCGTATTTCAACAACAACAGCGCGGAGACGCTGGAGGATGTGGTGGATCACTACATCGAGTTCTTCAAGTACGCGCACACGCTGCAAGCGCCGGGCGCATTTCCACCCGTCTTGTCAACTGATGGCGCGACCTTCGATCGTATTCCGAAACCAGAGGAGCGCGCGGCATTGCTGGCCTACTTGCGACGGCTCTGACAACTGCTTACCGTGCGGCCGGTTCCGCCAGGACTAGGCTCGTGGAGAGCTGTTCGGTGCGCGTGTAGGCGAGGTACTTGCCGTCCGGGGACAAACTCAATCCCAGGAATGGCTCTCCCGCGATGTCCGCCACACGCGAACTCCGGCGCGAAGCGAGGAGGAGTTGATGAATCGCAAATTGCCGCTTCGGCTCCTCCTTCAGAAAGTAGTTCCGGTCCGCCGCAACGGCAAAGCCGCGGAGGGCCACGCCCTCGATCAACGCCACCTCACCGCTCCCGTCGAGGTTTGAGCAATACAGCCTCGCGCCGCGATCGCCCCGGGTGAACAGCAGCGATTGACCATCAAGGGACTCGAATGCTACCATGCCGCGGGTGATGCGAACGGGATTCCCGCCGGACGCTGCGATCTTCCAGATCTCCGGTTCGCCTGGCGTTTGCAGCGAGAAATAGACCCACCGTCCATCGCGCGACCAACTCGGAATCATGGATGGTGTTGGGCCGTGAGTGAGTCGGCGCGGCACGCCGCCATCGGCATTGACCACATAGATCTCATTGCGCCCGTCGCGGCCGGAGTCGAACGCGAGCAACGCCCCATCCGGCGACCAGCGCGGAGCGCTGGCGAGGAGTCCGTCAATGAAGGATGTAACTTGTGCGCAATGGGATCCGTCGCTGGCGCAGGTCCAGATCTGCGTGCTTCCAGACCGGTTCGATGCGAACGCAATCCGTGTGCCGTCGGGCGAATACTGAGGGTTCGCGCTCTGGCCCGATTCCGGAGTCAGCCTCTCTGGAGGCGAGCCATGCTGGCCCGGAACGGGAATACCCTGCCGCCAGATCGAGAGCTTGCGGGTGACCTGTCCCCAGGCCAAGCGCCTTCCCGTCGCGGCGACGGCGGGAATGGTCACGCCCCAACCCGCGTCCGGGATAGGTTTCGGTGGAGAGGAATCACTTAGGCCGGCGATGAACAGGCCCGATCCGAAGTTGTATGAGGGATTGATCGGAGTGAAGAGAAGGGCCCGGCCATCAGGCGTCCAAGCGTGGCTGCGCCCGGACTTGACTGCATCCAATGGGCGTGGTTCGCCGCGCGGGTGTAAGTCCTCGGATAGGTCGAGGAGGTAAATCGTCTCCGAGGCGTTGGCCTCGCCCCTGGCGAAGGCCAGCGTCCTGCCATCGGGAGATACCGCTGGCTCCCGGTCACCCATTGTCGCTGAAACGGGCGACGGCTGAGTCAGCCACCTTCTCGCTCCGCTCGCAACCGAAACCAGAAATAGCCCTTCCCCGGTGCCCGGCCGGTCCGGACCGCTCACCACCAGGTGGCTGCTATCCGCTGTCCAGGCCAAGCGCCGCCTGTGCTGTCGCAAGAACCAATAATCCGGCGACGGATTCTCCGCGACGCGACGTTCGGCGCCTCCCAGTGCCGGCGCGACGAAGATGCCGATACTGCTATCGGAGAGCACGCGTACGAATGCGATCCGGGTGCCGTCGGGAGACCAGGCTGGGCCAAAGTCGCTGGTGGTGGTGGGCGTCAGCCGGATGGGGTCTCCAGGCCCGGCCATTTTCACATAGACGTGTGGTTGGCCATCGCCCCGATCCCACTCATAGGCGACTTGAGTACCGTCGGGCGAAAAGCTGGGGTTCCGCTCGATCCCAGGCGCGCTCGTCAGGGGAGCGACCTTCCATGGCCCGTCCGCAAGTGCCGCGGCGCGCGGACGCGGCCATCGAAGCCAGAGTGCGGCGCCCAGAAGCAGCGAAATCAGCAGACTCGCCGCTGCTACGTTTCGCCGCGCCGCGAGCCACCGCGATTTCTGCGGCGGCGATGCCTCGTCCCGTTCCGGTGAACCTTCCGCTGAGGGTCCGTTCAAGGGCGCGACAAAACGATAACCTCGTCTCGCCACGGTTTCCACATATACCGGTGCCTCGGCCGAGTCCGACAGCGCCTGCCGCAGCCGCGCCACGGCGGCGTTCAATCCGCGATCGAAATCGACGATGGTGCCGTCGGGCCACAGACGCTGGACCAGCACTTCCCGCGTCACGAGTTCGCCGGGTCGCTCCAAAAGAGATACGAGCACTTCGAGGGGTTGGTCCTGCAGCCGAATTCGCAAGCCGTGTTTGCGCAACTCTCCGGTGGTGGCGTTGACCTCGAATGCCCCAAAGCGATAGATCGTCGATTGTGAAGGGGAACCGGGCACGGCGATGTCCTGTGAATCAGTCTACCTGAAGGGAACGGCGGCTTTCGTCCGCCTGGCGCGCCAAGGAACGGGTCGCGACGAAGGCGCGGGATCATTGAACCGGGCGATGAGTCCGAGGAGATTGGAACCCGTCGAGAACTGCCCAGACTTTTCGAGAAGACCAAGCCGGAGTTGATGCCGGCGGCGATGTCCGAGACGTCGATCGTTTTGCTCACGATCATGGTGTGGCCCGCTGCCCTCCAAACAGATATTGGCTGCCCAAAGTCCTTCGGTCTGCGGAGTCCATGGTGGAGCAACGGCTGGATCTTCGAACCCGCCGTTGGCAACCGCGCTCGCGCCTTGGACGACCCCCGCCAGCGCGACACTGGCGGCGCACAAAAGCGAGGAACGTGATCTTTGCGAAAAAGTCCCGGCCACCAGGACTACTTCGGAGCCTTCCTCTGCAGCGCACCCTTCTCCCGCGCCAGCGGAGTGCCGCCGAACTTGGCAATCGTCAACTCCACTCGATTTCCCACCGTGCAGCCCTTTTCCAAATGTCCGCCGAACGCGCCGCGCTTGGCCGTCGTCAGCACGACATGCAGGTGCGGTTCGCCGTTCGCGATGATTCCGCCGAGATGGTTGATCTCCATATCCTCGGTGACAGTCTGTTTGCCGCCGCCGACACCGTGGAAAGTACATGCGTTCAGCGCTCCCACCGCGGTGAGGACCGCGCCATCCGTCACGCCGTGTTTCGCGGCCGCGGACTGGATGCTCTCGAGCAGCCCCGCTCCCTTTTCGATTCGGACCCGCAGGACCTGCGTCATCGTTCCGGGGTAAACTTCAGGCTCCTGCGCGAACGCGGTGAGAGCGATCATGATGGTGAAGGCGGAAAGTCGCATCTCCGCATGGTACAGCTTCCGGCGCCGGAGCTACAATACGGTTGTGAATTCCACCCGACGCCACTTCCTTCAGGCGACCGGCTCCGCCGCCGCGCTCGCCGCCCAAGCTCCGAAGCTCTCGGCCAACGACAAGATTCAAATTGCCACCATCGGACTCGGCGGAATGGGCACCGGCGATACCGAGACGTCGCTCTCGGTTCCGGGCGTCGAACTGGTCGCTGTGGCCGACGTCTATCAAGGGCGGCTCACGCGAGCCAAGGAACGTTGGGGCAATCAGGTATTCACCACGCGCGACTATCGCGAAGTGCTCGCGCGCAAAGATGTGGACGCTGTGATCATCGGCACGCCCGATCACTGGCACGCACAGATCGCGATCGACGCGATGAAGGCGGGCAAAGACGTCTATTGCGAGAAGCCGATGGTGCAGCGCGTCGACGACGGCAAGGCGGTGATCGAGGCCGAGAAGTCCACGGGCCGCATCCTGCAGGTGGGCAGTCAGCGCGTCAGCTCCATCGTCTACAAGAAGGCGCAAGAATTACTGAAGAGCGGCGCGATCGGCGAGTTCAACATGATCGAAGCGTGGTGGGATCGCAACAGCGCGATCGGCGCGTGGCAGTACTCGATTCCGCCCGATGCAACCGAAGCCAACATCTCCTGGGATCGCTTCCTCGGAAAGGCTCCCAAGCGCGCATTCGAGCCGATCCGGCTGTTCCGCTGGCGCAACTATCAGGATTACGGCACGGGCGTGGCGGGCGATCTCTTCGTCCACCTGTTCAGCGGCATGCACTTCATCACGAATTCGCTCGGGCCCAATCGGGTTTATGCCACCGGCGGCCTTCGCCATTGGAAGGACGGGCGCGACGTTCCCGACATCATGATGGGCCTGTACGACTACGCCAAGACCGAACAGCACCCCGAGTTCACTCTTATGCTCCGCGTCAACTTCGAGGATGGATCCGGTGGCAGCCACGTCTTCCGCTTCGTTGGCAGTGAAGGAGTGATGACCATCGGCAACGGAGTCACGATCACCCGCACGCCGCGCGAATCCGAACCCGGCTACACGATCGACACCTTCCCGAAATCGACCCAGGACAAGTTCCTCGCCGAGTATCGCGCGAAGTATCCGAAGCAGTCGATCACAGCCGATTCGCTGCGGCCGAAGAGCGAAGAGAAGTATCTGCCTCCGCCCGGATACAACGACCACAAGGATCACCACGCCAACTTCATCTCCGCTGTCCGCTCGCGGAAGCCGGTGGTAGAGGATGGAACCTTCGGGTTGCGCGCGGCGGGTCCGGCGCTGCTTTCCAACATGAGCTACTTCGAGAAGCGCTTCCTCGAGTGGGATGCCGCAAGCATGACGATCAAGGGATAACGCGATGCCACAGAAGCCTTCCGCGAACGACACCATTCAGATCGCCACCATCGGCGTGGGCGGCATGGGATCGGGCGACACGAACACCTCGCTTTCGATTCCCGGCGTGAAACTGGTTGCCGTCGCCGACCTCTACGACGGACGTCTCCAGCGCGCCAAAGAGCGCTGGGGCAACGACATCTTCACGACCCGCGACTATCGCGAGATCCTGAACCGCCGCGATATCGATGTGGTGCTGATCGGCACTCCCGATCACTATCATTCGCGGATCTCGGTGGACGCGCTCAATGCTGGTAAGGACGTCTACTGCCAGAAGCCGATGGTGCAGAAGATCGAGCAAGGGCACGAGGTGATCGATGCTCAGAAGCGAACGGGCCGGATTCTCCAGGTGGGGAGCCAGTACGCCAGTTCGATGGTCTTCCACAAGGCCAAGGAACTGCTCGCCGCGGGCGCGATCGGCGAGTTGAATATGGTGGAAGCCTGGCTCGACCGCAACACGGCGGTCGGCGCCTGGCAGTACTCGATTCCGCCCGACGCGTCGACCCAAACGGTCGATTGGGATCGCTACACCGCGCCGGTCGGCAAACGCGATTGGGACGCGAAGAAGTTCTTCCGCTGGAGGAACTATCAGGACTTCGGCACGGGCGTCGCAGGCGATCTCTATGTCCACCTGCTCACCGGACTCCACGTCGTGACGAACTCCAAGGGGCCGTCGAAGATCTATTCGACCGGCGGCACGCGCTATTGGAAGGATGGCCGCGACGTGGCCGACGTGACGCTTTCGCTCGTCGATTATCCGAAAACCGCCGAGCATCCGGAATTCACGCTCTGCCTGCGTGTGAACTTCGCGAGCGGCGGCGTGACCGACGCGTTCGGCGTCCGATTCGTCGGAAGCGAAGGCGTGATGAACGTAGGCTACTCGACGCTCACCGTGAATCGCCGCCCGCGTGAGGCGGAGCCGGGCTACACGGTCAACACGTTCCCGAAGGCCGTCCAGGAGCAGTTCCTGAAGGACTACCGAGCGAAGTTCCCCGAACAGCGGCCCAATGCCGACTCGATGCGGCCGGACAAAGAAGACGTCTACACACCTCCACGCGACCACGTGCCGCACCTCGAACACCACCGCAACTTCTATAGCGCCGTCCGGACGCGCAAGCCGTTCTTCGAGGACGCGACGTTCGGGCTTCGGACGGCGGGTCCGGCGCTGCTGTGCAATCAGAGCTACTACGAGCGGCGGATCTGCGAGTGGGATCCGGTGTCGATGACGCGGAAGGCGTAGACCGCACTCAGGCCCGGCACCCCCACTCACACGGAAAGGGGGTAGTGAAACCCGTCGATTCCTAGGTGAGCATAGGGCCCAGACCTTACCCCGCCAGTGGCGGATCGTGCCGATGGTAATAGTACACGGTCATGTGCTTCCCGTCGCGTGCTCTCGCCTTCGCTCTGCTATCGGTTGCTCCCACGCTGGCGGGCGACGTCACGGGCCGGGTTGGCATCACGAAACGGTTAACCAAGAAACGGGTCGAGCCGGTCGCGAACTCCTACCACCGCGGTGCCGCCGTCGCTCCGGCCTATGAGAACGGTGACTTCGCTACCGTGGAACGTGAACGCGTGGCGATCTACGTCGAGGACATCCGGGCGGCAGCACCGAGTGTAACGGTAGAGCTCGGCCAGCGGAACCGTAAGTTCACGCCAGAGGTGGTCGTGGTACCGGCGGGATCAACGGTGTCGTTCCCGAACTTCGACCCTCTGTTCCACAACGTCTTTTCGCTGGCGAAAGCAAAGCCGTTCGACCTCGGCAATTATCCCCAGAATCAGACCCGAACCGTGACCTTCCACACGCCGGGCGTGGTTCCCGTGTTTTGCCACCTGCATCCGAACATGAGTGCGGCCGTCGTGGTCGCGCCCTCCCAATGGGCGGTCAAGCCCGGTGCGGATGGCAGCTTCGTCCTGCGCGGTGTCCCGCCCGGCCATCACACCGTGGTTGCCTGGCACCGCTCGGCCGGATACTTCCGGAAGCAGGTGGAGGTTCCTCCGTCCGGTGAGGTGCGCTTGGACTTCACGATCCCGGTCGATCCTTCCGGAGGGCCGAAATGAGACCCTCTTTCGCGGCGCGGGTCTTTCTCACGACATTTCTGCCCGTGGCGCTGCTGTTGTGCTTCAGCTTCGCGGCCGTCCGCTGGCTGGTTCAGGACCGGGTCAAGGAGAACTTGCGCGCGTCTCTTCGCAACAGCCACGAGTTCGTCAGCCGCATTCGTGCCAACTACGACATCCAGAACAACAAACTGCTGGCCGTGGTGGCGGAGAATCCGTCGCTCAAGGCGGGGATGGAGTTGGTGAGGCAGCAGCAAGGCGTCTCGGATCAGTCCCGCGTTGCCCGCATGACTCTCGACGCCCAACTCTCCGATCTCCTCGAGACCACTGGTTTCGACTTGGCGCTGACGTCCAACGCCAGCGGCCAGTTGACCGCTGGAGTGGTCCGCTCGGACGGCAAAGTAGGCCAGGTCGACTTGAAGAAGGTCGATGCCAAGGCCGGGTTGACCGAGGTTGACGATCGGACCTCTCACCTGGCCGCGGTGCCGGTGGAGCGCGCCGGAGGGCAACTGGGCGTTCTCTCCTTGGGTCGCGCGTTCGACTTCGCCGAGTTCGTCATGCCGGCGGTACTGCTCAAGGATGGAAGGGTCACGCGGTCGAACATCGGCAGAACAACCGCGGATATCGAACGCGTGTTGCGCCAATGCGTGCCGGATGCCGATTGCGAGTTTCGGCTGGGTGCCGAAACCTTCCTATCCATGCCGATCGAGAAGATCCAGCTCGGCAACGGCTACGTCCTGCGGAGCCTCCAGTCAGTCGACGAGGCAGCCAAAGGATTGAGCGACGTGCTCGAAAAGGTGTTCCTCGCGACCGGCGCGGTCACACTGGTCACTCTCGTCTTGGTGGCCACGATGGCCGCCCGCAGCGTAGTCAAACCGGTGACCGCGTTCGTCTCGAAACTGCATGAAAGCGAGTGCACCGGTGTGCTGCTACCGCTCGACGTGCCCACGGGAGTCCGCGAGATGGAGGATCTGGCACAGGCCTTCAACCGCGCCAGCGACTCCGTGTGGAGGGCGCACGCCCGGCTCACCAGCGCCCATACCGAGTTCATCCGGACCATCACCAACGCGCTCGACGCGCGGGACGTCTACACGGCCGGCCACAGCTTCCGTGTGAGCGAGTACTCCTGCGCGATCGCGAGCGCGCTCGGCATGCAGGAGGACGAAATCGCGCTTCTCCGTGTCGGCGCGCTCGTCCACGATGTCGGCAAGATCGGAGTGCCTGACCATATTCTCAGAAAGGCCGGGCCGCTCCTGCCGGAGGAATTCGCAGTCATCATGCGGCACCCGGCCATCGGGCGCAAGATCCTCGAGGACGTGGAAGGATTCCAGCAATATCTCGACATTGTGGAACTCCATCACGAAAACCACGATGGCTCGGGCTATCCGCGCGGCCTTCGGGGCGACGAGATCCCGCTTGAGGCCCGGATCGTTCACGTCGCCGACGCCTACGATGCGATGACCTCGGACCGGCCCTACCGAAGGGGAATGTCACACGAGGACGCTATCCGGCAGATCCGCGGTCATTCGGGCACCCAATTCGATCCGAATGTCGCGGCCGCCTTCCTGTCACTAGAGCCTCTCGACCTCGCCGTCGCCTGTGATCAGGCGTGCGGAGACCTGACCCGCCTCGCCGTCGCAATCGAGATTCGCGCGGCGGCAGCCGAAAAGGCCGTCCAATGAGACTCGCAGCCTCGCTGCTCGCCGTTGCGCACGCCGCGATGGGGGCCGAAGCGGGATTCGAAATGCCCCTCACGCTCTCGGGCGGTGCTTTCTATTCAAACGCCGCGGACAACGTCAGAGGGGGCCTGAGGGCGGTCGCCTACCCAACGTTGTCGCTCGGCCGCCACTGGTACTTTTCCTGCGCGATCCAGGGACATACCCGGCCCTACTTCACCGAGCAGTTGGGTACACAGGGTAACGGCGTCCGCGCCGATGTTCTGCAAGCCTACCTCGGATACGCACACTACTGGAACCGCAACTCGGTGATCGTCCGCGCCGGCATGCTGACATCGGCTTTCGGTTCGTTTCTGCTGCGCTACGACGACGCGATGAATCCTCTCATCGACATGCCACTGGGCTATGGCTACTACTACAAACCCGTCACCACCTACGGATTGCCGGGCGCGCAGATCGACCTCACCGCGGGAGCGGCCGACATGCGCGTGCAGTTCACAGCAAGCAATCCCGCCAGCCGCCGTGGTATCCGCGACACCGATCAATACGGCACCTGGACCGCGGGCGGCGGCTGGACGATCCGCCAAGGCTATCGTCTCGGCGCGTCTTTCTATCGTGGAGCCTACCTCTATCCGGGCCATCGATTCTTCATGCCCGGCGAACGTCCGCCGCGAGAACTCCCGAGCACCGGCTACGGCATCGACACCCAAATCGCCCGAAGCCATTGGAACATCCAGGTGGAGTTGATGCGATTCCAGCGAGCCTATAAGGTCATTCCGACATTCAGCGAACTCATGGGCTACGGCGAAGTCCGCTATGTGTTGTCGCCACGGTGGTACGTAGCGGCCCGCGCCGGTCATCGTCAAACGGCCACCGTGCCGGACACCCACGTGGGGGAGTTCGGGCTGGGATTCCGCCCGAGCGAACGTCAGATCCTGAAAGTTTCCTACCAACTGGTGACCGGCCCCGGAGCCTCGAAGCCGGATCGCATCCTCTCGCTCCAGTGGGTCGCCCGGCTCCAGGGTCCTTCCGTGGCGTTCAACTGAGCACCCGCTCAGAACATGTACTTCAGCGCGAGCTGAATCTGCCGGTTGTCCGACCGCGTACTCGTCACGCGGCCGAAGGGACCGGTTCCGAGCGTTCCGCCCGGCTGCCCGAATTGCGGCGTGTTGAACGTGTTGAACAGCTCGAGCCGGAACAACACGTTGTGCCCTTCCCGAACAGGAAACGCCTTCGACGCCGAGAGGTCGAACACATGCAGCCCCGGACCTACCACCGGATTCCGCGGCGAACTCCCGAATTCGCCCACGCTGCGCGCGAACGCTGTCGTGTCGAACCAGAGCTGCGGATCGCGATTGGAGACGATCGGCGAGCGTCCCGCGATCGCGTGGGGCCGCGCCCAGCCGGAAAACTCCACGTTCTGCGTGTCTCCGCTCTGCAGTATGTTGAACGGTGATCCGCTTTGCAGCGTCACGATTCCGCCGGTCTGCCAGCCGCCGGCGATAAACTTCGCCGGCCCCTTCAGATTCTTGCCGAACGGCAGCTCCCACACGTAGCCGGTTACCAGCCGGTGACGGACATCGTTGATCGAATCGGCGCGTTCGGCCTGCCCGCGGTTGCGCGGGTCCTGACAGCCGCATCCGCCGCGATTGATGGTCTGGGCGGTGTCGTCGATGAAATGGCTCCAGGTGTAGGCGGTGGTCAAGCTGAGTCCGGCCGAGAGCCTGCGTTCGAAGCGCGTCTGCAGCGAGTGATAGATCGAGTTGCCATCGGCCACCATCATCCGGA
>CADECY010000218.1 GCA_902825945.1 uncultured Acidobacteriota bacterium
CCCGAGATCGCGATCAAGGGATCGATCGCGGCGGAGTTCTATCGCAACGACACCCTCGGCGTTCTTCAGCGCGCGGCTGCGCGAGGGCTTGTTGACGTACCTTCGGTCATTACCGCGATCCGGGCCTCGGGGTTCTACGCCCCGGAGACTCTGCTCCGCTCCACGTTCGCCGAGTGGCTGTAGCGGCTCCCGGCGCGGAGCCGCGCGAATTTGACAAAATGTTCTCGTGCGCACGATTCTGCTGTTCGCCTCCGCCGCGATCCTCGCCGCCGAGCCCATCGACATTCTCCGTAAGAATTGTGTCGCCTGCCACGGAGCGGCGATGCAGCAAAGCGGGCTGCGGCTCGACATCGAATCCGCGGCTTTGCAGGGCGGCTATTCGGGTCCGGTGATCGTGGCGGGCAAGTCCGCGGAGAGCAAACTGATCCGGATGGTGGCCGATGGAAAGATGCCGCCGGGTCCGAAGAAGCTCACACCGGCTGAGGCTGCCGAGTTGCGCCAGTGGATCGATGCGGGTCCGAAGTGGCCGGCCGCCCCGGCGGGAGCCGCGCAGCAACGCCGCAAGACCGATCACTGGTCGTTCCAGCCGATCCGCAAGCCCGCGATTCCGGCGGTAAAGAATTCCAAGTGGGTGCGCAATCCGATCGACGCGTTCGTGCTCGCTCGGCTCGAAAAGGAAGGGATTGTGCCCTCACCCGAGGCGCCGGCCGGAACCCTCGCGCGCCGGGTTGCGCTCGATCTGACCGGGCTTCCGCCGGAAGCCATGCCGGGTGAATCCCATGACCAGTCGGCCAACCGCTTGCTCCGCTCCCAGCACTACGGCGAGAAGTGGGGGCGCCATTGGCTCGATCAGGCTCGATACGCGGACACGGATGGCTACGAGACCGACCGCACGCGTCCGTACGCCTGGCGTTATCGTCAGTGGGTCATCGAAGCCGTCAATCGCGATATGCCGTTCGACCGGTTCACCATCGAACAACTCGCGGGCGATCTCCTTCCGAATCCTTCGGTCGATCAGCGCGTCGCGACCGGTTTCCATCGGAACGCGATCTGGAATCGCGAGGGCGGTGTCGACACCGAGGAGTTTCGTGTGGAGGCGACGCTCGATCGCACCAACACGACGGGTACGGTGTGGCTCGGGCTCAGTGTGGGCTGTGCGCAGTGCCACGACCACAAGTACGATCCCTTCTCGCAGCGCGACTACTATCAGTTCTTCGGCTTCTTCAACCAGATCTGGGAGCAGGATATCGATGCTCCGGTGCAGGGAGAGCTCGGCGCCTGGATGCGCGGGCGCAAGATGTTCGAGGAAGAGTCCGATGCGCTGCTCGCGCGTTCGTGCCTGCCGCCGCTGCTCGATAGATGGGAAAAGATCCTGCTCGATATCCAGGACAAGCCGTCGAAGGATGAGCGCTACTGGCGGGCTTGGAAGAACCTCGGCAACATCAGCATCGGCGGGCAGGGAATCCTCCGCCTGCCGCGCGAGAAGCGCACGCGTGAACAGCAGGAGACGCTCATCGACTACTTTCTCGATCGCGCCACCGATGCGTTCAGCAAGAAAGAACTGGACGCGGCGGGGCTCGACGATTTCCGCCGTCAGTGGCGCGAACTCAAGGCAAAGTCCGCGGTGAGCCGCGCGCAGGCGATCAGCGAGATCCATACGCCCCGCAAGACGAACATCCTGTTGCGCGGAAACTTCCGGAATCCAGGAGTCGAAGTGATGGCGGATGTGCCCTCGGCGTTGCCCGCGCTACCGGCCGGGGGCAAGCCCGACCGGCTGGCGCTCGCCAACTGGCTGGTATCGCGCGACAATCCACTCACCGCGCGCGTAATCGTGAACCGGGTATGGCAGGAGTATTTCGGGCGCGGGATCGTGCGAACGTCCGAGGATTTCGGCAAGCAGGGCGAGCGGCCATCGCATCCCGAACTGCTCGATTGGCTGGCGTCGGAGTTCATGGATCGCGGCTGGAGCATGCGGGAACTGCACCGGCTCATCGTGACCTCGGCCACCTACCGCCAGTCGTCGAACACGCGGCCGGAGTTGCGGGAGCGCGACCCCGACAACGTGCTGCTCGCGCGGCAGCGCCGTCTGCGACTATCCGCCGAACTGGTGCGCGATACCGCGCTTTCGGCGAGCGGATTGCTGAATCCCGCGGTGGGCGGAAAGTCGGTGAAGCCGCCGCAGCCGAAGGGAGTCGCCGAACTCACCTATGCGAACAACGCGAAGTGGATCGAGTCCGAGGGTGCCGATCGCTATCGCCGCGGGATGTACATCTTCTTCCAACGCACTTCGCCCTATCCGCAGTTGATGAACTTCGACGCGCCAGATGCGATCCTCGCTTGCAGCCGGCGGCAACGCTCCAACACGCCGTTGCAGGCACTCAATACACTCAACGATCCGGTGTTTCTCGAATCGGCGCAGGCGCTCGCGCTGCGCGTGTTGAATGAGGCACCGGCGGGATTCCGCGAGCGGCTCACGCACGGATACCGTTTGGCGGTGCATCGCGATCCGCGCGACAAGGAAGTGGAGACGATGGCTCGGCACTTCGAGCGCGCCGTGCGGTCACTCGAAAGCGATTCCAACCAAGCGAAGGCGCTGTTCCCGCTTGGGGCTCAGGTGAGTTCGGCCGAGGCCGCCGGCTGGACGGTGGTGAGCCGCGTGATCCTGAATCTCGACGAGTTCCTTCACCGCGAGTAGCGGCTACTTGAACAGTTCGGTGGCTGTCGCGATCGGCGCGATGTAGACCACTTCCGAGTACCTGGTTTCCGGGAGTTGAACCGTGATTCCCGTCTGGGCGATTTGCGCGCCCGTCAATGTGAACGTTTGCCCACCGCTGGCGAAGGTGACCTGGTAGCTCTTTCCGGGATCGAACTCGCCGATCCGCAACTGGAAAGTAGCAGCGTCCGAGCCATCGCGCGTCACGACGGCGATTCCGGTGTCGAATACCTTGTCGTAGGCGGCGATGGCATCGGTGCGGCCGAGAGCCGGCGCATCGGAGACATGCAGGACCTTCGCCTCGCGGATGAACGAGCGGATCTGCTTGAAGCGTTCGATCTCGCGGTTCAGGAACGCGACCGACCGAGCGTCCAACTCGTCGAGCTTGTTCATGAGAATCCACGGTCCGCCGAACTCGTAGCTGCGCGCTGTGTAGGCGTCGATCTTCTGCTCAGGCATGTAGCGATCCGAGTACCGGGGCGGGAACGGGAACGTGGCACCGTAGACCGCAAGGCGCGAGCCGAGCGCGCCCGACGCGTCATTGACGATCGAAGTGACGTATTGCTGCACCATCTGATAGGTCATCAGGTTGCCGCCGTTTTCGCAGTTTTCCCAGAGTACGTGCGGCCGAGCTTCCTGAATCTCGCTCAAAATCGCGTCCAGCCCATCGACCGCGTTGGCGTAGTTGCTGTCATCGGGGTGATGGGTGTGCGACTTCGACCGGCAATCCTTCACCATGTTCTCGCCGTCTTGAAGGATCCAGTCGACGCCGTAGTCGTCGATGATGCGAATCGCCTCGCTGGTGATCCAATCGCGGACGGGCCGGTGCGCCAGACACAGCGACGAAGCCCCGTAGTAGAGCGTGTTGACCGATGCCACCCAGTCTGGATGCTGCTTCAGCACGGGCGATTCGAGACTCGCGTGCGGCCATGCGAAGTGAAGCCCGAACTTCATGCCGAGCGAGTGGACATAGTCGGACAAGCTCCGCATTCCTCGCGGAAACTTGACCGGGTCCGGATGCCAGTCTCCGATCGACCGTGCCCAGCCGAGGTCGACGATGAAGAGTTCGACCCCCGCTTGGGCGGCGAGCGTCGCCTGGCGTCGAAGGGTCTCCTCGTCGATGGCCTGATAGTAGGCCCACGAATCCCAGCTCACGTACGGGAATCGGGAATCGCGTGCCTGCTTGGCGAGAGCGAGTTCGACGAAACGCTGGGTGGCGTGGCCTGCTTCGTCCGGCCCGCCATGGAACAGCGACACGAACGCTCTCGGAACCTGGAAGCTGTCTCCGGGCTCGACCGGATGGTGTAGCTCCGGAATGCGTCCGGAAAACTCCAGACGGTTCTCCGCCGCCACGTGGCGCGTGTCGACCGTCATGCGGCCGTTGAATTCCCAACCGAACGCGAGCCCGCGCCCGGCGGTGTCACTCAGCGCGAGCCAGGAGCAGTAGCGGGCATGCGCTCCGCTCAAGACGCTCAGCACGCCACCCGAGGTATCGACGGTGGAAGTCACGCGCTCGAAGTCCGCCGGATTGGCGTCGAGCGATGGCAGCCATTGTTCGACCCGCATGGCGCGGAACGCGGGTGCCTGAGCGAGCAGGCGCCAGCGCACCGGGTCCGCTTCTGCCACCTCGACACTCTTGCCGGTCGAGTTGCGGTAGCGGACGCCGTATCGCAGCGTGGGCAGGTTCGGGTAGATCTCGAACTCCACCAGGATCTGGCCCAGACCCGAGACTTCGTCGAGCAAGATCGATTGCCGCAGTCCGCCGCGGACGTTGCTTTCGGTCCAATGCCGGATTAGCCGGAACGCCGATTTCTCGTCGATCCACCGTTCGTCCACTTGCAACCGGATCGGGGACGATCCACCGTCCGCCGGGCGCCAACTATCCCGGGTCTCACGGTTTTCGATTCCGCGAAACTCGAACGTGCCTGCCAAGCCGAGTCCGATTTTCGCCTCTAGTACTGAATTGGAAAGGGTCCAGGCGCGCGACTCCTCGTCGAAGTCCGAATGGAGCTGTCCGAAACAGATCCCCGTGATTGCGATGACGCACCACAGGGCGCGGCGTAACAAAAGAAACACTCCTCCTATGCACGTATCGACTCCTTTCGGACCAGTACGGTTACAACTTTGGAGGGGTTCTTAACTTTTCTTTACTTAAGGATGCGGAAGAGATTCGAATAGGCGTCGGTCCAAAGACCGACTCGAGCCTTCGCCTTCGCCGCCCGCCCGGTCACGAACTCCTGATTTTGGAACGTGTTAGGAGAGTTCGCCACCAGTACGTAGGTGGTTCCGTAGCAGGTCTCTTCCTCATCGTCGTCCGCTTCCATCACCCAGGCTGCTTTGCCCGTCGACTTGACGATTCTCTCAATGACGGGTTCCAGGTCCAGATACTTGTTGGAAATGTGGACAACGATGACTCCATCCTGCTTGAGGTTGCGGAAATAGAGGTCGAACGCCTCCTTGGTCATCAGGTGGACCGGGATCGAGTCTCCGGAGAAGGCGTCCATCATGAGGACGTCGAAGTTTTGCGCCGGCTCGCGCTCGAGGGTGAGGCGGCCGTCGCCGAGTTTCACCTGAACATCGACCCCACGAGCCCGAGCGTCGGGCAGGTAGGTGAACTCGGTGTCGGCGAGCTTCGGCACCAGTGGGTTGATCTCGTAGAAGATCACGGTGTCGCCCTTTTCGGCGAAGGCGGCCATGGTGCCGGCGCCGAGCCCGATCACGCCGTACTTCCACGGCTGACCTTTGGGATGCAGGGCCATGACGTGTCCGACGCCGGACTGCGGGCAGTAGTACGAGAGCATCTCGCGGCGGCGGCTGGGGTGGGTCCACTGTTCGCCATGGTTGATCGAGCCGTGGAGGACGCTCTTGTAGCCGTCGTACTCGCCGACATTGCCTTGGCGGACTCGCAGCGTTCCGTAGAAGTTGCGCTGGACGAGCGTGTAGTCTTTCAGCGCGTCGAACACGGTGCGGCCGAGGAATGCGCTGAGCCCGACCACACCGAGCAGGAGCGCGATACCGGAGATCGAGGCCATCGACTGCATCCAAGTCCTGCCGGGCTCTTCGACTGTCACGATCAGCGCGAGGAGTCCGCAGAAAGCGATCCCGACCGGCAGTTCGAAGTACATCGAGAAGAGATACGGCGCCACGACGCCGGTGAATAGCCCGCCGAGCGCGCCGCCAACCGAGAGCATCAGGAAGAACGACGTCAGATAGCGGGCCGCGGGCTTGCGCTGTGCCAGTTCACCGTGGCAAACCATGCAGGCGATGAAGAAGGAGAGCGCGAACAGCAGCACCGCCACGGGCATCGCCACGCTTTTCGACTCGCTCCACTGCATGTACGCCATGCCGCCGAGGGCCGGGGCGAGTAGGAACAGGAATAGGTCGCGATGATACCAGCCGCGTGCGTCGAACGTCAGGATGAAGCTCAGCAGGTAGAGCGCCAGCGGCAGCACCCAGAGAAACGGAATCGCCGCCACATCCTGAGTGAGGTGGTTGGTAACCGCGAGTAAGAGCAGGGAAGGGCAAGCCGCGAGGCCGATCCACAGGATCTGCTCGTTCCAGCCGGGCGCGGCCTCAGGCTCCTGGCCGGTGCCAGACGTTTCCCGCGCGGCGTAGCCAGCACTGCGCCACCCGGTAAGAATCGCTAATCCGGCGAATGCCACGAATCCGCCCGACCACCCCCACGCCTGGCTCGGAATCGGCAGGAACGGCTCGACCGCTACCGGATACGACAGCAGGGCGAGCATCGAACCGAGGTTCGAGAGCGCGAACAGGCGATAGGGTGTCGCACCGCCTTCCTTGCGCGAGTACCAGGCCTGCACCAGCGGTCCGGTGGTGGAGCACAACAGATACGGCAGACCGACTGTCGCGGCCAGCAGCACCAGGATTTGCACCGTCGGGTTCTCGTTGCCCGTTGGCTTCCACGCCGCGCTCGGAATGATCGGCAGCAGCAGCACCGCGAGCCCGAGCAGTACCGTGTGGACGATCGCCTGCATCCGCGGCTTCAGCTTCTTGATCGTCACGTGGCTGTAGAAGTATCCGAGCAGCAGCATGGCCTGAAAGAAGAGCATGCAGGTCGTCCAGACGGACGCAGATCCACCGAACCAGGCGAGGATCGTCTTGGCGATCAAAGGCTGAACCTGAAAGAGCAGGAACGCGCTGAGGAAGATCGTCAGGGCGTAAAGAAGCATCGTTACAAGGTAACACGCAGACCCGTTCGGGACGCTTAACGGAACTCAATGAGCGGGCTTGCGGGCGACGATTTCGGCGAAGCGATCTTCGTGAGAATGTTCGATCATCCAGCCATCGAACAATCGGGCCAGTTCACCGGGATTCACCGTGTAGGCCGGATTCATCGAGCCCGCGAGCGGAATCGCCATTGCCACGTGTCCGCCCGGTCGCACTCCCGCGAGGATCGCGGGGACGAGGCTGGGTTGCCAGTAGCAGGTGTCGACGATCAGGTCCCACCGCCCGGGTTCGATTTCGTATTCGCCCGCCTCGAGGTCGGCCTGGATGCGTGTGACCCGATCGGGTAACATCGCGAGTGCTTCGGCGGACCAGTCGATCGCGGTCACCCGCCAACCGAGCGAGGCGAGCAGCCGGGAGTGCCGGCCCGAGCCCGCGCCGATGTCGAGCGCGTCACCGGGCCCGATGCGCGCCGCGAGACTGGCGAGAAACGTGAGCGGCGCCTGTCCGGTATGCTCGCCCCGGCGATACTTGTCGTCCCAGCGTTCGCGGCTCACGTTACTGAGGCTTCTTGGCGTCCTCGGCCCAGGCGAGCCCCTCGATCACCGCTACTTCGTTTCCGCGCAGCCACACGCGGAAGTGACCATCGGCCGCCTTGCCCGCGAGTTCGGCCTCCGCTTCCGGCGAAAACTCGGGCTTGTCCAGCTTGCCCGCGAGGATCTTGCGATAGGCGGCGAAGAACTCGCGCGCCGACTTCTCGTCTTCCCAAGCCGTCGAGAAGATCAGGGCAGCACGCTTGCCGACGCGATCTTCCCAAAGCTGATAGCCGCCGCCCCGCCACTTTTCGGCGAGTGCTTCCGAGCCCTCGGAATACTGCTTGAGCAGAATCGACAGGTCGAACTCGCCGACTGTCCCCTCGGCCTGCTTCTTCCATCCGCGTGGTTTGGCAAGCGCCGCGAGTTTGGGCGAAGCAGGCTGGATGCGATCGAAGTATTTTTCCGGATGCAGGATCTCCTGCGTCGTGTTCGGGGCGCGTTCGAAGACTTCGCGATATCCCTTCTGCCCGTACTTCAGCACCACCTTGTGCTGGAACACCATTCCCTTCGCGTAGGGAAACACGAGAGACTCGCGCATGTACAGGGGAGCCTTCTCGAAGACCGGGAATCCGCTGCCGCCGGCCGATGCCATCCGGCTCATCATGTCGACCATCATCGGCGTGTCCTTGAGCGATTGGCCCATTTTGTTCGCCATGAATTCCGACATCAGATACGTTGCCTGGCCTTCCATCACTGCTGTGCGCGCCATCGAAGAGTCGTCGCTGGAGTTTCCCTTCTTCAGGAACTTCTCGAGATTGACGTGCTGATCGGCGAGCGCGTGCGCCAGTTCATGCACCAGCGTCATTTCGGCCATCGCGCCGCCATCGGGCGCGTCCAGAAGCACCATCTTCTTCTTGCGATAGTCGTAGAATGCCGCCGCCTGTTCTGCCATCAGGTCGATGGTGGTGGACTTAAGGTCGAAATCGGCCGGGACGAATCCGAACTTCTTGAGCGTCATCTCCTCGATGCGGATCTCCTCGGGCTTCACCACTTCCTTCAGCCGTTCCTCGAAGTAAGCCTTCAACTCTTCGCGCCGCATCGTTTTCTGATCCACGGGCTTCGATACGGCGAATCCGGTGATCTCGGAGAGCTTCTTCAAGACCGCGGCGGTTTCCTGCGCGGCCAGAGAGGCGGCCGCCAACAAAAATACGAGGAGATGTTTCATTGTTTTTCGACTTGTCCGGACCAGACCGCGGCCGCGCACATCATCAAAGCGGCGGCGGCGAAGACGGTGCCCCGCGCCCCCACCCATTCGGCCAGAATGCCCGATGCGAGATTGCCGATCGGCGTCAGCCCCACTACCGTCATTGTATAGAGTGACATGACACGTCCACGGTATTCATCGGCGATTGAGGTCTGGATCAACGTATTGATCGAGGAAAGAAGGCGAAAAACCGCATAGCCCCACGCCGCCATCGCGAGCATTCCGATTTCGAAACGCGGAGCGATCGCATAAAGAATCAGCGCGCCCGCCTGCAACAGCGCCGAGATCAGAACCACGCGGTCGAGCCGGATGCGGCCGGCTTTGCGCGCGAGTTCCGCGGTTCCGATCACGGCGCCGAGCCCCAACGATCCGGTGAGCAGGCCCAAACCCGCGGCGCCGCGTCCGAAAATTCGGTCAGCGAAGACGGGAGCGAGCACGGTGACCGCCGAACTGGCGACATTGGCGATCGCACTCACGATCAACAACAGCCGGACGTTCTCATGCGTCCATGCGTAATGAAAACCCTCTCGCAGGTGTCCGAGGGCGGATGCGGGGGCGGTCCGCTCCGGTTCCTCGGCCTTCATGACGAGCAGCGACGCGAGCACGGCGAGGAAAGTCGCCGCGTTGAGGGCGAAGCAGACACCTTCGCCGAACGCCGCGACGCAGAAGCCCGCGATCGACGGGCCGACGACGCGGCCCGCGTTGAAGCTCATCGAGTTCAGCGCGATCGCGTTCGGCAGATCCTCCCTGCCGACGAGGTGAATGTAGAGAGACTGCCGGGCTGGAACGTCGAAGGCGTTGATGATGCCCCATCCGCACGCCAGGATCATGACGAGCGGAACGGTGATCGTGCCGCTCAACGAGAGCGCTGCAAGAGCCGACGCTTGCATGAGGAATAGCGATTGGGTGACGATGACGAGCTTGCGGCGAGAGACGCGGTCCGCCGTGATGCCGCCGGGTGGACCGAGCAGCAGGACCGGCAGGAATTGACAAAAACCGACGGTCCCCATGAGGACTGTCGAATGCGTGAGGCGGGAGATCAGCCAGTTTTGCGCGAGCCCCTGCATCCAAGTCCCGATGAGCGAGATGACTTGGCCGAAGAGCAACAGCCGAAAGTCCCGGTGACGCAGGGCGCGGAAAATGTCGCCCAACCCCGCTTGTACCACGCCGTGCGCGGTGGCGGCAAACGCGGAAGCGTGTTCGCTACCGGTTCCGGCGCCGCGCGAGAAGCCAACTCAGTGTCCCCAAGCCAGCACCGAGAAGGCCAGCGGCGGTTGGCTCCGGAATCGCCTGGGGCGCGGGTCCTCCGACTAGGACGAAGGTGTAGGCATCGAACAGGCAAGGTTCACCGCCTCCGCAGAATCCGAGCGGTCCGCCGGGTACGATCGGCAGGCGGCGCTGCCGGATCGCTGGAATCACCAACGCACCACCGGACGCGGAGTATTTCGCCCCAAACGTCGAGTTCGCTTCGAGCGAGTAACCGTAGGGATCGTTCGGGTTGGGCGAGACGAACGGTGGCGACCAGAACCGCGTCCGCAGGGGGGCCGAGCGGTTCTGCATTCCGCTCGGAGACAAGATGTAGAATTGCCCGGACTCCAATGCCAGCATCGTACCGTCGGTGGCGATGTCCACGACGAAGAGATCGGGCCAGATCGGACGAGCGTATGTCGCTGTCCCATCATAGAGGAAGAGGATCCTGTCACCGCCGCCATCGAACAGGCCCGCGGCGACTCCGTTTTCGGCAATCCATAGTGCGGTGAGTCCGGTGAGAGTGCCGCAGACCGGGATCGGATGCGCTGGGCCGCAGGGTCCATAGTTGGCCG
>CADECY010000219.1 GCA_902825945.1 uncultured Acidobacteriota bacterium
CGGCTGGATGCACCGCGGCCGAGCTTCCGGGTCAGTCGCGCTGGCATCCGGTCACACGCGGCGCGCATTTCGTCATGCGAATCACGCCGGAGCAGCGTCCCTACGGTCCGGCGAACGTGATTACGGGAAGCAACCGGCCCGACCGCTGGCCGAATCTCTTCGTCTCGCGATCTCTTCCCGCTTGGATCGAGTTGCAACTCGCCCACCGTGCCACGATCGGCCAGATTCAAATCACTTTCGACACCGACATGAACCGGCACTCCAGAAATGCGCTGTTCCGCTATCCGGACTGCGTCAAGCGCTACGATGTCCTTGTTCCCCAGGGATCGGGATGGCGCCGCGTGGCTGGAGAGACGCGGAACTACATGCGGCGCCGGGTGCTCGGCTTCGATCCGGTGATGACGGATCGTGTTCGCTTGGAGGTCCAGGAAACGAACGGGGCGGAGGCGGCGCGGATCTACGAAGTCCGGCTGTACGGACCTTCGCTGATCCTGTGAGAGGGGCCGAGAGCTTCGCACGAGATAGAATATGGGATTCCCATGTTCCGTACCCTCGTCCTCTCACTCGCCTTTTCCGCCGCCGTCCTCGCTCAGAATGCGACCGTGGCAGGCCGTTTCCACGTAGAGCGTCCCACGCTCCACAACCTGGGCTTCGAGTGGTCCATCCAGGGTGACGCCAACCGCAACGCCACCGTTTCGGTGCAGTATCGCGCGGCGGGCGAATCGCAGTGGAAGAACGGAATGCCGCTGTTGCGTATCGGCGGTGAGAACGTCTACCGGCGGCGAGAGAATCTCGACTACTTCGTACCCCAGGGATTCGCCGGATCGATCCTCAACGTGAAAGAGGGGACCGAATACGAGTGCAAATTCCAACTCACTGATCCGGACGGCGCCACCGGCACCGCCAGCCACACGGTCAAGGTGAAGACGCGCACCGAGCCGATGCCGTCGACGGAGGGGCGCACGCTACACGTCTATCCAGCGGACTACCAGGGCGAGCGCATCGAGCCGAGTTTCACCGGAATCCTGCAGGCCTATTACGGCGCTGGGCTCGGCGACTGGACCGTCGTCTGGGAGCGCCGCGCGAAACCCGGCGATACGCTCCTGGTTCACACCGGACTCTACAAGCCCGAGCGGCTGAACTACGTCGATCCGATGATGGCGCCTTTCGACGGGTCGCTATCGCTCACGCTCAAGGGAACCCGCGAGAAGCCGATCACGATCAAGGCCGCTGGCGATGGCGAAGTGATCTTCGATGGCGCGGGCAATCATCGGATGTTCGACGTGATGGCCTCGCAGTATCACATCTTCGACGGCATCACGATCCGCAACACCGACGTCGGAATCTTCGCGGGACAGAAGGAAGTGATCGGCGCGGTAGGGCTCGCCGTCAAGAACTGCCGTTTCGAAAACGTCGGTTTCGGCATTTGGACCGAATACGCTGGCTCCAGCGATTTCTACATCGCCGACAACCTGATCCTCGGCCGAGACGATCGCTTCCGGCTGATCGGCTGGGGCGGACCGTCGCGCTATCCGGGCGGGCCTTCCTGGGCGAGTCCGGGCGCTTTCGGGTCGCATGAAATGGTCAGCTACTACGGCATCAAGGTGTACGGGCCCGGACATGTGATTGCGCGCAACTCGGTCGCCTACTTCCATGACGCGATCTCGATATCGACATATGGCACTCCCGAGAGCGATCCGGACCGGCGCGCGTCATCGATCGACATCTACAACAACGACATGCACATGCTGAACGACGACTACATCGAAACCGATGGCGGCGTTCACAACATCCGCGTCTACAACAATCGCGGCACCAACGCGACCCACGGCGGATATAGCGCGCAGCCGATGTTCGGTGGCCCGGTGTACTTCATCCGGAACACGCTCTACAACGTTCCGAGCGGCGTGGCGTTCAAGTTCGACGCGCATCCGGCGGGTGTCTACGCGTTCCACAACACGATCATCGGAGAACATTTGTCGGGTCCCGTGTCGAACTCACATTTCCGGAACAATCTGTTTCTCGGGCGCGATACGCCCGGCCGCGGCATCATGCGGCAAACGCATGGAACCAGTGAGTACAGCTACGACTACAACGGCTACCGGCCGAATCGGGGTGCGAAGGATCAGTTCACTTTCGGGGCCCCGGCCAAGGGACAGACGCTTTATGAGCCGCGGCGGGAGGACATGAAGACGTTCGAAACGCTGGCCGCCTATCAGGCGGGCTCCGGGCAGGACCGGCATAGCATCGAGGTCGACTTCGATATCTTCGAGGGCCTCGTGCCGCCAGATCACACACAGCGGCACAAGGTCTACCACGCGATGGACTTGAACTTCCGGCTGAAGCCCGGAGCCAAGGCCGTGGACGCAGGCGTCGTTATCCCGGCCGTGAACGAGGACTTCAAGGGTAAGGCGCCCGATCTCGGCGCACTCGAAGTGGGCGCGGAGCCGATTCGATACGGCCCGCGCTGGCTCACTTGGCAACCATTCTACCGGTAGCGGGAGGGGGTGAACAGCGCGGTTTTCGATCCGGTGATCACGACTACCCGCGCGTGCTGATGTGAACAGTCCGAAGTATCCGAAAAGAACTGTTGCTGCTGAAAAGCCGAACGGTCCACTTCAGGGCTTGCGGAGTCTCGCCTGACTTCGCGAAGAGCCTCGATGCGGAGTTCGGCATCCAGGATGAGGCGCCGAACCCGAATGATCCGTTTACCCACGCGGTCGAGCGCGCCGGCCAACCAGCTTTGCGTGATGAGAGGGACCGCCACCAGCACGCGATCGCAATCGCTGTAAGGGCCTTCGTCAGAACGTCATGAGTGGCCGGAAACTCGCGCACACTGCATGGAATTCAAACAGCAATCGGAGCCGTGTGCTGCGTTACACTGAATGGCGGACGGGCCTCGGACCGCCGGTCCAGTGGAAAAGGAGCCGACACAAGTGAGCGATTTGGCAAGACGCGATTTCGGGAAGGCCGGGCTGGCAGCGGCGGCGGCGATGGCCGTTCCGGCGGCGGCGAAGAAATTGGAACCCCTTTCGCCCGGGATCAAGATCTCGATGCAGGTAGGCGAGAACGTCACACCCGAGGAGCTGAAGTGGATCCAGCAGATGGGCGTCGACTATCTGAACGTCCAAACGGGGAAGGGCAAAGGCACCTACGAGAACTTCGCGGCGATCAAGCGGCGCGTGGAAGCAGCCGGACTGAAGCTCTGGAACATCTCGAACAACGACAACCGGAACATCGAGGAGGTGACGCTGAATCTGCCGGGCCGCGACGCCAAGATCGAGTGGCTCAAGCAGTACATTCGCGACACCGGAAAGGCCGGGATCGGCTACATCACCTACGCGCACATGGCGAACGGAATCTGGTCGAGCGAGCGCGAGACAACACGTGGCGGCGCGGCGGCACGTGCGTTCAACATGAACACGGCCAAGGGCTTCTGGAACGGCAAGGTCTATGAGAGCCCGCTGACGCACGGGCGCAAGTACTCGAAGGAAGAGCTCTGGGAGAACTACACCTACTTCATCAAGCAGATCGCGCCGGTGTGTGAAGAGGCGGGCGTACGATTCGGCATTCATCCCGACGATCCGCCGGTGCCGGAATTGGGTGGAATCCCGCGGCACATGTTCGGAACATTCGATGGCTACATGAAAGCACTCGAGATCGCCAACTCGCCGAACATCGGAGTCTGCCTGTGCTGCGGCACCTGGATGGAAGGCGGCAAATCGACCGGCAAGGACGTCTACGGCGCCGTGCGCGAATTCGCCAAGATCGGAAAGCTGTGGAAGATCCACTTCCGCAACGTCACGCAACCGATCCCGTACTTCGTCGAGACCTATATCGACAACGGGTACACCGACATGTACAAGCTGATGAAGACGCTGGTGGAGGTGGATTTCCGCGGCAACCTGATCGCCGATCACGTTCCGGAAATGCAGGGCGGCGGGAACAATGGCTGGTCTTACAGCATGGGCTACATTCGGGCACTGTACGACGCGGCCCGGAAGGAACTGAAGAAGGGATAGGCGGGTTCGGGTGCGGCCAGCGCGGTCTTACGCCACGCTGGCGCACCCGGCGCAGATCGCTACCTTCGTCCCGTCGAACTTGGTGAACTGGAACCCAGGCCACTCGTCCATGTATCCGGCCGAGATGTCGAGAAGAATGTTCATCGCCACTTGCTCGCCGAGCTTCAGCCCTTCCCATGCGTCATAGCGCCAATGGATCCCCGCCCAGTTGCGGCCCATCGCGATATTGAAGGCGAGCTTGTTCAGTTCGTTCCCGGCGGTGAGTTCGGCTCCCTTCCACGGCAGCAGTTCGAGGCCATCGGCCGAGGCTGCAACGGGACTCGGCAGCACGAACGATTCTCTGAAGAAGGCTTTCAGCATCGTCACGCATGCGCCCGCGACGGTGGCGTGACCGCTCGGATAGGCGGAGTGAGCGGGCGACCCTTCCGAATAGGCCTGAGAGAGCAGTGCGTTACCCTGCTTCGACATGACCGCTTCGAGTCCCGCGGTCAGCACCGATTCGTGGAGCGGATAAATCTGGACCTGCGAGACGTGGTTGTGAATCCGGCAGGCGAAAACCTCCGGGCGGGCCTGGCGGTGGACCATCCACTTCTGGTACCAGGCGGCGTGGAACGCGGGCTTGCCCGCGCGCGAGACGAAGTCGAAGGAGTCTGGTGCTCCGAAGTTGATATAGGGTTCCTGACCCCGCGCGGACGTGTAGGGATTGCTCTCGGTGTAGCAATCGGCGCCGTAGCCGAGCAGCGTCCACAGAGCGTGATAGTGCGGCGAGAAGTGCCAGTCGAAGTGGACGAGCGTCGCCAGGTCACGCCCGTTGCGGACGTAGCGCGCCGTGGTTTCGTACTTGTTCCCGGGTCCCTTGCCTTCGCCGAGTTGGATTCCGAGGTAGTCCGAGTAATTGGCCATGAAGTCGAGCCCCGGCGTCGCCGAAAGCTGTTTCTGATCGACCATCAGGTGCCCCATCTTGAAGGGACCCATCAGAAACTGGGAGATGTACGGCCCAACGAGATCGCCCGGGGTCTGCCCGCGAAAGATCGCGCCGGGCGTCACCCGGCCACTCACCCGGGGACCACCGTGGGCCTGCAGACCGGACAGTTCCGCGCAAGCTCGCGCGATCGTGTTGTTCCCCTCGTACTCCGCGAAGGGAACATCGCGCGTGAGCGACTGCCAATACGACTCGGTGATCGATGCCGCTTGCTCGGCGCTCGAAAACGCGG
This sequence comes from uncultured Acidobacteriota bacterium, assembly GCA_902825945.1. Lineage (GTDB taxonomy): Bacteria > Acidobacteriota > Terriglobia > Bryobacterales > Bryobacteraceae > SYLY01. Next base: position 5,237 of record CADECY010000219.1, read on the forward strand.
GGGCGGGCGGAATCACGAATTGAGACTGATCGGCGCCACCCAACTGATAGTTGTAGGCGCCGGTCGGATTCTTCAGCCGCACGTTGCCGCCCCGGAAGATCGCTTCGAAGTCGGCTTTCTTGCCTGACTCGATCGCCCGGATCATGCTGTTGTAGGCATCGCGGCTGACGTGTCCGAACTGATCGTGCAGCAGCGTCTTCGAAAAGCTGTTGATCCGGTTTGGATAGCGTTGTTCGTCACCGTTGGTGACGTGTTCGGCTTTGGGTAGATTCTTGAAGTACTCGGCCCGCTGTACCCGGTAGGCGTAGGCCTTGTCCACCCGGTTTTCGCTGGACATTCCCCCGCCGGCCTGTGCTCGGGCTTTTTCGGGGGCTCCTGTGCTGGCGGCTACCGCGGCCGTCGCCGCAACACGTGACAGAAAATCTCTTCGATTGTGATCGCTGCTGGGCATACTCCAACTCCTTTTCTGAGAGTATGCCATATTTCGGACACGCAGGTGTAAAATTATTCGCCGACCGCTCCCACCCAGGATGGCGTGGTTGACGGTTGAGCGCTTCCGCCTTCCGGCTCATCGGAAATCGCAAGAGCCTTGGCGTCTTCCGGAGCCGCGATCGAACCCGCGAAGTGCAGCACCTGTCCGTCACCGGATGGCCGGAACACGCCCGCGCTGATCGGATTGCCGGACTTGGGCACCACCCATAGCTGCATGGTGCGGCCAGCTCCCGGAGCAGGAATACTGAGCCCGGTCAGAATCAGCCCGTTCGGCTTGCTCCAGAAAGCCCGGAATTGCGGAACATCGGGTGCGCTGGTGGCAAGCCGGATCAACCGCGTGTCACGCGACATCACCACGTTCATCACCTTCCGCATCTCGCCCGCTTCGGCCTGTAGTGTCTCGAGATCGTGGCGCGCCGCAGCCAGCTCTTTCTGATAGGCCGTTTCGCGTTGCTGATAGGCCGCCTCGCGCTGGAGGCCGAAGAATCCGGCCACGGCCAAACCCGCGGCGACCGCCCAACCCGCGATTGTCCAAACGCCGCCCTTCCTTCGCGCGGGCATATCGACCACCGCTGGCCCGATCGCCTTGATGAGCCGGGTGCGGAGGAGCGCCGGTGGTTCCTCCAACGGGGCCGTGAGCCCGATGCGCGAAACGAGGTCGGTCGACTCGCTCATCAAGCCGGTGATTTCGCTTCCACCTTGCTTCAACAGCGATTCGAATTCGCGAAGCTCTTCTCCTTCCAAAGCGCCGAGAAGATAGGCTTCACACTGGGACCGGAGGATTTCACGTTCCATGCTACTGGACCTCCTTTCCGATGCCCATCGCTTCTCTCAGTTTCGCCATCCCTGACCGGATTCGCGTCTTGACCGTGCCGAGCGGCTGTCCCAGCCGTTCGGCCAGTTCGGCATGCGTCAACCCGGAGAAGAACGACATTTCGATCACTTCGCGCTGCTCGGGCGCCAGGGCCGCCATGGCGCTCTTCACCCGGAGTGAAGCCTGCTCGAGGTAGGCTGCCTCGTCAGGGGCCCGATCCGTGGAGGCTGCGTCAGCGGTAGTGTCGAGCGTTGTCTCTCGGCCCTGCCTCCGGCCCCGCGCCCGCAGGCGATCGAGCGCGCGGCTTCGTGCCATCATGATCAGCCACGAACTCGGCGCGCCCCGGTCGGGCGTGTAGTCCTTGGCGGTACGCCACACCTGCGTGTAGACGTCAAGCGTCACTTCCTCCGCATCGGCCGGGTCACTGAGAATCCGCAGTGCAACGCTGTACACCAAGCGGTTGCTGATGTCATACAGCCGCGCCAGAGCGCTCTGTTCACCGCGGGCGGCGCCCGCGATCCATATGCTCCAATCGTCTTCGGCTTGGCGGATCGGGACCGGCTTGGCCCCGCCACCGATGAGGCTCATCAACAGCATCCACATGGGTTACGGCTCCAGCCTCCGTTTCGGATTCGTTCAGTTCGCAAAAAGTGGAGCAATCGAAATGAGTGCCAGTCCCACGACATACAGACCGAGCGCGGCGTGAATGAAGGTCCGGGACTTTTCCGGTGCTCCGGTGAACTCCTTCCACACGTAGAGGCCCCAGATCGTACTGATCAGCGTGGCGCCCTGGCCCAGCGCGTGGCTGACCGCGGGCCCGACCTTGACGTCTGGTGGAGTGGTGGCGGCGGCAAGATTGGCCACCAGACCGGCGCACCAGATCACGCCACCGGCAAGTCCCAGCAGATGCTGCCGCGCCGAGCCCTCGAAATACTTGGACAACTTCACGGCGCTGCCCTGAACCGGAAGGGTGAGGAAATAGAGGCTGTACAACGGGGTGGTTGCGAAAACGCCAATGGCGAACGTCAATGCCAGAGCATAGGGGCCCATTTCGATATCGTCGCGGCGCGCCATCTGGATCATCGGATAAAACGAACCCATCAGCAAGCCCGAGATCAGGCTCAGTAGAATTCCCTTGATGGCCGATGGCTTGGGTGCCGCTCGCTGCCTGCCAGACTTGTCGACGATTGGTGCAACGACCTTGGCATCATTCAGTATCCGGTATGCGATCGAGGCCACCACGATCGCCCCGAGCACGACCGCCGCGCCCCCAAACAGGAGCAACGGGTTGCCCTGGGGCTTGAGGATATAGCTCCAAACCACTCCGATGATCAGCGCCAGTCCCACGCCGATCGGGAACGCCACCGCCATTCCGGCGATCGACATCGCGGCCACCAGCAACATGTTCGCCAGATTGAAGACCATGCCTGCGGCCACGCCCACGCCCAGTTGCCGTTTGCGCACGATGGTCACGTTATCAACGAAGTTGATATCGGTTCCGAGCATCCCGAAGGTGAAGGCGGCCACAACGGCAAAGAGCAGCACACCAATCGTGTAGTCGAAGTAATACAGCTCGAAACGCCACTTGCCCGCCATTTTCATCGTGTTGGCCCAGGAGCCCCAACAGATCATCGTGAAGATGGCGAGGAGCAGAGCTGCCATATAGGTGGTCGGCGTGATCATGCTTTGAAGATTGTACCGTAGTTGCTCTCGACAGCCCCGGCGTGGAGTGGTAATGTTCGAACATGGCGAGCGCTCGAACCAAATCCGCTGTGGTGAAGCGTGATACGGCGGCTCCACCCGCGGTCCAGCACCTTTCGTCGCCGAAGGGCGCGGCGTTTCCGGCCGGTGACATGTTGATCGCGTCTCCACTCGAGATCGCGGGGGCAGTCGAAGCGGTGCCCGAGGGTTGCGTCGTCACTCTCGACGGGCTGCGCGCTCACCTCGCGCGCAAGTTCCATGCCGATTACACGTGCCCGCTGACCACGGGCATCTTCCTCCGAATCGCCGCCGAGGCGTCCGAAGAGGAAGGCCCATCGGGACGCAACACTCCTTATTGGCGGGTGGTTCGGAGTAACGGGCGAATGATCGACCGGTTCCCCGGAGGCGAATCGGTGCAGGCGAAGCGTTTGTCGCGGGAGGGCGTCCGCTGCGAGGCTGCGGGAAAGGGACACCGGGTCACGGAACTGGGACGGTACGCGTGGAGTTTCCCGGCCGATCCTATGTGCTTCTTCCGCTAACCGGCCGTTGGCCGGGCCGTTCAGCGGCTGCGTTTCTTCTGCTCCGACGGCTTCCCGCCAACAGACGCCGCGTTTCGATAGAATAACGGGTCGACCCATCCCAAGGAGGCCGGCCCGTGAACATCAATCCCTGTCCAACCCGCCGCCAAGTCCTCGGCTCACTGAGTCTCGGACTGGCCAACGCCCAGCGCAACAAGCGTCCGAACATTCTGTTCATCTTTACGGATGATCATTCGTACCGCACGCTGAGCTGCTACAAGGAAGCCTATCCATGGGTGAAGACGCCCAACATGGACCGGCTCGCCAGTCAAGGTGTGCGTTTCACCGCCGCCTACAACGGCGCTTGGTGCATGCCGTCGCGGGCCACCGTGCTCACCGGACATCACCAGCACGGCGTCGAGTCGATGCGCATGGACGGCCCGTACCCGGGCAACGTGTACGATGCCGCCAAGTGCCCCTTCTGGCCGAGCCACTTTCGCAAGCAAGGGTATTTCACCGGCCAGATCGGGAAATGGCACACGGGTACCGATACGGGCTTCGGCCGCGATTGGGACTATCAACTCGTCTGGAACCGGCCCAAGTACACCGAGACGAGCCAGAACTACTACTTTCACCAGCCGATCACCTATCAGGGTGGCAAGACCGAATTTCTCGAACGTTATTCGACTGACCAGTACACCGATTGGGCCATCGATTTCATGCGCGGCAACGGCCGCGATACAAGTAAACCATGGTTCCTGTGGCTGTGCTACGGTGGTGTCCATTCGCCTTATCAACCGGCGCCGCGTCATCTGAAAGAACTCGCCGGAATCGATTTCGATACACCGAAGGACATCTTCGCGCCCCGGCCCGGCAAGCCCGATTGGGCGCAGAAGATCGAGCATTGGAAAAAGGACGCCAACGGCAAGCCGGTCTCCGATGGACGTTCGTTGAACTCTTGGGTGCGCCAGTATCATCAGGGTGTGTTCGCGCTCGACGAGGGAATCGGCCGCGTTGTCGATGCGCTCGACAAGTCCGGCGAGCGTGAGAACACACTGATCCTGTTCACTTCCGATCAGGGACTCGCCTTCGGCCAGCACGGATTCAAAGGCACCAAGATCGCGGGCTATGACGCCAACATCAGGTCACCACTCGTCTTCTCGATGCCCGGCCGGATTCCGCAAGGCCAAGTATGCGAAACGCCCGTGAGCGGAGTTTCGCTCGCGCCGACGATTTATCGGTACGCTGGTCTCGACCAGCCTTGGGAGATGCACGGCCACGACCTCACTCCGCTGATCGAAAAGCCAGCGTCGGAATGGAAGCACGCCACGATGATGGTCGCCACGGGCCAAACCTTCGGCTCGGACACCAACAACATTCCGAGGAACGAGAAGGTCTATCACAATGGCGTGCCTTGGTATGTCATGCTGCGTGACAAGCACTTGAAGTACGTGCGGCCGCTGATCAACGATCTCGAGGAGCTCTACGATCTGCGCACCGATCCCGACGAGTTGAACAACCTTTCGAT
>CADECY010000220.1 GCA_902825945.1 uncultured Acidobacteriota bacterium
AGGCCGCGAGGATGCCCCCGTCGCGCACCGAGTAGAGCACGCCTTGGTAGAGAAGGGGTGAAGTCAGGTACGGGATTCCTTTCGTCTGGCGCCAACCCACGTGAGTCTTTCCGACATCGCCTTTGGCGCCGCCGAGTTTCACGCGGACCAATCCTCCATCGGTCCGCTCTGCCGGGAACGCGGCATCGAATTCGTTGGCAGTCATCACGCCGTCATTGTTGCCGTTCAGCTTGTCGATCGACTTGAAGAGCCGATACATGATGCGGCCGTCGATCTTGTCTGTCTTCAGCTCAGCGAGCTGAATCTTGCCGTCCTTGTCGGCATCGTGCGCGGCGAGCATCTGTTGGTAGCTCGGCGCGCCACCTCCGCTCGGTTCAGTAGTGTAGACTGCGCCGCCCGCGACGAGCGGCGAAACCGCGGGTCCGACGGTGATGCCGCGCGCCCACCAGAGCTTCTCGCCTGTGCGGGCTTGGTAGCCGGTGAGTTCGACGGCGCCGGCGGCGATCAGCTGGAGAGGCCCGCTGGCCGGCTTGAAGACTGAGGGTGTCGCATACGATCCGAGGAAACCGAGCGGACGTTCGACCTTCCACGCCTGTTTTCCGTTCCTGGCGTCGAAGGCGACGAGGTAGGCTTCTTCGGGTGTGTCGATCTGGATGACCACGTGACCTTCGACTAGCACGGGCGATGCCGCGATCCCTTGAATCGCGCCGAACGGACCGAGCGGAGTCTTCCACTTCAGCTTGCCGTCGAGGTCGAACGCCGCGACTCCGAAATCCGGGAAGAAGGCGTAGATCAGCTTGCCGTCGGTTGCTGGCGTGGGCGTGGTGGGTCCGTTGATCGGATGCGCGTGCTCCTCACGCGGACGCTCCATTGCGGCGCGCCAGAGTTGCTTGCCGGAGGCAACGTCGTAACAAAGGATGAATCGGCCCGCGCCATCGTACCCCGTGAAAAGCACGCGGCCTCTGACCACGATCGGCGAGGAATTCCCTTGCAGGGTTTCGGCCTTCCATGCAAGGCCCTTGGACTTGTCCATTTCGGCCGGAAGGTTCGCCTCGGCCGAGATACCGGTTCCGTTGGGCCCGCGAAACCGCGTCCAATCTTCAGCCCGGAGCGCGAGGGCGCCGGCTGCGAAGACGGCAATCCGCCACGAAGTGTTCATCCTGTCTTTGACGATACACGATACGGATCGTTAGGTTCGGCGTCCAAACGCTCACAGACGTCCGCTGGTCCGTCGCACGGTCAGGTTCGCGGAGCACTCCTCGCGTTGCGCCTCGGCTCGGGTCGTCTTCCGCCGCTACTCTGGCCCTTTGAGGATGCCCGGTGGCGTTTGGAGAAGTCCCTTCCGGCTTGAACTCCGATCTGGGAAGACGGATGGGCCAAGGCCGCGAGACTGGACTTGGCGAGCCCGAGGTAGTATCCATATCGGTCGCCCACGGATTGTGGCGGCGTACCCAGCCAGGGTGATCGTCCTCTGGTGGATCTCTTTTTTGAAGGCCTGCTCTCTTGCGGTGTCGCGATCCGAATGGAAACGGAAGGCGTGGGTCGCCGCCCAGGGACCCGTGTTGGCATTCGCTTTCGCATCCGCACTCCGCCATCTAAGCTTCATTTTCTCCATCTAGATTTCTCCCGAGAGCGCAAGACATTGGAATTCCGTGGGCTCATTGCCCCGCTGGTTCCATCCTTGGTCGGATTGAGATCTCCGATGCTTTGAAAATCCCCGCCGGAAGGGCGGAATCGCCCCTTCCGGAGTTCCCTTCTTCACCTTCGCGCGGCACCGGAACAAGAATCCGGCCGCGCGGGACCGGGCGACAATTCTGAGCGTTGAAGCCGATCCGCGCGGCGCCGTTTCAATCGCGAACGAGCCTCAGGCGGGCTGCTGTCCCTCGCCGCACGCAACCTTTTCAAAATCATTTGAGCCGTTCCTCCAACCATGTGCCTATGTACCGGTAGCAGGAGACAACATGCCCAACGCATATCGCTCATCCACGGCTCTGCTCGTTTTGTTCGCGACAGTGACTCTCGCCCAGCAGCAGCCGCGTATTTCGTTCACCAACATCGCGACCGATCCCGCCATGAACCTCGCGGGGTTCAAACGAGCGCGCTCGGCCAGCTACGCGCAGCTTCTCGACGTTTACCGCCGTTCGCAAACCACGCCGATGTCCTTCGAGCAGGTCCTGGCCCTCACTCCGCACGCCACGGGCGGATTCCCCGGCGTCGCGCTGCTGGACTTTGACCGCGACGGCGACACCGACATCTACGTCACCAACGGGCCGGGCGCACCCAACGGGCTGTTCAGCAACCAGCTCGAGGAGACGGGCAAGCTGGGATTCAAAGACGTGAGCCTCAACTCGGGTGCCGATGCCACGGATCACGACAGCAACGGAGTCTGTTTCGGCGATATCGACAATGACGGGGATGACGACCTCTACGTCCTCGGCCGGGAGTCAGCCAATCGTCTTTTTGAAAACCTCGGTGGCCGCTTTCGCGAGGTCAAGGGTCACGGAGCGGAAGGCGGCTCCGCTTCCCATATCAGTTGCTCGATGGGAGACATCGACGGCGACGGGCTGCTCGATATCGCCGTTAGCAACATCTTCCGGCTCGATAACGCTCTCGCCCTGGTGGCCGTGCCGTACGAGCGGAACCAGCGGAATCTTCTCTTCCGCAACACGGGGAGGCTGACCTTCACCGATGTCAGCGAGAGCTCCGGAATTCTCGAAATGGCGCTCGGTGGCACCGCCGACCCGCGCCCGCCCACCATCTCCTGGGCCGTCGCCATGGTCGATGTCGACCGCGATGGCGATATCGATATCGTGTTCGGCGACGATCAGGCCGCCCTCCCCAACGCCGCGGCCGGCGGCTTCGACCGCGGCTATCTCCAGATCTTTCTCAATGACGGCCGGGGCCGTTTCCGCAGCACACCGGTGCGCGAGAACCGCCATTCGGCGGCCGCGTGGATGGGCCTGGGGTTCGGCGACTTCGACTGCAATGGGACGCTCGACATTTTCGCGTCCAATCTCGGCGACTACATGTTCCCGGCGCTCGGCAACCCCGGCACACTCGGCGCCGAAGCATCGCGCTGGCTGCTGGGAAGGAACAGCGGCGGCTTCGCCGATCCGCAAGTAGGCTACGCCACCGTCTTCGGCTGGGGCAACGCCGTGGCCGATCTCGACAACGACGGCGACCACGACGTGCTCTATCACGGCGCCATGGATCTGAACGCCATCATCACCCACGACAACCCCGGCGTAGTGCTTGAAAATCAAGCGTGCCGTGCGCAGTTCATCGAAAACCTCACTGCCTTCCGCGGCGCGTACAGCATCCGGGGCACTCAGGGTGTCGCAGCGGGCGACATCGACCAAGACGGCTATGTCGATGCCGTCTCCGTCTCCTCCCACAACATCCCGAGCGGCATGCCCTTCTTTCTCAGTCCCGCCCGGCACGGCTCGGAGCTTGACGCTTCGGCGCGCTTCTATTTGCCGATGCCGCCCGATGCAATCACGGGCCTGTTCCGCTGGGGAGGCGTTGAAACAGAGGCGGGCGACCTCGCCGTCGAAATCAACAACGGCCGAGGGCGCGGTGCTGTTTCCTTCCAGGCGGCCGGCAGCGTCGGCATCGCCGGCGGGGCGCGCAGCAACAGGTCGGGCATCGGTGCGATCGTGACCTTCACACCCCAGGGAGGCAACCCTGTGTCGCTCCCCATCACCGGAGGCTCCAGCTTCACCTCCCAGCACGCACTCGATGCGCACTTCGGAATGAACGGCGCACCAACCGGAACAGTCGACATTCAATGGCCGGGCGGCACGCGCAATCGCCTTTACCGCGTGCGTGCCGGCGAACGCCTGGTGCTGCCGGAGATTCCGTGCAGTATCGACGCGAACGGCTCACCAGCGGTCAACTTTCAATGCGTCCAGCAGGCGATGGAGCGCCTGACCAAGGCAGGCATCGTCACCAGCGAGCACGCGGTGCGCCTGCAAGCCAGCGCCCTCGAGGCCTTCCAGGACCGGCGCTAGATCCGGCAAGGGTGTACCATGAAAACCACAATTGTCCTGTTATTACTTTCCCTGTCCGCTGCCCCGGCGCAGGAACTGGGCAAGGAAGTGGCCATCGCCAATCACCTCGATGACGGCGAGGAGTTCCAACGTTCGCTCTCCGAACTCATTGACTTCGGCAACCGTCTATTCTCGGCGATGTGGACCGGCCAGGAAGGCGCAGGCCGCCCGCTCACCAAGGGAAACGGTAAAGCACTGGCCGACTCGGCGGCGCCACTGGCCGGCGATCGCATGTTCAACCGCGTTTCGGGTCCCGATGCCAACTCCTGCGCCGGTTGCCACAACCTGCCTTACGGCATCCCGGGCGGAGGCGGCGACATCGTCGCCAACGTCTTCGTGCTTGCGCAGCGCTTTGATTTCGCGACGTTCAACCCGTCCGACCGGGTCAATACGGGCGGCGGCCGCGACGAACAGGGCCGCACCGTCACGCAGCAGACAATTGGCAACCCGCGCGCCACTACCGGCATGTTCGGCGCCGGCTTCCTCGAAATGATGGCGCGTCAGATCACCGGCGATCTCCGTGCCGTGCGAGATTCGGTGGGGCCTGGACAGTCCGCCGAACTCCGTTCAAAGGGCATTCACTTCGGCGTCATCGCCCGCACGCTCGACGGCGGCTGGGACACCTCCGGCGTGTCTGGCCTTCCCGCCCTCAGCCTGCAGAGCAGCGGCCCGGCGGACCCACCGTCGCTAATCATCCGGCCCTGGCATCAGGCGGGCGCCGTGGTCTCGCTGCGCGAGTTCACGAACAACGCCTTCAACCACCACCACGGCATCCAGTCAGCGGAGCGCTTCGGCCGCGACCAGGATCCAGATGGGGATGGATTCAAGAACGAGTTGACGCGCGCCGACGTCACCGCGGCTTCCGTAGCCCAAGCCGTGATGGCGGTGCCGGGCCGCGTAATTCCGAACGATGCGGCGATCGAAGCCGCGGTTCTCGAAGGCGAACGGCTATTCAAGTCGGCAGGCTGCGCGGGATGCCACATACCCTCGCTTCGCCTAGATCGCCAGGAGTGGATCTACTCCGAGCCCAACCCGTACAACCCCGCGGGCAATCTCCGCCCTGGCGAAGCCGATCCACTGTACGTCGATCTCACCAGCAGCGCCCTGCCGCGGCCGCGCCTCTCGATCTCATTAGGCGGCGTGGTCGAAGTGGCCGCTTACACTGACTTCAAACTGCATGACCTATCAGCCCGTGGCAAAAGTCGTGATTTTCAAAATCGGCGTTTTTCGCCCATTTGTTATCAGTAGGATACAGGTGGCGAAATCCCGCTTTTTGACTTTCACCACGGGCTGCTATGCGACGGTCCAGACGATCCCAACATCGAGCCGCTCGACATGCAGCAACCAGCCGGTTCTCCTGCCTTCTTCGCTGGCAACCGCAAGTTTCTCACCAGGCGCCTGTGGGACTCGGCCAATCAGGCGCCCTATTTCCACCACGGACGCTTCACCACGATGCGCGAGGCCATCCTGGCGCACGGTGGCGAGGGCGCAGGGTCGCGGAGCGCGTTCCTAAGCCTTCCCCCGCAGGCCAAACCTCCGTGATCGAGTTCCTGAAGACCTTGCAGGTGCTGCCGCCGGGAGTGGCGGATCTTATCGTTGACGAAAAGTACCGCCGGAAGCAGTGGCCGCCGGTCCGCTGACGGGCGGCTGGTTTCCGCCCGACATGTGCAGTTTCGAGCCGTGGCCGACTGTCAGTCCTGTCGTAATGTCTCCCACTGTTTCCGCAATTTCCGGCCTTGCCCGGCAAGCCAGTGCCTGCTATGCTGGCAGCCGAGGAGGCCGGATTGTCAGCCACCACCATCGACGCCCTTCTGGAAGCGGTCAGTCAAGGGCGCGTCGATTGTTTCGACGATCTGGTAGCCCGGGTCCACGGGGAACTACGCGTGATGGCCCGGGCGGTGATGCGCACTCAAAAGCCGGGTACGCTCCAGCCAACCGCCCTCGTCAACGAAGCTTATATCCGGCTGGTGCAGGGCTCGCCCGATTTTGAGTCGCGCGCCCATTTTTTCGGAGCGGCCGCTCGCGCCATGCGGCAAGTGCTGGTGGAATACGCGCGCCGGCGCGGGACCCGGAAGCGGGCCGGCGAGGCGCGCCGCGTTACCTTTTCGGAGATCGACGTACAAGTGGGAGAGATCGATGCCGACGTCCTCGCGCTCAATGAAGCGCTGGTGGAATTGGCCCGCGCCGAGCCGCAGTTGTGCACGCTGATCGAACTCCGTTATTTTGCCGGATATGGCCTGGAGGAGATTGCCCGAATCCAAGACAGGTCCCTCGCGGCGGTAAAGCGTGACTGGACGTTGGCGCGCGCGTGGCTGTTCCGTCAGCTCTCGGGCGGCTCGGCGGCTTCGTGAGCAACGAGGCACATGAACCCCTCTGAAATCCAGCGGGAGCGGGAGCTCTTCGGCGCCTGCCTCGACCGCCAGGAGCCCGAGCGCGCCGCGTTTCTCGCTCTCGAATGCGCGGGCGACCAGGAGTTGCAGGGCCGCGTCGAGGAGTTACTGCGCGCTCATGCCATGAGCACCCGCGATTTCCGCCCCGTCGCCACCGCCGCCGCGGCCAGCGCCGGACCGCCAGAAGTCATCGGCCGCTATCGGATTACCGGAGTTCTCGGAGAAGGGGGCATGGGCACGGTCTATGCGGCCGACCAGTTAGAGCCAGTCCAGCGCCGTGTCGCGCTCAAAGTGATCCGCTGCGGGCCGGCGCCCGCTCCAGGCGCCGGATCCATCCTCGCTCGCTTCGCGACGGAGCAGCAGGCTCTGGCCGTCATGGATCATCCGCACGTCGCCAAGGTCTTCGACGGCGGCGAGACTTCGCAGGGCAATCCGTACTTTGCGATGGAACTGGTGAGCGGCGAGCCGCTCACGCGTTTCTGCGACGAACATCGCCTTTCGGTACGCAGCCGGATCGCGCTGTTTCTCCAGCTCTGTGGCGCTGTACAGCACGCGCATCAAAAGGGAGTAGTCCATCGCGACTTGAAGCCCGCCAACGTGCTCGTGGGCATCTCGGAGTCCGGCCCTTCTGTCAAAGTGATCGACTTCGGCATCGCCAAGGCGGTGGGCAGCGAAGCTCTGGCGGCGCGGCTGACGACTGCCGGAGCTCCGGTGGGCACGCCCGCCTACATGAGTCCGGAACAGGCAGGCGCACACTCCGGCGATATCGACACGCGGTCCGATATCTACTCACTCGGCGTGATTCTGTATGAACTGCTGACCGGGGCGCTTCCGGCCGATCCGGAAGTGCACGGATGCGCGCGGTTCCTGGCGCTGTTGGGATCCGGCGGGCTCGCGATCGGTCCGCCCAGCAGCAAGGCCAGCAGCCCTGCGCTGCGGCGCCAGATCGAAGGCGACCTTGACTGGATCGCGATGCGCGCACTCGATTCCGAGCGCGGACGCCGCTATCCGTCGGCATCGGCTCTGGCCGACGATTTGGAGCGGTATCTAGCTGATCAACCCGTGTCGGCGCGTCCGCCGTCTCGCGCATACCGGATCGGCAAGTTCTGTCGCAGGTATCGTTATCAGGTAGCAGCCGCGGGAATGGCGATCGTCGCATTGATCGCCGGTGCGGCGGCAGCGGCGACCGGCCACATCCGCGCAGCCCGAGCCGAGGCATCGGCCCGCGAGGAAGCGGCGTCCGCGCGGGAGATTGCGGATTTTCTCGTGGGCACGTTCAAACTGGCCGACCCGGGCGAAACTCGCGGCCGCACCGTGACCGCCCGGGAACTGCTCGACAACGCCGCCGCTGGCATCGACTCGTCGGTTTCCCAGAGCCCGGCTATCCGCCGGCGCCTGCTCGGATCCCTCAGTTCCGCCTATGGCTCGCTGGGCCTGCATCGGGAACGGCTCGACCTGGCGCGCAAGGCCAGCAGCGCGATTGCCCCGCCGGGGCGCGAGACACTGGCCGAGGCCGACGCGCTGCTCGCGTTCGGCTCCGCGAGTCATGCCACCAGCGGGTTCGATGCGGCTGGCGCAGCCTTGACCCGATGCATCGCCATTCGCACGCGGCTCCTCGGCCCGCGCCACACCGATGTAGCCACGGCTCAAGTCGAACTCGCCAACCTGTATATCAGCACGGATCGTTTCGAGCCGGCCATGGGCCTGCTCGAGGATGCCTTGGCGATTCGCCGCGCGGCACTGGGCCCGCATCACATCGAGACTGGACGGACGCTGCGAATGATGGGGATCCCGCATGCCCGCCGCCGCCAGCCAGGCGCGGCAGCCCGTGCCCGCGACTACTACGCGCAGGCTCTGGCCATAGTAGAGGCCGTGTTGGGGCGTGATCACCTCGAGACCGCGCAACTCCTGGGCCATCTCGGGCGGGCGGAGGCGAACCCACGGGAGGCCGCCGCGCTCGCCGAACGCGGCATGGCGATCCGCACGCGCCTCCTCGGCCCAAAGCATACTCTCGTTGCCGAGAGTCTCTTTGATCTGGGCCGCGCATACAATCGCCTCGGTCAGTTCGACAAGGGGCGAAGTGCGCTCCTCAATGCAATGGCCATCCGGGAAGCGGCGTTCGGTCCGGCAAGTTGGCAAGTGGGGCTTTGTCTGCAAGCTCTCGGTTTCGCCGAAGCGGGCCGGAAAGGCAATGCCGCGGCTTGGCCATTCTTGGCACGTGCCTATGCGATCCACAACAAGGAGTTCGGTCCCGATCATTCGATGACGCTGAATCTCCGCAACAACCTTGGGCTCATCGCACTCGCGCGGAACCTTCCCGATGAGGCCCTTCCTCATCTTCAAGCCGCACTCCGTGGCGGCTTCTACTTCGATTGGAAAGACGACTGGTTTGACCGTGTCCGCACCGATCGCCGATTCCTTGCTCTCCTCGCCGAGCAGGAACGCCGGCAGAAGGAAAAGCCGGCGGAAAGGCAGTGGTCTACCCAAGTCCACTGAAGGCGGCCTTTTCTTCGGCAATTCGAACGGAGCGCCGAGTCAACACTGGACGCCGCCAATTGGATCGTCCCGAAGGCAGACGTAGCCAAGGTGTTCCTGCACGAGCGCTGTTCATTATCGATAACTGCCTCCACGCAAGAGCTGCCATCCGCTCGGGGGCGTGCTGTATCTCGGGCGCCAAGGAGGGATGGCGCGGAGAGGGACGCCGATCCAGCCGGTGGCGGTGAGTTGCTCCACGCACGCGATCACGAGACTGCCGGCGTTCTTCGACGACGGTACAGAAGCCGATATCACGACGAGCGAACTGGTGCTGGGCGCCTACGACTTCATCGAGGTCTTCGCGAGCAACCATCGCATATGGAGCCGCATTCAGCGGTGGGAGTGTGGACCTGCACAGCGCGGACAAGGGGGAGTTCGCGGGCCTGATGGAGAAGATCAGCTCGAACGAGGGCTGGATTCCCGCCTATCCCGAGTTCGGCTGTAGCAACGGCAGTTTACGAGATGCACGATCTCGTGAACTCGAGGAGCGCCGGGAAGCAGCCGGAGTGCGATCTGGCGCTCGCTATCGACATCACGCTGTCGATCTATTCGGGCTTCGTTTCGCAGACCGGAAGGAGACGGAAGCCGGATTGCCGCTGCTGTAGATCTCCAGCGGCTGCGCCCTTGTTAGTACCCGGCTGCGCCGCTTACTCTGGCTGTCCGAGCGGGCGGTAGACGAAGGGCGGAAGCGCCGCTTTCAGCGCGGCCCATCGCGTGCGAAGCGTCGAGAGCGCGACCATCGAGACGATCACAACGGAGGAGAGCGCCAGTGTCTGCGCAACCGAGAGTCCGTCTTTCCAGAACCACATCCAGCGTCCGTAGACGAGTTCGATGTGGACCCAGTAGACGAGCAGCGATGTGGTGCCGAGTTGGCAGATCCAGTTCCAGGAATCGCGGACGACGAAGCGGGTCCAAA
>CADECY010000221.1:0-1933 GCA_902825945.1 uncultured Acidobacteriota bacterium
GTCAGCTGCGGATCACTCCCGCCGAACCTCCACGACTGACCCAGGCCGGATCGAGGCGAGGACTGGAAGAGCGGCAGGAACCAACTGATCGAGATCCGCACGCCGGTTGGTGGGACCGCACAGGACCAGAATCGCAATGTGGCGTTTTCGCAAATCTTGTTGATACAGAATCTCCTGGTCAGCGGTTATCAGCACGCCGAAGCCAGCGGCCTCGGCCGCATCGAGTAGCCGGCCATTCTTCAAACCCGCCAGCCCCGCGTACCTCGCCGAGACGCAATCGTGCCCAGGAAACTGAAGTCGCAGACGATGGTCGAGGCATTCGTCCAGGAGAAGCCGCATCAGACTTTCGCCAGGCGAAGCTCCTTGCACTCTTCAAGCACCTGGATCGCAAGTACCCGCTCTACCGTCGGGAACCCTTCGAGAAAATCGTCTAGGGAATCGCCGCCCTCAATGTAGTCGAACAGCGTCTGGATGGGAACCCTGGTGCCCCTGAAGACGGGCGTCCCATGCATGACTTCAGGATCGCGTGTTACCGCTTCTTCCATGTCCCAATTATCGCTGAAGCCGATAGGTCCCGTAAAACGCCAGGTGTAGACTGATTAGCGTTGCTCCGCGCGAAACGTCGACGATTGGCCACGGACCCCTCCATGTAGGCGATTCGCTACTGTCGGCTGGGCGGTTGGTCGTGCTACTGCGCGAAGGCGGCGGGACAAACCGTAGGCCGCAACCCGAGTTCGCCACGGGGCCGCGAGATCGGAATCTTGGCCATCCGATGCGCCTCCGGATGACGAACCCTTCTTCCCGCGGTAGCGCTTCCGTTGCCGCTCCATTCGCTCTCGCGCTTTGTTCCCTCGGTGGTCTTCTCCATTGCCAACTGAACCGGAACCCATGAATGAAGAACTTCGCCAAGGAGATCCTTCGACGTCGTCAGAACACCTCGGGATTGACGAAAGCCCCACTCCCGGCGATGTCCCAGACCTCGACGCGCGCCCAGAGTCCGTTCGGCGCGTCGATCCGCCAGTTGAATACCCGCTCGCCGAACGGCCGCGTCTCTTCGAGCGGAATCCGCTCGCGATAGGTTTCCTTGCCGTCACCCCACACGAGCCATGCTTCGGCAAGCGGGAGGTTCCACTTCGCGGTGACCTCGGCTTCGACCGCCGATCCCGGCTTGCGAATGACCACTTTCGGAAGCAGCACCTCGCCGAGCGAAACGAAGAACTCGCCCTTGCGGATGGCGTCGAGCACCTTGCCATAGTTGGCGAAATCGGGAAGGCGGTCCATGCGGACGTAGTTGACGTTCATGTGCGCGTAGAGTTCGTGCGTGTGGTCCACCTGGAACACGTCCACTTCCGAGATCAGCCGCTTGCGATAGTTGTCGCTCGTGCCCCAGTTCGCCATGTCGTCGAGCAGATTCAGCGCGCGCAGTCCTTGACGCGGAGTCGAGAGATCGGCGGGCATCTGCTTGAAGCCGGTGCCGAAGAACGTCGCGTGCTTGAAGTAGGACGAATCGCGGTACTTGTCGGGAAAGCCCATCGATCCCTTGGTTCTCGGATGAGCCGTGTAGACGAGTCCGTTCTCGCGCTTCACCATCTCGAACATCTCGCTCGCGTCGCGCGTCGCATAGACGGTTCCGAACTTCGGATCGTTCGCGGTGAAGGGAGTGGGATCCTTCCGCTCCATGTTCCAATAGACGGGCTTCGGGAACACCACCATGTAGTGTCCGCCCAAGTGCGAGTTCGCCTCTTCACCCGGAATCAGCAGGAAGTTCGCGTCCGTCTGCGCGCGGCAAGCCTTGAAGTAGGCGTCGAGTTCCTTCAAGCGGATTCCGGTGGTGTCGCGCGGATGTCCGTCTCCGTGAAAGTCGGCGATGATCGCCGCGTCGACACCGAGCGATCGCAACACCGGCTTGAACGGCGGCACCCACTGCATGCCC
>CADECY010000221.1:1943-9858 GCA_902825945.1 uncultured Acidobacteriota bacterium
GCATGCGACGTCGGCGCTAGCTCCAGTCCCTGTCCCATCGCCTGCACCGTGTAGGCGTAGTGCCAGTGCGAGGCCACCACCTTGTATCCGGGCAGGGCGGGGAAGCGGTCGCGATTCGTGTATCGCGTCACTTCCTCGATCGTGGCGGTGGGCGCGGCGTCGCTCACCTGCAGGAACAGGCTCATCCGCTGCACCGATCCGGGCGGCGCGTTCATCCACGGGTAGTAGGGCGAGTGATCGTCAGGATAAGCGCGGATTCCGAGCGCCACCTGACCGCGCCACGATCGCGTCCAAAGGTAGCCTTGATTCGTGGTGTAGTCACGCGGAGCGAAATATTGATGTGGCGCGGAGAACACCGCTATCGATCCGCCTGCTGTCTTGGCGGCTGCGGTCCGGTACTTGGTCTGTAGCGTGAATCGCTCGGATCCGAAAGGAGTGGTCACGCGAGGCCGCCCTTCGACATCGATCCAGTGGATCTTCGAATCCATGTTGCCGCCCGCGCGGCGATCCGCTTCTTCGGTCCACTGGAATCCGGCGTCGTAGAAGTATGCCGTGTCGGGCTCGCGTGTAATGGCGACGGCTTCCTGCTGGATCAGCCGCGATCCTGGATAGAACGTATAGGCGATTCCGCCATCGAAGATGCCGAGACGGAGCCCTTCGAACAGCACTTCCACTCGATCGCCTTTGGTCCGAACGATCGCTTTGGCCGCCTTGAATTCCGACTGGAATCTCCGCGTGCCGTCGGGGTGGCTCGGAGGGAAGTCGAAGAACTGGTCCCAACCGCCACGGCGCTTTCCTGTCTCGACCCAATAGAACGGGCGTGCGCCGGTGATGATCGCGCGGCCCGCCGCCGCGATTCTCGTGACGAGCGGCTTCGCAGGGTCGAGTGAGAAATCGCAGGCCCACTCACGGCCTCGCTCGTCTGGCCAGCGGACCGTCAACTCTTCCCCGGCGCTAACGGCGGAAACGGGTCCGGAGCGAAATTGAGTCAGATCCACCGGAATGGCGGCGAGCGCCAGGTTCGCGGCCGCCAGTGAGCAGAAGATGCCTCTCATCGGGTCTAAGCTATCATTTTTCTGACGATGCGAGTCATTGGACCACTGTTGATATCGGCCTCTCTTACGTTCGCTCAGGTCATGGCGATCACTGGCGCCACTGTCGTGGACGGCACCGGCGCGCCGCCACGGAAAGCGACAGTCGTGTTTGAAACAGGCCGGATCGTTTCCGTAGGCGGCGAGATTCCCGCCGGCGCGCGTGTGATTCCGGCCGAAGGGTACACCCTGACTCCCGGATTCTTCGACCTTCATACCCACTTGCCCTACTCCGCCGTGAGCGGACTCGAGGGCGATTGGGGCAAGGTGCTGAAGGCCTATCTGGCCTCTGGCGTCACCACCGCGGTGGACTTCGGCACCTATCCGGAGACCTTCGAGCCCATGCGCCGCCTGCTCCGTGAGGGTGTCGTTCAAGGCCCGCGCCTGCACCTGGCCGCCCGCATCACGACACCGTTGGGGCACGGGGCCGAAGGCGGCCGTGGCGATTTCTTCTCGCTCGAAGTGCAGACAGTCGCCGAGGCCCGGGAAGCAGCGCGGCGGTGGCTTTCCTATGAGCCCGACGCCATCAAAGTGTTCACCGACGGATGGCGTTACGGATTCGCGCCCGACATGACCGGGATGGAAGAGCCGGTGCTCGCGGCGATCGTGAAGGAAGCTCACGCAAAAGGTGCGGAGGTGCTCACGCACACGGTCACACTCGAGAAGGCGAAAGAGGCCGCTCGTGCCGGAGTGGATGTGATCGCGCACGGAATCGGGAACGCGCGGGCCGACATGGATCTGGTCGAGATCATGAAGAAGAACCGGACCGCCTATGCGCCGACGCTTGCCGTGTACGAAAGCGCGAGTGGACCACTGCATCCGCTGTTGCGATCGCTGCTAGAGCCGGCGGCGCTGAAAATTCTCGACGCCGTGCCCTCTCGTGAGAGACGAATCTCGAAAGCGCGCCAGACCCGCTGGGACCACCTAATGGCGAACACGCGCATCCTGCGCGACAGCGGAGTTCAGATCGCGACGGGTACCGATGCGGGCGTGACCGGCGCGATGCACGGCTATTCGACCTTGCGCGAAATGGAGTTGCTCGTGCAGGGCGGGCTAACGCCGCTCGAAGCGCTGACCGCCGCGACCGGAGTGGCCGCGCGCGCCATCAAGGTGGACGTCGAGCGCGGAACGATCGAACCTGGCAAACTCGCCGACCTCGTTCTCATCAAGGGAACGCCACATGAGCGGATCGGCGACATCATGAACGTCGAGCGCGTCTTCCTCGGCGGAAGGGAAATCGATCGCGCGAAGCTACTCGCAGCGATCGCCGATCCTGGCATCACGCCGATCCCGGCCCGGCGCGCCACGGCCTGGATCGACGACATGGAATCCGCCGATGGCCGCACCAAACTCGGCACGCTGCGAGTGAACTCCACCGATTCAGGCAACGATCACTCGAAGATGATCTTCGGCACGACTTTCCGCGACGCTTCCAATCACGTGCTCACCATTCAAGCCCAGATGTCGGGCAAGGCGCGGCCGTTCGCCAGCGTCTGGTTCCCGTTGAGCAAGGGCGGGGTGGAGCCGGTGGACGCGAGCGCGTTTCATGGCATCCAGTTCGAGGCCCGCGGTGACGGAGCGTATCGGGTACGGTTGCAGGCCCGGCCGGTACGCGGGTACTCGGATCCCGCCGCGCCATTCAACGCGGGTCCGGCGTGGAAGGTGATCAAGATTCCGTTTGCTTCGTTCAAACCGGCGGCGCCGTCGCGGGAACTGCAGGTTGTCGAAATGGAGCTATCGCGAGAACCCGGCAAGCAGGCGTGGCTCGAATTGGATAACCTACGGTTTTACTGAAATGAACCCCCTTCGCTTCGCTCTCGCGGCCGCGTTGCCACTGCTCGCCCAAACTCCGGTCACGTGGGAGGATCGCCCGGCGATCTCGCTCGACAACGGCAAGATCGAACTCGTCACGCTTACCAAGGGTGGCGCGTTCGCTAGCCTGCTGTTGAAAGATGATGCCGAGAAGCTGAGTCCGATGTGGAACCCGATCCGCGCCGCGCGCGAGACGGGAGGGCCCGCGCGCTTCGGCGATTCGCTGGGGCATTTCGTGTGCGTCGACGGATTCGGCCCGACATCGAAGGACGAGCAGGCTGCTGGGTTCCAGGGGCACGGCGAAGCACATCGCCAGCAGTGGGAGATCGTCTCGCAAGGCAAGAACGGACGCGTGGCATCGGTGCAGTTTCGAGCGTCGTTGCCCGTGGTGGAAGAGAACTTCACACGTAAACTGGAACTCGTGGACGGCGAACAGGTGGTCTACGTCGAAAGCGAAATCGAGAGCTTGGTGGGATTCGACCGCCCGATGAACTGGGCCGAGCACGGTACGATCGGCTCTCCGTTCCTGACTCCGGTTCACACGGTGGTGGATGCGTCGGTGGGACGCTGTTTGACGCGTCCGCACGAGCGCCCGGTGGATAATCATCGCCTCGCATCGGCGAAGGAGTTCGTCTACCCGATGGCGGCGGCGATCGACGGAAATCAGGTGAGCATTCGCACGGTGCCCGAGCAGCCGAACTCGATGGATCACACCGGATGTCTGTTCGATCCCGACCGGGAACTCGTCTATGTGACCGCGTTGCGCAAGGACAAGCGGGTGCTGTTCGGATACCTGATCCGGCGCGCCGACTATCCGTGGTTGCAGGAGTGGATGAATTATCCGAAGAACCTGAACCTGGCCCGCGGACTCGAGTTCGGCACCCAGCCTTTCGATGTTTCGCGGCGTGCGACAGTTGAAATGGGCAAGCTGTTCGGTGTGCCTGCTTTCCGCTGGCTGCCCGCCAAGGGCAAGGTACGGACGAGGTTTCTGATGTTCTACACGCGGGTTCCGGAAGGCTTTGCTCAGGTGGACGACGTGCGCTTGGGCGGGCGGCAATTGATCATCGAAGACCGCAAAAACCAGTTGAAAGTGGAGTTGGCCGCGTCGCTGCCACTACAATAAGTACTGTCAATGACAGAATCACCACGCATTGCCGTGCTGGGCGCGGGCAATATGGGCGGAGCCCTGATCGCGGGAATGCTGCGATCGGGGTTCGCCAAACCCGGGCAACTGACGGCGACTGTGCGATCCCCCGAGAAGGCCGCCGCGCTGAGCGATTCGTATGGAATCCGGGCTCTGCCGGGCCGCAACCTCGACGCCGTGGAAAACGCCGACCTGGTCATCGCCGCGGTGAAGCCGCACTTGATGAGCGGGCTGCTCGAGGAGATTCGCTGGGGCCTGCGCGAAGGGCGGATTCTCGTTTCGATCGCGGCCGCGTTTCCAATCGCACTCATCGAACAGCATATCGGGCGCCCGTTTCCGGTCTTCCGCGCGATGCCCAACACGCCGGCCGTCGTGGGAGAAGGCGTGACGGCTATCGCGGGCAACTCGCACGCGCGGCAGGAACATTGGGCTCTTGTCGAACCGGCGTTTCGCTCGGTGGGCGCGGTCTGCTACCTCGACGAAGATCAGTTTCACGCGGTGACGGCGTTGTCGGGCGCGGGTCCCGCCTACGTCTACATGGTGATCGAAGCCATGACCGCGGCCGGACTCAAGGTGGGTCTCTCGCGGGATGTCGCCGCGCGGCTGGCCGAACAGACCGTGCTCGGCGCTGCGAAACTGGTGCGCGATTCGGGAACGCATCCGGCGATCCTGCGCGACCGCGTGGTGACTCCCGGCGGTGTGACCATCGCCGGGCTGCACGAACTCGAACGTCATGGACTGCGCGCCATGTTCATGACCGCCGTGGAAGCCGCCACGGCGCACTCCCGCCAACTTTCCGGCAAACTCAACGATCTGGCGAGGCCTGCTGAATGAGCAATCCGCTCGTGGACTTACGCTTTCCGATTCCGTTCGACGAAATCAAAGCGGCACATATTGAACCGGCGATTCTGGAATTGGTCGCACGGTGCGAGAGCCGGCTTTCGGCGATTGCGGGGCTCGAAGAGCCCAGAACCTGGAATAATACGATGAACGCGCTCGACTCTTTGACGACGGAGCTCGATCAGGCCATGTCGGTGGTACGGCATCTCAAGGAAGCTGCCACCACGCAGGAGATCCGCGAAGCTCACGCCAAGGTGGAGCCGGCGGTTATCGCCTTTCACTCCCGCCTGGTCTTGCACGATGGCCTGTGGCAGGCGATTCGCGACTATTCAGCGACCGAGGAAGCGGGCGCGCTCAGCGGTGCCCGGCAACGCTACCTCCAGAAGACGATCTCCGATTTCCGGCGCCACGGCGCCGAACTTCCTCCCGAGAAAAAAAAGACCCTGGAGGATCTCGATGTCGAGTTGGGGCGGGCGACCACCACTTTCGCCGACAACGTCCTTGACTCGACAAACGCCTTCGAGCACGTGATCGAAACCGAGGAACAACTGGCGGGCCTTCCCGCGTCCGCTGTGATCATGGCCCGCGAGAGCGCCGAGATGAAGGGCGTGCGCGGATGGCGATTCACGTTGCAATCTCCCAGCTATCTCGCGGTGCAGACTTACCTGGATGATGCGGCTGTCCGCGAGCGCTTCTACCGCGCCTATCACGGGCGTGCCTCGCGCATGCCGTTCGACAACAAAACGAATTTGCTGCGCATTCTCGATCTGCGCAAGCAAAAGGCTCATCTGCTCGGGTACGCTGATTTCGCCGACTTCGCCGTGGAGGACCGGATGGCCGGGACCGGCGCACATGCCGAAGAGTTCCTGACCGGTCTCCGCCGCAAGACCGAGCCGTTCTTTCATCGCGAGAACGACGAGTTGTTCCGGTTCCGGCGCGAGTTGGAAGGCCCGGACGCCAAGCCGCTCGAACCTTGGGACACCGCCTACTACGCCGAGAAGCTACGCCGCGCCCGTTATGACTTTGACGAGGAGATGTTGCGGCCGTATTTTCCGCTCGAACGTGTCGTGGAGGGAATGTTCGAGATCGTACGAAGGCTGTTCGGCATCAGCGTGGCCGAGAAGACGGGCGCGCCCGTATGGGATCCGCAAGTACGCTTCTACGAGATCATCGACTCCAACGGGACACTGCTCGGCGCGTTCTACGCGGATTGGTATCCGCGAGAGAACAAGCGCCCCGGCGCATGGATGGACTCGTTCATCACCGGACGGCCCGATGCCAACGGCGGCTTCACGCCGCATCTCGGATTGATGTGCGGCAATCTGACTCCGCCCATCGGAGGCAAACCCGCGCTGTTGACCCATCGCGATGTCGAGACGATCTTCCACGAGTTCGGCCACCTGTTGCATCACTGCCTGAGCCGCGTGGAAGTGCGATGTCTCTCCGGAACCGCCGTCGCGTGGGATTTCGTGGAACTGCCCTCGCAAATCATGGAGAACTGGTGCTGGGAGCGTGAGGCTCTCGACCTGATCTCGGGCCATTACGAAACCGGCGCGCCGCTGCCCGATCATTTGTTCGAACGGATGGTGCGCGCGCGCACGTTTCGCGCGGCGAACGCTCAGATGCGCCAATTGTCGTTCGGCATCACCGATCTCGCGCTGCACCGCCACTACGAGGCCGCGCGGGACGGCGACGTGGTCGAATACAGCCGGCGCATTCTCGCCGAATTCTCTCCCGCGCCGCTGCATCCCGACTACGCCATGATCAACTCGTTCGCCCATCTGTTCAGCAGTCCGATGGGCTACGCGGCCGGCTACTATTCGTACAAGTGGGCCGAGGTGCTCGACGCGGACGCGTTTACGGTGTTTCTCCAGGAGGGCATCTTCAACGAGTCCGCCGGCCGGCGCTTCCGCGAAAAGATCCTGGCGCGTGGTGACAGCGACGACCCCGGACAACTGTTTCGCGATTTCGTGGGACGCGATCCGGATTCGCAGGCACTGCTGGTACGCGCTGGACTCGTGGCGGCGTAGTTCATGGCCAATCCGCACACCCGCGTTCGCGTGACCGATTTGGCTGCCATGAAGCGCGCCGGGCACAAGATCACGATGCTCACCGCCTATGACGCCACGATGGCCCGCATCATGGATGGCGCGGGCGTGGACGTTCTACTGGTGGGCGATTCATTGGGAATGGTCGTGATGGGCGAAGACACCACGGTGGGCGTCACGCTCGACATGATGGTCCACCATTCGCGTGCCGTGGCTCGCGGAACCGCGCGCGCATTGGTGGTGGCCGATCTGCCGTTCCTCACCTATCACACCGGCACGAGCGAGGCGGTCCGGAATGCCGGGCGATTGATGCAGGAGGGGCGGGCCGGCGCGGTGAAGCTGGAAGGCGGCGCTTCGTCGGCGCCCATCGTGCGGGCGATGGCCGATGCCGGAATCCCGGTAATGGGCCACGTTGGCTTGATGCCGCAGCATGTACATGTGCTCGGCGGATATCGCGCGGTGGGAAAGACGCCCGGCGAGGCCGAAGCATTGCTCGCTGACGCGCGCGCACTCCAGGATGCCGGCGTGTTCGCGATCGTGCTCGAGTGCGTTCCCGCGGATCTAGCGCGGCGCGTAACCGCGGAGCTCGCGGTGCCCACGATCGGGATCGGCGCCGGTCCCCATTGCGATGGTCAGGTGCTCGTCAGCTACGACGCTTTCGGTCTCTACCAGGACTTCCAGCCGAAGTTCGTCAAGCGTTTTGGACGACTGGGCGCGGCCATGAGCGAGGCGGCGCGCGCCTATGTGGACGAAGTCCGCGGCGGTTCGTTTCCCGGACCCGAACACTCCATCCAGTCATGACGGTCATCGAGACGATCGGTGGATTGCGCTCGGCGGTACGGCTCGCGCGGACGACACGCGACGTCATCGGTTGTGTGCCCACGATGGGCGCGCTTCACGCCGGACACGGCGTATTGATCGAGCGGGCTCGCGCGGCGTCGGACTTCGTCGTGGTCACGATCTTCGTCAATCCGATTCAG